>NZ_BONY01000021.1 GCF_016862955.1 Rhizocola hellebori | reverse complement strand
GACACCGGCGCGGCGCTGCAACATTGGCGCGTGCAAAGCAACGCGCGGCAGCGCCGCGAGGGTGTCGGTTATTCGACGATGGCTAGGCGGACTCGTTCGGGGTGGTTGGTTAGGCGGGGGACGGCGAAGATGGCGTTGGCGGGGCGGCCGTCGTGGGTTACCGAATAGCGGACCAGGCGCCACTCCCCCTCGTCCCAGCTTTCCACCACATCTGAGCGCAGCAGCGCGCCGACCCTTCGGTAGGCGTCGCTTCGCTGAAGTTGCTGGATGGTGGCCAGCAGCGGCACCTCGTCGGAGGTTGCCTCCTGCAACGGATGTGTCAGGCGAACCTTGAGATGGCGAAACGGTGTCAGCCAGAAGCGGTCGAGGTCGGGGTTGACCGCGGCCAGCGCCACCGCGAGGGCCACGATGCCCCACCACGGCGCCGACAGCCCGGCCAGCGCGCCGACGCCGATCAGCAGTAGACCACCGGTGTAGGTGAAGCTGCGCCAGCCGATGGGAGTCTTGCGCGCGCTGGTGCACCCGCATGACGACTCCGGCGAAAGCACCCGGGTGTAGGCCAGGTAGGCGAGGAACGCCACGCACAGCGCGATGGCCGGAATCGGTGTCACCAACAGGCTGGCCGCGACCACCAGCTCGACGGCGCCGAGGGCACGAAATGCCTTCACCACATGGGTGGTGCCCACGAGCCGGCTCAGCCCGGACTGCGCCGCGGCAATGGGCGCCCGGCGTGACAGCAACTTGAAAGCCCCGGCCCACACGAGGGCGAAGCCAATGATGATCGTCATGGCGTTCAGACCGCGGCGTAGACGGTCGCGATGTCGATCTCGTTGGTGTCGGGTCGCCAGGCACCGATCACCTTGACGTGGCTGCCAACCTTCAGCAGCGACATGTCACTGATGGCCGGGGTGCCGTTGTAGACCGTGGCGGTCTTTCCGGGTACCACATGACCAATAATCTTGCTGCCGTAGTGCTCCATGTGCAGCATGTTGCGGCTCATCGCGGAGATGTGCACTTCGAGGTTGACGATATTTATCCAGATCGATTCTGCGGCCAGCATGCCGTCGGCGAGCCGCACGCCGCGGGCGTAAAGGCCGTCGCCAACCTGCGCGGAGTCGAAGCCGGTCGGCTGAAGCTTCCAGATGCTGGTGCCTTCGGTGGCCTGGATGCGATGGAAGACACCGTCCGAGCCGGTGACGAAAAGCTTGGTGCCGTTGATGCTCGTGATGCGGCCTTCCGCGAAGTTCGGGTCAACCGCGCCAGGCTCGACGTCCCAAGCCAGTGCGGCCAGCGCCTCTTCGGGCGCGAGCGATCCCAGGGCGGTCGCGCCGACGATGGTGGCCCCGCCAAGAACGGCGGCGGTGAACAGGCGGCGACGGTCCAATGTGGTATCCATGGTGGAGGTCTCCTTCTGCTCGCTACGGAACCGTGACGCGGGCCGGCCGCAGTCCGGTGGACAGGCTGGCTATCACGCTGTAGGCCGACGGCGTCAGATCGACGATGCGGTGACTGCCACAGTTGGCCCCGCAACAGCTTCGCTCCCCGCAGAAGCTGCGGGTGCGTGGGCCGCAGTCGGCGATGGAGGTGACGACCGAGGAACCGTTGCAAAGATTGGTGGTGCGGTGCTGGAAGCCGCAGGTGCGCCGGCTCATGCCCGTGATACCACACAGATCCGGCCTCGTGATGTCGAGGCAGGCCTGTGACGCGTTAGGCCAGGCGTGCTGCCGCGAGCCGGAATTGCAGGTGCCACAGGCACCGTGTCCGGTGGTGCCGCACGGCCCCCAGGCCGAACCGCAGCAGAACCACGACATTTCCCCAACGATTGTCATGTGGACATCTCCTCTCGGGGTCGTGAGATGCCCACCATCCTCGCCGGTGAAAACTAGCCACGTCAATGTATCGATTGAAGGAAATTTTTAACGAACGCTGCCGTCGCTGTCGAAAGTGACCAGGACGAGGCGCTGCGTGGCCCTGGTCAGAGCCACATAGAGATCGCTGGCACCGCGCGGTGAGCTGCTTTCGATGGCCTGCGGGTCCACCACGATAACGGTGTCGAACTCCAGCCCCTTCGCCTGGCGCACGGTGAGCGTGACGACTTCGCTCTCCAGGTCGACCTCATTGCTGTCGCGGCTCGCCACGATGACGGCCAGCCGGCCGCCGTCCAGGTTGGACGCCTCGCGAGCGATGAGTTCCGGCAACGCTTCGGCTTCAATGAAGATTTCCTCGGGGGGTACCCCGGTTTCGCGCACCGATTGCGGCGGCCTGGCCTGCGGCGCGATCCTGGCGAGCACCTTGGCCGCCACCTCCATGATCTCCGCCGGGGTCCGGTAGTTGACGGTCAGCTCCGCCTCGCGCCAGCGGCTGGCCACGTAGGGCGCGAAGACCGCCGACCACGAGCTGGCACCGGCCAGGTCTCCGGTCTGGGCGACGTCGCCGACCACGGTCATGGAACGGTTGGGGCTGCGGCGCATCAACAGCCGCCACGCCATCGGTGACAGCTCCTGGGCTTCGTCGACTATCACGTGGCCGAAGCTCCACTGCCTGTCCACGGCCGCGCGCTGGGCCGCGGTCAGGAATTGCTCGTCCACCTGGCGCTCGGCCAGCCGTTTGGCGTCGATGACGTCGGCGGCGATGAGCATCTCGGACTCTTCGTCAACCTCGATATCGGTGGACACCGAACCGGCCGTGATGTCGAGAACCCCTTCGGCGTAAGCGATCTGCTCACGGCGCAGGCGGGCGGCCAGCGCCTCGGCGTCGGCCTCGTCGACGCCGAGCAGCTCGGCCGCCTCGTCCAGCAGCGGTACGTCCGCCGGCGTCCAGCCGTGCTTGAGCGGGTCTGCGTGCAACAGCTCGATTTCGGCCTCGCTCAGGTGTCCCGCCGCGGCACGCAGCCGCCCGAAATCGGCGAGCAGCTCACCAACCAGCTGTTGCGGGGTCAGGCGCGGCCAATATTCGTCCAATCTGGACTCCAGCACGCGGTCGCGGCGGAGGTCCTTGCGGATCTCCGCGACATCGGCGTCATCGAGCAACAGGCCACCCGGGGCGTCGTCCCCGCCGAGCGGGTCGTCGGCGAACGGGTCGAACCCTTGCTTCTCCGCCGCCTGCTGGGCCAGCGCCGCGACGATCTCCTCCACGAAGACCGGCCGGGCCAGGTTGTGCGGCTTGCCGCTCCGGCGGGCCCTTTCCCTTGCCCTGCGGCAGGTTTCGGGGTCCAGCAGCAGGGTCTCCCGCTGATAGCCGAAGCCTTCGTGCTCATCGGTCAGCTCGATCTCGACCGGCTCATCGGGTACCGCCTGGCGATCGCTCAGCGCCTTGGAGAGCACCTCCACCATCGCGAGGCTGCCCTTGACCGCCGCCGCCTCCGGCGGCTCGCTGCGGCGAGCCTTCACGGTGGGGAAGAGATCGCCTAGGGTGCGCAGCAGCACACTGGTTTCGCCGAGCCCGGGCAGCACCTGGGAGATGTAGCTCAGGAACGTCTCATTTGGACCGAGGATGAGCACGCCGCGCCGCGTGAGCGCCTCACGGTGGGTGTAGAGCAGGTAGGCCGCGCGGTGCAGCGCGACCGCGGTCTTGCCCGTGCCCGGCCCGCCCTGCACCACGAGAATCCCGTTGAGGTCGGAGCGGATGATCCTGTCCTGCTCGGCCTGGATGGTCTCGACGATGTCCTTCATCCGCCCGGTGCGGGCGGAGTTCATCGCACCCAGCAGCGCGGCCTCGGAGGTGAGTCCCGGGTGCGTGGAGATCGGCGTTGCGGACAGGTCGAGTACCTCGTCGTCGATCCCGATCACCTCCCGCAGGCGGGTCCGGATGTGCCGACGGCGGCGCACGCCCTGCGGCGAGGCGGCGGTGGCCAGATAGAACGGGCGCGCCGCCGGAGCGCGCCAGTCGATCAGCAGAGGCTCGAAGTCGTTCTCGTCGTCAAAGAGCCCGATCCTGCCTATGTGCAGATGGTCTCCGCTGTCGTAGTCCAGCCGGCCGAAGCACAGTCCGTGCTCAGCCGCGTCCCATTGCCTGATCTGGTCGGCGTACATCGTGCTCGCCGAGTCGCGCTCCGACCGGGACTGATGGGTGCCACCCGATGGGGCGCGCAGCGACTCGCGAAGTCGAAGCACCGCGCTTTCCCGCATCGCGTCAAGGCGCGCGTAGAGCATGGCGACGGTCTTCTGCTCGGCGTCGATGTCATCTATTGACAAGGCGGCTCCCACTCGCTATTCTTATCCCCGAAGGCGCCTGTTTATGGCGTCTTCTTCCGTTGCCGGAACTGGTTAGTCTAGCGACTTCCACGGGCGAAGACGAGCCAGCCAAGCGACGACATTACGGCGGTGCTCGAGATAATCCTCACCCGACGCTGCGCCGGTCATACAGGGCTGCCGATGGCTGCACGTGGTTTGTCCATCCACAAAGGATAGTTCGTCCGTCGCGCTAGTCTTACCGCCGTGGTCGCAGCGCTGGAGCTTTATCTTGACGCCGTCGCGGAACGCCGGATCCGCAACCTCTGGGATGCGCTTGAGGAGTCGGGGGTACAGACCCTGCGCAACCTGACCCACGGCAAGCACCGGCCGCACGTCTCCCTCACCGGCGCCCCCGAGCTGGACGCCAACGCCGTGGCCAACGCCCTGTCGGGCTTGCCCGCGGCGCCGCCCCTGGAGCTCAAGTTCGACTTCATCGGCCAGTTCCTGGGCCGGGTGCTCTGGCTTGGCCCTACTCCCACAGCCGAGCTGCTGGCCCACCACGCGGAGGTTCATGAGCGGCTGGCCAAAGCCGGAGTGGGCGGCTTCGACCTCTACCGGCCGGGCAACTGGGTTCCGCATTGCACGCTGTCCATGCGGGTGCCGCTGCAGAAGATGACCGAGGCGATACGCCTTTGCCTCGACGTGATTCCGATCCCGGCCACGATCAGCGGGGCGGCGGTCGCCGACCACGCGAGAGGTCAGTGGCTTCGGCTAGGGTGAGGCCTCATGGGCCCCATTAGAGATGCTTACCTTCTCGCGGCCGCCTCCGCCGCGCAGCTGCTCGCTGACCCCGCCGTGGCCAACCTGTGGAACAAGCCGAGCGCTCTGGAGAGCTTCACGGTCAGCGGCCTGGCCGGTCACCTCGCCGGGCAGGTGCTCACGGTGCCCCGGCTGCTCAAGGCGCCGCCGCCGCAGGGCGAGCGGGTGTCACTGGTGGACCACTACGGCAAGGTCCTGTGGATCGACGCCGATGTCGACGCCGAGATCAATGTGGCAATCCGGCAGGGCGGCGAGAGCAACGCCAGCGATGGCGCCGCAATGCTTGCCGCGCAGACGAATGCGGCCGCGGCCGAGACGCGCGAGCTGCTGGCTGCCCAGCCGCAGGAAAGATTGGTAGAGCCACCCGCCGGCCCGTGGGCGCTCCTGCTCGACGATTTCCTGATCACCCGCATGATGGAGATCTCGGTGCATTCCGACGATCTGGCCTACAGCGTCGGCATCGACGCGCCGGCCCTGCCGCCAATCGTGCTGGAGCCGGTGCTCTCGCTGCTGACCAGCCTCGCGGTGCGCCGCCACGGCGCCAGTGCCGTGCTGCGGGCGCTGACCCGCGCCGAGCGCGCCCCACAGCTCATCAATGCGTTCTGAGCATGGTCCTGCTGGAAACGGAAAGGCTGACCCTGCGCGAGTTCACACCATCTGATGTGGACAATCTTTACGCGCTCGACAGCGATCCCGGGGTGATGCGCTTCATCAACGGGGGCAGGCCCACGCCGCGCGAAGAGATCGAAACCGAGCTGCTGCCACGCATCCTGCGCGAGGGCGGCAAATGGGCCGCGATCGAGCGGGCCAGCTCAGACTTTGTGGGCTGGTTCGCGCTCACCACCGTGCTCGGCGCGCGCAGCGAACGCGAGCTGGGCTACCGGTTGCGCACCAACGCCTGGGGCAAGGGCTACGCCACCGAGGGGTCGCGCGCCCTCATCCGCTACGGCTTCACCGAGTTGGGGCTGACCCGGGTGGTGGCCAACACCATGACCGTCAACGCCGGATCGCGGCGGGTCATGGAGAAATGCGGGCTGAGCTACCTGCGCACCTATCACCTGGCGTGGCCGGAGACCATCGAGGGCACCGAACTTGGCGACGTGGAGTACGAGCTGACGCGGGCCGACTGGGAGAATCAGTAGATCGACACGTGGACGTGGTTGGTGTGGTCGCCCGCGGGCGAGTCGCCGCACTTGGAGCCCGTCGAGTTGTACCGGTGCCAGCCCACGCCGACCTGCCAGATCTGGCAATACCAGACGACGTACATGACCCCGAGCGCGCTGGCGTTCTTCGCGAAGAACTCGGCCAGCCGGTCGCCGTAGACCTTGTTGGCGTCCTTGGCCGATTTATCGACGAAGCCGGTCGGGTAAGCGGCCCAGTCGCAGGCGCGACCCTTCGGGTGCTCATATTTGTCGCCGGGCCGGTAGCACGACACGTACCAGTTCCAGCCAAGCCGATGCGTTTCGTTGAGCATGTAAAGCGTGCGCGGCGTGATGCAGCCGTCGGCGGGTGTCGGATCGTCTTCCGAGCACGTCTCGCTGGGCCAGGTGCCGTCGGAGTTGCGCGGCGCGGGCCGGGCGGTGGGCAGCGTCGCCCAGTCGACGTTGGTTCTGGTGGCGGTGCCGCCCGCGGCCGCGAGCGCCTTCTCGGCTGCGGTCTTGCGCTTCTGCATCTCCGCGGTAGCCGCCGCCTGCTCGGCGATCTGCGCCTCGATGGCGATCTTGGAGTCGGTGGCGTTCTTCTTGGCGGCCAGATACGTATTTAGACTTCCTTGGTCACGCTGCGTCATCATGTCGATGGCGCGGGCACGATCGAGGAACGCGTCTGTCGTGGACGAGCTCAGCATCATGCTGATCACGCCGAGACGGCCGGTCTTGTAGGCCTCGGTGGCATATTTGGCCACACCGCCGCGCACCCGCGCCATCTCGGCCTCGGCCGAGCGCAGCTGCGCCTCATATTCGGCCTGCTTGGCTTTTGAGGCGTTGAGCTGGTTTTCCGCCTCGATGAAGCCGGCCGCGGCGGCCTCCAAGTTGGCCCGCAGCGTCACCACCGTCGGCGTGCCGCCTTCGTTGGGCGGTGCCGTCGGGGCGGGCTCGGCAGCCGCTGGCGTCGCCAGCCCCAGCACCAACGCGAAGACCGCTATGAGCGCCGGGGCGATGGACCGTCGGGGGCGGAGGGGCACCTTAAGGGTCACGGTCGGTCACGATACCGCAGTTCGCTGAGGGCCTCTACCTTCGCGGCCAAGGCACCAAAACGGATACCTCCTGCTGATACTTCGCGTAGTCGCTCCGTCGCGCAAGCGACCTGCGTTCCATGAGCGGGACGCTTATCCATAGGAAGAGGCCGACCATGGCCAGCGGGCCGATGATCGTCCACCACCAGTTCGGGGCGGCGGCGAGACCGAACAGCCACAGCCCCCACCAGAGCATGATCTCGCCCAGGTAGTTGGGATGGCGCGACAGCCGCCACAGCCCCACATCGACGGTCTTTCCACGGTTGGCCGGGTCGGCCGAGAAGCGGCGCAGCTGAAGGTCGGCGACGGTCTCCAGCCCGATCGCGACCACCATCACGATCACCCCGAGCACGTCGAGTACCCCGAAAGGGCGCCAGCCAATGATCGCGGGCCAGGCGGAAAGCAGGCCCAGGAAGACAAACAGGGTCGGCATCAACTGAATGCCGGTAAAGCTGACCAGCCACCACGGAGCCCGCCCGGTGGTGTCCTCGCGGATCTGCACGTAACGCCAGTCTTCCTGGCCCAGACCCGTCCAGCCGATCGCCCAGTTCGCCGTCAGGCGCACTGCCCACACCGTGACCAGACCCAGCATGAGCCAATGGCGCAGGCTGGCCGGAGGGTCCCCCTGTGACAGGTGCCAGACCAGCCAGCCGCCGATGATCAGCGGTGGGGCGACACTCCAATAGGGGTCGTAGAGGCTGGAATTGGCGACCACCATGGAAAGCAGGAAGATCGCCACGGTTCCGGCGATGTCGGCCCAGAACAACACGGTGATCGGGTGCCGGCCGGAGAGCATGGACGCGGCGGCGATGGCCGCCAGGAAAGCCAGGGCATAGGCGCCCACCACTATCGCGAAAGCCGTTGCGCGCGATCGGCCGGCGAAGTCGCGGCCGATCCGGTATGCACTGTCCGCCATCGGGCCAAGCTACTCCGCTTTCCCTTATTAGGAAACGGTTCTTTTCTCGCACCGAAATCTCGGGGAAACCAAATATGGATACGGTCATCGATGCGTTCCGCCCGGCTCTGGGTAGGGAGATCGACATGACCCAGTCCATCCTGGTTGTCGACTTCGGCAACTACGAGACCACCGCCGCCCTGGTCACCGAGGACCAGATCCAGGCGATCGCCTGCCCGCCCGCATGGAACTCCCATTTGGACATTCATTATCTGCGTACGGTGGTCGACGCCGCCACGACGGTGGCGCACTCGCCCATCGACCGGCTCTCGCTGACCATCCCCACCTCCTTCGGCCGTGACCCGGCCAAGCGCGAAGCCGTGGTGGCCATGGCCGCCGAGGCGGGCTTCGCCGACGTCGAACTCATCAGCGACTCGGTCGCCGCCATGCTCGACCCGCACACCCGACCCGAGCTGCCCGACGATGCGCTGGTGCTGCTCTGCGACCTGGGCGTCACCTGGTCGACCACCCTCATCCGGCTGCAGCCCGAACAGCCGCTGCAGCTGGCCGAGGAGACCGCGGCCGAGAGCCTCACCCGGGCCGGGCTGGACATCCTGACCGACTCGGCATTGCGCTGGCTCACCGCGAGTTGCCGGGCGATGGTGGCCCGGGCCAACCTCCATCTGTCCGAAGTCGACGCTGTGGTGCTCGTGGGCGGCGGGGCACGGCTGCCGATCGCGGGCCAGGTGCTGCATGCCGAGTTGGGACGGCCTGTCCTGCAACCGGCCGACCCCGAATTCGCCGTTGTTCGCGGCGCCGCCAGCTGGGCCGCCCAGGCGACCAACGGCCGAGCCATCAAGGCCACCCCGGCCGCGTGGCGGGTGGAGCCGCTCTCCTGGCCCACCCCGGACCGGGCGCGCGTGTTGCGCTGGCTCGTCGCGGAGGGCCAGCCTTATCCGCACGGCGCCTGTTTGGCTCAGGTCCGTACGCCCGACGATCGCGTCTACGACCTCACCGCGTTGCGCGAGGGCATCATGGTCGAGCACCGGGTCCGCTCCGGGGATTACCTCCCCTCGGGCACGATCGCGGCGATGGCCCGCTCGGCGATGCTCATCAGCAACGACCGTCCGACCAAACACCTGGCTCTGCAGGTCAGCGGCGAGTGGATGCTCACCGCCGATCGCCGGAACCTGGTGGAGTACGCCGATTCCGGCGCCTACGTGCGGATGCGGGCCATCAGCTCGGGCGCGGTCGTGGAGGAGGTGTGTCCGGTCACGACACCGCAACACGGCCGGGTGTTCGTGCGCCCCGGCGGGCAGCTGGCCCTGGTCTCCTGGGATGACGTGGGCCACTTCGCGGTCTGGGAGGTGCCGTCGGGAAGGTTGATGTCGCAGTTCCAGGCGAGCGCGACGCCGCTGTCGGTGCGGGTGCACGAGGGCGACTGGCGACTGGTGTCGGAGGTGGATCGCAAGGTCAGCGTGGGCCGGTACCGCCGCGATGTGGCCACCATGTGGGACCTGGGCACCGGCGCGGTGGTGGACGAGATCGTGGGCGACGATCTCGGCCGGCGCTTCACCGGCTTCGTCGATCGCAGCGCCCAGCACGGTTTCGCGGCCGAGGTGCGCAGCCCCGACGGCCGCCTGCGCGCCGGATCCACCCGCGTGGACGGGCACGCCGCGGTCTGGCTGCACCAGGCCGACACCGACGAGGAGCTCTTCCGCACCGACGTGGCCACCGCCGGCCAGGTCCGCTCAGCCTTCAGCGCCGACGGCCACTACCTCCTCAACCGCTGGTCCACCGCCCAAACCACCCGCCTAGATGTCTGGAAAATCTGACCCCCTCCCATGCAAGATTTCTAGAACACGTTCCAGTTGATCTTAGAACACGTTACAGTTTTGCCCATGAAGTTCACGCTGGGCGTCGCTCTGAACCCGTTGGAGCATTTGGTAGAGCTGGCTCGCACGGCCGAGGAGTGCGGCTTCGCTTCTATCGCCCTCCCCGACTCGATCTTCTTTTCGGAAGAGGTGGCCGCGGCGTATCCGTACACGCCGGACGGCAGCCGGTTCTGGAATCAGGACACCCCTTGGGTGGACCCACTGATCGCGGCGGCGGCGATGGGCGCGGCCACCAGCCGGATCCGCTTTTATACCCAGGTGCTCAAGCTCGGACCCCGCAATCCCGTGCTGCTGGCCCGCCAGGTGGGCTCGGTGGCCAACCTGACCGGCAACCGTTTCGGGCTCGGCGTCGGGCTGGGCTGGACTCCTGAGGAGTTCGAGTGGTGCGGCGCGCCGTTCACCGACAAGGGTGAGCGGGCCGACGAGTCCATCGAGATCCTGCGGCTGATTCTCGGCGGCGGCATGGTCGAGTTCCACGGCAAGCATTTCGGCTTCGACCGGCTGCAGATGAGCCCGGCGCCCAGCGAGCCGGTGCCAATCTACGTCGGCGGGCACACCGAGGCCGGGCTGCGCCGTGCCGCGCGCACGGGCGACGGCTGGACTTCGGCGATGATGCGCTTCAAAGAGCTGGTGCAGACCATCTCCCGGCTGGCCGAGCTGCGCGGCGAATACGGGCGGGCCGAGGTTCCGTTCGAGATCCAGGCGGTGTGCATCGACCGGTTCGGGCTGGACGGGTACAGGCAGCAGGCCGATGCCGGGGTCACCGACGCGATCGTGGTGCCGTGGCTGTTCTACGGCGCGGGTTTCGACGCCGATCTCAAGTCCAAAAAGGACGGACTTTACCGCTTCGCCGAAGAGGTCATCACCAAGATGGAGCCGACAGCATGACGACCGAACACCCGGCCCGCCTGGCCGCCCAGCGCTCGATGGACGCGGTGACCCGCGGCGCCAAGCAGGAATGGCTCGCCCTCTTCGCGCCGGACGCGGTCATCGAAGATCCGGTCGGCCCGTCCATGTTCGACGAGGAGGGCAAGGGCCACCACGGCCACGCCGGCATCTCCGCCTTCTGGGACATGGCCATCGCGCAGGCGGAACGCTTCGAGTTCGCGATCGCGGACTCCTTCGCGGCCGGTGACGAGATCGCCAACGTGGGAACCATCACCGCTTTCCTGCCCGGCGGCATGCGCGTGGACACCGATGGGGTCTTCGTCTACCGCGTCGGTGAGGACGGGCTCATCCGGTCGCTGCGCGCTTTCTGGGAAACCGAGCGCGCGTTCGCCACCATGCGTCCCGCCTAGCCGATCCGGAAGGCCACTCCCCGGGAGAACGCGCCGTCTCGCAACTCCAAGCGGGACAAGGCTTTGTCCTTGGCGGGCTGGTAGACCAGGGTGGCCACCCGCCGCTCCCCCGCGGCTACCGGCGCGGCGAACAGATCGCTGCTCCCGTTGGCGACGAACGACAGGACGGGATCGGCCCCGATCCAGTCTCCGTCGGCGTATTGCAGGCGCTGCAGGCGTGGTACCCACTGCTGCGGTGTTTTCGAGGTGTTGCGGAACGCCACCGTCGCCAGGCACTGCGGGCCGGCGTCGAGCTGCTGGCAGGCCCAGTGGTAGAGGGTGAACTCGACCTTGTCCGAGGAGGCGGGCAGCCCGAGGGTGAGGGCTGTCTGCTGACCCGACCAGCCCATCGCCTGGCCCGGCTGATCCTGCAGGTCGACGGCGGAACGCGCCCGCCCGGTCAGGTAGAGGAACGCGGAAGCGGAGATGACCACCACGGCGAAGGCGGCGACCCATCCGACTACGACATCGCGATGCTCACCGACAAAGCTCTTCAGCGCCGGCACCCAACGCGAGCGGCGCCGCAAAATCCAGAGGACCCCGCCCGCCCCCAGCCCCACCGCTATCACCAACAGCGCCAGCGGAATCCAGTTGGTACCAGCCCCGGCTTCGGTCGCGCCTACGGCCAGGTCGCCGGTGGCGCAGTCCAGGGTGCGCTTGGTGGTCACGTCCCGGATGCAGGCTGTGCTGCGGGTGGTGAACGAGCCGTTGAACGTGACGTCGCTGCTGATCGCCCGCGGCTGCTGGGGCGGAACCTCCACCAGCCAGGTGATGCCCTCCGGCTGCAGCTGCCCGGCGTCGGAGGCGGTGGCGGCCGAGGGCGTCTGCACGAACCGCTGGATCACCTCGACCTGCTGGGCGACCTCGAGGTTGTTGTGCACGGTCACCACGTAGCCGGTGCCGGAGGCGGTGCGTGTCAGTGCGTTGACCTCTATGGAGATCGGGGGGGCCGGCTGTTCGGGATTGGCCGACGCCGGCTGCGCGAGCAGGATGCCACCGGCGAGGGTTGCCAAAACAGCTGCATAATGCCTTGGAGTCACGTTTGTCGACTCTAGAAGGCGAATGGGATATTCGGCTGGCTTTCTGGAATTTGCCCCGCATCAAGGACTCGTCCGCTAAAGTGCCGCCGGCCCGTGACAGTCTAGAGGGCATGAGCCTCCACTCCGGACACGCGCTTTACGACTCGGCCTATGCCAAGGCGACCCGCGATGTGCAGGGCAACATCGTCGACGGCAAGCTGCTCGCCGGACGGCGCTGGGCCTCGGTGTGGACGCGCGACAGCTCCTACGCCATCGATCTGGGAACAGGCCTGGGCGTGCCGGAGATCGCCAAGACCACGATGCGCACCAAGACGAGCACCGACCCGCTGGGCGAGGTGTGGCACCAGGACTCGTGCCGCCACTTCGGCGGCTGGCCCAACCTCACCGACGCCATCGTGGGCGCGGTCGGCGCCTGGAGCACCTATCTGGCCAGCGGCGACGAGGAGTTCCTGCGATGGAGCTACCAGGTCACCGGCAACAGCCTCGCGCGGGCCGAACGCGACGCCTTCGACGCCGGGTCGGGGTTGTTCCGCGGCTGTTCCAGCTTCATGGAGTCCAACAGCGGTTACCCGTTCCGGTTCCACAGCAACGGGGCGCGGGTCAGGCGCACCAAGGCGCTGAGCACCAACCTGCTCTACCACCGCGGTTACACCCTCGCCGCGCGGATGGCGGAAATCTTCGGCGAGGATCCACAACCCTTTGCCGACAAGGCGCGCAGGCTTCAAGAATCCATAAACCTTCGTCTCTGGGTACCGGCCAAAGGCCTCTACGCCTACTACGAAAACGAGCACGGCCGCCCGTCCAGCCGAGCGGAAGGGCTGGGCGCGGCCCTGGCCGTGCTGTGGGGGGTGGCCGACGACGAAAGGGCCACCCAAATATTCAAGAATACGCATATCACTGGCCACGGCCTCCCGTGCCTCTGGCCGCGCTATCTGGCCTGGCTCTGGCATTTCAACGATGCCAACTACTACCACAACGGCATGGTGTGGCCGTTCGTGCAGGCCTACTGGGCACGGGCCGCCGCGGCCCGCGGCCAAACCGCGATCTTCGGCAACGAGCTGGCCCATCTGGCCAACCTGGCCGGGCGAGCCACCACTTTCCACGAGTTCTACCGGCCCTTCACGGGCAAGCCGGACGGCTCGGCCCGCCAGCTCTGGAGTGCTGCGGGCTATCTATCCATGATTCACCAGGGGCTGTTCGGGATGTCCTTCGACACGACCGGCATCACCTTCAGGCCGGTTCGGCCAGCGATCTTCCAACGGGTTGTGCTGCGCGGTTTCCGGTACCGAGAAATGGAACTGAATTTGGAAATCGACGGCGTTGGCGATCAGATGGTGTCGTTCGCGTTCGACGGCCATCTCCACGAGCCGGTCATCCCGCTCAACCTGACCGGCATCCACAAGGTGTCGATCCTGATGGGTGTTTGAACGCAGGCCTGGTGGGTAGAGGTGAACAACGCCTTCTACCGGCTGCCCGAGCGGCACACCTTCGAGCAGTGGCGGCAGCGCACGCCACGCGGCTTCCGTGTGGCGGTGAAAATGAGCCGGTACCTGACCCACATCAAGCGGCTCAACGATCCCGCCGAGCCGGTGGCCCGCTTCTTCGGGCACGCCGAAGCGCTCGGCTCGGGCCGGTGCTGCTTCAGCTTCCGCCCACGCTCAAGGCGGACGTGGACGCGCTCGATGAGGTGCTGAAGCTCCTTCCGCACGGCACCCTCGCCGCGGTGGAGCCACGGCATCCGTCCTGGTTCACCGGCGAGCTGCGGCACACCCTGGAGCGGCACAACGCCGCCCTGTGCTGGGCGGACAGGCTCGGCCGGCCGCTGGGCCCGCTGTGGCGCACGGCGAGCTTCGGCTATCTGCGGATGCACGAAGGCCGCGCCACGCCACGTCCGCGCTACGGCGGCAAAGCGTTGCGGTCGTGGGTGGAACGGATCGCGGCCGAGTACGGCGACCGCGACGGCTTCTTCGTCTATTTCAACAACGACCCCGCGCGGCGGCCATCGCCGACGCCATCGCCTTTGGTGGCGCGGCTCAGCG
Organism: Rhizocola hellebori; assembly: GCF_016862955.1. Lineage (GTDB taxonomy): Bacteria > Actinomycetota > Actinomycetes > Mycobacteriales > Micromonosporaceae > Rhizocola > Rhizocola hellebori. The sequence continues at coordinate 130,699 of NZ_BONY01000021.1, read as the reverse complement.
GGTCGGGCGGGCGATCAGCCGCATCCCGACCGTGGACTGAACCGACCATTGTGGACGGGTGTCGGTGCGGTTGGCCGGGCGGCCCGGCCGCGCGACCCGCTTGGCCTGGCGTGCCCGATCGGCGGCCAGATAGGCCTCCTCGCGCAGGCTGCGCGCGGCCACGGTGGCCGTGTTGGCCACCTGCCAGGCGGCCGATTCCTGTTGTGCCGCAGCGTGATACGTCTCGAGCAGGCCGTCGCGGGCCACCCGCCGCAGCACCATCTCCTGCTCGACCGGGTGACGCCGCGGATCCCAGCCGTTGCGGTGGGCCAGGGCATCGGACAGGTCCAGCGGGGAGAGCTGGCGGTGGCTGCATGCGGCCATCGCGGCCCGGTGCAGGAACCTTTCCCGCTCCGCGTATTCCGCCGGGGTCGACGGTGTTCTCGGGGCCGGAATCGCCGCGGCGGCGGTCAGCCGCCTTGCCTGATCATCGCAGGCCGTATAGGCCTCCCAGGCGATCTGGACTCGGCCTTGAGCGGCCAGCCATTCCGCACGGCGGCGATCGGCGGTGGCGGCAGCGCGCTGCGCCGCGACCGAAACCTCATCGGCGAAGCGATTCAGCTCTTCGTATTGAGCGGTCAACCGGGCTCGTTTGAGCAACGCTCCGCGGACTCTTTGCTCTTCGGGCAACCGCTCTCGCTTGGCGGGGCGGCGCACCATGACGGACAGGGCAATGACGGCAACGGCCAGCAGCGCCAGCCAGATGGCGGCGGCTTGCATCAGCCCATGCAGGAATTCGAGAAAGACGGCGTTCATGAAGGTGCACCTCGAGGGGAAGTGTGCGAAAAAAGTTTGTGGGGGGATTGGCGCTCAGAGACGCGGAGGTGCGCGCTCGCCTAGCGCGGCCGCCAGAATGCGGCCCGAGAGAACGCTGATCGCTGTCAGCGCAACAGGTGCGGGTTGCTCGGCCCGATCCAGGACGGCCGCTGCGACAGCTGGCTCGGCATGGATCGGCGTGGAGTCGACAAACCCTTGCACAGGGCTGGGTGTGCCGGCCATCGACACGGCGGTGGTGACGGGCGGCTGGATCGCTACCGTCGAGACATCGACGGGGCCTGAACTCAAAGCTGCGGTCAGCATCACGGCGCCGGTCAGCAACTGCAATGACCGGCGCACCATCCGCCACACAGGATGGCGTGACGCGATGAAGACCACGAATGTAACCTACCAGACCGCCCTGGCGTCATCGCACGGGAGGAGGCAACTAGGACTGTCAAGGTTTAGTAACTGTTCCGGATCGGACGGAAGGCCGGAATCGCCTATCCGGAACCGAACAATGTTGTTGCTGTCCTGGTTGGCCACATAGAGATAGCCCCCGTAGAGCGCGAAGTGGCGTGGCCACGCTCCTTGCACCGCAACCTCTCCCACCCTTGTCAGCCCCGCCTGCTCGTCGGCGGCGAAGACGGTGATCGAGTTCGGCCCCCGGTTTGCCACGTAGACAAGGCCTCCGTCGCTGGAGCACTCGATGTGCGACGGGTAATTCAGGCCCTCACTCGAGCTCGCCTTGAGCACTCCCGCCGCGGTCCACGAGCCGTCGGGCTCCTCCCGGTAGCCGCGCACTGTCGCGTCGAGCTCGCAGGTGACGAACCAGTGGCCGGGCCGGCCGCCAGCAAAGTGACGTGGCCCGCTGCCCGGGGGAAAGGCAATGGCGCCCAACACGTTTGCCGCGAGATCGAGCCGGTGGATGCGATCCGAGCCGAGATCGACGACGTACAGCTGATCGCCGACGAACTTGGCGAAGTGCGCGTGCGGCCCCTCCTGCCGTTCCCGGTTGGGCCCGGAGCCGGAGAACCGGTGCACGAGAAGCTCTCCGGCGGGCAGACCCTCCGCGTCGAGCGTCACCAGGGCGACCGAGCCGTCCGCGTAGTTGGCCACCGCCGCCATCGCGCCCCCGGGGTGCACGGCCACGTGACACGGGGAGCTGCCACCGGTCTTGACCGCGCGTGCCTCCTCCGCTTCGCCGAGGTGGAAGGCGATGAACGCACCCCCCTCCTGCTCGCTGACCGCGTAGAGCACCGGCTGGGTCGGGTGCAACGCGAGGAACGAGGGTGAAGGGCACGGGTATCCCACCCGCGACGGCCAGCTCAGGATCTGAGTGCCGTAGGAGCCGAGGTAGATCACTGGCTCAGCCTAGCGAAGCCACCCGGCTGGAAATGGTTTGTTCAGCAAATAGTCCCGAACAAGACAGTCTTGCTACGCTGGACCTATGCCCATCGCCGCTCCCGACCTGATGCTGCTCCTGCATGTGGCGACGCACACCCTCGAGACTGAGATGACCGTGCGCCTTGCCGAGCTGGGCATCACGCCCCGCGAAAACTGCGTGCTCAGCAAGGCGATCGGCGAGGAGCTGACGCAGAGCGAGCTGGCCGAGCGGTGCAACCTCGACAAGACCACGATGGTGGTCACCATCGACGCGCTCGAGCGGGCCGGCCTTGCCGAGCGCGTGCCCTCCAGCACCGACCGCCGAGCCCGGATCATCGCGGTCACCTCGGCCGGCGAGCGGATGGTCGCCAAGGCCGAAAAAGTGGTGACGAAGATCTATGCCGACGTCCTCTCCGGCCTGCCCGATGACCAGCGCGAAGCTTTCCTGAAGGGGCTGACCCAGCTGGCCGAGGGAAGACTGTCCACGCCTATGCAGTGCGACAAGCCGCCGCGGCGGCGCGCAGCGAAGGTCCCCACAGTAGTTCGTTAACAAATAGTCCCGAACAAAACTATCTGGTACGGTCACATCGTGACCGTAACCAAGGACTCTCGTTGGCTCGCTCTCTTCGTCCTCTGCGCGGGGATGTTGATGATCATCCTTGACCAGACCATCGTTAACGTGGCACTCCCCGCGATCCAGGCGGACCTGGGCTTCAGCCAGTCCGGCCTGGCGTGGGTGATCAACGCCTATCTCATCGCCTTCGGCGGCCTGCTCCTGCTGGCGGGCAGGCTGGGCGACCTGGTGGGCCGAAAGCGTGTCTTCCTCACCGGGCTGGCGCTGTTCACCGCCGCCTCGCTCCTATGTGGAGCATCACAGTCGGCCGAGATGCTTATCGCGGCACGATTCCTGCAAGGCGTCGGCGGGGCAATGGCGACCGCGGTGACCCTCGGGATGATCGTGACCATGTTCCCGAAGCCCGCCGAGCAGGCCAGGGCGATCGGTGTGTTCAGCTTCGTCGCCGCGGCCGGCGCCTCGATCGGCCTGCTCGCCGGTGGCGTGCTCACCCAGGCCCTGAACTGGCACTGGATCTTCCTGGTCAACCTGCCGATCGGGGTGGCCGCCTTCGTACTCACGATTCGCTTGATAGACAACGAACGCGGCATCGGGCTCGGCAAGGGCGCCGACGTCCTGGGGGCCATCCTGATCACCGCCGCGTTGATGCTGGGTGTCTACACCATCGTGGAAAGCCCCGCCGGCTCCGGCTGGCTCGGCGCGCTGTCGATCGCCCTGTTCCTCGGTTTCGTGGTGCGCCAGGCGCGGGCCCGCAAGCCCCTGCTCCCTTTGCGGATTTTCCGCTCGCGCAATGTGCTGGGGGCCAACGCGGTTCAGATGCTCATGGTGGCGGGCATGTTCGGCATGTTCTTCCTGGGCACCCTCTACATGGAGAAGGTGCTCGGCTATGACGCCCTTCAGATCGGGCTCGGCTTCCTGCCGGTGGCGATCGCGATCGGCACGCTTTCGGTCGGGTTCTCGGCGCGGCTGAGCGCCCGTTTCGGTGAGCGCACCGTGCTGCTGGCGGGTCTGACGCTCATCCTCGCGGGATTGCTGCTCTTCACCCAGACACCCATCGACGGCCGGTACCTCACCGATCTGCTCCCAGCGCTGGTGGCGCTCGGTGTCGGCGGCGGCCTGTCCTTCCCCACCATGATGACGCTCGCCATGTCCGATGCCACCCGCGACGACGCGGGATTGGCTTCAGGGCTCGTGAACACCACCGCTCAGGTCGGCGGCGCGGTGGGCCTGGCGGTGTTGGCGTCCCTGTCCACTGCCCGCACCACAGATCTGCTCGCCGAGGGGGTCGCCGCGCCGGCCGCGCTGACCGACGGCTTCCACCTTGCCTTCGGCGTCGGGGCCGCGCTGGTGACCGTGGCCATAATCCTTGCCGCCACGGTCGTCCGGCCGATCACCGCACCCGCACCGGACATCGACGCGGAGTGGGAGCAGGACGACGCAAACCAGAGTCTGGCTCGAATCGGCTGATCGAGGCCGGGAAGGGGGCGCCATGCCCCCTTCCCGGGCCCACAATGGACCCATGACTGATTCCGACCTCTTCTTCCGGTTGGCGCGCGAGGGTCAGGCCGACGAGCTGGCCGCCTGTATCGACGCGGGAGTATCTGTCGACCTGGCCAACGATCGCGGCGACAGCCTGCTGATGCTCGCTTCCTACCACGGGCACCGGGAGGCCACCAACGCCCTGCTGACCCGCGGCGCAGACCCCAACGTGGCCAACGATCGCGGGCAGACCCCGTTGGCCGGAGCGGTGTTCAAGGGCGACCTGGACATCATCGAAGCTCTGCTCAAACACGGCGCCGACCCGGGCGCGGGAAGCCCGTCGGCCATCGCGACCGCGGCCATGTTCGGCCGGGAAGATCTGCTGAACCTGCTCAGCTAGCCGGGTCCTTTGCCGCCGCCTTTGTTGCCCTTGCCCTTTTTGCCACCGCCGTCATTCGTGCCGCCACTGGACGCCGCCGCCTGCTGGGCCTGTACCACGGAATCGGCCGGGGTGCCCAGCACGGTGGCCGAGCACTCCGCGCCGTTCCAGCTGAACTTGCCGGGCAGCGCGTTCAGCCGGCCATAACTTCCAACCAGGACAACGTTTGTCGCCCCGCCGTCCGGCTCGACCACGACCTCGTGGCCGGTCTGTTTCCACGCCGCGCCGTCGGCGGAGAGCATCTTCTGATCACCCGGCCACGGAAAGCGAAGCTGAGTTGACTCTTGCGCCGGCGCTCCATTTTGGATGGTGATGGCCGCTTCAAACCGACTCCCATCATCGCGGGTTACCTGATAGGTGACGTGGCATTGCTCGGCAGCCCGAGCCGGCGGGCCCCAGCGGTTGGCGACGGGAGCGTGCGCGCCGGCGAGGGTCCAGGCGGTGAGCAGCAGCGCCACCAGGCCGAGACCGCCGGTAGCGGCCATCCGGAGTGGACGACCCCGCTGGACCAGCGGCTCGCCAAGAAGCTCATTCCTTGCCGGGACGGGCGTCAAGGGCGCGGTGTCCCAGGACAGGACGGTCGTGCGCGCGGGCGGCTTTGGGGACACCGGCACCTTGGTGAGCGCCGTCGGCTTACGCATGCCCGCAATCTTGGCCAGCCTTGCCGCCAGCTCGGCACTGGTGGGGCGATCGGCCGGATCCTTGGCCAGACAGCGATGGCAGAGCTCAACCAGCCCTTGCGGCCGGCCCGCAACTTCCGGCAGTGGGGCGGGCTTGAGCCTGAGATGGGCTTCGAGCAACGCGGTGGGCGTCTCCACCGGCCAGGGAAACCTCCCGCGCAACATCCGGTAGAGCAGAATGCCGACCGCGTAGACGTCTACGGCCGCGGCGACCTCGTTCTCGCGAAGCCGTTCCGGGGCAACGTAAGCCGGGGTTCCCAGCAGCTTGTCCGGCTCGGGCGAGTCATGCTCGCCGATCAGTGCCGCGATGCCGAAGTCGAGAACCTTGACCCCGGTCGCGGTGAGCATCACGTTGCACGACGACACATCGCGGTGCACGATGCCGCGCTCGTGCGCCTCGGCGAGCGCCATCGCGATCTGCGCCGCTATGGCGGCCGCATCGCGCCATGGCAGATCGCGCCCGGTGGCCAGCACGTCATGCAGGGTGGTGCCCTCGACAAGTTCCATCACCACATAGGGCTGAGGCTTGCCGTCCTCGGCGAGCGACTCGCCGTAGTCGTGCACGGCGGTGATATGGGGATGGGAGAGCCGGGCCACCGCCTGCGCCTCGCCGCGCAGCCGCTGCACGAACGCCTCGTTGGCGGCCAGCTCCGGACCCGGCACCTTGATGGCGACCTGGCGGCCGAGGACCTCGTCGTAACCACGCCAAACGACCGCCATCCCACCGCTGCCCAGCTGCTCGACGAGCCGGTAACGGCCTGAAAGCGTTGTCTGCGCCATGGCTAAGGGGTTTCCTGCCCAGCTTCCGGCTAAACATTGTTCATGGTGGGTAGGCTTGTTTTGCCGCCCGGATTGAAGGGTAATCCGGCTCTTGAGCGAGCAGATCAACCAGAGGGCTGTGAGGCCATGACCCTGCCGGGAAAGCCGGAGTCGTACTGGATCGACACCACGCCCGAGACCGCCTTTCCGTCTCTCGACACCGACATGAGCGCCGACGTGGTCGTGATCGGCGCCGGCATAGCCGGTCTCAGCACGGCATGGGAGCTGGCAAAAGCGGGGCGTCAGGTGACCGTCGTCGAGGCGGCGCGGATAATCACCGGCGTCACCGGAAACACCACCGCCAAGCTCACCTCGCTGCACGCCATGATCTACGACCGGCTCACCTCGTCGTTCGGAGCCGCGACCGCCAAGCTCTACGCCAGCTCGCAGCAGGACGCCGTGGAGTACGCCGCCCTGACTGCCACCGAGCTGGGCATCGACTGCGAGCTGGAGCGCCTGCCCGCCTTCACCTATGCCGAGCAGATCCACGAAGCCGACAAGCTATACGCGGAGGCCGAAGCGGCCGCGAAAGCGGGCCTGGAAGCCAGTTTCACCCGGCAGTCGGGCCTTCCCTTCCCCATCGCGGGGGCTGTTCGGGTGGAAAATCAGCTGCAGTTTCACCCGCGGCGCTACCTGCTCGGGATAGCCGATGCTCTCATCGCCGCCGGTGGCGCCATCTACGAGCACACCCGCATCGTGGAGCTGGACGAAGGCGAGCCGTGCCGGCTGACCACCGATCACGGCGTGGCGATCACCGCCCGGGAGGTGGTGGTGGCGACGCACTATCCCACCTTCGACCGGTCGCTGCTCTTCACCCGTCTGGTCCCCCGGCGTGAGGTGGTGCTCGCCGCGCCGATTCCGGCCGATCGCGACCCGCACGGCATGTACCTGACCCGCGAGCACAACACGCGGTCGGTGCGCACCGCCCCCATTGGCGACGGCCAGCGCCTGCTGATCGTCACCGGGGAGCATTTCGAGCCCGGCGCGGGCGAGGTCACCGAACGGTATGAGCGGCTCGCCGCCTGGACCCACCAGCACTTCGGCGAGCTCGAGCCGGCCTACCGGTGGGCCGCGCAGGACAACACCTCAAGCGATGGCCTGCCCTATGTGGGCCGGCTGCATCCGGGCGCCAAACACACCTGGGTGGCCACAGGTTTCGCGGGCTGGGGAATGAGCAACGGCATCATGGCCGGCCGGCTGATCGCCTCCTCCATCGCGGGACAGGACCTGCCGTGGGCCGACGTCTTCGACCCGCAACGCGTGCACCCACTGCTCGCGGCCGGGCCGGTGCTCAAGAGCACGGTCAAGGTGGCGGGCCACTTCGTTCGTGACCGGCTACGCCGTTCGCCGGTCGAGTCGCCCGAAAAGCTCCCGCTGGATGCCGCGGCGGTGCTGCGGATCGGCGGCGAGAAATGCGCTGCCTATCGAGACTCCAGCGGCCAGCTGCACATGGTCTCGGCGACCTGCACCCATCTCGGCTGCGTCGTGGCCTTCAACGACGCCGAAAAGGCTTGGGAGTGCCCGTGTCACGGGTCGCGATTCGACGTCGACGGCCAGGTGCTTCAGGGCCCGGCAACTAAGCCCCTTAAACCCGCGGCCGAGATGTGATACAGTCCAGGCATCCACAGCGGATGCTGACCGTGGGTTGATGAAAATCCCCGCTATCGCCCGCATTTCACCTTGAACCGCACGATATCTCCTCGGTCGCCGTTCAAGGATTTCTCACCCATGTCAGGAGTTCCTTTGACCACAACCTTCAGCGGCATACTCGATATCCGCAACGACCACGGATTCGTCCGTGTGGACGGCTATCTGCCCGGGCCGGAAGACGTCTTCGTCTCCCCGGCACACATTCGCCAGCACCGGCTGCGCCGCGGCGACTTCCTCACCGGCGCGGCCAAAGCGATCGACAGCAAGCGAAACCCGTTGGTGCGCCTCGACTCCGTCAACGGCGTCGATCCCGGCCAGCTGGGCAACCGGCCCGATTTCTATGATCTGACTCCCCTTTTCCCCAAGGACCGGCTCCGGCTGGAGACCACGGCCACGGTGCTCACCACCCGCGTCATCGATCTGCTGATGCCCATCGGCAGGGGCCAGCGCGCGCTCATCGTGTCGCCGCCGAAAGCCGGGAAAACCATGGTGCTGCAGGCGATCGCGGCCGCCGTGGCGGCCAACCACCCCGACCATCATCTGATGGCTGTGCTGGTCGACGAGCGGCCCGAAGAGGTCACCGACATGACGCGCACGGTCAAGGGCGAGGTGCTCGCCTCCACTTTCGACAGACCCCCGTCCGACCACATCGCCGTCGCCGAGCTGGCGATAGAGAAGGCGAAACGGCTCGTTGAGGTGGGCCGCGACGTCGTCGTGCTGCTCGACTCGATCACCAGGCTGGCCCGCGCCTACAACCTGGCCGCTCCCTCCAACGGGCGCACCATGTCCGGCGGCATCGACTCCACGGCCCTGCAGGGGCCGAAGAAACTGCTCGGCGCGGCCAGAAACCTCGAAGGCGGTGGCTCGCTGACCATCATCGCCACCGCGCTGGTGGAAACCGGTTCCGGCGGCGACAATCTCATCTTTGAGGAGTTCAAGAGCACCGGCAACGCCGAGCTGCGGTTGCTGCGCGCGATGGCCGACCGGCGGGTCTTCCCCGCCGTCGACGTCACCTCCTCCGGCACCCGCAACGAGGAGCTGCTCCTCAACCGCGACGAGCTGTTGCTGATGCGCCGGCTCCGGCATTCCTTCGCAGCCATGGATCCCCAGCAGTCCATCGGCATCCTCCTGGACCGGCTGCGCAAGACCGGCAGCAACGCCGAGCTGCTGATGCACCTGGGCCGCTCAAACGGTTCCTGACCAGCCGGCCGGATCCACGCCGCCCGGTATGGGCGCCTGCGGGTCATAGGGCTGCCGGGTGAGCACGAAGCTGCCGAGATCCAGATGCGACAGGTTGCCTTGCGCATCACGCATCGGACGCAGGGTTTCGCCGGCGAAGTAGCCGCTGAGCCCGACCCACGTGCCGTCCCCGTTGGGCCGGAACCTTGTCCCCAAACCAGATCCGGACAGGCTTACCAGCTCCAGAACGCCGTCGGCGGGAAGCTTGAGACCCAACCCGGCCGGGCCCCAATACCAAGGCCCGGTCATCGCGAGCAGCTCCGGATCCACATCGGACAGTGGCTTCCACGTCGCGGGGATACGCGGCTCATGGTCAGCGACAATGCTCAGCAGGTCGGCCGAAAGCTGGCCGATCGCGATCCCGGAGGTCGTGTTGGTGAGCGCCACCGCACTCAGCCCCTCGGCCACGTTGACCCATAGCGCACAAAGGAATCCGGGCATCGACCCGGTGTGCCCGGCCAGCAGCCGGCCGTTGGCCCGATAGGTCTGCATGCCCAGCCCGTAGGCCGAATCCCAGGCGGCCTCCTCCGGCGCCACCCCGGGCACCCGCATCTCGGCTACGGTGTCGGCGCTCAGCACGCCCTCGCGGCCGAACGAGAGCAGGTTGGCGAACAGGCAGAGATCATCGATCGTGGACCACAGCTGGCCGGCCGGCGCCATCCGGCCCGTCTCCTGAACCACCTCGGGCTGAAGCACATCGGCCCACGGATGCACCGCGAAGCCCCGCGCGTGGGGCTCCTGGGGAAGCAGCGAGGTGCGGCGCATCCCCAACGGGTCGAGGATCTCCCGCTGCAGGGCCTGCCCCCACGGCACGCCGCGCAGGCGCTCGACGACCGCGCCGAGCAGGGCGAAACCCGGGTTCGAGTAGTGGTGGCGGCGGCCCGCCGGGTGCTTCACCGGTGCTTCGCCGAGAATGTCGGCCAGCTCGGGACGCAGCTCGCCCGGGGTGCGCTCCCACCACGGGCCGGGTGTCTCCGACGCCAGGCCGGAGGTGTGCGAGAGCAACTGGGCGATGGACATCGCGCCTGCCTTCGTACCGGGAAGATGCTTGTCAAGCAAATCGGCAAGGTCGAGCAATCCTTCGTCGCGCAGCCGCATGATCAGCACAGCGACGAAGGTCTTCGTCAGCGACCCGATCCTGAACTGCGTGTCCGTTGTGGTTTCGATGGCGTGCCGCCAGGCCACCTCGCCCTCACGCACCACGGCCGCGGCCATGGCCGGCGCGCGGCCCTCGGACTGGGCCTGGGCGAGGCGATGGAGAAGCAGGCGGTCGGTAGTCGCTAGCAGCATTGCGCGATCCTACAGAACAGCATTATGAGCAAATAACGCGAATTCGGAGGATGCCACCGTTAGGTGCCGACAGATTCACCATCATCTAGGCATTGTGAGCTGATCGGCTTTCGGGAACGGGTCTTTGGTCCCTGGGCCGCGCGCATCAACTGGGTCTACCTTGGACACACCGATCAACGTGACCTGGGAGGCCGCATGGAATCGGCGCAGAAGCTGATGAATAGATACCAGCTGTTGAGGCCCATCGGCGGTGGTGGAATGGGCAGGGTCTGGCTGGCGCATGACGAGAATCTTCTCCGCGACGTGGCGGTGAAACAGGTGGTGGCACCGCCGAACATCGATAGCCGGGAAAAGGATCGGGTAAGGCGGCTTGCCGTCCGCGAGGCACAGGCCGCGGCGCAGATCAGCCACCCGAACGCGGTACGCATCTACGACATCGTGCACTCCGAGACGATGCCGTGGATAGTCATGGAATACGTGCCATCGAGATCGCTGCACCAGCTCCTGCGGGAGAAGGGATCCCCCTTCACCCCCGGGTTCGTGGCGATGATCGGGCTCGCGGTTCTCGATGCGCTGACGGCCGCACACCGCGCCGGCGTCCTGCACCGCGACGTGACGCCGCACAACATCCTCGTCGGTGACGACAAGAGGATCTTCCTGACCGACTTCGGGCTGGCCGCCTGGAACCCGTTCGACGGCCGCACCCTGCTGGCCGGTGAGATGGCGGGCAAACCTCAGTACATGGCTCCGGAACGGCTGCAGTTCGGGATGTCGATCCCCGAGGGCGACCTGTGGTCGCTGGGAGCGACCCTTTATGCCGCCGTGGAGGGCCGCGTGCCGTTCATCCGCGACAGCCTGGCCGAAACCCTTACCGCCCAGATACACGAGGCGCCCGATCCGCCCCGCTACGCAGGCCCGCTCACGCCCATCCTGTGTGGACTGTTGCAGCGCGAGCCCAAGCTGCGCATGGGCGCGCCCGAGGTAAGAACCCAACTACTCAAGATCATGGGCCTGCCCGATGAGGGCGCGGTCGCCCAGCGGGAGATCGTCCCGCGCCGCCAGCGCCTGCAGTCGGCGCAGACCGTTGCCATGGTCCCCGCACCAGCTGCCTGACCGACCACAGACACCCGGCGGATGCGAGCCGCCGGGTTTCTGTTTGTCTACGGCCGGCGTTCGATGGCGTCGGGCAGGCCCATGCCGTTGATGGGGACACATCGCGGCTCGACACAGTCCCACGGCCGGACCTCGGTGAGCCGATGGCACGGCACGTGGATGACCGACCCCCACGGCTCGGGGGCCGAACGCACCAGGACCTCGCGCACCTCCGGCCGCGTCTTGCAGACGACCGCCGCCTTGTGCACCTGGTCGGTCCAGCGCGGCGCGTGACCCCGGTAGGTGTCGTCCCAGCGGAAGTTGATCGCCCCGATCACCGCCAGGAAGACCGCGAAGGCGATCAGCGGCGCGTTGGCGCGGGCGAAGGAACGGCCCTTGGCGATCGGCAACAGCAGCGCCACCAGACCGGCGAAGAGCAACAGCTCCACGGGAATCAGATAGCGAAGCTCGTTGCCCTGAGCCATCACCATCATGCACAGCATCGCCACGCTATGGGTGAGGGCCGCCGCCGCCAGCGGCCAGGACGGCCGGGTGAATCGGCGGATCGCGGCCAGCCCGACGATCCCGAGCACCATGACCCAGGAGAGGACGATCAGCGGGAGGTGGGGCTTCACGGTGCCCCACAGGTCGGCGTCCCACGCGGTCGGGAAGTGGAACGCGCCCAGGCCGCTGGTGGCGCTGTAGCCGAGCATCGAGGTCGGCAGCCCCCACACCACGTAGTCGAGGAGCGCCACCATCGGCTCGGGGTACATCACGCCACCGCGCGCCGCCACGGTGCCGTTTTGCATGAGCACGAGGTTGGCCGCCGCGAAGACCACCAGCACCCCGAGCAACGCCATCCCGGTGCGGTCGCGCCGCACGAACACGCGCAGCAGGGCGAGTGGGATGAAGACGATCGTGAGGATGGTGCTCGCCGCGGTCAGGCCCACGGCCGCGACCGCGACTATCTTGGAGATCCGCTTTTCCGGCGCCCACAGCAGCACCCAGAAGACCATGTACAAAGCGAACAGGTGCAAGCAGACCGGGCGGGCGTAGACCTCGTTGTGGTTGTTCTCCGCCACCGGCGCGATCAGCAGCGGCACCGTCACCATGAACCGGGCCAGCTTGCTGGAGAGGTGAGCACCGGTGGCGATATAGACCAGCAGCACCATCAGCCCAAGCACGAGCGCGGAGGAGATCGACAGGACCGCGGCGGCCCACGAAACCGGGAAGAACGCGGCGAGCACGCCGAACCACCGCGAGCCCAGCAGGTAGTAGCCGTTCATCGGATCGAAGATCGTCTTAGCGCCGGTGCGGTAGTAGGCCGCCGTCAGCAGATCGTTGCCGTCCTCCTGCCAGATGCTCTGCAGGGCACCCGTTCCGGTGACCCGAAGCAGGCACACCGCGGCGGCGACAACGACGACGGCGATGCCGAGCCAGATGTCGCGCCGGGAGAGCGCGCGGCGCGGGGCAATCGGGAAGAGCGCCTCCAGGCCGTTCCTCACCCGGCGGCCGAGGCTGCTCGCCTTGGCCGCCTGTGGCGCCGCAGGGGTCGCGACAGCAAAGTCGGTGGTCACGGGCGGCAGACTAACACCTTTCACAGCCTCCAGACCGCGTGCACCAAGCGGCCGGTCATCAGCTGAACGTGACCGCCGCGGGCCAGCTCAGGCGTGACATCGAAGACCATCTTCCCGTAGGCTTCCTGCCCGGCCGTAGTGAGGTTGACCTGGGCGAACGCTGGCGCGAAGGTGGCCGCGTCGGTTCGGGCCTCGTACATGGCCTGGTTCGCGTCGCGGAAGCGGAAGTTCTCCGGGCCGCCCGCGATGGGTTTGCCCGCCTTGTCGAGCGTGATCCTGACGCTCACGACGAGCGGCTGCCCGGCCGCGATCGCGGCGTCCAGGACCGTGATCGTGGCATGGCCGTCGCCGAGCAGATCGATCGGGGCCGCTTCCCCCACGGCCAGAACGGGAATCGGCGGGCCCGCGGGCGCGGCGCTGGGCTCGGTCACGGCGTGGGGGCTCGGGTTGGCGGTGCAGCCGCCGAGGATGAGCGCTCCGGCCAGTACCAGACGAGAAATCTTCATCACAAATCACCTCCGGAAGGGGATCGGGCGTGCCCGCTCGGCGGGCACGCCCAGGGCGGGATCAGACGCCGGTCCAGCCGGCGATCGGGGTGCCGTAGCTGAGGTTGTGCTTGTAGACCTGGTCGTTGAAATTGCCGGAGACCACCTTGGGCGCGCCGTTGACCCAGCCGACGAAGATGCCGACGTGGTCGGAGTCGACCATCGGGTCGCCCGAGCTGTTGTAGGTCACGGCCGCGCCGGGGTAGATCCCCGCGGTGCCCCAGTGCCACGCCCCGAAGAACTTGCCCCAGCGGGCAGTGGTTCCGGCCTCGGAGTCCAGGTTCTCCCACGCGTAGACGCCCGCGTTCTTCCACACGTACTTCACGAAGTCGGCGCACCAGGCCTGGCAGCCCTTGTTCCAGCGACTGGAGTAGAAGTTGCAGTTGGAGCCCATCGGGGTCTCCCACCGGTGGTCGCTGTTGAGTTCTTGGTAGGCGGCGTCGACCACCTTGTCGCCCACCGCTGTCCGGATGCCCATGTCGGCGACGACCACGTTGGTCGCGCTGGTGCTCTGGGCCTCGGTGTCGGCCAGGGCGGGGGCGGCGGGGGCCAGCGCGGTGAGAACGCCGGTGGCGGCCATGGCCATCATGGCCCGGTGGCGGTTACCATTGAACCTCATTGTGGAGCTCCTTCCATTGGGATGGGGTTTCTCTCCGGTTGCCGTTCCAGCGGCCTTGGAGGTCTCCCTTGGCGGCTCCGCGGTGTAGGCGGGCCGCCGGGTGAACTCCTTGGCCGCGGCAACCGGAGAAACTTATGGGGCCGTTGGGGTTTCCTCGTCAAGGAAGTCGTCGGCATAGAGCGCGCAGACATACTTGTCCCACAGCCGCCCGGCGTAGTAGTCGTGATCTCGCAGCACACCCTCCACCCGGAACAGGCTGCCCTGGCCGCTTTGCAGCTGTGGCCAGTTGACTCCCGGGATCTCCATGTAGATCTTGTTGAGCGGGAAGGTGTGGAACAGGTGCCGCACAAACAGCGACACCGCTTGCGCCGCAAGGCCTGTCCCCGCGCTGTCAGGGTGGAAGACCGCCCCCACATAGGTGTGCCGCAGGCTCAGCTCGTCTCCGTAGGCCACCACATGCCCGACCGGCGAGTTGTCCTCGATGCGGCGCACCACATACTGCAGCAGCACCTGGTTCCACAGCTCCGCCTTGAACCGCTCGATGGGCGGAATGGAACCGCGGTAGCGCCACCGGAATCCGGTCTCCGGTTCCACCGCCAGCGCATAGAGAAAGCCGAGATCTTCTCCAATCAGCGGGGTCAGCCGCAACGCGTTCGTCTCAAGGACCGGCACCAGTGGGTCCCGCGGCCGCTTCGGCGTGAGATGCTCGGGCATACCCGGCACTCCGCCCACCCGAACAGAAAGCCTTGGCCGGCCTCGTTCCTCCAAACGCGACAGCAACTCACCCACGGTCGCCGGGAGCAGCCCCTCCGCTTCGATGGTGACGCCCCGCCCCTGCAGCCAGGCGATCACCCGCATCATGGTGAGACTGTCCAGCGCCAGCTCGTCGCGAAGCGAGGCCTGATCGTCCAGGGCTGTCTCCTGGACATCGAGCAGCGCTGCCAGCTCGGTGCGGGCACGCTCCCGTGGTGGCGTGGCCACGAAGTCTGTCGTCATTGGACACTCCGGTCTACTAGGGCCAATCGGCGTTCGGTCAGTTCCCCAGCCAGATATCTGCGCCGGGTCTCGGCACGGCGCAGCTTGCCGGAGGAGGTCTTGGGAAGGCGGCCAAAGCGCAGTGTCACCACGTCGGCCGGCGCCATGCCGGTTTGCGAAACCACCGCGACCGCCACCGCTTTGCGCAGCGCATCGCTATCCGTGGCACGGGTTTCGACGGCGACCACCAGGCGGTCACCCCGGCCGTCGGAGATGCCGAAAGCCGCCGCGCCGCCCGGACGCACCCCCTGCACCTGCAGCGCTGCCGCCTCAACGTCCTGGGGGTAGATGTTGCGCCCGGCGGAGAAGAGCACGTCCTTGGCGCGCCCGCAGACCACCAAGCCATCCTCGGTCAGATAGCCGAGGTCGCCTGTTCGCAGCCAGCCGCCGGGCCGGGCCGGCTCACCCCAATAGCCGCTTACCACCGAAGGGCCGCTGACCTCGATGTGGCCCACGGTCCGGGCCGCGGCAACGCTTCCCGTCGCGTCGACAATTCTTATCTGGGTACCAGGAACAGCCGCCCCCAGCCGCACCAGGCGAGCGGACCCGCCCGGCTCCCCGGTCTCCAGCGCGTGACCGTCGCGTTCAAGGCGATCCCGGTCGACCTCGTCGACGGCGATCCCGCGCCCGATCGGCGAAAAGCTCACGGCCAGAGTGGATTCGGCCAGGCCGTAGGCGGCCACCACCGCGCCCGGATCCAGCCCGTAGGCGGCGGCCGCCGCGGTGAACCGGCCCATCATCGCGGCATCGATCGGCTCTCCCCCGGAAAACATGTACCGCACGGCGCTCAGGTCGGCGCTCACCCCCGCTTCCAGCAGCTGGGCGAGCAGGCCGTATGCGAAGTTGGGCGCCCCGGTGCTGGTCGCACGATGCCGGGTCAGCAGGTCGAGCCAGCTCATCGGGCGCAGCGCGAAGGCCATCGGGGATTGCAGCACCAGTGGGCAGCCGCGCGACATCGGCAGGCACAGGAAACCGATCAGGCCCATGTCGTGGTAGAGCGGCAGCCAGCTCAGCCAGCGGCCGGTGGCCGGATCGAGCGCGTCAGGGCCAAGCGTGGCTTCGATCGCGTCCAGGTTGGCGGCCAGGTTGGCGTGAGTCACCGGCACCCCGCGCGGGTTCTGCGTCGAGCCGCTGGTGTACTGAAGCACGGCAAGGTCACCCGGCGCGGGCCTGATCGGGGTGGCCGGGGCGGCTGCCGCCGCCCGCTCGCAAAGCTCGCCGAGCCGGCGAACCGGCACCGCCTCGCTCAGCCCCTCGCCCGCCTCGGCGCAACCGTCGTCGACAATCACCAGGCCGAACCCGGCGTCGGCCACAATCGCCAAGAGGTGAGCCAGATTCGCCTGTCTGCCCGAGCGGGTCGGCACGGGCAGCACCGTGAACGCCGCCCCGCGCAGCCATACCGCCTGGATGGCGGTAACCAGCTCCACGCTGGTGTCGCCGAGCAGGCCGACCCGGCTCGACGGCCCGATCCCTTGCGCCGCAAGCACCGAGGCCATCCGTTTGGCTCGCTCGTGCAGGCCGGACCAGGTCACTGCGGCTTCCGGGCGGGCACCCAGCCCGGCCACGGTGAGGGTGGCCGCACCGCCCGCCTGTTCGGTGATCGCGTCTATGACGGTTCTCATGCCCAGCAGCATGGGCGGTGGCCTTCATCCAAAGTGCACACGTTTCTTCACTGGCCATCGGATGACCTGTTCACCCAATCGATGAATCCAATAACATAGATCGGTGAGGTTTCGGATATTGGGTTCGCTCAAGGTCCTGCGCCCGGACGGTCAGCCCCACACCTTCGAGCGGCGGCACAGCCGCATCCTTGCCGTCCTGCTGCTTTCGCCCAACCAGGTCGTCAACCGCGACTATCTCATCGATGCCGTCTGGGACGAGACGCCGCCCGCGACGGCCGGGCGTCAGCTACAGAACTGCATCTCCCACCTTCGCCAGCAGCTGCCCGGCGCCGGTGGCTGGAAGCACGTGATCGCGGCCGAGCCGGCCGGGTACCGGATCCATCTGGACACCGGCGAGCTGGACGCCCAGGTTTTCGAGGCAGCGGTGGCGGCTGCCCAGCACCATCAGGCCGCCGGACATCTCGCCGACGCGGCCACGCGGTTGCGCGAAGCGCTCGCGCTCTGGCAGGGCCCGGCGCTGGCCGGGATGACCGGACGCACCATCGAGGCGGCCAGCGCGCGTCTCAACGAACACCGGCTGACCGCGCTGGAGAACTGCCTCGAGCTGGAGCTGCAGCAGGGTCGCTGCGCCCCGAACGTGCCGGAGCTGGTCGAGCTGGTAACCGCCCATCCGCTGCGCGAACGGATGGTGGGGCTGCTGATGCGCGCCCTGCACGGCACGGGCCGGAAAAGCGAAGCGCTGCAAGCATATGACCGGTTGCGCCGGCATCTGGCCGACGAGCTCGGGCTCGATCCTGGCTCGCAACTCCAGGAGCTGCACACGAGCCTGCTGCGCCACGAACCCGCGTCCGTCGCCATTGGACAGACGGCGTTTCGTCAGCTTCCGGTACCGGCAAAGCACTTCGTCGGCCGAGACAGCGCCCTGGGCGAGCTCGACCGGCTCGCCGCCGAGGCGGGCGGGGAAACCGTCACCATCACGGTGATCCACGGGACCGGCGGCATCGGCAAGACCGCCCTCGGAATCCGGTGGGCGCATCGCGCTGCCGCACAGTTCCCGGACGGGCAGCTCTTCGTCAACCTGCGCGGCTTCCATCCCACTCGCGAGCCGATGCCCGCGGCCGAGGCTATTCGCGGATTCCTTGACGCGTTCGCGATTGCGGCCGAGCAGATCCCGGTAAGCCTTGAGGCACAAGCCAACCTGTACCGCACCCTGCTCGCCGGACGGCGCATGCTCATCGTGCTCGACAATGCCCGCGACGCCGACCAGGTCCGGCCGCTACTGCCCGGGGGTAGCGGGTGCATGGTCATCATCACCAGCCGCAACGAGCTCACCGGTCTGGTCGCCATGGAAGGGGCCCATCCGCTGACCCTTGGTTTGCTTAGCGAGCAGGAAGCACACCATCTGCTTTCCAGCCACCTCGGCCGAGCCCGCCTCGACGCGGAGCCGGGCGCGGTGGCCGATCTGATCACGCGCTGCGCCCAGCTGCCGCTGGCGCTGGCCATCATCGCGGCACGGGCCGCCGCCCACCCCACCTTCCCGCTGGCCACCTTCTCCGCCGAGCTGGCCGACACCCAGCGGCGGCTCGACGCCGTCGACGGCGGGGATCACATCACCGGAGTCCGGCCCATCTTCTCGTGGTCCTACCAGCGGCTGTCCACACCGGCCGCTCACCTGTTCCGGCTGCTCGGGCTGCATCGCGGCCCCGATGTCACCGTTCCCGCCGCCGCCAACCTGGCCGCGATCCCCTCTTCCCTGGCCCGCCAGCTGCTTTCCGACCTGGCCCGCGCACACCTGGTCACCGAGCACAAGCTGGGCCGGTACACCTTCCACGATCTGCT
Organism: Rhizocola hellebori; assembly: GCF_016862955.1. Classification (GTDB taxonomy): domain Bacteria; phylum Actinomycetota; class Actinomycetes; order Mycobacteriales; family Micromonosporaceae; genus Rhizocola; species Rhizocola hellebori. The sequence goes on along the minus strand of NZ_BONY01000021.1, from coordinate 112,019 downwards.
CAGCGCCTATGCCATCGAACAGGCGCAGACCTTCGACGGGGAGGCCGAACGGCGGGGGGCGGTGCGCCGGCTGCTCACCTACGACCTCTACGCGGCGGCCGCCGCCGACGCGCTGGTGGCCCCGCACCGGCGGCGCACGCCGCTGCCCGACCATGCGCCGCCCAGCGACCTGCCCTGCTTCGGCGACCATGCCGAAGCGCTGGCCTGGCTCGAAGTGGAACGCGGCAACCTGGTCGCCGCGGTCCGCCAGGCGTGGGAGGGCGAGGAGTTCGAGATCGGCTGGCGGCTGGCCAATCTGCTGTGGGGTCTGTTTCACCTTGAAAAGCATTGGGGCGACTGGATCGGTACCCACCAAATCGGTTTGGATTGTGCTCGTGCCTGCGGCAACCGCAAGGCCGAGTTCACCATGCTCAGCAGCCTGGGCACGGCTTATCGCGAGCTTGGCCGGCTCGATGACGCCCGCGGTTTCCACGAGCAGGCGCTGCAGGTCAGCCGCGACGACGGCGATCGCCACAGCGAAGCCCAGGCGCTCAACGGCATCGGCGCTGTCCTCGGCGCCGCACAGCTGACCGAACAGGCCCGCCGATATCTGGAGTGGTCATTGGAGATTCGGCGCGAGATCGGCGACCGCTGGGGCGAAGCCATCACCATCTGTAACCTTGGCGAGCAGGATCTCGATGACGGCCTGCTCGACCAGGCCCGCGAACACTTCCTGGAGGCGTTGCGGATCCGGCAGGAGATCGGCGACCGCTGGGGCGAGGCGATCACGCTGAACTGCCTGGGCCAGGCCTGTCACCAGGCCGGCCAGCATTCTGAAGCGGTGCGGCATCTCCACGCCGCGCTGACCATCCACCGGCAGACCCGCGACTTTGCCCTTGAGGCGCTCGACCTGCGCTATCTCGGTATGTCCTATCGCCAGCTCGGGGAAAGAAAGTCGAGCCAGGCATGTTTAAACGAGGCAGCGGCGATTTACGCGCGGCTCGGCATGCCGGAGGCGGAGCAGGTCAGAGCCCTGCTCGCCGACGATTCGGAGTTGATCAATTAATCCTATTCCGGACTGTTATCTCACACCCCCGAAATCTGGCCCTTCCTGTGGAACTTGCCGGGTACCTTCGTCCTCATGGCCCGCTCCCCTCACGAAGACGAGCCCACCAAGGAATTTCCGATCTATATGGGCTCGGCGCCGGTTTCCGCGCCCACCACGGCGATTCCCTACTACGAGCAGGAGCCGCCACCGCGCCGTCCGCGCCGTAGGTTAGGCGTGATGTTGCTGAGCCTGTTCGCGGTCGGTCTCATCGTTCTCGCGGTAGGTGTCATCGCTGGTTACGGCCTGAGCCAGACCGGCAAACCGGCCGGGAATTCACCGGCCGAGCAGGCGCTGCCGGTCAACAAGCCGTCGCCCACACCGCCCAAGGCCGACACACCCAGCCAGGTCACCGACCGTTTCCTCGCCGCTGCCCTCAACGGGCAGGAGGCCACCATGCAGGAGCAGCTCTGTGGCCTGCTCAAGTCCGAGGGAAAGAAGGACGGCACGGGCGGAACCGGGTTGGGCATCTTCGTCGGCTACAAAATCGGCAAAGAGAACATCAACAACCTCGGCGCCACCGTCTCGGTCGAGCTGACGGTGCCCCTGTTGGGCCCAATCAAGTTCGACGTCTACCTGCTCAAGGAGTCCGGCGGTTGGCGCGTCTGCGGCGCCGGGCCGTCCTGACCTTGGCTAGTGGCTGCCCACACCCATTCGCCCGCTGGATGTGGCGGGCGATGTGGTCCGATGGCGCTCTGCGGCGGTGAACAGAATGTGCGCGCCGGTGATGTCGAGGATGCGGCGCGGCTGGCCATGCGCGCCGCGCAATTCCAGGCAGCCCGCGCCGTCAATGAGCTCAGCGCGCAGCTGCAGCAGCAAACCCAGGCCCGTGGAGTCACAGAAATCCAGCCGGCCGATGTCCACCACGAGATGCCGGCAGCCGGCGTCGATCAGCGCGCGCAACTGCTCGCGTGCCTCGGCCACCGACTCGAAGGTGAGCTCACCCACGATGCGCACCGAAGCGGTGTGCGCGGCCTGAATCGCCGCCTCCACATACACAATCCTGCTCACAATTGCCTCCGCCCTGCGCTGAGATGCCGCAGCGCTCGGGGATAGTCGTACAACTCCCGCTGATAAGCCTCGAGCACAACGTCCACTGTGGATATGGGTACCCGGCGAGACTCAAGGATTATGCACAGCCAGCCGATAAATGAGGTGAACATCTCAGCGTCATCGACGAGCAGTGATGCGCTGAGGAAGTCGGCGATGTGGCCCAGGTCTTCCAGCGTCGCCTGCCGCTGGTGCCCGGAATACCTTGCCAGCGCGGGGAAGCGCTCGCCAAGCAGCCGCATCCCGCTGTCCACCAACGATTGCTTGTGTTTGCTCACCATGACGTCTTCGTCGTCGCCGACCAGCAACGGGTGCGGGCTGGATCGCGGTGTGGCCGGCAGCCAGGCGGCCAGCTCCTGCGCCGCCTGCACGGCATCGGTGGCGACCCGGTCGGCGCCCAGCCGCCGTGCCCAGCGCCCATTCTCACCAAATCCCGCACCGCCCGCGAGCACCGCGACGCCCGCTTCCTGAGCGGCCTCGATGGTCCGTTTCGCGGCCGCGAGCCGGGTCGGCAGCGAACAGCTCACGGCCAGCGCGAGCGGATCGTAGGAATGAAGGTAGGACACCAGATGCGGGCCGGGCACACTCGCGCCCAGGAACCTTACCTCCCAGCCGTGCAGCCGGAGCACCTCGGCGAAAAGCCTGGCCGGCAAGGAATGCCACTCGCCGTCCACACACGCCACCGCAATCCGCCCGCGCGACGGCTGCGCCGGCCGGATCGTCGTCGCGACCGCGGCCACCACCTGTTCATTGAGATGGGTCGCGGCGTGTTCCTGGGCGACGCTCCACCGATTCTCGGCCCACCGCCGGCCCACCTCGGCCTGGCTGGCGGCGACCAGCTGCAGCAGCACCTCCTGCGCGGGGACCCCGCGCGCCAACAGCTTCTGGGCGAAGTCCACCGCTTCCGGCTCAGCGGCATCTTCGAGCAGCCGCATATAGTGCTCCCGGTCGGCCTCCGGAATGGTTTGGCTCATTGGTTCGGCACTCCCACGAGGTGACGGCGTTTATGGGCCGGCTTGGCCTGGATGACAAGAACTGCGATGTCGTCGTGTTCACGGCCGCCCAGCCAGTCGCCGACCGTCTGCTCGATGCGCTGCGCCATCGCCGCCGCCGGGGCGCCCGCATAGTTCGCCAGGACGCTCGCCAGGCGGTCTGGTCCGTAAAACTCCAATCCCGTTGGCCCGCCCCGGGCCTCGGTCACGCCGTCGCTGTAGGCGACAAGGCTGTCGCCCGGCTCCAGCCGCACAGCCACCTGGACGAACGTCGCGACCGGGACCACGCCGATGGCCAGCCCGCTGACTTCGACCTCTTCCACCCGGCCGTCGCTTCGCACCACAAACGGCGCCGGGTGCCCGCCCGAAGCCAGCGCGATGTCCAGACCACCCCGAGGGCTGGGCCGCACGCTGCCGATGACGAGCGTGGTCAGCTGCGGCCGCTCCCGGCTGAACACGGCTTGGTTAAGCAATTCGAGCAGCTTCGCCGGCCTGCTTTCCAGCAGCCGCAACGCGTGCACCGTCTGGCGGGCCTGTCCGGTGTGGACGGCCGCCTCCACCCCCTTGCCGCAAACATCGCCCAGCAGGAAAGTCCAATGCCCGTCGGGGCCGGCGAAGACGTCGTAGAAGTCGCCGCCGATCCGCAGCCGCTCGCGGGCGGCTCGATAGGCCGCGCCGAAGGCGACCTCGTCCAGCTCGGGCAGCGCCTCCGGGAGCAGGCTCGCCTGCAGCAGATCCGCGGTCTGGGCCTGTTCGGTGTAGAGCGCGGCCGAGGCGATGGCCGAGCCTGTCCGGACCGCGAACTGCCGGATCAGGTGCTGTTCCACCGGTTCGAAGCCGGCTCGCCCCGCGCTGCGCACGACGGCCAGCACACCCGCCGGCTGCGCGTGGCCGGGCAGCGGCAGCAGCAGGGCCGAACCGGTGCGGCTGAAGTCCTTCGGCAGCAACCATCGCAGGTGTTCGACAAGGCGAGGGTCGTCGCCCACCGGCAGTCCCGCCAGCCCCTCGGTGATGGGTGAGTCCTCGGGCAGGCCGCCGGCCTCGATGACCCCGTGCACGTTGCCCTCCTCACCGGCTTCGCCGGCGAACCTGTACCAAAGCGTGCGTCCGCGCGATCCGGGCAGGAACACGATCGCGCAGTCACCCAGCGCGGGCACCGCGAGCAGGGTTGCCGTCCGCGCGACCCGATCGCGGTTGAGCGACCCGGACAGCCTGCGGCTGGCCTCGGCCAGGAAGGCTGAACGCCAGCGCTCCGCGAGCAGAGCGTCGACCCTCATCGTCTGTTCGGTGACGTCGCGCACATACCAGACGGACAGCCCGCTGAGGGCCACCTTGCGCCCGTGCAGGCGGCGGTCGTCGTGATCGATCTCAAACGCGTTCGCCTCGCTGCGCAACGCCTCCGGCAGCGCTCCGCCGCCGTCGACCACCTTGCCGATCACGATCGGCAACAGCTGCTGCGCCACCACATTCGCGCTGCGAACCACGCCCTGGAGGTCCACGGCCACCACAGCCTCGGCTATCCCGTCGAGCAGGCCGGGCCAGAACCCTTCCGGCGCCTGCCACGGGGGACCGCCGTCGCCCAGGGGCGCAGCGTCAGCACGCGGCACCGCGGCTGCTGCCGCGGCGAGGGTTCGTCCATCGGGGTACACCATAGTTCTGGGCGTTTACCCCCGGCGCTCAGGCGGCAAACGCGTGCGCCACGCCACCGGAAACCAACCATATATCTCCTAGCTGTTTGATAGGACTCTTGGCTATAGTGCCTGCATGGCGAGTTCCTTGTTCAGCTTCCCGAACCCGGTCAACGAGGTGTCGGCCCGGCTGGTGGCCGGTGGCGTGGTGATCCTTTCCGCCGCCTCGATCGCGTTCGACCAGCCCTGGCTGATCGCCGTCATCGCCTACGGCTTCCTGGCCCGCGTCCTGACCGGGCCCACCTTGAGCCCGCTCGGCCAGCTCGTCACCCGCGTGCTGACCCCGCTGCTGAAACTGCCACCCAAGCATGTCGCCGGCCCACCGAAACGCTTCGCCCAGGGCATCGGCGCCGCGGTGTCGGTGACCGCGGCCGTGCTCGCCCTCGGTTTCGGCCTGCACACCGAGGCCTACCTGCTGATGGGGGTGCTCATCGCGGCGGCCGTGCTGGAATCCGTCTTCGCCTATTGCTTGGGCTGCAAAATCTTCGCCGTCCTGATGCGCCTTGGCGTGATCCCCGACTCGGTCTGCGCCGACTGTGCTGACATCTGGAGCCGCCAGGCGCAGGCTTAACCGGTTGCCTGTACCCAGGCCTTCGACTACGGTTTCGCCCGATCGGGAGGAACTACGGATGCCGAAGCTGAATCAGATCATCGCCGTGGAAAAGGGCGTAAAAAGCAAGTCCTATGCGGAGCTCACCGAGGCGCATCACGCGGTCCAGAAGGCCGCGTTGCTGTCCGGCATCGCGCGCACGTACCAAGCCAAGGACGAGGAAGGCGAGCAGTTGCCGCCGGAGTCGACCAAGGTGCAGGTGCGCGCCGAGGAGGTGCTGCGCGACATCTCGGCCAGCCTGACCCGGCTGTTCGACGTCACCGCCACCAAGGACGCCACCAACTGCGTGGCCAGGGCCAACGTGGTGGTTGACGAGCAGACGCTGCTGACCGATGTCCCGGTCAGCTACCTGCTGTTCCTTGAGAAGCAGCTGACCGACCTGCACACCTTCATCAAGAAGCTTCCCGTGCTGGATGCCGCCGAAGCGTGGAGCTTCAACGATTCCGCCGACTGCTGGTCGACCGAGCCGGTGCGCACGCTGCGGACGAAGAAGGTGCCGCGCAACCATGTGAAGGCCGAGGCCACCGAGAAGCATCCGGCTCAGGTCGAGGTCTACTACGAGGACATCACCATCGGCTATTGGACTACGGTCAAGTTCTCCGGCGCCCTGCCCGCCAAGCGGATTTCCGAGCTGCTGGAGCGGGTCGAGAAGCTGCAGCACGCGGTGAAGTTCGCGCGCGAGGAAGCCAATGGCACCACCGCCGTCGACCAGAAGGTCGGTGACAAGGTTTTCGGATACCTGTTCCGATGACAGACTCCCCGGCCGACGCGCCGGGGTGCGCATGAGCGCAAGCTGAAGCTGAGGCTCAAGCTGACCAACCGTGGTAAAAGTGCGGGTTCGAGTCCCGCCCCCCGCACCACTCGGGTGGGGGTAGCCCAACTGGCAGAGGCAGCCACGGATCAAGTTCAGACTCTTGCTCCAGACTCAGCATTCGCCACCGAACACCAGATCAATCGCAGGCGCAACAAGCACTGGGATGCGGGTTCGACTCCCGCCCGCTGCTCCAAACCGTGCAGCGGTAGCTCTAATGGCAAAGCACAGGCTTATTAACCTGACCCGCCTGCTTAAACGTCGCTGGTGTGCGAAATGGGTGGCAAACCGAGGCCCGGGGGACGGACATGATCCCGGGCCTCACCATCTTTCTCACGGTAGTTTGCTCTGGTGAGAACCTACCCACCCAAACCCAAGCCGGGTGACCGGGTCGCGGTGCTGTCGCCCTCGGCCGGAGTGCCTCAGGTGTTCCCCGAGCTACACGAGCAGGGGCTACGCCGCCTGCGCGACGAGCTGGACCTGATCCCGGTGGAATACCCGACCACCCGCGTGCTGGGCGCCCCTGCCGCCGACCGCGCCCGCGACCTGCACGCCGCCTTCGCCGACCCCGACATCAAAGCGGTGCTCGCGGCCATTGGCGGGGAGGACCAGATCACGGTGCTGCCGCACCTCGACGGCGAGCTGCTGCGGGCCAACCCGAAGCCCTTCTTCGGCTACTCCGACAACACCAACCTGCTGCATTTCCTTTGGCGTCAAGGCATTGTGGGCTATCACGGTGGCTCGACCATGGTGCACCTGGGCCGTGGCGGCAGGACACACCAGGACACCATGGCGTCGCTGCGCGCGGCCCTGTTCCACCCGGGCTGGTTCGACCTCACCGCGCCGCTGGCCTTCTCCGACGAAGCCCTGAACTGGAACGACCCGGCGTCGCTGACCACCGAGCCGGTGGCGCGGCGGGCTGCGGGTGGCTGGACCTGGTACCGGCCGGAGAAGGTTATAGAGGCGCCGACCTGGGGCGGCAACCTGGAGATCGTGGGCTGGCTGCTCATGGCCGACCGCGCGGTGCCCACGCCCGACGAGATCGATGGGCACGTGCTGATCCTGGAGACCAGCGAGGAGATGCCAAGCGCGCAGGAGGTATTCCGCACGTTACGCAACATGGGTGAGCGGGGTCTGCTCGGCCGGTTCTCGGCGCTGCTGATGGGACGCGCCAAGGCCTGGGAAATCCGCCGCGAGACCACGCTGCCCGAGCGGGAGGCCTACGCGGCCGATCAGCGAGCCGCAGTGACGCGGGCCATGGCGACCTACAATCCCAATGCCACCATCGTCTTCGATGTCGACTTTGGACACACCGACCCGCAGCTGATCGTGCCCTACGGCGGGCTGGTTCGCATCGACGGCCCTGGACGCACGATTTCCGTCCACTACTAGGAATTCCCCACCTGGCCGCCGTGGCCGCAGCCCGGTTCGCGGGCTCTACATAGGCTCTACGCCTGCTCTACGGCCACGGCGGCAAGCCCTCCCCCAACCCGGACAGATCCCCGTCAATTACCCCCGCATCCGAGTTCATAGTTAGGCTACTTTCCAGAAACTTGGAGACGGGTCTTCCATCCGGCCGGATCGCTTCAGTAGCGTCAGCCACTCGATGCGTCGATCGGTTGCCGGCCGGTGCCGGGACGGGGAAACCGTTGGCGCGCATGAACCGCCACGGAGGGGATCAATGCCCGAACAAAGTCTTGTGTCCGAGCAGATGAGCGTCGATCTCGCCATCGACGAAGCCGAGGGGACCTGGGAGGACATGGTCCGGGAACTCCTCGAGGGACCGATGGACCCGTCCCGCGTCCTGACCGACTGCCTAGGCGGCGGTGGTTGCGGTTGCGCCTGCATGTGCAAACCGGCCTGCATGAGCAACTGCAGCTGCACCAACTGCTGCTGACGGCCGCGTAGGTCGCAGCCCGGATGGTCGCTCCTGGGCACGCATGGCGCGACCATCCGGATTGGACACCCGGAGGGCTGACATGACAACACTTTTGGACCCATTGGTTTCCGCCTATGGCCTGATCGGCTCGGTGAGCGGAGGCGCCTATCATCGCGGGCTGCCCGGCCTGTGGTCCTTCCAATCGGATCTGGGCAGCGGCGTCCCCGGTACCGGGGTGACCGAACACAACCGGCTCAAGGCCGGCGGGCGGTCGACCGAGGATGAGGCCACGGCACGCATGCTTGCCATAGCCGAAGGCGCAGAACGTTATAGCGGCGCTCAATTCACCTCTGACGGCGTGGTGACCGGCACCGCTGCCGAGCTCTCCGGGCGGGTGCTCAACTTCCGCCACATATCGTGCTGTTCCGAGCAGGAGTACGCCAATCCCGGCTGCCCGTTGGTGCCCTTCGCCGAGGAGGCGCCCATCCGCTGGGTCAAAGGTGTCGACCTGCGCGACGGCGTGGACACCTGGGTGCCGCTGGTGATGGCAGGTTACCGGCTGCCCCACCGGGTCAAGGCCGAACATTTCATCATCGGCATCTCAACCGGCTACGCGGTCCACGTCGACCCGGCCGAGGCGCTCTTCGGCGGGCTCTGCGAGGTGGTGGAGCGGGACATGATCGCGCTGGTCTGGCTGCAGAAATTGCCGCTGCCCCATGTGCCAATGGCGGCCTTGGGGGCACGCGAGCACGAGCTCATCGAGTGGAGCCGACGGCATTTCGTGGAGACGGTCGTTCTCGACGCCACCAGCGACATCGGCATTCCCACCGCGTACTGCGTGCAGATCGCGCCGCACGACGAAAAGGCTTACACCATAGTCGGTTGCGGCACCGGACTGACCATCGCGGCAGCGGCCTACAAGGCGCTGCTCGAGTCGATCGGCATTCGCGGCCACCTCCACGAAGACTGGACCGAGCCGGACTCCTTCGCCGACTTTCATGACATCGCCGACGGCGCCCGGTTCATGGGAAAACCAAAGAACAAAGCACACTTCGATTTTCTTCTGGGTACCACACCCGCCCGGCCCTCCTATGTAGACCGCGGAACATACGCCGCAGATCCCGCCTCCGGCCTGGCGCGGGCGGTCCAGCGCTTCACCGAGCTGGACATGCCGGTGATCGCGGTCGACCGGACCACCACTGAGCTGGCGGACGTCGGCCTGTGCGCGGTCACCGTGATCATCCCGGATCTGCAGCCGATGTCGCTGACACCGCTGGCCCAATACCGTGCCCATCCCCGGCTCTACTCAGCGCCGGGCGCGATGGGCTACCGCACCCTGACCCACGAGGAGCTGAACCAGTGGCCCCAACCATTCGCCTAAGCTCGATCGGGGTGCTGTCGGCTGGGCCGTTCGGGCACCGCGTCGCGTCCCTGCTCTCGCCACGCCCGGCCGTTGCCCCGGAGTTCCCCGACGCCGCCTTCGATGACGTGGCTGTGGTGGTGGCCGCGCTCTGGCGGCCCTCACCCGCGCTGACCCAGCGCATCGACGATCTCGCCTGGGCTCTGGGCAAGCCCTGGCTGCTCATCGAGTTCGACCATCCGGTGGTTCGGGTGGGCCCCTTCCTCGCGCCGCCCGAAGGCCCCTGCATTTCCTGCTATCGAGCGCGGCAGAGTCAATTCGACGAGAACCACGAGACCACGTCGGCGATCTGCGCGGCGTTCGACGCCGACCCGGCCCGCGGCTCAGCGGCTTTCCTTCCGCACCACGCACGGATCGCTGCCGGGCTGGCCGAGCTGGCCCTGAGCGGTCAGGTCGCCGGGCAGGTGCTGACGGCAGATCTGCTCGCTGGCTCGATCCGCACCGACCAGGTGCTCGCCTGCCACGGCTGCCCTCGATGCGGCCAAAGCGATGAGCTGACCCGGGTTTCAGCGGGCCTGCACACCCTGTTCCGGTCCTTCGCCGCGAAGGCTGACGCCGATGTCCACTGAAACCCTGCCTCAGTCGCCGCGCCCGCGGATCCGCCGCGGTGTGGCCGTTTTCGCGGTCGATGGCGGGGTCATGTTCGCCGCCGGCCGGTTACAGAAGAAAATCGCCGGGGCGGACGCGCAACGGCTGCTCCTCCCGGTGGCCACCGCCATGACCGGCGAGCACACCATCGCCGAACTCGCCGAGGCGCTCAGCCTGCCCCGCGACGTGGTCGCCCGGGTCATCACCATCCTGCACCGCCAGGGCCTGGTCGAGCCCGAACCTGCCACCTCTGCCAGCCCGCTCAGCTCGGCCAGCTCGATCGGCGAACCGGTTCTCGACTATTTCGCCATGACCGCCGGAGGGTCGGGCCGCTTCGCCACTACGAGTCAGATCCTGGCTGCCCTGAACGATTCCACCGTCCTCACCGTGGCCCCACCGCCGCTGGCGGCAGCCATCAACGCCGACCTCCTCGCCACCGGAGTCGGTGCACTCGCCGCGCCACCGTCGCAGGCGCTTGCCGCGCCAGCGCGGTCGTTGCCGGAGGAGTTGGTGCGGGCGGGGCAGGGGTTGGTGTTGTTGGCGCATTGGCCCGGCCGGGATATGGGGGTCGGCGAGTGGGTGCAGGCGTGCCTGGACGCGGGAGTGGCGGTGCTGCGTTTCGCTGTGGACGGGACCGCTATCGAGGTCGGCCCGCTGCTGGCACCGCACGGCCCGGTCTGCTGGTCGTGCTTCGACGCCAGCCATCAAGCCCACTTCCCCTGTCCGCCAGCGGTTTCCGATGATCCTGCGGGATGGCAGGTGGCCGCGGGCATGGTGGTGGCACAGGCCCTCGCCTATCTGGCCGACCTCAGCATCGCTGCGGGCGAGCAGGCTTTGGTTCGCACCGCCTGGCCCGAGCTGACGTCGCAGCGGTTCCTGGTCGCGCCGCAGCCCGGTTGCGGCGCCTGCTCGACCCCGATCGGTAGGCCTGCCCAGTGGGCTGAAGCGTACGAGGATCTCGTGGCGGCACCGTCTCGGACAAGCTCGGCGGCTGAGCGTCCGGTCAGCACCGGGCGCAACGAGAGCTACCTGGCGCTGCAACGGGTACGGGCCCGGTACGACACCTCACCCCGGGTCCCCTGCCCAGACCCTGGCCCGACACCGGGAGTCCTGACCGGCGACTGGGTCAGACCCACCCGATCGGCCGCCGTGGATGAGGCCGTGCTCGCGGATCTACTCCTTCGGGTGGCGGGTGAACGGCCACCCGAAGGCAACGGCGAGCGTCTCAGATGGACAGCGTCAGGCGGAAACCTCGGCTCGGTCGAGCTTTTCCTGCTCTGCCGGGAGCCCCTCTTCGGCGCGGCGCCCGGGACGGTGTTCAAGTACGACGATCTGAGCCACCAGCTGGTGACCACGATGGCACCGGCCACCGACCACCCGATCGAGCCCGCCGCGGCGCTGCTGATCCTGGTCGGCGCGGTAGGCCGCCAGCGCCCCAAATACGGCGACTTCTCGCTGCGCCTGGCCCATCTCGACGCCGGGTGCGCCCTGGTTCAGCTGCACGCCGCGGCGACCGGCCACGGGCTGCGGGTCACCGTGCGCGACCGGTGGGCGTCAAGCCTGCGTGAGTCCCTTGAGCTCGACGAACACGAGCAGATCACCGCTGTGGCCCAGATCTGGCCCGGGGAAGGATGACATGCCACTGATCGCCGAATCCCAGCTCTGGCCGGAAACGCTTGCGGCGCTGGAGGAACCACCGCACGGCACACCGTTGCACGAGGTGTTCGACGCGCGCAGATCGGTACGCACCTTCAGTCGTGACCCGGTTCCGCGGACCGTCATCGGTTCCCTCCTGCACGGCGCGGCGTGCGCTGACGCCGCGTTGTGGCCGCACGGCACCTCGGCCCCCACACCCGAGGCATGGGTGGCCACCAACCTGTCCGATCCAGCCATCGCGACGCTGGGCCGGTTCGACGACGGCCGCCCGGCCGACGCGCAACCGCTCGGTGAGCTGGCCGCGTTACTGGCCGGCCGCTACGCGGCCGCTCCGGTCCTGCTGCTCGTGTGTGCCGACGTCAGCGCCGCCGTCGTGGCGCAGGGCGGCGCGGGTTACCGGCAGGCGCTCCTGCGCGCGTCCGGGTTTGGTTATGCCGCATGGCTTTGCGCCATCGCCAACGGGCTGTCCGGCTGCCCGTTCGGCCGGGCTTCGGCCGAGGTGACCTCGCTGGTGCGCAAGCGCACCGGCAGCGCCCTGCGGCACCTGTTCACCTTGGCGCTCGGGCGGCCGGAAGGAGACCGGCGATGAGCCTCGGCACGCTGGGCCGCCGTGTCATCGGCCGGTTTGCCCGTTACCGCGGGCGTTTGCTGCTCTCGCTGCTGGCCGTGGTGGTCTCGACCGGCATGGGTGTGCTCACCCCGCTGCTGTTGCGGGCCATCGTCGATGACGCGATTCCCCATCAGGACAGGCGTCTGCTGACCTTGCTGTGCCTGGCGATGCTGGTGATGGGGGTGGCCCAGAGCCTGCTCTTCGTGGCCCAGGGAAGGCTGGCCAACTCCATCGGGCTCAGCGTGGTGCACGACCTGCGCATGGACGTCTATCAACGGGTGCAGAGCATGCCAATAACGTTCCACGCGGGCAAGTCCGGGTCCGAGGTGCAGACCCGGCTCGCCAGCGATATCGGCGGTATATCCGACGTCGTCACGTTCACCGCGCAGAGCGCGCTGGGCTCGGTCACCATAGTGGTCACCATCGGCGTCGCGATGTTCCTGCTGAGCTGGCCGATCGCGGTGGCCGCGATCGGGCTCACCCTAGCCATGGCGCTGGTCAACCGGGCCTATGCCGAGAAACAGCGGATGCTGGCGGTGCAGACCCAGGAGCGCACCTCGGACATGATGCGCCTGGCCGGTGAGCATCTCTCGCTGCCGGGCGTGCTGCTGGGCCGCACGCTGCGCCGGTGGGACCTGCAGCTGGCCCAATTCCGTTGCGTGTCAAGGGCGATCGCCGATCTCACCACCCGTCAGCGCAGCGCCGGGACGACCGCGGGCGCCATCATCGGGGTCTCCTTCGCCGCCATTCCGCCGCTGGTCTACTGGATGGCCGGAGGCGGGTTCACCAGCCTCACCATCGGCACCGCGCTCGTGCTTGTGGTGCTGCAGCTGCAATTGTCGGGGCCGTTGCAGGAGCTGCTCAGCCTGAGCGCCCAGCTGCGCATGTCGCTGGCCCGCTTCGATCGCGTCTTCGAATACCTCGACCTCGGGCCGATCAGCCCGCTGCCCGCACCGCTCGCCTCGGCGGCCTCGCGGGCCTGGCAGGTGCGCCTGCGCGGGGTCGGCTACGAATACCCCGACTCGAGCCGCATCGTGCTGGAGGGCATCGATCTGGACTTTCCCGCTGGTTCCAGCACGATGATTGTGGGGTCGACCGGCTCCGGCAAGAGCACGCTTGGGTACCTCATAGCGGGCTTGCTGGAACCTAGCCAGGGCACCATTGTGGTGCCCGAGGCGGCCTCGTCGCTCCGGTCCGAGCTGGTCATGCTGGTGCCGCAGGAGTCGAGCATGTTCAATGCCACGATCCGCGAGAACCTGCTCTTCGCCCGGCCCGACGCCAGCGAGGCACAACTGCGTGAGGTGCTTTCCCGCCTCGGGCTCGACGACCTCATCACCGCTCTGCCCGACGGTCTGGACACGGCGGTCGGCGAGCGCGGATACCAGCTGTCGGGCGGCGAGCGGCAACGGCTGGCGCTGGCACGTGCGATCCTTTCCCCGTCCGGAGTCATCGTGCTTGACGAGGTCACCAGCTCCCTGGACTGGGCCACCGCGCGCACTGTCCAGGCGGCCATCGACGAGTTTCGCGGCGAGCGCACTCTGATAGTCATCAGCCACCGCCTCTCCGGTCTGCGCGACGACGATCGGGTGGTCGTGCTCGCCGAGGGCCGGGTGGTGGAGACCGGAACCCATGGCGTGCTGCGCAACGCATCGGGCAGCTACGCCGATCTGCTGCAAGTGCGAGAGCAGCAGCTGACCGAAGCGAGCTGGTCGGGATGAGCGAGGCGATCCGGCTGTCCGCCGCGGTGATGACCCATCCCTCGCGATTGCCTGCTGCGCAAGCGCTGTGCGACTTGCATCCTGAGCTCGGGCTGCGCATCGTGGTGGACCCGCTGCCCACCGGCCCTCCGTCGGCGGCGCGGGCGGCCGTCCGGGCCTGGGCGGCGGTCGATCCGGACGCCACCCATCACCTCGTGCTTCAGGATGATGTCCTTTTAGGAGAGTCGTTCGCCGAGCGTCTTTTGGCCGCGATCGCGCAACGGCCGGGCGATGCCATCTGCCTGTTCACCGAGTGGGCCTGCACCACCTCTTATGCGGTCCGCTTGGCGGCCTGGCTCGGGCATCGCTGGGTCGAGGTGTGCGACCCCTACCTGCCGACGGTGGCCTCGGTTCTTCCCGCCCACGTGGCCCGCGTGGCCGGAAACCTTCACCCGGTGATACCGCAAGACGATGTGCTGCTGTCAGAACTGTTGCAGCGTTTGGATATTCGAGCTTTTGCCGTGGTACCCAATATGGCTCAACACGACACCAAACCAAGCCTCACCGGAAACCACTCGATGGGCCTGCGACTGGCCGCATGCTTTTCCGGTGACACCGGCGCCTTCGACACGCCAGCCATCGACCTATTCCCCTGCTTCTCCCGTTCCTATCCACGCCCGTTCTACCTGCACCGCTCCCCTTCCGGCTGGGCCCCGCGCCACCCGATGGAGGTCCTCGCCGAGCGGGCCGTCGATACGGCCTCGCTGCGGCGGCTGGCGGCGCAACGCGCTGCCGCGCTGTGCGCCACCAGATCCGAGCTTCGCCCGGATGTGGCCGCCGGCCTATGGCTGACCGCCTGGGCGCTGGGCGCGGAGGTGGTCAGCTTGCTCGGCGATGACCCGGTAGGCGTATGCGAGGCGCTGGATCGCGACACCGGCTGGCTCGGCGTGACCACTCTTGCTCGCGGCGTCTTCGATCGCTACCTGCCCGCGTGGCAGCTGGAAGCGGCAGGCCCTTTCCTGGACGAATACACGGCTGAAGCTTTCACCGAAGGCGTGCTCAAGGAGAATCTGTGAGAATCAGTTTTGTGTCTCGCGGGCACGGCTTCGGCCATGCCGCCCGCGATCTGCGCATCATCAACGCCATCCGC
The DNA here is from genome assembly GCF_016862955.1 of Rhizocola hellebori. GTDB lineage: Bacteria > Actinomycetota > Actinomycetes > Mycobacteriales > Micromonosporaceae > Rhizocola > Rhizocola hellebori. The sequence continues at coordinate 96,784 of NZ_BONY01000021.1, read as the reverse complement.
CGATTGCGGCCGGATGCCCAGATCAGCCTGGCTTCCGCCGGAAGCGGAATGGCCTATTACCGCTCGCGCGGAGTCGACGCCGAGGATCTCGGGTTCGACGATGCCGTCGACAGCGATTACGACGCCGGCTGGCGGGTTTGGCGTTTCCTGTACCAAAGCATGCCTGCGGATCTGGTGGTGAGCGACGAGTTCCTTACCGTGCCTTCGTTCTGCCGCCGGGTGCTGGCCATCCCCAACGTGCTGTTGACCGACTGGTTCTTCGCCGAGCTGGGTCAACCCGAGCTGGATGTGATCATGGATGACGCCGTGGAGATAGTCGTGCCCGACTTCCCGCAGGCGCACCCGGTGCCGCTGGGCACCACCGCCCCGGTCTGGTACTGCGGCCCGATCGTCGACAACTTCGCCGCCCAGCGAGACGCGGCCAGAGCCGAGCTGGGCCTGTCCGACGATGCCCTCGTGTTGCTCGTGGCCGCGGGCGGGCGGCCCGATCGCAAGGCGGCACTGGAGATTCAGCTTCAGGCGCTGCGCGCCTTCACCGCCTACGCGGGCGACAGCGACCAGCTCCTCCTGCTCGCCGACCCGCCCCCGCTGCGCAAGCCCGCGCCGACCACCCCGAACATCAGGTGGGTCGGGCGCACCGATCGTCCCGACCTCTACTACCGCGCCGCCGACGTGGTGCTGGCGGACGCGCTCGGGTTCACCGGTTGCGAGCTGGTCTCCAACGGTGTTCCGGTGATCGCGGCGGTGAATCCGGATCCCGGCCGCACCATCCGCGCCGGCTTCCACGAACGCCTGGAACTGTTGGAGAGCACCGGTTTGCTGATGCGCTGCACCCCTTCCGACGACCCATCGACGCTATGGGCGATGGCGCAAAAGCTGCGCGGCGCCGCCGACGCCACCCATCCCTTGCGGGCGGCCTGGGGCGACGCGGACGAGGTGGCGGCCCGCATCCTCAGCCACGCCGGCGGGGTGAGGCCATGACCGCGGTCGAGTGGCTCCAGCGCTGGGAGAACGATCTGGTCCGCGCCGACCATGCCGACCTTTCTCTTCTGCTGCAGCTGGCGTTCCCGTGGACGAGCGCCTACTTCACCGGCGACCGCAGCTGGGCCTGTACCCGGCCCGAGTTCCGGGTGATCGCCCGGGTCGCGGGTCAGGCCGTTGGGCACGCGGGCATCCTGCGCCGCTTCGTCCGGGTCGACGGCGTGGACCAGCTCGTCGGCGAGGTGGGCCTGCTCGCGATCCACCCGGATTGGGCGCAGAGCGATCTGGCCCGTCAGCTGGCGGTGCGGGTGAGCGGCGCGCTGATCGAGCTGAGGGTCCCGTTCGGCTACTTCACCTGCAACGCCGACACCGCGGCCGCCTATAACGGTGTGGGCTGGACGGCCTTGCCGCCCGAGACGACGATCAGGACGCCGACCGTGCACAGCCCCTTCCAGGCGCTGATGATCGGCTCAGTATCCATGGTGCTTGCGGCGACCGCCGACATCTCGCGCTGGCCTGCCGGGAAGGTCATCGACCGCCACGGCTTCGAAACGTAATAACGTTGTAGGGCGTTGACCGATCTCGATCAGCGTCCTAGCGTCAACCCATGACGCTGCTCTCCCAGCTCGCTGCCGCCGTGGCCGAGGGCCAGATCGAGGTGGTCGACCTGACCGCACCGCTGTCCTCGCACACCCCCATCCTTGCCCTGCCCGACAACTTCGGCCAGACCTGGCCCTTTGCGCTCACCGAGATCAGCCGCTACGACGAGCGCGGGCCCGCCTGGTACTGGAACAACATCACCACCGGCGAGCACACCGGAACCCATTTCGATGCGCCGATCCACTGGGTCACCGGCCAGGATGCCGACGACGTGTCCCAGGTGCCCTCGCAGCGGCTGGTCGCCCCCGCGGCGGTGCTTGACTTTTCGGCCCAGGCCGCCGCCGATCCCGACTTCCTGCTCGAGGTGGAGCACATCAAGGCCTGGGAATCCGAGCACGGCGCGCTGCCCGTTGGTGGCTGGCTGCTCTACCGCACCGGCTGGGACACCAGGTCCGCCGATCCGGAGGCCTTCCTCAACGGCGGCAGCTCGCCGGGCATCTCCGTCGACTGTGCTAAATGGATCGCGCAGGAGTCTGTGGTACTGGGAGTCGGCGTGGAGACGGTCGGCACCGATGCGGGCGCGGCCCACTCCTTCGACCCGCCGTTTCCGTGTCACACCTTCCTGTTGGGCGCCAACAAATACGGGCTCACCCAGCTGCAGAACCTGAGCCAGTTGCCACCCACCGGTGCGGTCGTGATTGCCGCGCCGCTGCCGATCGTGGGCGGATCGGGTAGCCCCTGCCGCGTCCTCGCGCTCGTACAACGCTGATGCTCGTCGCGCAGGCGGTCGGCCGGCTGCTGGCCCAGCTCGGAGTCGATCACGTTTTCGGCCTGGTCGGCAGCGGCAACTTCCATGCCACCAACGCCCTCGTCGCGGCCGGGGCTCGTTTCGTCCCGGCCGCCCACGAGGCTGGCGCGGCCACGATGGCCGACGCCTACGCACGGGTGTCCGGCCAGCCCTGCGTGCTCAGCGTGCATCAGGGTCCGGGGGTCACCAACGCCTTCACCGGCATCACCGAGGCGGCCAAGAGCCGCACCCCGCTGCTGGTGCTCACCCCGGAGGCGACCAATCCGCGCTCCAACTTCCACCTCGACCTGCCGGGCCTGGCGTCCGGGATAGGGGCCGATTTCCTGCGCCTGGAGAAGCCGGCCGACGTGTTCACCGCCTGGCAGGCCGTCACCGGCCCACGGCCGAGGACGGTGCTTCTCGGGCTGCCGCTGGAGGTACAGGCCCAGCAGACCGAGCTGCCCGACCTGCCCCCGCCGCCAGGTGCCGATGAGTCCACAGTGGACATCGAGGAGCTGTTGCACGCCTTGCGCGGTGCCAGCAAGCCGGTCTTCATCGCGGGCCGCGGCGCGACCCGCGCCCGCTATCCGCTGACCCAGCTGGCCGACAGATGCGGTGCGCTGCTCGCCACCTCGGCCGCGGCCAAGGGCCTTTTCGAGGGCGACCCGTGGAATCTCGACGTGTCCGGCGGTTTCGCCTCTCCGCTGGCCGCCTCGCTCATCTCCCAGTCCGATCTGGTCGTGGCCTGGGGCAGCACGCTGAACATGTGGACCACCCGGCACGGCCGCCTCATCCCCGCTTCCGCCAACGTCGTACAGGTCGACCTCGATCCCGCCGCGATCGGCGTCAACCACCGGGCCGATCTGGGTGTCATCGCGGATGTGGCCCGGGTCGCCAGCGAGGCGCTGGCCGCGTTCGGCGACTGGAGCAGCGCGGGCTGGCGCGACGATGACCTGCGGGCCACCATCGCCGCCCAGATCCGGTGGTGTGACGTGCCCTACCCGGATGAGAGCACGCTGTCGAGCATCGACCCGCGTACCTTCACCATCGCGCTGGACGCCCTGCTTCCGCGCGAGCGGATCGTGGCCATCGATTCTGGAAACTTCATGGGTTATCCATCCATGTTTTTGTCGGTACCGGATAACGCCGGCTTCTGTTTCACCCAGGCATTTCAGTCGGTCGGATTGGGCCTGGCCAGCGCGATCGGTGCGGCGCTGGCACGACCCGACCGGCTGCCGGTGGCCGCCCTTGGCGACGGCGGTTTCCTGATGTCGCTCGCCGAGCTGACCACGGTGATCCGGCTGCGCCTGCCGATGGTCATCGTCGTCTATAACGATGCCGCCTTCGGCGCAGAGGTCCACCACTTCGGTCCCGACGGCCATCCGCTCGACACGGTGACCTTCCCCGATTCCGACCTGGCCGCCATCGCCCGCGGCTTCGGCTGCACCGCGATCACCGTGCGCACACTGTCCGATCTGGACGGTGCTCACGCCTGGCTCGCCGGCCCCCGCGACACTCCCCTGCTCATCGACGCCAAGGTGCGCACCGCACACGGCTCCTGGTGGCTGGAGGAGGCGTTCCGCGGACATTGACGCATAGCAATTCATGTGTCTAGTATCGATCGCTATGCATATACTAAATCGTCTCCGGCTTCGTATGGCAGGATTCGGCGCGGTCACCGCCGCCGTCGTCGTCATGACCACCGGCACCGCAGCGATGGCCGCTCCCGAAGGTCAGGTCCTGGGCACCGGCAACCCCAATGCGATCAGCGACAGCTACATCGTCGTCTTCAAGGACGCCTCCACCCGCGGCGTAACCACGCTGACGGGGCAGCTGGCCGCGAAGCACTCGGTCAAGGTCGAGCACACGTATCAGCATGCGCTGCAAGGCTTCGCGGGCACGATGAGCCTGGCCTCGGCGAAGCGGCTCGCCGCGGAGCCGGACGTGGCCTATGTCGAGCAGAACGGCACCGTCCAGGCGCTCGACACGCAACCCAATCCACCGTCATGGGGGCTGGACCGCATCGACCAGCGCAACCTACCGCTGGACAACAGCTACACCTACGCCACCACGGCATCGAACGTTCGCGCCTACATCATCGACACGGGCATCCGCATCACGCACACCACCTTTGGCGGGCGTGCCGTGTGGGGCACCAACACCACCGGCGACGGCAATGACAGCGACTGCCACGGCCACGGCACCCACGTCGCCGGCACCGTCGGCGGGGCTCAATACGGTGTGGCCAAAGGTATCGCGCTGACCGCGGTCAAGGTGCTCGACTGCACCGGATCCGGCAGCTTCGCCGGTGTGGCGGCCGGCGTGGACTGGGTCACCGGCAATCACGCCGCAGGCGCGCCTGCCGTGGCCAACATGAGCCTCGGTGGTCCCGGCTCCAACGCCACCGTCGAAACCGCTGTGCGCAACTCAATCGCCGACGGCGTCGTCTACGCGATCGCCTCGGGCAACAGCAACAGCGACGCCTGCAACTTCACCCCGGCCCGGGTGGCGGAAGCGATCACCGTCAACGCGAGCACCCGTACCGACGCCCGTGCGTCCTTCTCCAACTTCGGCACCTGCACCGACATCTACGCCCCCGGAGCCGAAATCGTCTCGTCCTACAACACGAGCGACACCGCCACCGCCATCCTGAGCGGCACCTCCATGGCCACCCCGCACGTCGCCGGGGGCGCCGCGCTCATCCTTGCCGGCAACCCGGGTCTCACCCCGGCGCAGGTGGCGGCGAACATGTTCGCCAGCGCGACCCTCAACGTGATCACCGATCCGGGCGCGGGCTCACCGAACCGATTGCTGTTCACCGGTACCGGAACCCCGCCACCGGTCACCGTCGCGCTGGGCCGCTACTACGGCACCAACGGCGACCACATCAGCTCCACCACCAACCCCGGCGGCGTCTACCACCTGGAGGGCATCCTCGGCCAGGTCCACACCAGCGCCGTGGCCGGGACGCACGCGCTGTTCCAATGCCGCATCGGTGGCGACCACTTCACGTCGGTGACCGCCAACTGTGAGGGCCAGGTCGTCATCGGTTTGATCGGCTACGCCTATAACGCTCCACCGAGCGCCCCCAACCGGCCCGTGCGCCGATGCGTGGTGCGCGGCAACGGCGAGCACTTCGACTCTCTCGACAGCAACTGTGAGGGCCAGATCGTCGAAGGCATTCTTGGGTACCTGCTGATCTAACCCAGTTTCGCGACCGGCACGTCTCGGCCAGCGGCATCCTTGGCCGTGAGGCGGAACGTGCCGGTCGTATCGACCTGAAACGTCACATGGATGGCCGGAACCCCGCGCGGGGCCCTCTCCAGCAGGCGCACCTCATAGTTGCCGAGCCGCTGTTCCGGCACGACCAATCGGCCGTCTTCGCCCTGGAACACCCGGACCTGGATCACCTCTTGGAAGTCGTCCGCCGTCGTGAACACCTCGGTCCGCTGGCACGGCACGGGCGCACCGCGATAGATGAGCGGCGTGAAGACTCCGCCCTTGGTCTCCAGCCCCACCGCGAGCCCGAGCGCGCCGGCCCGCACCAGCACACTGGCCCCGGCTCGCTCCGCTGCCGGTTCGCCTGCGGTAAAACGTTCCACGAGCTGTGGGCCGGGCATGCTTCCGTCTCTGACGTCCTCGAACTCCACCCCGGGCACGAAACTTTCCCCGCGCAGCAGCAGCGCCGCAATCGGTTTGCCCTGCGCTCGCGCTCGATCCACCTCCCGGCCGACCCACCCGGAAACCTGCGCTTCCGGGGTCATCACCACGATCACCGCCGTACAGGAGTCGACCTGGGCCCGGGTGTAGGTCTCCCACCAGTTTTCCGACATCGGCTGGGTGTCGTAGCGCGCGGCCACTCCCGCCGCCGCCAGGTGAGCGGCCAACCGCGCCGCGTAGCCCGCGTCATGCTCGTGCGAGAAGCTGATGAAGACCTGCCCACTCATGACCCGCACCGTAGCGACGTTATAAAACGTCCATATGCGAGCCGTCATGGCCGCCCGACGCCCAATGGAAAAGTGTCATTGCCACGCTGGTCGCCAGGTTATAGCTGGAAACCCTGGCCCGCATCGGAATGGCGACCAGGCGATCAGCCCGCTGCCGCAGCTCGGGCGAGATACCTTGACGTTCCGAGCCGAACGCCAGCAACCCATTGCCCGGAAACGTGAGGGACCGGATATCGTCCCCGTCGGGATCCAGCGCGAACAGCGGTCCCTCGGGAAGGTCTGTCACCGACGTGGCCACGACCGCGGTCGCGAAGTGCAGCCCGGCACTCCCCCGGATGACCTGCGGATGCCAGGGATCGATGGTGCCGGTGGTCATCACCCCGGTGGCCGCGAACCCCGCGGCCAGGCGCACCACCGCGCCCACGTTGCCGAGATTTCGCGGGTTCTCCAGCACGATCGTCGGGGTCAGCCTCGGCTGGTGATAGAGCGCCTCGCGCAGCTGCGCCCGCGCCGGACGGCGTGCCAGCGACGCGACCCGCGTGACATGCGGCCTGGGCACCAGCTGAACGAACTCCCGCGCGGGCAGCTCGACGAGATCACGGTCGAGACTGCCGGCGATGTCCGGAGCCAGCTTTGCCGCGAGCGCCAAGACACCGCGCTTGTCATCGGTGATCATCAGACGCAGGTCGGCCTCGAAGCGCAGCGCGTGCTTGAGCGGATGGAACCCGTCGAGGAAGGCCTGCTCCCCGCTGCCGGAGAGCTCCTCCCAGTCGCCGATCACATCGCCCATGACCAGAGCTTTCCACACGCCGCGATGTCCTCAAGCCGACACGGTACGGTGCCTTTGTGGACGCCAAGGCCAAACGACGCCAGGCCACCGACAAGGTCTCCGCCTATCACGAGCAATGCCTTTCCGGCCTGGTAAGCCGCGTTGCTGATGCCATCGACCGGTTTCGAGCTGGTGAGGTTGACGCCTTTGCCGTAGACGAAACCATTCACCAGTACCACAAGGCAGCGCGCCAGCTTTGGACGTTCTGCTGGGCAGGCGGATCAGGAGCGCACATCGAGGCGGTCGCCGGCACCATCGACCGCCTCGCCGGCAGCGATCCCGCCGCTGAATGGTGGGACCGCGCCCGGCCCCGCCGCCCTCTCTAACCTGCTACCCCCCGCTCGTCCCTCGCGACAACGGCCAAGGCGGGTCTGCAAACCCGGCATCGCATCCGTCGCACAACGTCAGCTCAAGTGTTCGCCAGTCGCGCAGCCTCGCCTGAGCACCACACCACTCACATACGCTCTCCGACTCACCCTTGACCTCGTCGACAATCCTTTGCAGGCAACAGTATTCGTCCTCCTGCCAGGTCGCCCGGCCGTCGACCCAAGGCGACGGAAACGCTTGATACTCCAGGACAGCCCACTTCTGCTTGATCGCCAGCAGTTCATAATCGGGAAAGGCCGCCACCAGCCGGTCGTGACACTGCTCGACCAGCGCCCGCCATCCCTCGCCCACCCACGCGACCTCGAACCCCACCCGCCGCCCATGCCGCCGCAGCCGAGTGATCAGCTCCGGACTATTGGCCGCATCGAGGCTCCACATACCCTTGAGCCTGCCACGCCCCCGTTGCCCGACTCTCCAAGGCCTGCCACGCTACGCCTGAGCCTCCCCGACGTCGTCGATACACCGTCACCGTCGCCGCCCGGCTCGTGCTGGACATGATCGCCGTGGAACTGGTCCCCTGGTGGGCAGCCCACTGGATTGCCGACGGCCACGACGGTCCAGCCCTGCGCGAACTGGCGGGGCTAGGCCCCCGCGCCATTCACGATCTTCCGCCACCCGCTCTCGCTGAAACCGGCACCACACTGCCAAACTCAGCCGTCGCCGCAGCAACTGAGGCATTCCACCACCTCACTTCCATGTGGCGTAATGGGCCGAAGAAACCCTCACCCGAACCGAGTACAGCGCCGCCGTCATCGCTCTTCCACTCGGCACGCTCTACGGCGTTGAGCACGCCTGGCACGGCGGCTGGGGCCCATCGGTCGCCGAACTGCAAACCGTAGTCACGAGCCGCCTGCGCCCAGCAGCTCGGCAGCACTTAAGCCTGCGCTGCTCCCTAGCCCGTGCCGCCGCCGGGGACACCGTTCGTTCACGCTCGACGGCTGTCTCTCCTGCCAGTTGCCCCGAGAAGGCGGCCGGCAATGCGATGCCCGATTTATACGCGTAACGCACTATTCCGTGAAACGTTTGTCACATTTGCCAGGTCATGGGGATACCGATTGGAGATCCACCGGGCGGCCATGCTAGGGTTTCTCCCGTTGCCATGAGCGCCGCTAGCTCAACTGGCAGAGCAGCGGACTCTTAATCCGCGGGTTCGGGGTTCGAGTCCCTGGCGGCGCACTCAGAAGTTCCCGAACTGCCTCTGAAGAGGCAGTTCGATGGCGTCCTCGTTGTTGAGCAGCGCTACAAGCTAGCAATCTGATCCACCCGCACCCGGAGCATCGCGCCGCGGCCAATGTGCTTGTCGATGGCGCGCTTGAGGAAATCCAGCCACGCTGTGAAGTCGTATTCACTTGGCACGGTTGCAATTCGGCCCTTGACGATGCGCCGCAGACCCCTGGCCTGTCGCTCATTTGCAGGCGTAGACCTCGGCTGGACTAAAATGGAAGAATCCGAGCCGCATTCACGCTGGCCAGAGGTCATCCGAGCAGTGGATCTACGCCGATATCAACATAGTTACCTATGGGACATTAGCGCCGAGGTGCTTCGGCAGCTGATGGTCAGCATCGCGCATCTTGCGGCTGTTGGCGACATGGACACGTCGCGCGGGCGGTCTTCACGTCTGTAGACAAACCGGACCGAGCAATATTCCGAAAGAGCCAGAGTCGAGACGGCTGAGAACCTGATCCAGGAGAACCTGTAGATCTGTAGTTTCGCACCGGCTCGCGCGCACCGATACCAACACCATCTGTCGCAACGAAGCGGCCTGTTGAGCATCGCGCAAATAGGCGGAGACGCAAGGAAGAGGTTGCGGCCGTGATCGCGTTCCTGGCGAGCGACGAGGCGTCCCATATGAGCGGCCGGCGGAACCAGATGATCAGCAGTCCCTGACATCAGGCGCGGGAACGGGCAGGTCCCAGTACAGCGCCGGGAACCATTTCTTGTCGACCGTGCGATACCACACGGTCGAGCTGCTGCCGGTGCTCGGATCGGTGCGCCGTTCGCCGTGCCGCTCCTGACAGATCACACCGACGACCGTGTTCTCGTCGAACCCCGGCCCCAGCAGCTAGGCGGAACTGGGGTAGGCAAAGGTCCGCACACCCATGTGCTTATACTTCGTCGTCGAGTACATGTTGGTGATCCGCGTCCAGCGCACCTCGCCCGTCGATTCAATCTGCGCTCCGGAGCCGCCGAGCGACGTCGATTGCCGATTCGATGATCGCGGTGGTGTCAAGGAATGCGGCAGCATCCCACGCGTCCTCGGATAGGCGGGTAAGCAGAACCGCCAACTGGGCGGCTTGATCTCGGTCGGTGAAGCTGGTGACGGTGCCGCTGTGGTCCTCCCACCCGCCGGCCCAGGTCGCGATGACGGTACTTGGTGCTTGAGTCCAAGACGTTGTAGCTGGTCACGGAATCCTCCGAGGGCGCGGACGAGCGCAATCGCTGCTCACGCAGGGGGCAGCGGCGCATGTAAGGAAGAAGTCCGGTAACCCTGCAGCACAACCCCAACGTCGATCCGTCGGGGCCAGGCCACCGCATGCGGGTGGATTGCGGCTTCCACGCGAGCGGTCAGTCGGCCAGCGGGTGGGGTCTGGCCTGCAGCTCCGCTAAGGTGTTGGCCAGTGGATTTTGGGGCAGAAGCCGCGATCATTCGAAGATACTGATAGGCCATCTGAGGCATCGACTCCATTTGCCAGGGCACCGTAACCTTTGTGCCGTGGAGTTCGTACTCGGCGTGGTCTCAAGTCTCGCCGCCACCGGTCTGGTGGCCTTCCTCTCCCGGGCTCCGCTGATGGGGCGGCGCATTCCATTCCGTACAGTCATCAAAGATGTCCGCCGATTGGCTTCACTCATCAACGCTGACTCGAGCGTGCGACCAGACGCGATCGTGGCTGTAAACCGCAGTGGAGCCATCGTTGCCGCAATGATCTGTGGCCTGCTAACAAATGTGCGGTTGAACGCTCCTTGCGTAGCGTCCCTGGTTTTAGAACGTCGTTCAGGTACACGAGTAACCACCATTGGACCGCACTTGCCTGACCTCACCGCCGCGTCATCGATCCTTGTCGTGTCCTGTGTGAACGACACTGGGGCTGGGCTAGGTGCCGTGATGGACTGGATATCCGGCCAGGAAGGCGGCAAACAAATCTTGAGCGCAGCGGTGTACTCGAGCCCCAAAGCGATTATTCAGCCCGACTTTGTTGGTAGGGAAATAATGGGCAGAGGCCTCAAAGGGGTTGACCGGCTTCTAACCGCGATGCCGTGGATGGTTAGCGGATGGCGCCACGATCTGCCGAACGAGCGCGGGAAGCGCGGAAAATGAGGCCAATCCCCAGCGGCGGGTAGCAGGGGCCGGGCAGCCGCTTGCTAACCCCAGCTGCGCTCGGACATCAGCACAGTTCCGGATGAGTCCGGGCTGGACGTCCCGCGATGGTCTCTCACGTGTCCAGGAAGTCCCATTCGCTTCCTAAAACCCAGCGCAGCGCCGAGAGTTTGCCGTGGACGTAGCCCCAGTTCCAGTCGTCCCAGGGCCCAACAGTTTCGGTGCCGTATCGCTCTTCGATCGCCCGCATGGCGGCGAGGGCTCTGGCTTCGATCTCCGTTGTCGCGGGCTCACCGTCGCCGGCCGCTGCCTTCTCGACTCGGATCAAGCTGCGCACATACCAGATCTTCTCGAAGAACTCCTGCTCAGCCGCCAGAATTCCGTCAGCGTCCGGGGATCTTCGTGCACCAGCCGTATTTCCTCGACTTCCTCGTCAAAGGCTGCACCAAGGGCCTTCGAAAGGAACTGGTGTAGCCCGTCAACCCGTACACGAACTCGGAATTCGCGGCTGCGAACACCGGCGCGAGATCCGGGTGCGGCTCTTGGCGCTCGCTGTTGGGAAGCGAAAAATCCTGATAGTTCGAGGTTACAAACGCGAACTGCTCCGACCCTGCCGCCGCGTCGACTGCGGAGCGGTACAGCTCGATGAGCAGCCTATCGGCGACACTGTTTTCGCGAGGTGAAACGGGGCAAGTTTCTGCAGCGCCCTGTCTATCACGCGGGCCTGTCCTGCACGGTTGGTTCCAGCCGCGTCGCCTTCTCAAGCAACTCGTCGACCTCTTTGAAATTCCGCAGCGTCATCGCGCTCAGCAGCAGCAGCTGGTGCGACATTTCCTCAAGCCACGCATGCCGAGCATCACCGCCAAACTCCATGCAGATCATTTCTCAGAAGCCGGACCTGCTCCTTGACCCCGATACTGGCCTCCACCTCCACGCGTGGACGGTTACGCCGGAACTCCTCGACAACCAGAGACGGAACCAGAAGCTTCAATTTTCTTTTGAAACGCCAAAACCCGCAGCGGCACTATCATCTGAGGCTTACCCCGGGAGGCGGACACCGGGTTTCATGCGGCCAGGGCCAGCATAGCGGTTGATGGTTGGGTTCGGTTCTCGTAGGCTGCTGGGCATTGGTAGCCCAGTGTGGAGTGGCGTCTTTTGTTGTTGTAGAAGGAGATCCAGCCGAACACGTCGAGCCGGGCGCGTTGCGGGGTGGCCCAGCGGGCGCCGTGCGGCAGTTCCCGTTTCAGCCCGCGAACCAGGACTCGGCCACGGCATTGTCCGTGCTCGACCCGATAGCTCCCATCGAGCGGCGGATTCCGTATGCGGCGCAAGCTTTCGCGAAACGCTGCGACGTATACTGACCCGTGGTCGGTGTGAAAGATGACGCCGTCGACCTGGCCGCCCGGTGCGGCGACGGCGTGGCGTAGGGCGTCGATGACCAGGTCGGCGCGCATGTGTTCGGCCATCGCGTATCCGATCAGCCTGCGGGAGTACAGGTCGATCACGGTGGCAAGGAACATCCATGACCGGCCCACCCGCAGGTAGGCGATTTCGCCGCACCACTTCACGTTTGGTTGCTCGGCCGTGAAGTCACCAGCCAGCAGGTCAGCGGCCGACATCGCGGTCTTACCGCGGATCGTGGTCCGGTACCGGCGGCGCAGGTGCAACCCGACGATCTCGTGACGGCGCATCAACCGAGCAACCCGCTTACGGTTGACGCCCCGGCCCTGGTCACGCAGCTCGGCGTTGTGCAGCTGCCGATCTCGTTGCCTCTGCTGTCGGTCGAGCAGGCCGAGGCGTACATCGCGCTGCTGCTATGTCGCAACGCCGGGACACTTACGGGTCCGGAGCTAGCCGACGTCATCGCCGCTTGTAACCAGCGGCGGCGAGCCGGAACGGCCCATATGTGATCTCTTCAGGATCCGATCGGCCAGGCCCTTCGGTACAGCATCTGGTTCTGGCGGCCAGCATCGCCAGGGGTATGTCCGCTGGTGTCTGGCGAAGCCCGTAGGCGATCAAACGGTTCCTCAATGCGTTGGCCGTTCACGATCACCTTGCGCAGGCCGCGGGCGCCGGCCTTGCCACCGAGGTGCTGCTCAAGCTTTACCTGCTGGAGTTGCGGTATCTGCAGGAGTTCCAGCTGCTGACGCGGCTGTCCACCGGGGAGCGGGCAACGCTTGTGACCGCGTGGGAGGAATGGGGACGGGGCGAGGCCCAGACACCACCGGAGGGTGTCGGCGAGGCGACTCGCCTGTGGGCGGGCACGGAGCCGTTTTTGCATGGACGAGGCCCGGAGATCGAGCGCTATCTGAGCATCGCGGCGACCTTGCACAGCGACGTGCGGTTCGGCGGCGCGATCAACGCGAATCAACTGGCTCTAATCGAGAAGCTGACGCCCGCGGCAAGCCTCCGAGAACCCAGGCAATCTCTACAGTGACGGGCATTGGCTTACCCGCAAAGGCTGGCGACGCGGGCACGCACCCCAAGTAATCACCGCATGCGACCTCAAACCGTGGTTCGCTACCAGAGTCCAACCCTGTCTGTGGAGCACCCTCGAGCCCGGAGCCAGCATGCCCCCGCAGCCGCGATGGCTAGCGCCTGTTTCAGTCGACGGTCAGGACCCAACCATTTCGCCAGCGCAGCCGATCAACGAACTCTTCGGTCTACCCGATACCTGAAGCCTCGCACACCACCACGAGGGTTGCTAGGAAAGGCTCGACTATGAACTCCTCCCAGGCCAAGCTGCTGACCTGGCGACATGGGACGATTGCGGAACGTTCACCGGACGACGTGGACCGGGTCGCTACCGCTGCGGGTATGAATAGACATCTTGGTTGGCATACTTGATCGAGCTACCGTCACGACGTGGAGCGCCAGCGAACGAGGCTAGCTGGCGAACGGAGCGGAACCGCACGGCATTTCGGATCGGCCCTGCATGGGCAAGGTCATCAATTCGGAGCCATTTCACCTAACGCTGTGACGATGCACCGCGTCTGCGATAAGGGAGGCAGTTGCAGCGTCGCCGGTTTCGGCGTAAAGCATCACTGAAAAGAGATACTTGCCCGTGGGCCACAACGTCATGATGAACCCGTTCTCAACGTAGGTGGTGAAGATAATGCCGTTCCTTGTCGTGGTGCTTAACACCGTGCCGGCGCCAGTGACATACTGGTCCCGCCGTTTGATGGCCATTGACGCATCGGTGTAGTCGCTGATGCCTACGATCAGCGGAGCGACGTTTCCCGCCCGGGTATCACGAAAAGCTCTGCCGTACTGACAGGTGATTTTTCCTGCTCGATTGAGTTGTTCATTCTCACCATCGGTGGATACCCTTGGCTCACCTTCGATGCTCCCAAGCACTGGTGTGATCTCGGCTAGTGTCAGCACTGCGTCGCAATTGGCCGGTAACCCGAGGCGTAACGAGGAAGGAACAGTGGTCGGTGGAGTGGCCGAGGTCGTATTCGACGGAGATGTTGCCGGTGTAGTTGTCGGCGCCCAGTGAGCGGAGTTGCCGATAAGGTTGATGGCACCAGCGGCGATCCCGATCAGGCCAATCATCGTGGCCCTATGCCACCGGCCCATCGCCCGTCTGGCGACGCTCTCTACCGGTGCGTATTGGTCGGCAACGACCAGCTGATCCAGCAGTTTGAAAAGCACCTCGGCCGACGCGCGGGCGGCGAACCGCATATGTCGATCGTCCTTGTCGGGGCTGGCATGGTCCATCACGCCTTTGACCACCAGCCAGTGCGCAACTTGCAGCTCACGCGCGACCGTGGCAATCGCCGCGGCTTCCATGTCCACCGCCGCGATCTTCCGCACCCCCATGCCCGCCAGCTGCTCCCAGATCCCGCCGTCTTTCATCACCGTGTTGCCCGATGCCATCGGCGCGACCAGCACCCGAAACGGCAACTGCTGCGGCCCGTCAACATCGCCGTAGATCCGCCGCCGCACAAGCCCCGCACCGGCATCCGTGATCACCACCGCCCCGCGGTCGTCACGGGCGATAAGGCCCTTGGCTTCGAACCGGTCCAACCGTGGCTCCCACTCGCCGTCCGGGAAGTACCTATTACGCGCCGGATGCTCACGGGGATTCACATTCTGGTGCAAGCGCTCCAATAGCCATAGCATCGCGTCGTCTTCGGTGGCCAGCCCAAAGCTGGGTAACCCGGCAGGGTTGAAATCCTGAGCTGCCCGAAGCCAACGCGGGTCCAACAGAACCTGTCGATGATCACCTTCGAATCTGGACGGAGAATGCCTACCTTCGTCCCACTGGTAGACCATTGCGGCGACTACCACATCACCCAGCGCGGCATACGCCGGGTTGCCAGCGCACACCCCACACATCGCGAGATACTTCGGCCGGAGGTGGTTCACCAGACTGGTCGCGATCGGAGCCGCCTGCCTGCCACCCATCTCCGTCGGCCTGGCGACCGCCACCGTCCACACCCGACCATCGCCGACTCGATACTCGCCCCTCCAGAACGGGGCCGAACTTCCCGCGTCGCATTCCTCCCAATGCCCCACCCCAGGCCCACCAGGCGACCGAACTCGCCCAGCCGCCTTCGCCGCTTCCAACTCCTCAGGCAACGCCGTAATGATCAATATGTCTACGTGGTCCATCCCATCACCCCCAAGACGTATCCAACCAACTCGCGCGAGGATACAAGCACTCGGGCTCACGCGCGAAACCGGCCAACAGCAACAAGATCCTCGGCGGCCTAGCGGGTAACCAACGTCGGGACGTAGGAATTTCGGCTCAGCCAAGGACGTGTCCACCAAGGGTCGCGAGCCTCAGGGAGATGGCATGTATGCGAATTCCATAATGCAGATACTGCCGTCCTATTTTGCCCTACTTGTTCGCCCACTGACGGCCGGAATCTTGCATCGACGGATCGCTAATCGCGATCTCGACTATCGATGCCAGTGACTCTCCTGCCGAAGTTTCAAACCCCAATCACGAACGGGACAGCGGGCCGACCCGAGTAAGCTACGCCGCGTCTTTCTCGATCGTCTCCCGCATCGGTCTTTATCTCGCCGCTGGGTGCGTACGCAAACCACCTCCGGCCGCCAGATGCCCTGATGTACAGCTGCGACTAGGCCTCATCCACTTCCGCTTCGGGAACCACCTGGCGAAGATCAGCTCAATTGGAGCCACACCAACCACAACTCGGAAGAGCGTATGAAATCGACTCAGATCGATACCGAATTGTTGATCCATCCGCGTGGGACTCGCCGGCGGAAACCGAGCATCGGGCCGTCTGAGCCGTGGCAATGAGCAAGGTCGGATTGCATCCGATCCTTCCACAGCCGCACAACTGATAACCGGCCGGAATCCTCCCAAGATGAAAGTGCGGAGACGTCGTGTGTGAGACCTGAAACATACCGCTCGCGGCGAACCCGGCCGGTCAAGCCGACCGACGCAGCCGTACGCCACCTGGCCGTGGCCAGATCGGTGCATGACAGTCGGCCCCTTGTCGCCACGACGGCGAACGCAGGTTGTCAATCGCGGTTATGGGCGATAGGGAAGACTGCCGCCTCTGTCGCGCTTGATGATCGGCCGCGGCTCAAATCAGCGTTCGCCAGGATTTGCTGGGCAAGCAATAGCACAACAGAAGCCTCGGCTATGACGATCACCGCTGTCACGGTCCCGAAGTTGGGCGACAGGCCGCGAATGACGAGCGCACCTGCTCCGGGTAGGCAGAAGGTCATCAGGTCTATGCACAACTGCGCCACCTTGCGGCTGCGTCGTCGACGATCGGAACGATGTGCTAACTCCCACCCGTACACCGGTGGCTGGGCGTCAAGCAACGCGGCTAGCCGCGGCTCCAGATCAGTGCGGATATACCTCCCAATCGCGGAGATCTTTTCATCGTTGGCCAGGTAGGTCCAGCCGAGCACGACACAGCCAAGTGGCAGCAACAGAAGCAGATCGGCATTGCTTGTCTGGTACATGGCCAGGATGACACCGGCGATCGAGACAAGAGTCGCGTACATCAAATTGTCACGAATCGAGATGCGCTGAGCTTGCTCCTCCTTGAGCCGCTCATATTCCTGTGCCCACAGCATGCCGAGGCTTACGCCTTCCCACTTCATTCGGTCAAACCCTGATCGAAACGCGGCCAATGCAAATCCCCTCCGACAAAACGGGTGGGACCTCAGTGTCTCGTAACGCTCAGCAACTGTATAGTGACATATTCGCCGGACCGCGAGATCAACGAGGATCGCGGATGCGACTGGAAGCACCAAACTCCCCGGGTTACCTATTATCGATCTCCACAATCCGCACCCGGTGCGTACGTCAAGGATAAGGATCAGTCCCTTGAGTTAGGCGCGGTTCGTCCTTTGGCGTCTTGCTTGGGAAATCAGTCAACACCGAAGTGGAGCTAGCTTGAACGGGCCGGCGCGAACGCACTCGGCCAGAATCTGGCCAGAGATGACGCTAGCCTTCAGAAGATCTTCGTCCAAGGCCATAGTCCATGCCAGAGCCTGGGACTAGCGAGTAGTCCGGGCCTTCGGCGAGATCGCTTTGTACCGGTTACGGTTCCCTCCTAGACACGAACTAAAATGCACCGAGAACAACATGGCGATGCGCGGCGACAGATAGCCCCACTTTCATTATCGGATAGAGCTGATCTTGGAGTACGCAGCAAGGATAAACGTTCACGACAAACCCTGCCGAAGGCCGGGACGAAGCCAGCTGGTGTTGATCAATCCTAAGCGACGTTCTATCGCAGCGGCTTGATCGCATAGTGCGGAAGTAAAAGTTGCCCTCCTCTGACGATGTTGCGATCGTCGCAGGGGTGGGGTCAATTTTTACGCGCCGGCGACGGCTACAGGTTGACGACCACTGGCGAAGCGGCTGTCGCGCCGGGGTAATCGGCGGACACATTCACATTACCGATCTCCGGCTTCGTCTATCGCTTCGAAAGCGATGAGGCCGGCGTACCCGTCGCTGCTGGTGGTTCCACCCCCCTACTTACCGTAGACGGCACGGCATGACCGGCGTGAATGAATCCTCGAAGCACGATCGCTCGTTGCTAATCTTCAGTTGCATTGTCATCTTGGTCGCGAGAGAGGTCTGCGGGCGTGGGAATGGCGAATGGTCTGTCGCGCACCTTGTACGCAGCACTTTTAAGCGGACTGCCCGGTCGTCTAGTCGCGCTACTTCAACGAAATGTTGGCACCCCCACGTTGAAGATCCCACAGGACGCTGCGGTTGGCCAACTACGAACGTCATGGCTACGCCTAGGTAAGAGGTGGACAGAAAGACCGATCTTCCATCTAGACTTTTCGGACTCGGAGTTCCACGAGGCGCCTGGCCTGGTATTTGTGATCGCAAAACTGCTAGAGCGAAAAAAGATGGGGCTTCAAACCACGATCGAATTGCCCAAGCATCCAGAGGTACTCAACTTCCTTCGCGATCTTAGATTCCCGGAGGCAATTGAGGATGCATTGGGCATGTCCATAAAGGAAATATTGACGGCAGCAAGCTTCGAGCGACTTCAACGCGCCAAACGACGGCCAGCAAGCAACTCGGCATGGGCGAATACCTCGACAATGCAAAAACTGCCCTTCAACTTCTTCCCGATCGAGACGGTGCCCGTAGCCGATCTTGGTCACATTGCAGCTGCGAACTACGCCACGCGATGGCTATCGAGCGATGTCGTGTCAGCCCTTGATCAAGATCTTCACGGCGCAGGCAAGCAGGTAGCAACTCACGTTGTCCTCGAGGCGCTGATGTACGCAGTCGAACGCCAAGATGCGAGCCTCGTCCTAACGGCAGCACACCATGGGGTCTTGCATCCAAGCGGTCGTCCCCAACTCACACTTATGTTTTGGGACGACGGCAAGAGCATCGCAAAGGACTCAGCTAAACCGCCGCCTGCGCACGGCAACGATCTTTCCACGTGGCTATCATTTACGCGGACATATGAAGTGGAAGTCCACGCCGGCAAGCGCCCCTTGCCCCGACGAGACATCAACAGCAGAGAGCTTTTCGGTCTTGAGAAGAATTCGCCGCTTCAGGTCTTGCAGTCCATCTCCCCTTTTACGGACGGCTCGGAGAGTTTGCCCGGCGGGCTCGAGGTTCTGGCCAACTCGGTACTCGATGTCTTCTCGGGCGAAATGGAGGTGGTGACAAGCAACCTGCGAGTTGTCATCAGCGCCAATCCGAAGACACAAGCATCAGAAGAGCTTTCACGAGCCCGCGCTGTGATCGAGGTAGATCCGGAGGGTTCAGTAGCCTTCTGGGGAAACCTGTTGATACTGCGGATTCCGCTGGCCCGTTAGTTGCTGGAGCCTAGCAGATGAACCCGTGGTCATTTGACGTGGTCAAGTTCCGCCTTGGTGCGGCAAGTGATCCGACCAACCAGGAACGGATGCCGTTTTACGAGGAGATAGCCCGACTAACTTCAGGCGGTCGGCCCGAGTATGTCGGCACCGGAAAACGCTACAACTCGATCTCGGCCGACACAGCGATGAAGAACCCGGCAGCCCTTTACGCCCCCCTCGACAGAGCTCTTCAGGCGGTGGCAGAAAACAGTGACGTCGCCATCTTGGATCTCTCCGAGAAGAGTGGCGCAGTCACGACACTGGCGATTTTTCGTGGCAAAATGTTCCGTCACATCAGCGCGGCAATCGCTACTGCTCTCGCCGACGAGCGTTGGAACAATGAACGCAAACTCATCGTGCTTCTTCCTGAACGGCTCTCCGAACAGGATGAAGCACGTCGGGCTCTGGCAAATCACCTCGCCAGTCGCCGTGTCATCCTTGTCGCTGACGACGGAACATCAACGGACCCCGACTTTCCTTCTGCCGGATACCGGAAGGCGCAGGAGATTGTTGCTCCGCATCCTCCGCTAGAAGAGTTTCGTCGACGCATGATAACGCGCCTTGGGTGGTTCCGATCCGAGGGAACGCACGGCAACTTTTTCCGGCACTATTTCGATGGCTCCGCGGGGGCGAACTATCTTGATGCGGTCCTTGAAGAATACCTCGGTGCCTCCACACCTCTCGAACGACCCGTGTACGTCATCGGCCACCTGTCAATTTCACCGTGGTTGCTCAAGCCCCTTCAAGGTGCATGCAATCGAGTCCGCCTACCGTTTGATATTTATGAAGATGCGCTTAAGCCGGATAACAGTCGCGCTATCAATGCCGAAGGTGGCATCGTTACGCTAGTCGTTCCCATGGTGAGAAGCGGTGGAAGTATCAGTGTGCTGGCTCAAAGCCTCGAGAAACGATTGCGACCAACGAAGCTTCAGATCCTCACGGTGCTAATCGAGCAAAGCAACGCACGGTCCGACGGGTGCCACAAGATCGAAAACGACGATGGTCGTGTGCAGGACATACACTATCTCTTGCCTGTAAGCCAGAAGGTCGTATCTGAGAGCGTGGCGGCGAGATGGCAAGCGGCGTCCGACCCGGACGAGTCGCCTCGCTCGAATCTGACCACTCAGGAGTTTTGGGATCTTGTGCGTGAGTGCGGTGTGAAACCTGAGGACGACGTACCTCCCCGCAGATCGGCATATCCTATTGTGCCTGACTTGCCAATGGCATTGGACAGATATGGACCTTGGTTGGCGGACAAGCTGTGGAGCGCCATCAGAGCACGCACTAGGACTCTTCGGCAGAACATCGTCCTTGCATCTCCGCGAGGCGAGAAAGGGTCCTCGAAGCTAGCCTCATGCCTTACCGCGTCTGTACAGGCGAATGTGGTTCAGATTCCTCGTGAAGCGATAGAGAGCGTCATCGAACACGGCGACGCCAACGCGGTGGTAGATCCTGATGCGGTCTGGTATCAGGAACTCTCCTCTGCATCGGCTGTGGTGCTCATAGATGAGTTCGTGGGGGACGGCAAGACCATGGACGCAATGGCCGCGATTGCCCAGGCAAGCGACGTCAGGATAACCGCGCAATGCTGCTTGTTGGACTTCTCGCCATCCCGCAGCTCCGGCGAGGTGGACTCCCTGTATTCGTGGCAAGCCAGCCGATCACAAATGCCGCCTCCCGCACAGCGCGCCAATTCGATTATTCCGGAGACAGTCAATGAGCCGAGTACCAAAACCGACTGACATCAGCACCCTGCTGCGGATGCTTCGGTTCGAACACGACCCGCGCCTTGCGAAACTCATGGAGGAGGACCTCCGTTGGTCTATCAAGGATATGGACTCCAAGGTGCGAGGACGCGCTTTGAGCGCACTGGCGGCTACGCACATCTACAAAGACGTTGACCCTGAGGACCGAGATGCGCAGGCGGTGTTCGCGGCCCTCGACATGTGGCTATCCGCAGACAGTGTCCGTGAGGTCGATGTCGCGATCGTGGCGGTGAAAGAGGTTGAACTCGACGCGGTAAAGTCCGCCTTTGGTGTCCCCCTTACACAGCGGGAGGACCACTACGTGAACGGTGCATACTTTTTTATGTGCGAGGCGGCACAGCCCGGCGGTCGGCCGCCTCTCAAAGTTGTCATCACGATGGCGGGCAGGTCAGGGAACGACACCATGGCCGCCTTTCTCGCGACAGTATTCACTGCATTTTCCGCTCGCCTATGTTGCCTCGTCGGTATGGCCGCTGGCGACGAAGAGCAAGTGAGCAAGGGCGACGTCCTTTTCGGGCTGGAGGTCGTGGACTTCAAACGAAAAATTATGACCGACGGCGGTGAAGAGCTCGACCCGAAGCCTTTGGCACCAAGTCAGGCGCTCATTCGGGACTTCAGCTTCTTCCGGCCGGAGCGCATGGGTTGGCACGAACTCACGCGCCAAACGATCTTCAACACCGTTGCCGAGTTCAGCGACATAGTGGTGCCTGTGGCCTTCGACCCCGCTACATACTGTCCGGGCTTTAAACGAACCCGCATCATGGCGGCGGACGAGCTCATCGAGGACGACAGCATTTCGGTTCGCGCTGCACTGGCGGGGCCAGCGCGTCGCACCAGTGGGGCTGAGATGGAAGGTTCAGGCTTTGCCGTCGGTTGTTCCGAGTGGGGCGTGCCATGGCTGGTCATGCGAGGCATAGCCGATTACGGCCGAAGGGAACAGGATAGTCGCCCGAAGGATTGGCAATTCGTAAGCACGGTCGCGGCCGCTGCATGTCTTCGCACGTGGCTCGAAAGCAGCCATTTCATGGCACCCAGATAACGATTTCGAGTGAATGGCGTTTACCGATCCACTCCATCTCGCGGCCGAAGTCGATGTGGCATTATCTGACGATCGTTTCAGCCCTGTTTTGCCACAGAGGTACGGCGAATATGCGCACGGGGTAAAGCAAGAGGTCTAAGGCGGGGTAGGGCAAGAGCCTAAGGTGGTTGCCTTAGACTGCATAATCAAGCCGACTGGCGTCGATCGAAGGACTGTAGACGTTCGGCAGGCCGTCCGATCAGAGACAAACTATGAATAGATCGGTTTGAGTTCAGCGTAGGTGTCCTGGTAGACCTTGGTGCGCGACAGAGTCTGCGTCGCATTACGTCGCCGAGTGTCATAGGTGACCGCGTCGTGCCAGGCCAGCTGCTTGGCGGCTGCTCCGAGTCCCGCCTGGACGTTGTTTGCAGCTCGGTGTCTGCGGGGATCCGCATTGGGTGCCCGCCGATTTGCCTGGTCGATGTGGATGATCAAGGTTGGTGTTCTCGTCGAGCTCCGCTATCCCATACACCGATGACCTTGATCAGTTCGGAACGATTTGTGAACCGGCCCATCGCGCCGGGATTTCGTCCCGATACCTGTTTGTCTGTGACAGTCGGCGTGCCTCGTTGCCTGCTCGGAGTACATGAATGGCCGTCTCCTGGTGAGAATGGTTGATGTGACGGCGGAAGAAGTGCTTTCGGGTCAAGAGGTTGATGTTGTCGTTTTGACGGCCTTGGCAGAGGAGAAGGCGGCCGTCTTGGCCGTGGTTGGCGTGGCCAACTGTAGGGTCATTCGCCGGGCTGGCGAGGACGTGCACGTCGCTTCCGTTGGAACGCTGCGGATGGCGGTGGCGTCGCTGCATGGTATGGGCAATGTTGGCGCGTCGGCGACGGCACGCGGGGTGATCGAGGTCTGGCGGCCGCGTTTCCTGGTGCTGGTCGGGATTGCCGCCGGCATCCGGGGGTATGCCGAGGATTTGCGGCTCGGTGATGTCCTGGTTGCCGATCAGGTGGTGGGTTTCGAACTGGCAAGAATCACCAGGGATGGGTTGCAGCGGCGGTATCAGTCCTTTCCTGCGCATTTTGACCTGCTTGCCGCCGCCCGCAGTGTCGCGGCGAGCGAGTGGACCTCGAAGATTGCCACGCCACGGCCCGACGCGTCCGTCGGGCCGGGCGTGCCCGGGGTGCACGTGGGCACCGTGTTGAGTGGAGAAAAGGTCTTCGCCGACGGCGCCACTGTGCGTGAGCTAGGTCGCGTGTGGCCGACTGCAGTCGGGGTGGAGATGGAGGGTCTGGGTGTGGCGATCGCTGCGCATAGGTCCGGCTGCAGTTTCCTCCTGGTGAAGGGGATCAGCGACTTCGCCGACGCAGACAAGAACGACGGGTGGCGGCAGTATGCCGCCGAGGCGGCTGCGCGGTTCGCCGTTGCCGTGCTGCAGCGCAGGCCGACCACGCGGGCGCATGTGTCATGGGTGCGGCCGCGGCAGCTTCCTCGCGATGCGACTGGGTTCACCGGCCGGGCAGCAGAGTTGGAGCGCTTGCTGGCGATAGCCTCGGATGCGCGACCAGGCTACTTAGCAAGCGGGACCGGTGCGACGGTGGTGATCTCGGCGATTGATGGGATGGCCGGGATCGGCAAAACTGCGTTGGCGGTGCACGCCGCTCATCAGACGGCAGGGCATTTTCCGGATGGACAGCTGTTTATCGATCTGCATGGGTTCACCGTCGGCGTCAATCCGCTGGAGCCGGCCGAAGCGTTGGATCGGCTGTTGCGGGACGTCGGTGTGTCCGGAGACCGCATCCCGGCCGGATTGGATGAGCGGGCGGCGCTGTGGCGCACCATGGTAGCGGGGAGACGGATGCTGATCGTCTTGGACAACGCCGCGACAGAGACCCAGGTACGGCCGCTGCTGCCCGGAGCGGCCGGCTGCTTGGTGTTGGCGACTAGCCGCAGGCGCCTGACCTCCCTGGAGGCCACAAGCGTCATGTCGCTGGATACCTTGCCAGATCCAGATGCTGCGCTGTTGTTTGTCAAAGTCGCCGATCGGACTGAACTGACTACTGACATGCCTGAGGTGATGGAGGTGGTGCGGTTGTGTGGGCGGATGCCGTTGGCCATTCGTATCGCCGCCGCTCGGCTACGCCATCGTCCAGCGTGGACGCCAACCGACCTTCTCGCGCGGCTGCGGATTCAAAATGAATTGCTAGCTGCCCTCGATGACGGGCAACGCAGCGTGTACGCCACCCTAGACCTGTCCTACCAGCATTTGGCCGCCGATGCACAACGCCTGTATCGATTGGCGGGGTTACTTCCCGGTACCGACATGGATCCTTATGCTGCTTCGGCGCTCATCGGCAGCACCCAGGACCAGGCGCAGCGGTTGCTGGACAAACTGGTTGACGACCACCTGCTCGCAGAGCCAAACCCTGGTCGATACCGATTTCATGACCTGCTTCGCGCTCACGCCGCCGATATAGCCACCCGTGAAGAATCCCCCGTACAGCAGCGCGCTGCGCTGAACCGGCTGCTGGACTACTACCGGCATGCGGCTGCTGTAGCCATGGACGTGGCCTACCCCTACGAGCGACAGCGCCGTCCAACAGTTCCACCCGCAAGTACCTGCATCCCGAACTGTCTCAACCAAACGTCGCCCTGATGTGGCTGGACACCGAACTTGCCAATGTGCTCGCCGCCGTACAGCATGACTGGCCCGACCATCTGGTACACCTTTCTGCCCTCATGCACCGGTATTTGACCACGCGCGGTCACTACCAAGACGCCGAGACGCTTCATCAGAAAGCCCTCAACGCCGCCGGAAACCTCGGCCACCACCCAGCCAAGGTCAATGCTCTGCTCGATCGCGGCTATGTGCACTGGAGATTCGGCGACTACCAGCGGGCCACCGATCACTACACGCAAGCGTTGCAGATCGCACGTGACCTCGATGACCGCATCTCCGTGGTAACCGCGCTGATCGGTCTCGGCCATACCGACCGGACACTAGGACGCTATGAGCAGGCTCACCATCACTACCAGCAAGCGCTGCAGATTGCCCAAGACATCGGCGACCGCAGCGGCGAACTGAACGCGCTGGACGGTCTCGGCCACGTTTACTGGCGGCTGGGCCGCTACGAACGGGCTATCACCTATCACGAGCACGCCTTACACGCTTGCATAGAGATCGGCGACAGGGGCGGCGAGCTACACGCGATTTACAGCCTTGCCGAAGCACATCGAGCACTGGGCCGCTACGAACATGCCGACGACCACTACAGACAATCTTTGCAAATTGCCCAGGACTTCGGCGACCACCCAGGCGAACTGAACGCGCTAAACGGCCTTGGCCAAACCCGCCTGGCCCAAGGTAACCACGAACAGTCTGCCAACGACCACAGCCTTGCACTCCAGATCGCCAAGGAGGGCGGCAACCGCACCGGCGAACTGATCGCCTTAAACGGTCTCGGCAAAGCTCACCTAGCCCAAGGACACCACGAGCAAGCCATGCAGTGCCATCAACAGGCACTCGACCTGGCACGACAACTGGGCGGAAACTGGCAGTTCGAGGCTCTACAGGGTCTGGGCCGTCTGTATCACGTCATCGGCCAGCCCGATGTCGCGCTGACCCACCACCAACAGGCGCTTCAGAACGCTATCGACTATAACCATCCAGTAGATCAAGCACGCGCGCATGACGGCCTCGCCCGGACCCACCAAGCAATGAGCCAGCAGCACGAGGCCCGGCGGCATTGGCAACGTGCCCTCGACATCCTCAACGGCCTCGGCATCGACTACACCGAAGACATTCAGACCAGCATCCCCAACATCCGGGCCCACCTCGCCGACCTCGACCAATGAGAGCGAGACGGTTGGGCGTCGGCATCACCTTCGTACCGCAGGATCTATACATTGTGGCCCTTAGGGAAGGTGCATCGGACGTTGGGTGCGTTTCCATTCGGGCCGGCCGCGATCTTGCTCCGCGTGCTGGGACTGAATCTAACGATGTTTTCGGCCTGACACGCTGAGCATGGGCTCGGCGAGGAGGGCGGCCGTGATGACCGGCGACACTGGTCGATGTGACATCGATGCGATCAGTTGCCCCACCCGTGCGGACGGTCGGATCTGGTCCGTAGGCTCGCCGAATAACGTGTCGCGCGTCGTCACCGTCGGTGACGACGCGACGCGCCGGGGGCGGCAGTCGTCGGGCCTGGTGCGGAACGCAGTGCTCGCTGGCGAGACGGCGGGCGGCGTTCGGATCGGTAGCTGACGCCACGTTGGGGGCTTTAGCTTACGAATTTCCGCCGCAGCGGCCCGTGTCAGGCATGGGGTATCGGCATGCCGCGTATCAAACGCCATAGTCATCATGGTGATCAATATTGATGGTGTACCTTGCTAGCGTGTTCGATCGTATTCTATGTCGATTCGTCGATCATCTGGTTCGTGGTCTGTTTCCGCCAGATCCCCCTCGCTCCAACCTTTCCCGCTGGTGGTGGTGGCCAGCACTGGCGGTCGTCGCCGGCGCGGTGGCCAGTTTGGGCCGGGTGCCTTACGGCCCAGGGGTGCTCAACAGCATTTGGGCCGAGGACGGCGCCAATTTCCTGGCCGACGCGCTGTACCGCAACGAGTTCAAGATGATTCTGCGCCCTCACAACGGCTACTTCGTGATGGCGACGAGGGCGTTGGCCATCCCGGCGAGCTGGGCGCCGATCGAGTGGGGTCCGGCGGTGCTGACCATCGAGGCGGCGCTGGTCACCGGGCTGATGGCGGTCGGGGTGTACCTGGCCAGCCATCAGCATCTGCGCCATCCGCTGGCGCGGCTGATCGCGGCTGTGCCGGTAGTGGCGGTGCCGGTAGGAGAAAACGTCGCGGCGGCCGCGTCGAACAATGTGGCCACATTGCAGTTTGCCGCCGTCTACACCGCGATGTGGATGGTGTTGTGGGTGCCCAAACGGCGGGCTTCGCAGATCGTCGCGGTGCTTGCGGTGCTCGCGGTGGCGATGAGCACCTTCCTGGCTGTCATCGTGCTGCCGTTGGCTTTGCTGCGCTTGTACGCCCGTCGTGGGCTGGCCGAGGTCACGATGGTGGCGGGCCTGCTGGTGGCGTTGGCGGGCAACCTGGTCGCGTTGGCGCTGGGTCTGACCTGGCGGCCGGGGATCGTGCCATCGAATTGGGATCCGGTGTGGGCGCTGCAGGTCACATCCGATTGGGCGTTGCCGCACTCGATGTTCGGCTACGGCATCACCGGCCAGGGCAGCCAGGCGGTGCAGCCGCCGTGGCTGGCACAGGTGTCCTGGCTGGTACTTGCCTTGTTCGTGGTGGTGGCGGCGGTCGGGCTGACCCGTCCCGCCTGGAAGATCGCCGCCCTGATGGGCCTGACCGCGATCGGGTTTGTGTGCGCCACCGCGATGCAGTACGGCGGAACCGAGCTGCGCTACGTCATCGCCCCCGAGCTGATGCTGTTCTCGGCGCTCGCCGCGCTGATGCTGCCCAAACCCGAAAGCACCCGCCGCACAGCCGTGCTGCCGTTGGTACTCACCTTCATCGGCGTCGGGCTCGTCTTCGCCTTCAGCTACCGCACCGTATCGCCGCGAGCCAACGAGCTCTCACCCTGGGACCAGGCGGTAACCCGAGCCCGGATCACCTGCCAGGACCGCACCAACCGGTCGGTCTTCATCGACCCCGGCAACGGCAGCGTCGAAGCGTTCAACGGCGAGCCATCAGGCCACCCAGGCTGGGCGGTAATCGTGCCATGCAACCGCCTTCGCTAAATGAAATCGCCGATCACGCCACCCTGGCTGGGGTCTCGCTCAACCCGCCCCCAAACAGCCAGCGAATATCAGTAGATGCCACCATCCGCGTACGATCGACCAAGCTCGGTGCACACGAGGGGTCGTACTTCTGAAGACGGGACAACGGTCGCCGCTTGCTATAGCGGCGACCGTAATCGGCGGGATTGGCCGGGGGCTAGGTGTCGGAGCAATGCTCTTGCGGCGGTTGTGGCGCGGCCAAAAAGCATGCAGGCATGCATGAGACAGGCAGCAGCCAGTCCGTTGACGTGCTCGCAACGATCCTTAGGAGTCGAACGTAGGGGCCACCGTCATTCTCGTGTCGTTATCACGATCAAAGAAATGCTCGCGTCCTAGGGTGTCCAGCACTTCAGCGTACGAAGACTCGGCAGCCTGCCAGTTGCCAGGGGAAGCGACCGACACGACGACACCCGAGCCGGCCGGCTCGACGACTTGCGGTTTCAATTGTGCTATCCGACGATCGCCGAAGAGCGTCACATAACGCTCGCCAAAGTAGTTGACAGCGAACAGGCCGGGCAGAAATCGCCCGAAGTCCCGGCCAATGGCCTCAACACTTGGGGTCTGTTGCATGACTTTGAAGTCATATTCCGATTGCCTATAAATCGCCCCCCAGGCAGGGGACGTCCTAGTGCAGGCTTCTTTGAGGAAGTCATAGGCGAACTGCTCTGCAGGTTTGCCATCGACCGTCTTGCGCAAAATCTGCAAACTAAGATCGTTGGGCAAGAGCTGCCGATCCCCTATGCGTGCCACAACATCATCATCAATGCCTACTATCATGATGAATTCGCGATTTCGGACTCTCAGCTCCACCATGCCGACATGGCCCCCTTCGAGTGATCTTGTTTGAGACTCCAACTCTTTGCCGAGGTGCCCGGGTAGCGCCAGATCAATATCTTTTCGATGGGTCGGGCTTGAGTCCCACACTGTCATTGTCGAGTGGGTAGTACTAATAAGCAGCCATTGTTCCAGCCATCGCGCCACGTCGTCGACGACGACGCCACTCGAGTGCTCCGCATCGACATCGGGACTGATTGATCTATCGTAGACGATGTCTACAAGGAGGTGGTCACTGGCCGCCATCACAGTCTGTCCAATCGCGTAATCCTGATCCAACCTCTCGCTATCGCCCTAGCAAGTCCGCCACTGTTTGGAATGATTGTGGTGGGCCTTACAACAATCTCAAGCGGGACGCCCATAGATCTCGCGCTGGCCATCATGGAGCGAAGCTGGCCACGGAATTCTAACTTAGCGACATCTTTCGACTCGAGTATTGTCCCCCGCTGTTTGATCGATTCCTCTATGCGGAAGTCAGGCTTGGTGGCCTTGCCTTTGGGATCTACTAACCTGTCCTGATTGGGTCCTGTATTCCGTGGAAGCCCGGTTTTCTGGGAGATTGTCGCCTCCTGGCTTGCACCGGATTTCGCTGTCGCCGATCCCCCCTTGGGATTAGGTGTTTTGGCCGCCGGCGGGCTTGTACGCATCTGCGGTGGCTTGACAGGCCGTGCTGGCTGCGTTGTGGGATTGACCGGCTGGGTGGCGCCTGGTGCTTTAGGATCTTCTAGCTCCCGCCCCTCCATCTCTCGGAGCCTCGCGTTCTTGAACTTGCTCGGCCCGCCTGAGGTTGATGCTCCTCCGCTCTGCATCTTTGGTGTGCGTCGCACCAGGATCCTGGGAGTGCCCGGTACCTTGCCTGCCTGTAGCCAGGATCCGTTGGGCGATCCACTTGTGCGGTCTCCGCCGTTACCCGGTCCTTGCGAGGAGTTTCCTGTACCGGGGAAGTCGTATGGCAGGTTTTCGAGTCCGCTGGGATCGCTCAGGGTGACCGGTGTGTTTGCAGCGTAGGAGTAGCCGTGCCACGACTGTGGGTCTGCAAGATTGAATATGGGGTCGATGGAGATGAAGCGGCCTAGGCTCTGGTCGTATTCACGGGCGCCGAGATGGATGAGGCCAGTGTCGTCCTTGGTGCCGGTAACGAAAGTGTTGGTGCCGACCCAGCCGGCGGGCTGAGTTCCCCGCAACTCGCCGTAGGGCATGAATCGGCGCCGTACGGAGGCCAGCGTGGTCGAGTCAACCTGGACAGTAGAGGATTGTTGATGGTTGGTGAAGATCCATTTCAGTCCCGACGCGTCGCGTACGGCGACCCCGTAGTTTCGTCGGCCGAGTGGGTTGGCGGTTCCGAGTTTTTCCAGTTCGGTGCCGTCGGGTAGGTAAAGGGTTTTCTTGGTGGGAGTGGCGGAGATGAGGCGCCTGCCGGTGGTGTCGTACACGTAGGTGGTGGTGACGCCTGCCTCGGCGAGGGTGGCGAGGTGGCCCTCTTTGTCCCAGGCGAGGGTTTGGCCGGCGCCGGTGTCGGTGGTGCGCGTCAGAGTGTTGCCCGCGGGGTCGTAGGAGAAGGTGCGGATGGGTGAAGCCAGTGGACCCGTGGAGGTGACCTGCTTGACCTGATGCGGTTTGACCGCTCCTGCGGAACCGACCTGGTAGGTCCAGCTGGAGTCACCGGCGCCGTTCTTGTCGGTCTGGGTGAGTCGGCTGCCGACTGAGTCGAACGTCCATTGCCGCCAGTAGGGATCGGTGCCCGTGCGTTGGGGAGTGGCGCAGGTGGTAGTGGTTTGGGTCCAGGCTTCGGTGAGGCGGCGCAGGTAGTCGTAGCGCAGGCATTCGGCCTGGTCGCGTACGCCGTTGGTGAGTGTGCCGGTGTTGGTGATGTTGCCGGCTGGGTCGTAGGTGTAGTCGTTGTCGTATTTGGCGGTGCCGAAGGTGCCGGGCGTGGTCGGTGATTCGGTGAACAGGCTCTGCATCTGTAGGCGGCGGGTGGCGGCGTCGTATTGGTTGGTCAGCTTGACCTGTTTGCCGGCCGCGCCGAGGCGCTGCTCAAGCACGGCGCCGTCATAGGCGTGGATGGTGTCGGCAAGGTAGGTGGCCTGTCCCGAGGTGACGGTGTCGGGCATGCCCTGGTCGGTGTACGTGGAGGTCAGGGTCTCAGCGGGTAGGCCGCCGACTGAAGGCACGGCCACGGTGTGCGGAGCACCGTTGGCCTTGTACGTGTTGGTGACGGTGTAGGTCAGGGTGGCGCCGCCGGTGCCGAAGCCTGGGATAGTTTCGGTGGTGGACAGGGGCCGGTAGCCGTCGTCGTAGGAGTCGACTGCCGTGGTGTAGGTGTCTGCCCCGTCGAATCGCGACGTGGAGGTCAGCGTGCCTTTGGCGACGGTGTCGTAGGTCCAGGAGGCCAGGATAGTGCCTGCGGCGGTGTCGGCACGGCGTTTGAGTCGGCGGCCGAGGTTGTCGTATTCGTAGAACAGTTTCTGGCCGCGGCCGTCTTCGCTTGAGGTGATCTGGTCGGCGTCGTCGTAGACCGTCTTGGACGTTCCGGAGTCCGGGTCGATGCGCTCGTATTCGCGTCCGAGGAGGTCGTATTTGTAGGTCCAGGTGTTGTTGGCGGGGTCTTTGACGGTGGTGAGCCGGTTGGCGCCGTCGTAGGTGTAGAGGGTTTTGTCGAAAGCGCCGGTGAACGGGAGGCCGGAGAATTGGCGTTTCTCGGTCAGCCGGCCGCGGGCGTCGTAGATCACCTGGGTGGGTGTGCCGCCCGCGGGTGGAACAACACCGACACGGTCACCGAGATAGTCGGTGATGGTCTCGAACTGTTTGACGTTGTTTTTCCACAGCTGCTGGTGGGTTTGCCGTTCGGCGCCGTCGTGGGAGTAGCGCTGTTGCCGTTCGATGGCGGTGTCGGCGGCGCTGTCCAGGCTGGAGGTGGGGACGGAGGCGTTGTAGTAGACGGACTCCTTGACGATCAGGCCGCGGCTGTCGTGGTGGGTGTCGGTGATGGTGCGGTTGCCGTCGGGTGCAGTGTTCTGCGTCTGTCGTGGCCGCAGCAGCCCGTCGTAGATGTCGTAGCTGCTTATCTGGTTTCCGTTGGGGCCCAACGCTTTGGCATGCACCCATGGCACGCCGGTTTTGGTCAGCGAGTAGCCGTACTCGACGTCCGGATTGGTGCCGGTGTTGCCGGGCTGGCGGACAGTTTGGAGGCGACCCAACGGGTCGTAGGTGCCGGTGGTCACCTTGCTGTTGGGGTCGGTGACGTTCAGCGGCAGGCCGCGCAGCACGTCGTAGGTCGTGGTGGTGGTGTGCCGGGCGGCGGCAGCCACCGGTGGCGGGCTGGTTTCGGTGTCTGACTGAAGTAGCCCGGCGCTGTCGTGGGTATAGGTATAGTCGGTTTGGTTGCCCAGCGGGTCTTTGTCCCACAGCGGTCGCCCCCACTGGTCGTAGCCGGATTCGGTGACGACAAATCCGGTCGGAGTGGTGCCGTTGTGGGATTTGACGGTCTCGGTGCGGGTGGGCAGCCCGCGGGTGGGCGCTACGCCGTAGGCGAGCCCGTCATAGCTGGTGCGTTCGTCGTCGAGCAGGTCGGTGGGGTAGGCCGGTGTTGCCGCGCAGCCGACGCCGACGGTTTCGGTGCGTGACAGTGCGCCGATGATCCAGCTGGTGGTGTTGTGGACGTACCACTGCCGGGTGCAGGTTTCGTCGCCGGATAGGGCGCTGTTGCCTTGGTCCTCGGCGGTGTCCAGGGTGCCATAGGTGGTATTCCAGCCGTAGGCGATGGTCCGGGTGCGCCAGGTGGGCTGCCCGAACTCGCCGGTTGACAGCAGAACACGTGAGCGCGCGCCGTCCAGGGCGACCAGATCGGCCTTGCCGTCGCCGCTGACGTCACCGATCAGGTTGGCCAGGGTGCCGATGAACGACATCGCCGACCACGCTGTCGGCGCACCGAACGCGCTGCCGGTGGACAGCATCACCGAGGAGTTGCCAATGTTCTGCGCCACCGGGTCGGCTTTACCGTCGCCGCTGACGTCACCGATCAGGTTCGCTGCCGCACCGGAGAATGCCGCTGACGACCATTGGGCGACCGGACCGAACGACGATCCGGTTGACGGCGCCACAAACGCGTTGCTGGCATTCTGGGCGACCAGGTCGGCCTTCCCGTCGCCGGTGACATCAACGATGTGATTGGCCAGGTTGCCGCTAAAACCCGCGGAGGACCACTGGCTGCCCGGCCCGAACGCTGAGCCGGTCGAGAGCATCACGTAGGCGGCGTTGCCGTTCTGCGCGACCAGATCTGCCTTGCCGTCGCCGTTGACGTCCTTGAGCAGGTTGGTCAGATTGCCGCTGAACGAGGCGGACGACCACTGCGTGCCTGGGGCGAACGACGAGCCGGTGGACAGCATCACAAAGGCGCTGTTGTAGTTTTGCGCGACCAGGTCGGCTTTGCCGTCGCCGTTGACGTCTCCGATGTGGTTTGCCAGGTTGCCACTAAAGCCCGCGGAGGACCACTGGCTGCCTGGCCCGAACGACGAGCCGGTCGAGAGCATCACGTAGGCGGCGTTGCCGTTCTGCGCGACCAGGTCCGCCTTGCCGTCGCCGTTGACGTCGGCGAGGTGGTTGGCCAGGTTGCCGCTGAACCCGACCGATGACCACTGCTTGTCGATGATCAGCCGGGTGTGCTCGGCGGCCGATTGGTCGCGGACCATGTAGGCGATCCGCTCGGGTGGGGTCTGCCAGGTCGGCAGGGTGCCGCCGGCGGTCTGCCACGCCGAGACGGTGTGGATGGTTTTGGAGATTTCGGCCGGCCCGTCGTAGACGATCTCCTCGCGCAGCCGGCCGCCCAGTGCCTGGTGGTCTACGACGCTGCCGCCCAGTGAGTCGACGACCGCGGCGGTGCGGAAGAATTCCTGCCCGGTGTTCAATCCGGTGTCGCGGTCCAGGCCGCGGTAGTACAGCTGCCGCGTGACCGACTGAGTCTGACCGGGCGCGCCGACGGTGGTGATGAGCGTCGGGTAGCCCTTCCACGACGACATGGCCTTCTTAGGCGAGGCCCACACACTGTTGGAGTACCCCCACAGCACCAGCGGCCGGTTCGACGTGGCGCCGTCCATCGTGTACTGGTAGGAGGTCACCACATCGGGTGCGTCGCTGACCAGATCATTCTCGGTGATCTTGTCGACGACGAACTTGTGCCACCACGACCAGCCTTCAACCCCGGACCGGTTCTTGACCCACTGCTGGAAACAACGCGACGGGTTGTCGTTGTAGTTGGGCCACTGCGATTCCAGCTTGCCCGACCACCATGTGCACGCCGATTCGTTGGCCGGCAGGTACGACACCTCGACCCGGCTACCGGACTCGGTGTCGATGTAGTCGATGCGATATTTTTGCGGGTCGGCCATGCTGGCGTTCGGGTCATAGTCGGCCCGGTTGCGGTCGATGCGGCCGTGGGTGGTCAACGCCGGCATGGTGATCGACGCGCCTGTGGCGTCGTAGCCGGTGCGAGTGATCGAGTCCAGCCACAAGGTGGGCACGTCTGTGCCGCCGGGAAACGACTGCCCGAACGCCCACTCGTCCACCGTCTTGTATGTCGTCGCCGACCCGGTCCACACCTTCGACGTGACTTTCGTGAGGCGTTTGGTGGTCCAGTACGACGGGGCCAGGTTGCCGTTGCATGGCGCCGCCGTGCACCGCAGGTCGAACGGGGTGTCGAACCAGTTGGCGGTGTTCGGAGCGGCCTCGGTCCCGCAGCTGGACAGGCAACGGTCGGAGTTGGTGAACTCCACCACCGCCGGGGCGGTGGCGGTGGTCTCGTTGCCCGCTCGGGTGCCGTACTCGATGCGATCCAAGGTGGCGTCGCGGTGATAGCTGTACGTCGTCTGCCCCGAGTTGTTGGAACCGGACAGGTTCGCGTGGCGGGTGTACCAGTACGACATCGAGTTGCCGTGCACGTCGAGCACATAGTCCAGCAGCCACCGGTACGGCTTGGCGCAGTGCGACGCCGTGTACGAGGAGGCGCTGAAACACGGTTCGCCGCTGTGGTTGGCGAACATCTCATGCGACAAGACCGAACCGGTCTCCCGGCCGCCAGAAGTCCAGCCCGGCAGCTGCTGGCGGCCGAAGTAGTACTGCGTCCCGTCCACCGTCGTGACCCGCCAATGCGGCGAAGGCGTTGCCGCCGGTAGATATTCGACCTTCGCCGCGTCGTCATCGGCGATGCGCCACAGGTTCGCCGTGCTCGTCGGCACCAGCTCCGAGGTCTGCCCCGACCACGACAGCTGAAAATTTTCGTGCCGGAAACACGGATCGTCCGTGGCGTTGGTCCACGTTGGACTGTGGTCGTAATCCAGCCGGCACGGCCGAAGCGTCGACTCAATAAATCCCGCCCCGTTCAGCGACCAGCCCTCCCCCAGCGGCCCGTTCTGCAGATGCTGCGCCGCGGTCTGGCCATCCACCGTGGCCGACGAATAATCCACCGATAGATCCGGCACCAGATCACCGGGCACCGGCGGCACATCCAGCGGATAGCCGTACGTGAAATTGCCGCTGGCCCCCGAATGCGACCACGTCGCCGTCTCACTCAAACCCGTCTTGCCGAACGTGCCGACACCGTCGGCCTGGCTGCCCGAGGTCAACAGCACCACCATGCCGCCACCGCCGGACAAGGCTTGCGGGTCCGCCTCCACGCCCAGCAACGCCTGCTGCTTGGCCGACATCGGCGCGGACAGATCCGCCAGCACCGTGTTCAAATCGATGTCGGCCGACACTATCCCGGCCCGGAAGTCCACCGTCGAGTCCACGTCCACACCCGCGCACGCACCGCGCTG
Source organism: Rhizocola hellebori (assembly GCF_016862955.1). GTDB lineage: Bacteria > Actinomycetota > Actinomycetes > Mycobacteriales > Micromonosporaceae > Rhizocola > Rhizocola hellebori. Next base: position 61,372 of record NZ_BONY01000021.1, on the reverse strand, counting down.
CGCCTGCTCGCGCGTGACCGGGGTCAGCCCACACTCCGGCACCAGCCGCAACCACATCCGTGCCGCGAACGCACCACCGAACGCGTCCCGGAACCCGGAGATGTCAGCGCTGAGCCGCACCTGCGCATCCCCCACACCACCATCGGCGCGGGCCAGCCGCAACGCCACCGCCGCACCCGAACGCTGCGCCGTGTCCCGATCCAATACCTGCACCGAAACCTGAGCCGGAGCAGGCAACGTCGTCACGCCACGCCCCGAAAACCCGTCCTGCGACACCACCGGCGCCACCGACACCGGCAACCCACCCACCGACACCGGCGCACGACCAGCCGCCACCTCCACCACCGCCGACGCCGCAGTCGGCCACGACACCGCCCGAGCCGCATGCTCAGGCATTGCCGGTAACACGTCAGCCTTCGCCTCAACGTGGGCCACCGGCACCGACTTATCCGCCGGTGCTGGTTCAGCCTGTACCGCAACCGGTGGCAAACCCACCGTGATGCCAGCCCCCACGACCCACACCACACTCGCCGCCCACAGCCTCCTCGCGAAGCGATCCCGCCGCCCAGCCGACCCAGAGGAACGCATCAACATGCTGAACTCCAATCGCGAGGAAGGTGGCGAGGAAGATAACCCGAGCAGGCCACCACACGCAGGCCCCGCCATGTCCAAACAGGAACAGCACCGATCGATGCGCAGACACGGGATTTCATCAGTGGCCACCGATGACCCGAGTCATTCCACTTCGGATGATCACGGGACGTAGTCACCAACCAAGATCCGCACGCTCGTTCGAACGGGCGGCAATGATGTTCGCCAGTGTTATGCGATCGTAATAATCCAGTAGCGGCACCGCTGCTGATTTTCGGTCAGACGATGCCCGTCCGGACGGAGACGATCAAATCACCGACCGCCGACCGTTTCGGAGTGTTGGACGCTGCTTCGGACGCCACCTCCGAAGCGGCAGTAGACAGCCGAGCTTGAATAAGTACTACGTGGATTATGCGGATTCGGGAGTCGGATGCGCCCGGTCAAGCAGCCCAAACGGCACCCGCTCAGCGATACCTAGGCGGCAATGTCCGAACCGCATGCGACCACGCCCCGGGATGGCTGAACTGCTGCATGACCACTCGCCACCTGCCCAGCGTCTACGCATTCTTCCAGCAGGCAAACATGTCCGCGGATTGGCAGCCGACCGGGGTTGCGGGTGCTGAGCAGCGCCACCTCGTCGGGATACGGCGGATACAGTCTCACCTCGTCACTGGCGTGGACTGCGCAGTCTCCTGGCCTGCGTCGATCACCACCACCAACCCCACAAGATCCCACGGCGGCCGCGTACGCCCCACCCACCGTGGTCGGCATATCGGCGTGCCTCCGCATGCCCGCCGCGCCACAGCACCGCCTGTACAACGAGGACAGTCACGGCTATCCGAATAGGGGGTGGGCGATCGAGAAACAGCCCTGCACAGTCCAGAACGGCCATCAGACACAGAAATATGCCCATCAGTGATCGCCGTTAAGACAACAAATTTCAGGCCTCTATAACACCTGGGCAGAGCCTATCTTGAGTCAAGCTGGTCTCAGTCCAGATCGGATGTCGGTGGTCGAGGCTTGCGTAAGCGCGGTGGCTCGACTTGGTATAGCGTGTGCTGGCTGAGAGGAGCGCCGCTATGCGATCTCGATGGGGTGCTATGGCCGCGGCCGCGGCGATCATGTTTGTTTACACACCCGTTGCTGCACAAGCCGATCCCCCGCCTCCGCCGCGCTACAACCTTGGCGTGTCTGTGTCGCCAGGGAATCTCACCACTGTGGTGGGATCGATTCACCACATGAGGGTCGAGGTCCGCAACAGCGGTCCCGAGTCGACCACGCCGCCGGATGTGGAGCTCAATCCTCCACGCCTCGTCGAGGTGGAGCTTCCCGCGGGTACGCAGGTGGTGGCTGGTTCGATCTCACCGAGCTGCACGCCGGCGGTCGTACTGCCGGCCGATCCTCGCCGTTTCAACTGCCTTCTGGGTACCGTGCCACCAGGCAGTGGCTTGATAGTCGGTTTCGACATGAAGATCACCGTTTCGAGCAGCGGCGGCGTTGGCACGGCTTCGACCAGAACGTTCGGCCCGGGCACCGACCTGGACACCGACCCCACCAACGACCAGGCCTCGTTCGCCATCACCTTGGTCCCCGGTTACGACATGATGGCCCTGGGAACCCGTGTGGAAGGCAAGGTCGGGTCGACGGTGCCGGTGACCGTGGGGGTGAAGAACCTCGGCCCGGACACGTCGGACTCGTCGCTGGGGTCGGGCCAGTCCAAGCACGGCCTGCATGTCCGGTTGCCGGCCGGTACTGAGATGGCTCAAACTGAACCCCCATGCTCTCTGCTTGCCGGTCGGGTCGACCCGACCGGGTTTGTTTGCACGCTGTTCCCGCTGGCGCCGGGCGAAAGCCTGCTGGTCACCTTCCATGTGCGCATCACCGCGCGGCCCACAGGAACCGGGACAGTCATCCGCGCCTGGGACAACATCTTGAGCCATGTGCCTGACCGCGACACCAACCGGGACAACGACGGTGCTCTGATCACGTTCGCTGCCGCGGAGCTGCCGCAAACTGGCACGGATACCTCCACGATCGCCGGGATCGGCGCGGGTACGGCCGCAGTGGGCGTCGTCGTGCTGCTGGTGATCAGGCGGCTGAGCAAACGCCGTGAACAGCGCCTGCGCGCATTGTCACGACCGGAATGACTACCCTGATTCAATTCCTCGCCAACCGATCGCCGGCGCCACACCACGACGGTCGGCGGGGCTCACACTTAGCCGAGCAGCTCGACTGCCGTGCTGGACAGAGGTTGGCGAGTTTGGCGAAGCCCGCCAGGCCGAACACTTCACGCTCTCACCGACCTCGTCATCACCCCATATGCACGACCGTCGCTTCACCACACGTGATCACACCGAGATTGGGATTGGCCATCGACCACCGCGGCCACCGACATCCGGCTAAGACCATCAGCGCGGAAGAGATCGTCACGCACTTGACCTTGCCGGGCTCGCCGTCGGCGTCCGCTGGAGCGGGCGCGGACATCCTGGGCATGTTCCCGGTGCGCGCCCATGCCATGTCACCGACTCCGATCGACATATTTCGCTCCTTTGGTCGGGCCTGATTCATCTGCTCGCGCGGTAACCCGATAATCAGTCCGCCCAAGGGCAGCCTGGTTACCGGGATCGCCAGCATGGCTTCGTTCATCGCAGCGGCCAGTCGGCGTCGGGCAGGTGCGGCGGGTCGACGGGGCCTGCTTGCCCGGGGGCCAGGTGTGTCCAGCCGCTGACCTCGTCCCAGATCACCTGCAGGTCGCAGTGCCGGCATGCGGCGATGCTGTCGATGGGTGGGGTGACCAGTTGCAGTTGCCGGTTCATCGCCCGGTCGGGAGGTGCTGCTGGGTGCCGATGAACATGACGTAGCTTTCGACGCGGCGGTTTCCACCGCCGCCAAGGTAGGAGTGTTCGACGGCGGCGGCGAGGTATCCGGTGTCGGCGTGCAGGTGCAAGGTGATGTGGCCATGGACATCGTCGGTGGTGATGTACAGGCCTGGGGCGGGTGGGCCGACGGCGGTGTAGGTGGGGATGTCGGCCGTACGCACGCTGATGCCGGCGGTGGTGGCCAGCAGGGTGAGTTCGGCGGCGCGGGTTTCGCGGGTGATGAGGTAGCTGGTGTGGGCGGCGGCAATCGCGCGCAGGAGCTGGGCGGGGCTGTCTATGCCGGGTCTGATGGTTTCCAGCTGCCGCAGCATCACGTCGGGTTCTGCGGCCAGGGTGGGCGGCCACTGCCGGTGGGCAGGCAGCTGCCCTGCCGTGAAGGTTTGGCGGCTGGGGGTGGCGTCTGCCCAGAGGTTGGCGCCGACCATGGGGGTGGTGAACGCTGTTGCGGGTATGTCGGGCAGGGTCAGGGTGTGCAGGTACCCGGAGCCGTCCAGATCCCGCCACGACGTGGTGCGCCGGCGCGACATCGCCGCACCCTGGCGTGTCCACAGTTCCAGTTCGCAGAAGACGCTGGCTGAGGTCACCTGAGGGGCGGGGCCGGTGGCCGCCTGCCGCGCCAGCGCGGCCAGAACCTGGTCTGGGAACTCCCGGCGGGGCAAGGGCCGCGGTGGCGGAGTGGTGTGGTCGTGGTCGGTGTCGGCCGGTTTGGCGTACGCGTGGGGCGAGGCGGCGCTGCGGAACACCACGGCTGCGGCGGTCAGCATCAGCAGCACGAGGGTGAACGCGGCCAGCCCGTAAAGCCACGGATGACGCGGCGGTGTCGGATCGGCGGTGACCTTGTCGGATTCGGGACGGGACATGGGTTTCCTTTCAAGGGAGGCGTCGATTACCTAGCGGGCACCCGCGCAACGTCGGGTAGGACGGTGAGGTTTGCTGCGGGCAGGGGGTGGCATGCCGTCCTATCTGGACGTCGCTTGCTGTTGATGCAGGCCCGGGGGGCTAGCCGCGGTGGGCGTGCAGGTAGACGGTGACCGCGGAGGTGGTGTCGAGGTTGAGCATCATCGTGCGCCACGTGCCCCGGCCGGTGGGTTGCCGCTCGCGCAGGCCGGAGACGGCCTGGGCGGTTTCGGGGTCCCACAGGTTCCCGCCGCCCACGTTGTGCGCTGCGGTGATCGTGCGCAGGCCTTCGGTGAGTTCACCGGCGAACTTTGCCGAGGCCAGGAACGTGTCGAGTTCTGTGCGGGGGAGCCGGAACTTGGCTGACAGCATGGTTTCCAGGCCGTTGCTGTAGGCGCCGGACAGCAGGACGGTGCCCGGTGGCAGGGTGACCTCGGCGACTGCCTCCACCTGTGATGCCGATGCCGGTTGAGCTGGTGACTGCACCGGCAGCGCAAAGATGCCCTGTCCGCCTATGATGCCACCCAACAGCGTGATGGTGATCAGACTGACAAGACCGCTGACGGCAGCGGAGATCAGCACGACCCTGGTGGGCCGTTGGCGTGTAGGCGGGCTGACGGTGTCGGCCATACGGGTCCTTGTCTTTCGCAGGCTGATGTGGTGTGGCGGGTGCCCGCCCACAACGCGGCAGCGCGCGGGCACCCGGGTTCTGGTCGTTGTGGTGCGGGGTCCGGCCCTCGGGGTGCGATGCCGAGGGCCGGACGTCATGGGCGCCCCGACGGCTGATGCCGGCGGTTGCCGTGCGGGGCGTGCGGGGTGGCTCGGTGGCGCGGGCGGAGGGTGCGCCACCGAGCCGGGGTGGCCCGCACCGGGCGGTTGTGCAGGCGTTGGCGTGCGCCGGTGCGGACGTGTGGGGTGGGGATGGCCGCGTGGCCATGGGAGAGCACGCGGCCATCCCGTCTTGCGGTGCGCGGGAGGACACCTGTTGGCACATCAGGGGTCTCCTGCGGTCAGCCCCGCAAGGCGGCTGGCAGGCCAGCCCGGCAGGGTCGATGAGGCGGACGGTCCGGCGGCGGTGTGATGCGACGCGGCCAGGTCGGCGATGAACTCGTCGATCTGGAACTGGCCGACGCCGGGCATGCAGCTGACATGCGAACAGCAGCCGTGGTCGGCCAGCACCCATTTGGCGCGCACCACCTGCGGTGGGGTGCGCAGCACGACGGTGAAGGCGTGCGGGTTCAGCCGTGCCTCCCAGCCGAGGTCGAGCAGCCGCTGGAAGGTGTAACGGGCCAGCCGGCGTGACGTGTCGGCGCGGGCGCGCAGCCCGGGTGCGCCCAGGGTGGTCAGCACCTGCCACAGCAGCAGCGGGGTGTGCCCGGAGCGTGAGCCGGTGATCGTCATGTCGGCACTGCCCACATAGGATGGCCGCCCGGCGGCCACAGCGTGTGGCTGGCGGTCGTAGACGAGCACAGCGCAGGGCATCACGGGCGATCGCGAACACATACCTGGCCACGGTGTGATGGAAAGCCGCCATCGCCGCCAGCACGCTGGTGATCAGAAGGACCGTCGCCAACCTCACCACCGGCGTGCCGTAGACGCTGCCCAGCAGCGAAAAAGGCAACCCCGCAGCCGGGTCGCGGGCCACCTGCACCACCCGGCCAGGGCCGACCGCGACAGCCACGGCGAACGCGGACAGCGTGTAGAACGCGCCCAGAAACACCACCGAGGCGAATATCGCGGTGCGGACCTTGCCAGCGCCGCGGGCCTCCTCACCGAACGCCGGGCCGTTCTCGAACCCCACGAAAGCGGCCATCCCCAACGCGAACATGCCGCCGACGCCGTTGACGAACAACCGCGACGGATCCAACGCCGTCCATGACAGCCGCCCACCCGCCGGGTTGGCCAACGCCGCCACATCGAATAAAACGATCATTGCCAACTCCACCGCCAACAGAATTCCCAGCAGCCGGGCGTTGGACGTGATCCGGCCGACCCCCAACACGGCCACCAGCAACCACGCCACTCCCGCCCACACCCACCACACCCCACCAGCCCGATCGGCCATCGTGACCCCGAACAAGGGCAACATCGAGATCTGGATGCAGTCGTACGCCAACAGCACCACCGCTCCGGCCGCGATTCCGGCCAGCGGCCCCAACCCTTGCGCCACATAGGCGTAGAACGGGGCCGGGTGCACCACGTGCTTGGCCATCGCCACATATCCGACAGCCAGCAGTACCAGTGCCCCGGTGATGATCACGAAGCTCAACGGCGCCCCGACCACCCCGGTCAGCGCATACGTGCCAACGATTCCGCCAGCGAGCACTGTCAACGGGGAGCTGGCACCCACTCCGAAAATCCACAGCGCCCCCGCACCCAACGTGCGGCGCGCCAGCACCACCCGCTTCACCCGCGGACTCCCGGCGGCTGTCTTTGGGCGAGCATCATCGACTCTCCTTGCATCGCTTGGGTTTCGAGTGACTAAGACGTTTGCCCCGGGGCGGATGGGTCTAGTTGCGGCTCAGCATGATCTGATGGACGATGTTGGTGGGGTCGTCCAGCCACACCGATTGGCCGTACCGGGATACCGTCACCCCGAACCTTGCGTATTCGGGACAGTCGCGGGAGCGCCACCATTGGTAGGCGACTTCCACCTCATCCCACAGCCGGCGCGGCCCGCCCTGACGAACCTGATACGGCCCGTCGTCCCCGTCGGGGAACTGAGCCCACGCCCACGAACCTGTGCCAGGGGCATCAAGCCTGATGACATGGCCGTGCGGCAATTGTTCGGTCCACCTGTCGACGTCGGGCACCAGCAACGCCACCGCTAGGTGCGCACCGTGATCGTCAAACACCTTGCCGGAGTACAGCACCGTCTGGCGTGTTTCGCCGCCGCGTATCGGCCCTTGTTGCGTGCTGCGCCGCTGCCCGCATAGTGCCGTAAAGGACGCCGAGTCGACGAAACCGCCGCTGGCCGAGCCGTTGCCATGCGATTCCAGCACCAGCAGCAGCCCGTCAAGCATCGCCGTGCGCCACGGCGTAACGACAAGACCCCCGACCTCGGTCTGTTCGATCCACGCCTGCGGCACGCGGTACACCGCACATGTGGCGATCACCCGCTCGAAAGGTGCCGCCAGCTGATAACCAAACCTGCCATCAGCGGCCACCACCGACACACCACTGGACGGGCCGAAACCAGCAGCCGCCAAGGTATCGCGCGCCTTGTTCGCCAGCACCGGATCGACTTCGATACTGATCACCGTGTTGCCTGGCGCATATGCCGCCAGCAGAGCTGGCGTCCACCCCGATCCCGCGCCGATTTCCAAGATGTGGCTTGCGGTTTCCACCCGCGCCGCATCGAGGATCCCAGCCACCACCGAAGGCGCCGACAGACAACCTGCAGGTGAGTTGCCCACGGGTCCACTCACCGGCGTGGCACCGTCGTCGTACAAGGTGATCAGCGGCAGGTCGGCATACGCCGCTTCAGCCCATCCATCCGGATCACCTTGCCGCGACAGCGGCAACTCATTGACCCACAACGTATCTGGCACAAACAGATGACGAGGCACACGCTGCCAAACCGGCCGCCAAGCATCCGGCAGATGACCCCTTGCCAACAGGCTGTCGATCATCGCCTGATTCGCGGCATCCAACTCCCCTCGCCCGCTCACCGCAATCCTTGCCATCATGACTGCCCCGGTTTCGGGGTCTCCTGCGACTTTCCCAACTTCGACGAGTCATGATCGCCTTGATCGGCGACCAGCATTTCATGCTTGGCCAAAGCCGTCCCTCCCAGTCGGCAGCCAAAATGATCACTGCTGGCTGGATGATGGATCAGGTATTCGCGAATGGCCTTTAGGTCGTCCAGCGAGCCACTCCACGACATTCCGCGATCCCAGGCCAGCAAATCGCCATAAGACACAACGCAATCTCCCGTATTGGGTCTTGACGCTCGCACGACTTGTGGATCCACTCCTGAACCTGATGCGTCACGCATGGAACAGGCTCGGCGCAGACCAGAGGCACCTTTGCGGCCCACCGGCAGGTCGGCACGGACCAGATCAGTCATCGCATCCCCCTAGATCAACAATCGGGAACAGCCTTAGACGGTCGTCGGTGGCATGCACGGCCCTCTCCTCGTCCTTCACGCTCCGTAGTCGTGCACAGCAGGTATCACAAACAAGTTTGTTGATTGGTGGTGTCCGTCGAAAGTGCGCCGACGGGACGTATCGAGGACCTCCATCGGACATGCGTCGCCACCGGCAATTCACACCGCCGCACGCAATGCCCTACCGTTGATGTCATGTGGGCATCCAGGCACATCACGTTGCTCAGCCGCCTTGTGCGGGAGGAACGCCGATGGACGATCGAGGAGACCTGCTCGGCATTCGAGCGGACGGCTCGGGAGATGGGCGAGGACGCCACCTTGTCGGTTCGGCAACTCCGTCGTTGGATGGACGGCAAGGTCCAACGACCCCAACCGGTCTCGCGGCGTGTTGCCGAGCAGTTGTGGGGATACCCGTTTGACGTGCTTGTAGGTCCGGCAGAAGTCACGTCGCAGACGCTCGCCGACGGGCGTCAGTACCCCCTACCCTCAGGTGAGGTGCCTCATACGCGAGGCAAGCCCGAGGTAGGTGATCTCACGGACCGGCGGCAGGCCCTCCAGGCGCTTGGGGCGCCCGCACTGGTTGCAGGCATGGTCGTCGTCAACTCCTTCGCGCAGACAACCTCCCTCGCCCAGCAATTCGACATGCCGCACGAGATCATCGAGCGACACCGACGACTGGTCGCAAGTTCACCGGCGCACCTTGACGAGATCGTGGTGCACCTCCGAGACCAATGGCACGCTCTGGTGAGGACCGACAACCTCCTCGGCCCGCGCTTTGCCATCGTCGGTGTACTGAACCAGATCGCGGTGATCGAGGAGCTAGGTGCTGGCCTGCGTGGCCAGAGGCGGCTTGAGATCGTGCGCCTCGGCGCGCAATATGCCGAGTCTGCCGCTTGGCTCTACGAGGACTCCGGCAACATTGCGCAAGCCCGCTACTGGACCAGCCGCGCAATGGAGCTGGCGCACGAGGGCGACGACGAGCGCATGCTGGCATGGACGATCTTTCGACGCTCGCAGCAGGCAGCTACCGCGCTTGATGTCGCGCAGGCAATAGGACTCGCTCAGGCCGCGCGTCGCCATGACGAACGGCTGGCGACGCCGACCCGGGCCGCCATCCGTGTGCAGGAAGCCTACGGCCACGCGCTTGACGGCAACGAGCGAGCCGCAAACACACTCCTTGACGCGGCCCACACCTGGGCAGCGAGTGACGCCGCCGGCGACGCCCACGAAGGGCACGGGTCATATTGCACACCGAGCTACATTGAAATCCAGCGGGCGAACTGCTGGCTAAAGACAGGTAAGCCAGACAAGGCGATCGCCTTGTACGAGGATGCCATCCGCACGCTACCTGTGGTCTACCAACGAAGTCGCGCGGCTGCGCTCAGCCGCCTTGCGGCCGCTTACGTGGCGACCGGGCAGATCGAGCAAGCGGCCGGAACGGCACACGAAGCCCTACCGGTCGCTCGGAACGGTGGGTCGACACGCATCGTGGATGAGGTCAAAGACCTAGGCAGACAGCTAGCGCCACATCGAACGCTTCAACGAGTAGCAGCCCTGCTCGACGATCTAGCGGATGGGGAGCCGTAGACCGTGCCCATTAATTTCTACACCCCAGAATTCTATGTATTCAACAACTTTTCGGCCCATGCAATCGAATTCAGGGGCGTGCTCTACCCGACTGCTGAACATGCCTACCAGGCCGCGAAATGTACCGACTGGCACGGCAAAGAGGAAATTCGCCATGCCCGCAGTCCATATCTCGCCAAGAGCCTGGCCAACGAGAAATACAGAGCAGCTAGGGATCCCGATTGGGACAGCAAGAAACTCGCGGTTGTAGAAGAGATCCTATGGACGAAGCTGGCCCAGCATCCCGAGGCTCAGGAAGCCTTGAAGGCAAGCGGCGGCGAAGACATTGTTGAGGATTCGCCGACTGACTACTTCTGGGGGGCGGGCGCGGACGGCACCGGGCAAAACATGTTCGGCAAGATTTGGATGAAAATCCGTGAAGACAATGAGCTCTTGCAAACCTGAAGGCGATCACTGGCGCGAAGTGTAGGGCGAGCGGCGGTGAGTCGCCCGGGCCTGGGAGAGGTCCTAGGTTGTGACCAGCATGGCCTGGTCGGGGTGGGTTGAGCGTAGAACATCGATTCGCATTCGGCTGGGGTAGGTACCGGATGGCCGAGTGCAGCCGGCGATGGTTGTACCACCAGTCGGCCCATTCGGCGGTGGCCAGGTCGAGCTGTGCCACCCCTGCCCACGTGGACACGTGGGTGAAATCGGCGACCCACCGCTGATGCGGCCGCGTGGCGGTGAAATTGCGCTGCAGCAGGTCACCGGCTCGGTGGTGAGCCGGATCGGCAACGGTGGTGCGGATCTTCTTGCCTCGCCGAGCATCGGCCAGCCAGCCCGTGGCGGGCGCATCAGCCGCCCACAGGGCACCCGGGCCACCTGCACACCTTCCCTACGCAGCGGATGCCAGATCTCGCGGGCCGCGTGCACGCCGGAGTTCACCGTGTGAACGCGCTGGATATGTTGCAGCACTATACTATCGCGCACATCACGCACGGACGGTGGCAGTGTCTTGGCGTTGTAGTAGGTGCTCGCCGCGATCGGGCAGCCGTACTCGGTCAGCACGCGGCAGATCGGCTCGACACCACCGAACCGGTCCCGGTTGTGGTCGATAAAATTCACGATTATCGCTGTGGCCGGTCGAGCTCGGCCGCGAAGAAAGCCGATGTGGCCTTCAAAATCTCGTTGGCACGCTTCAGTTCAGGGCTCTCTCGCCGCAGCGCGCTTGATCTCCGCCGACCCGTCAGTCGACATACCAGGACGTGTACGGCATCGACCTCAGCTTGCCGCACCCACTTACGCAGCGTCTCCGCCCACCCGACCCCGAGCTTCTTAGCGATCGACCCGATCGCTTCCCACTCGGTCCCGTAATCGGCTCAGTTGCTCGATCACCATGTGCACCGCCCGCTCGCGAAGCTCCCTCGAGTACTGCTTAGGTATAAAAAATCCCTCTCAAGGAAGAAGATCTCCACCAGCTCCGGGCCGATTCATTGATGATCATCTTTGCCGACGATGCCGGCTTCATCACCGGCCAGAAGCCCACTGTAGACGACGGACAGAACATGTGGTGGAGGAGCACAGTCGGCTTCAGTACGAGCCGTCAGTGCTGACCGCGAGCCGTTGCCCGGCAGCACATTTACCGATGGGCCAACGCCTCGTCCTGCCGAGCGAGCGTCGAAGCCGACCTGTGTTGACCGCCTTCGTATCCCGTCCTCAACAGGCCGGGCCGCAACCTGTGGTGTTGTCGCGCCCGGATTGTTTCGGCGTTGTCCGTCGGCGAGGTGGGTCTGCGGCGTGCTCGGCGTACGTCGACAAGGTGTCGGTCAGGTCCGGCGCGGCGGCGTTCGGTTGAGGCGCTGCACCATTTGCGCGTGGAGGGTCTGTGCCTGGGCGCTGTGGCCGAGGTGTTGGTGGGCGTCGATTGCGGCTTGGTAGCAGGCTTGTGAGTAGGGGTCGACGGTGATGCCGGCCAGGGCGTGCTCGAGGGCCTGATGGCTGGAGGACGCGGTGTGTGCGAGGCGGGCGTGGGTGTCGGCGATGAGGTGGCGGGCGGTTTGCCGATGTTCGGGCAGCCAGTCCCAGGTGTGCCCGTCGGCGATGGGTCCGAGGTAGCTGGCGACGGCGTGCTCTAGGTGACCGTGCTGCAGGTCGTGCAGGAGCTGCCACCAGTCGACGGTGATCATGTCGGGGTCGAGGCGGTAGCTGTCGTCCAGGCGGGTCAGCACACTGCGGTCGTCGATGGACAGTAGCCTTCTGATCTCGTAGAGGCAGCTGTTGAGGCTGCCGGCGGCGGAGGCTCGTGTCATGTGTCCGAAGATGTGTTCCAGGAGCTCGTCGCGGGTCGCGCCGTCGGGGTGCAGGGCCAGATAGACGGCGATCTGGCGGGAGCCGCTGCGTCGTATGTGCGTGTCGGGGTCCGCCGGTGTGCTCAGCCGCACCCTGCCCAGGACGTGCAGGTGAAACGGCGCCAGGCGGGGCGGCGGTGACGGCGCCGCGGCTGGCGGGATCGTTGCGGGCTCGGTGGTGGGCGGTTGAAGGGTGTGGGCGATCTGGGCCAGGGCGGCGGGGTTGAGGATGTTGAGTCTGCCGACGTTTTCGGAGTTACAGGTGGTGTGGCCGTGGCGGTCTACTGACCATGTGGCGCCGGGCTTCCACGGCCCGGCGACGACGATGCGGATGTTGAGGTCGGCGCCGAGTTCGGCCAGCGCGGCGACCCGGCCGGGCGGGGCTTGCGGTTCAACAATCAGCAGCAGCGGCGGATGGCCGCTGTCCGCGGTCGATTCCGTTGGTGGGGTGCCCGTGGTGTATCGGTGATGGATCTCCATTTGGACGGCGTGCAGCGCGGCGTGCAGGTCGGCCGTCGTGCGCAGGCCGGGCAGGGGCTCTGAAAGCGAGGCCAGGCTGTGCACCAGGTCGCCGGTCACAATGACCGTGCTGGTGGTGCAGGCTGCGGCGGCCAGGATGCCGCGTAACGCGTCGGCGCCGCCGGGTCCGGTGATCCCCACGCCGTGGCGGGGCAGCGCGGCGATGCCGATGGCGGTGCGGTGTTGAACACCGATGGTGTGCGGGGCTGTGGTGGCCGCATCGTGCTCCAACGCGGCGATGTCGTCGCCGCCGGCGGCGGGGTGCTCGTCGGCGGCGGGGTCGATGACCGGATGCCGGGCGGCGCGGATGGCGCGCAGCAGGGCTGATGCCGGTGGGGTGGTGCGCGATTGCAGCAGGTTGATGGCGGTAGCGGCGAGGATCCCGGCGGCCAACGGCCACACCACCCACCCGCCTGGCACCTCAACACCGCGGCTGGTATCGGCCGGCTGGTCGAGGTCGGACGCGGCCGCCCCGCCGCCGTGGTCTGCACCGGCGGGCGGGGATGGCGTGCCTGGCGGTGTAGCTGGGCCGTGACCGGTGGCCGGTCGGGCCGACTGGAGATCGGGTGTGGTGGGCGTGGCCACCGCAGGGGCGGCGGCGTGGGCCGGTGCGGCCAGGGCGATGACGCTGGTGCCCAGCATCCCGGCCGCGAGCACACGCATCGGCGCCGGCAGGATCAGCGGCGGCGGACGGTGCGCCAACCGGGTCCAGGCCTCCAGCCCGATCGAGAAGACCAGCAGCAGCAACAACAGCCAACCCGCCACAGCAACCACAGATTTGATCGTGGGATAGGTCAATGGGTGCTCGGCGAAGCTGGCCCACTGGGCGGCCGAGGGCCAATGCGCCGGCAGCGGCCTGCCTGCCCACCAGATCAGCGCGGCGGCCGCCCCGCCCAGCAGCGCTACCGTGAGCAGTAGCGAGGCGAGCATGCGGAAAGCCCTCGCGATCGGCGCAGTCACGTGCCGTTCACCGCCCCTCGCATACACCCCATGGGGATCTATGGTGTCGAGGATTGGACCGACCGACAAGCAATCGACGTTGATCGACACTTTGGGGCACACTGTCCGCTATGGATTTTCGCCGAACCACGCTGGCGGTCGAGATCGGAGCGGTGAGCACGGTCGCCGCCGTGGACCGTGACGGTCGTCGCACGGCGCTGGTCGTCGGCGACCTGATCACCATGCCCACGCCGATGATCGACGGCTGCGATCTGATCACCGCGGTCACCACCACCCATCGTGAGGCTGCCGGCCCGGTCGTGACAGCGCTGGCGCAGCATCTGCGCGCGGTGGCCGCGCATGCCGGCCGGGTCGACGTCGCGGTGATCACGGCACCGCCGACGTTCGGTCGCCGGCACCGGGAGATGCTCACCGCGGCCGGGCAGGAAGCCGGCCTGGGCGTCGTGCAGGTACTCGACGAGGCCGCGGCGGTGGCAGCAGAGTCGTTTCCCGACGCACCTGAAGACGCTGTCGTACTGGTATGCCATCTGGGTGAGCGGGCCAGCCCGGTCAGCGTGCTACGCCGTCACCGAAGCGGGTGGGAACGCGTTGCCACGCAGCAGATAACGGAGGCGACCGGCGACCGCCTCGATCACGTCTTGGCCCAGCAGGTGGCCCTGCACACACCTTTGGTGAACAGTGTTCGCGACCAGCTGGCACACGCCCGGCCACAGCTGCGCGCCGGCCGCAGCGCCGCCGTAGTCGTGCCCGGCCAACCGGCCCCGATCAGCCTGTCCCCCACCGACCTGCAGCATGCAGCGCAGCCACTGCGGCAAGCCGTGACCGACGCCGTGGCAGACACACTCGACGCCGCCGACGTGCACGCCGACCGGCTGCACGGCGCTGTCGTCTACGGCGACACCGCCGCAGTGCTCTCACCCTCGCAGAACGACCACGATCGGCTCGGTATCCCCGCCACGCTCGCCGCACAGGGTCGCCTCGCCGCCGTCTACGGCGCCCTCGACAGTGTCACCGCCACCCCGTCCACGTTTGGCTTGAGCAGTCCGCGGCCGGGCTGGTCGTGGTATGGCAGTGCCCTGGCCGCACCCATCGTGTGCGCAGTGGCCGGTGGACTGCTGGTATGGCAGCTGTTCGACATCGTGACACGGTCGATGCCCCCACCGTACTCACGCCTGCCCGTGGACTACGAGAAACTGCGCATCTACTTCGACACCGGCATCTTCGCCATCGCCGGCTGCGTGTTGACGTTGGCCTGTCTAGCGATGGGCCGCCAATTCGCGGCGGCGCTGCTTGCCGACCGGTCACATGCGGCCGCCCGGCAAGCCGGTCGACTGTACGCATTCTCCGCTGTGGTGGGCCTGGCCGTCGCCGTCCTGCAGGGATTGCTGGCCCAAGCAGTCATCGGCGGGAACACCATCTACACCCCGCCGTACCTGACCTCGGCGATGGCAGGCGCCGCCGTCCCGGCTGTCACCGCCATGGCGATCGGTCTAGCCGCGCCATGGCTGCACGGCCCACCACCATGGACCGAACGCGTGCACTTCCCCCTCAGCTCAATCGTTCTCGCCGTAGGCGGTGTCCTGGCCATCGAGGCCCAATCCAACAGACTGCTGACCACCACCCTGCCCCGGACCCTGGTCGCGATCCTGGGCATCTGCGGCGCCGCGATGCTGGGCGTGGCCATCGCGTTGGCACTTGTCACCCAACCAGCGGCCCGGCTGGTCCTGGCCACCCTGATGGGCACCGCCTGCATGATCATCGTCAGTTTCGACAATCTGCACAGCACCGCCGTGGTGTACCTGTTCACCGTCGGGCTGTGGTGGGTCCGCCGCGCCAGCCGTGTCGTCGCCGACAACCTGCCCCCACAGTGGCGCAACCCACTCGGCTTAACCCGCAACGACACCGGCGACAGCCATCACCGTTAACGGCCGGCCTTGAGGTAACTGTCTGTTGACAGCCACAACGCAGCCGCGCTGTCCCGCTGTCACCACCAACGTATGCACGCCGACCACAATGGACGGACGCTAGAACGCCGGTCCCGTGCCGGTGCAGGGCTTGATGCGCGCCCTGCTTCACTGCACCGCAAGGTCGAGGACGAAATGCCGACACATCCTGCCGCCTGCTCAACAGCTGCACGCAATCCGCACCCGTGTCCGAGTCGCAGCAGCAACCCTTCAATGGCCCACAATGCGCGTTGCGCGGACCCGCGGATTAAGAGTCACAGCACTGGCCAATGTGGAGAGCTGCTTCTCTTGCTCGGACGAGGCCTGGCGTCCGTAGGCGCTCGGCTAAGTATGAGGCGGTTGCTGTCACGGGATGACGTGGTCGGTGCATGGTTCATGGAGTCTGGACACAACATTGACACGTATGCGTCAACGGTGGGGATATTGAACTCATGGCCCCTTGACCCCCAGCCGAGTCCAAACACGATCCTCACCACTGCTCAGCAGCTGTTTCGCCTGGTAATCCTGTTGGTCTGCGTTGGCCTGACACTGACCGGAATGTCGATATTTGCTAGATCGTCTCCCAGATTTCTCCCCATGATCGTCACAAGGTTGGTCCCCCGAGGCTCTGCGTCCTGTCGCGCAGGCACTGCCCTGCCAGACCTTCGGTGCGCGACAGGTAGCAGCTAGCTGGCAGCCCTGCTTTCAGAGCGCCCGGGTTCCAGGGCGGGTAGCCCTGGCCGCCGGAGGCGCTCTCCGGATCCAACGGGCGGAGCCCTTGGCCGCCGGAGGCCTGCCCTTGGCTCGCCAGCCTTGGGCCGGCACGCATGCCAGCCGGGCACTCCATCATGCTCGGGAAGTTCATCCAGGTCCAGGACGAGTAGTCCTGGCCGCCGGAGGCCCTTACGGGCGGAGCCCTTGGCTGCCGGAGGCGCGGTTTTGGCACTGCTAAACGGCCCTTTAGGGAAAGTTGGATGGTCGGCTTGCCCAGGTCGGCCTAGCAGCGGGTGCGGCTGGAGGACGTGTATGGTCACACTGGCCGTTGTGAATCTGCCAAGTCGCAAGTTCCCGGTACAGAGAAAGCCCAAACGTCCTGCCAGTCCTGATCTTCCGCTCAAACCCATGAGATACTGGCTGGTCGTCACAGCGACCATATTCGTGGTACTAGTTGGCGGCGCAGCGGGCCTGTGGCTTGTGGGCGTCTGGGACCTGCCCCGGCCTGTAACCGAATTTGATCGGTTAAGACTGGATCGTATAAAGACCGGTCTGACCATTGCAGCCGGGCTGGCGGCGGGCGTGACACTATTGGTGGCTTTGCGTCGGCAGGCCATGAGCGAGCGGGCGCAGCGATACGCAGAGCAGGCGCAGCGTTTCGCAGAAAACGAGGCGTTAGAACAGCGCACCACCGCTCTGTATGTAGCGGCAGCGGATCAGCTCGCGAGTGATAAGGCACCTGTACGCCTCGCGGGTCTGTACGCACTGGAGCGACTAGGGCACGGCAACCCAATGCTTCGCCAGACAGTCATTGACGTGTGGTGTGCCTACCTGCGAATGCCCTACACACCTCCGCTTGAGGTACTACGCCAGAACGACAAGAAATCTCCGGCGTTCCCTCAGCCAGACTCGCCGCCGGATCAAGCGCAGGAGACTGAGCGTCAGCAGGAGCTTGAGGTTAGGTTGACAGCTCAGCGGCTGCTGGCTGCACATTTGCGTGGCCATGCTTCAGGCGGTGTGTCAAGCGGCAGTTACTGGTACGCGGAGTCTGGCTCTCGACTGAACCTTGATCTTACTCGGGCCGTCCTCGTGGATTTCGACCTCAAGGGTTGCGTCCTCGGCAGCGTCACCTTCAACTGGGCCCAGTTCCATGGCGCTACTAACCTGATAAGGACGGAGTTCCATGGCAATGCATCGATGCACTCAATACAGTTCCACCGAGCAGCCATGTGGAAAGGGGCGCGGTTCCACAGCGAGGTTTTTATGCGCTGGGGAAAGTTCTATGACACGGCTTTCCTGCATGAGGTCCGGTTTTACAAAGGAACCGACCTGAGCTGGACGCACTTCTACGACATGGCTTTCCTCGACAGTGCCCGGTTCTATGCCGAAGTTGAGCTGCAGGGGGTAGAGTTCCACCAGCCCACGCACATGGACAAGACGCAGTTTCATGCTGACGCCGATCTGGAACAATTGCGGTTCCACGACAATGATCAGCTATTTACAGTGTGGGCAACGAGTCGAGCCACGCTGCCGGCTGGCTACATCCTTTCAAGTACGCCAGTACACGGTTCGCTTCACGCAGTTGTAAATCAAGGCAGGGCTTCTAAGACCGAGCGCACCAGCCAGCCTCCCGAGGATGCCGCGGGACAATAGGCACTCACGCAGGCGAGCCAATGCGAACTCGCCCGTAGAAACAGACGCCCCGCGACGCCGAGTTCGGAGCCTGACACATGTATAAAACTGACGATCATGCTTGACACCTGAGGGATCTTCATTGAACTTGGAGATTCCATGGACACCCACCACTTGATCGTGACGGTAAGCGGCGCCTGGCGATCATCCAGCATGTGGAAGAGGTCACTGGCAACGTGGCCATGACGTGCCGATACTTCGGCATCACCCGGCAGGCCTACTACCTGATGCTGCGGCGATACGAGGCCGAGGGTGTGGAAGGACTGCGTACCCGGTCGAAGCGTCCGAAGACGAGCCCGAACGCCACTCATCCTGAGGTGGTGGGCAAGATTATCTACCTGCGGCAGAACTACCACTTCGGACCCGAGAAGATCAAAATGTATCTGAAGCGGTACCACGACGTGGAGATCAGCAAGTCGGGGATATGGCGCATCCTGGACCGGCTGGGGATGGGCCGGCTACCGGCCTCACAGCGCTACAAACGCCATGACCGACGGTGGAAACGCTACGAGAAGCAGTTGCCCGGCCACCGGGTCCAGATCGACGTCAAGTTCCTTGCCCCGCTACCTGGTGCCCGCAAGCGTTTCTATCAATACACGGCGATCGACGACTGCACCCGCCTACGCGTGCTGCGCGTATATCCGGCGAACAATCAGAAGACCGCGATCCAGTTCGTGGACTATGTGCTGCAACGACTTCCGTTCCAAGTTGAGGTGATCCAGACCGACAACGGTGCTGAGTCCCAGTCCTCATTCCATTGGCACGTCTTGGATAAGGGCATCAGTCACGTCTACATCAAGCCACATACACCGCGGCTCAACGGAAAAGTCGAACGTAGCCACCGCATCGACGAGGAAGAGTTCTACCGGCTACTCGAAGGCGTCGTCATCGACGACGCCAAGGTCTTCAACAACAAGCTCCAGGAATGGGAGGATTACTACAACTACCATCGACCTCACGGCGGCCTCGACGGCCAGACACCCTACGAGCGGCTAAAACAGAAGACCACCAAATCCCTTCAGGTGTAGAGCATCCATGTCAGCTGCACATTTCGGAGAGGGCATTTCGGAGAGGGCTCACGGAGCTCGGAGCGGGACGGAGCTCACGGGAGCTCACGGAGTGTGCAGCCTGAGACCAAGCACTCGAAGCCCGGGCACGGTAGAAGGCAGCCTCGGACACGAGGCGAGATTGACATCCGCCATCACGATAGACACAGACATGCGCCCTGTCCGGGTACATATATTGCCTTTGCACCCACGCATGTCTTCCAATCAAGCCTCTAAGCGCTTGATTGGCTGAGGTGTTCGGCATCACCGGTGCGGCCCGCTGCCCGGTAGCTTGTCACAAGGTTAATGCGTGAGCTCAGGGTGTCGGGATGTTCGGGCCCGAGCAGTCGCTCATGGTCGGCCAGGTTGCGCTCGTGGATGGCGATGGCGTCGCTGTGGCGGCCCGCTGCTTGGTAGCTTGCGGCGAGGTTGTTGCGCGAGATTATGGTGTCGGGATGTTCGGGGCCGAACAGCAGTTCACGATCGGCCAGGTTGCGCTCGTGCATGGCGATGGCATCACCGTGACGGCCCGCTGCTTGGTAGCTCGCCGCAAGGTTGTTTCGTGAGGTCAGGGTGTCACGATGTTGGGAGCCGAACAGCCGCTCACGATCGGCCAGGTTGCGCTCGTGCGCGGCGATGGCATCACCGTGACGGCCCGCATCCCAGTAGCTCGCCGCAAGGTTGTTGCGCGACAGAAGGGTATCGGGGTGTTCAGGGCCGAGCAACCACTCGTTGTCGGCCAGGTTGCGCTCGTGCATGGCGATGGCATCACCGTGACGGCCCGCTGCTCGGTAGCTCTCGGCGAGGTTGTTGCGGGAGCCCCGGGTGTAGGGATGTTCGGGGCCGAACAGCCGCTCACGATCGGCCAGGTTGCGCTCATGCATGGCAATGGCATCACCGTGACGGCCCGCATCCCAGTAGCTCGCCGCAAGGTTGTTGCGTGAGGTCAGGGTGTCGGGATGTTCGGGACCAAGCAGACGCTCACTGTCGGCCAGGTTGCGTTCGTGCATCGCGATGGCATCACCGTGACGGCCCGCATCCCAATAGCTTTCGGCGAGGTTGTTGCGCGAGGTCAGGGTGTCGGGATGTTCGGGACCAAGCAGACGCTCGTAATCGGCTAGGTTGCGTTCGTGCATTGCGATGGAGCGTGAGGTGTCACCAGCCTGGCTCAGCCGTTCTGCCGCCCAGTTGACAATCCGGAGTAGGTCGGTGGTGGGTGGGTCGATGTGCGTGGTCAGGCTGTAGATGTGGGTAACGAGTTCGTCGAGGTCACCGCGCCTGAGAGCGACTTGATGCTCGCCAAGGTCGTCGGTGAGGACTTCCACCATGTTGGTTGCTTGGGTCATCGGGTTGTTGGTTTGCTGCTGTGCGTTGTCGGCGGCATGGTAGCGGACCACTTTGCCGGTGAGGCGGTGCACGGTGACGATAATGGGATCAGGTCGGGAGTCGTGTTGGGCGGTCTGGGCGAAGGTGACCAGCGACAGGTTGGAGGTGGCTGCTAGCGCTTGGTCCAAGCGCTTGCTGTCCATTTCTAAGGCGGCGGCCGCTCGGGGGTCGGTGAGCAGGGCGCGGCTGATGCCTTCTGGAGCCAGTATTGATAGGACCTGGAGAAGACGTTGGGCGTCGCCGTAGGTGTCGTGTCGCTTCAGGGTCTGTAGTGAGATGTCGGTGGCGGCCACCACTCCAGGATGCTGTGCCCCCGCCAGCCGTTGCAGGGCTTGACTGACGTCGACTTGGGCCAGCCGCGACAGGTAGTCGGCATAGGACCATTTGTTCAGCGCGATGGCTGCGGCGGCTTGGGCCAGCCCGAGCGCGAGCCAGCCCACTTCCTGCCCGACTGCGCGGGTGTCGTCGGTGTCGGGCAGGTTGGTGGCCCGGGTCAGGAACGCCCGTCCCTGCTGCGGCGTGAACATGCCGACGTGGACCGGGACGATGCCGGCCATCGCGTTGACTTCCTGCCGGTTGGTTGTAATGAGCACTTTGGCGATGCCTGTGGTCGGTAGGTAGGCGGTGATGCTGTCGGGGTCGTCGACGTTGTCGAACACCAGCAGCCGCCGCTTGCCATCGTTGCCGCCTACCATGCGGATCACGGCTGCAGCGATTTGCTCAGGGGTACGCTCCGCGGTGTCCAGCTGGAGTTCGGCACCTAGCCGAGCAAGTTCGCTGACTGGGCCGAGAAGTCCTTTGGCCTGTTCGCTGCCGTCGTCGGGAATGGTCTGAGCGTTAATCCACGCCACCAGGTCATAGCCCTCCGCGGCACACTGCCGGGCGTGGGCCGCCGCCAGCTGGGTCTTTCCCGCTCCACGCGCGCCGGGCAACGCCACCAAACCGACCCGGTCGCCATCGGCCAGCGCCTGCCGCAGTGCCTGGCTTTCTGCTGGGCGCGGCTGAAACCAGCGCGCCTCACCCGGGATCACGCCAAACCTGATCTGGGCAGCCGGAGCGGCCTCAGCACCCCTGGGAGACTGCACGGCAAGATCTGATTCAGTGGACGCAGCGGGATCGGGCGCCGAGGGCGTCAGCAACCCGATGACGACGGCCGCCAGCAGTGCCACCGCCGCTAACACAGCACCAATTGGACTCCCATAGCGGTCAGCATCTGCCAGCGTCTGCCCGATGAAAAACCGCACCAGCACGACGACGGCCGCCAGGCCGACCACAGCCACGACCGCCGTGACCAACAGCCGCCGCTTCGAATACCGCACGGCCATCATCATCGACTACCAATGCAAGACGGACATCCGCCGATCAACCCAAGGTACGGCGGATATCGATCATAGGCAATCATGAGATCATTCATGATCCGATGTTGCACGTCAACCGCCCCAGAATCATTACGCGTCAATCGGGGCCTGACACGGAGACCTTACCCGGTAGAGGACACCGGCAGAGGAGACCCCGGCCCCAGGCTCGCCTCTCCTTCGCGGGAAGGCCTGGGCGTCTTCGTAGTCACCGATTGCAAACAGGCGTCGCGTTTACCGGCCCCGGGTCCCTCACTTTTCGTGCTGCTCATCGGCTTTCGACCCCAGCGACAGCCTCCCGACCGACCCGACCGAGCGCAACACGGGCGGCAAGCTCCGGAGGATGGCCGGACGATCCTCGGGCGTGGTGCCCTTGAGTGCCATTCGCGCGAGCGCGAGCTTGAATCCGGCGATAGCGACAGCGGCGAACGCAGCAGAACCGACCACAGCTCCTAGCGCTTGCGCCCAGACAGGGAGATTCATTGACCCTCTCAACTCGAACTGTGTTGGTCGAGTTGGGCGCAGAAAGGCTCAGCTCGACCGGTTACTCCAACCGGTTCAGTAGCTGAGCCCTAGCTCGCGTCGGGCGTCAGTTCACGGTGCGGCACGACCATCCCGTTTGGCCGCGCCTCAGTTCTTCGTGATCCAAGTCTTGTCCTGTTTTACGCCCTGTAGGCGGCGAACTACCCGCAATAACGTCTATCGATAGACCACACATGCGGACAGCAAAGATTCTGGCAGACGAGTTGGCAGGGCACAAATCGCCTGGTTAACTATCGAACCTGCGTATCAATATGCTGGCGGAGTGGGTGTGTCCGTTGGCGGGTCATGATCACGTGTGAGAATTGGTTCTTGTCCCGCAGCGCTTCCGCAAGTGCTGCGACAAGAACTGCTCCTCGACCAGCGCCCGTTCGAGTCGCTGGATCAGGCGCAGGCTACCGTTGACAGGTTCGTGCGCCAGTACAACACCGAACGGCCGCACCAGGCCTTGGACATGGACGTCCTGGCATCGGTCTACGGCTGCCGCCCCAGGCTGGCGGCGCAACCCCATCGGCGCCAGCGCTGCCCGCCTTCACCCCTTCAACACCCAGACAGCGCTTGCTCCCCTGCGGGCTGATATCACCATGGTGGATCTGCTGCGCGACGGTAGCCGGATCAAACCGTGCCCTCCCGCGTGAGCGCCGCTGTGCGATCTGGTACGGGCTCCTGTTGAGGGGTTCGAAGCCAGCTTGTCGTGTGTCAGCGACCGGTCGTTCGACGGGCTCACCGCGGCGCAGCTGGCAGAGCTTGCTTCCGACGAGGAAGAGATCACCTTTGCGTTCATGGCCGACGCGGACGCCATTCATGGCCCGGAACACACGCTGTTGGTGGTGGAGTTATGGGACGACCCGGGCCGCACCTTTCGCGTAGCCCCGCACGAAGTCTGGTCAGTCCAGGCCAACCTCGAGATCGCCAACATTGACTTTGAAGAATTCGCCGACGCAGTTGACCACGACGGAGTGTTCCGCGGTTTCACCGACGAGTCCTCATGAACCGGCCCGCCGTCAAGTACGTCCTGCTGTATCGCACGCCAACACGGTGGCGGATCTCCGTAGCCGAAATACCTGACGCCTTCGGATGCGGCCACCTGCCCGGCACCGCGCCCGACGTACCGGTCGAGGACGCCCAGCAAGACCTCCTGCGCCACCTTCGCCGGCATTGGCAATTCACCGGCGGCCTGTCCTGGGAACAGACAGGCCCAGATTCGTGGGCTGCCAACGCCGTTGCCCCCGGCGGATAGTACAAGGATCGGCTAAGCCGCGGCGTTACGCATCATCCGACCCAATCCGCAACACATCAATCGGAGCCTGGCACCGGGTCGGCCGTCATGGCTTGGTCTCGCGGTCTGTGGCCGTTGCTTGCGGCCGGGCGCAGGTGCCGGGTGTTGGTTGGCGCCGGGGCGTCGAGCAGTCCGGCGGCTCCGACCGCGCGGATGCGCTGAACGGTGCGGACGCTGATGTCGTTGTCTTTGGCGAGGTCCTTGTTGGTCACCTCTGGTCGTTCACGGATGGTGATCCACAGTGTGTGCCAGCGTCTGTAGTCGGCCGGCTTGGTCGGGACAATGTTCACCAGATCTGTGCGCAGGTCGGTGAGCCTGTCGAGATCAGGCTCGTCGTTGTGGTTCGCCCTGGATTCCTCTGCCGGCGGGGGTGGGTCGATCGCAAGGTGTGTGGGTGGCTGGATTTTGGCGGCGATCCTTCGCGCCCAGCCGCGCGTGTCGATGATGTGCATGAGATGCTGGGCGACTTCCTCGACCGGGGTGGTGGTCGCGGCGATCGCGGCCAGGATCGGGTCGGCGTGCTGGGCGCGGATCTCGGCGTCGATGTGGCCGGCAAGCGCTGTGCGGCGGACTTCTTCGGCGATCTGAGCTCTGGCTGTGGTGAGGGATTCGACGACGCCATAGCCGTGCTCGAGGGCCAGGCTGCGGGCTCGAGCAGTGACTGCGGGTTCGCGTCGCCATTGGAGAAGGCCGTAGGCGGGTGCGGTGTTGCGCAGTTTCCCGGCGGCACGCAGAGCGTCGCGTCTGCGGGCGGCGGAGTGCAGCAGCCAGACCGCGTAGGCGAAGCAGCCCAGGCCGCCGAATACCACAGCAAGGTAGGCAACGCTGGCATGGCCGACAACATTGATACCCACGCCCACCACGACGGATGCCGCGGATAGGATCCGCCATCCGTAGGCGGACTCGCCCAGCCGTTGCCGCCAGTCCGCCATGCCAGCGGACACGGCGCCACCGAGGTCGATGACGATGGCGAACGGAAGCACCAACACGGCGCGTACCCAGACAGGAACGGTGTCAGGCCACGGAGGAACCTCGACCCCGACCCAGATCTGGCCGATGGACGAGCCGAGTGCGGCGATCGCATAGAAGCACCAGGCCGCACGTTCGACCCCTGCATATCGCATGGTCGGCTCACCGGACACGCCGAGTGGTGTTCGCAGGGGCGGGGCAAGCATTGGCGTGACCTTTCTGCTAGACGCGGTTCATCCGACGTGCAGGGTGAAGGGTGACAGGGCACCCAATGGCCGCAACGGCCCATGTGGCAGCACGGTTTTCGCGGTGGATGCGCGCTGCGGAGTGCCAAAAAGACTAGGGCTGTCACGGCGGCGGCAAATACCCGCACAAGGTCCACCCGTCGCGGTGCGCCCGCCACAGAAAGTTGGCCATGACGAGGACAGTCGCGCGCTTCGCCGTCACCGAACCCGATCCCGGCCGTGAGGACCGTTGCGGGCAGGAGAAGACCAAGGAGGTAGGCACCGTCGCATAATGCGGCCGCATCGCCGATACCCCTGTCAACGCGAACAGACGTGTTCATGAGGGCATTCCCGGGTGTCGCGGATCCTGTTCGGGCCATGGGGGCCGCTGCCGTTGGCGCAGCAGGTCTTTGGCGAAGGCGGCAGTGTCGCCGGCGAGTTCGATGCCTGCCTTGTCGAGAGCGTCGCGCAGGGTTTTGAGCCGGTGCCGGACAGCGTCGGTGTCGCCGCAGCCTGCAGCGGCTCGCATCGCCTGGCACGCAAGCTCTTCGGAAAGCGGATCCAACTCGCACGCCTGCTCGAGCAGATGCCACGCGCGGTGCGGGTCGTGTTCGGCGTGCAGTGCGGCAGCGTGGGTGTGCAGTTTGATTTGGTGACGCCGCACCACTTCCCGGTCGGTGTCGATCCAGTCGTAGTCGGTGCCGTCGGCCAGCGGTCCGCCGCTGGCGTCGAGGGCTGCGGTCAGGTGGGCCAGGCGCTGCAGGTCGTCCGCGGCCCGTGCGACGGTGGCGTAGTGGTCGGTGACTGCCCACCAGTCCACCACCACAATCCGGGGGTCGAGGTGGTAATGCCCGCCAGTGTTGACCACCGGTTCGAGGCGTACTTTCGCGGTGTCCGGGTCGCCGGTTGAGGCGGTGGCGGCGCGGCGGATCACGCCGCGCAGGTTGGCGACCACCGTGGACAGACGCTCGGAGGCCCGGCGCATGGTGGCGTCGGGGAACAGCGATTCCATGATGTCGCCCAGCGCAGCGCCGCCGCGGTGCACAGCGAGATAGACCAACAGTTCCAAGGCTTTGGCCCGCAGGCCGCCTACGGGCTGGCCGTTGTCGCCGATGATGGCGGGACAGCCCAGGACGCGAACCGTCACCGGCGAACTCGCACCCGACGGTGGTGTCGGCGCAGGGGCGTCGCCGTCGGCGCTGTGGACCTTCGCTTCTGCAACAGGCGCGGGTGGATTCGATGGCGGTCCTACTGCAGCAGCGTTGCGTGAGCCGACGGACTCGTGGTCGCCGCAGCTTTCGCGCAGCAGGCCGAGCATGTCGAGGGTGGTCGCGACGTCCAGCACGGCCAGCCGCGGGTCCTCGTCGCTGTCCCCGGTGGTGCCGTCTTCGGCAACGTGCAGGGTGGTCCCCGGCGGCCACGGGCCGATGAACGCGGCGCCGATGTCCACGCTATAGCCCAGCCCGACGGCGGTGGTCAGCCGGTTGATCCACGCAGGGTCCGGCACTTCACTGATCAGCAACACCTGCGGCAAGGGTTCTGCGTGGATGTCGTTGTCGCGTAGCGCGTGCACCGTGGCCGTTTGGGCGTCGGCGGTGAGCCGGGCCCGGCGGATGACCTCCTCTTCGAGGTCAGTGATGGCGTCGGCGACGGTGTCGGTGACAGTCAGGCGGCTGATCGACCCGAACTCGAGCGCAGACACGCCGAGCAGAGTGGCCAGCGTAGCGGCGGGGATGATCGCCCGGCCTTCGGCATCGGGATCGTCGTGGCTACCCGACGTCAGGGTGGCCACCAGCAGCCCGCGGGCAGCGTCGAGCGCGGCCGGCCCTTGCAGCCCCAGACCAGCGGAAAGCGGAAGCGTGCCTGCTCCAGCCAGGTCTGCACCGCTGGGGCCGATAGGCGGCAGCGCGGGTCTAGTCTCCGCGGCATGGTAGTCCCGCACCGTCGGCGCCACAGCTGTGGCGGGGGTAAGGCTTTCCGGTGCGCTGCGGCGCAGGGTCTGCCGAATGCGGGTCACCGCCGCCAGGGGTGGCACTAGATCCGGATCGGCCAGCCGTGGCGCGGTGACCGGGGTGGGACGGTAGCAGTGGCGACGGTGTCGCCACACCATCGCCACCGCGGCTACCAGCCCGGCGCCCAAGCCGACGGGGATCCAGCCGCCCGGCAGATTGATGCCGTCCGACGGGCCGGACCGTGCTGGTGCCTGCTCGCTGCCTGAGGCGATCGGAGCTGGCGACGCTGCAGAAGTCGCCGCCGGCGCAGGCGACTCGCTCGGCGTGGCGAATCCGGACTGGAATGCCCCGGCGGACGGCGGGTTGGAGGCGACCGAAGGTGCAACGTACATCCCATCGTCGCCGTCTGCAGCGGTGCCCGCCGGGGCTGACACCGAAGGGGACAGGTTGCGCGGTGGCGGGGCCGTTGGACTTGCGCTGGTGCTCAGGCTTGGCGAAGGTACGGACGCCGGGGCCAGCGGGTCGGCGGTGACCGGAGGGGCGACCGCTTCTGCTCCGGGCGGCGGCACCGCATCGGCGGGTAAGGTCAGCACCCAGCCTGGAAAGATCAGATCAGGATCGCGGAACCTAGTGTTGCCGGACACCTGCGGCCAAGACCTGCCCTGGTTGAGATCCCAAATCTCTGGCCACCGCTCAGGGTCGCCCAGGCACACCTTGGCGATGCGCCACAACGAATCGTTGTCGACGACCCTGTACGTGTAGCCGCAATCACCGACGACCAGAGTAACGCTGCCCACCGTGAAAGGCGTCTGCACCGTGGCGGCGCGGGTGTCGTAGCGGGCCGGCGCCGTGGCCGGTGACGTCGCCGGCGCCTGGACCGAATGCTGCCCGACCACAGCGACCGCAGCGGCAGCGGGTACCGCGTTGGTGCCGCTGTGGGCGTCGATCTGATTGATCGCGGCGGCTCCCATGGCGGCGCTGGCCGGGGTGAGCAGGCCAGCCGTGTGTCCGGCAATCAGCGCGGCGGCCATGCCCTGGACCGGGCGCAGCACTGGAAGCCGAGGAAGATCGATGCCCCGAACGCGGGCCACGCCCTCGGCGAGCAGCGAGACGACCACCAGCAGCCACAACACCCACAACAAGATGATCACAAGTGGCGTCAGCTGTCGAAGCGACAACAGACCCCCGCCAGGGCCACGCGCCAGTTCCGCCGTGCCCAGCAATGGGTTAGCGCCGAAGTGCAGCAGGGCTATCGGCGCTCCAATGACGAGCGTGACGAGCGTCGTGGCGTTGACCACGACGGCGACTGCACGCCGAAACGCCATCACCACACGCTCACCCCATTCGCGTTACACCTGGACAGATCTGACCCGATCCGAGACTGGCGGCATCCGCATTGATCCATCCGCATACATGGCGAGAACCGGCAGCGGCGGTGATCCATCCCACTTAAAGACAACTTGCTAAAAGACAACCTGCCACTGCGGTCGGCGATCGCGCCAGGCATCAGGCGATGACCCGCGGTGACACGGTCTGACACGTGGTGACACGTGACCGGCATCGGGGGCTATGGCGGGGCGGCGGTAGCGTGTCAGCAGCGCAAGGCACCGTGTTCCCCTGAGGCCAGTTCGGCCCGCCAGCCGTCCCTACTCGCCCGTTGGAGCTGCTGGATCTCCACCAGACGGGAGGATGAACTATTTTCCCAGCCGAGCGCTGTCCACGTCGGTTGAGCCGACTGAATTGTGGCGTACGCATCCATGATCCTACGGCCATGCATTGAGTCGCCCGCGCCACGATTAGCCTGCCATTTTCGCAGTTTGGGTCAGGCAGCGCGAGAATCACACGGTCAGCTACATATCGTTGATGATCTGGTCAGGGGGTTTGGTGAGCAGCGCGAACGTTGGCGGCGTAGATGGTGTGCCCACGCTGATCGCGAGGTATGGCCAGCTTCTCGGCGAGGACCGGGTTGAGCAGGATCGCAGCGAGCTGATGCTGGAGATCATCGGCGATCTTCTGGCAGCCTCGGGTGTCCAGTCACGGCTTGTACGTCCCCTTGTTGGCTCGAGTCCGGTGCTCGGATTGCGTAGCGGTGAAAGAAAGTTTTTCCTGGGTCTGATGTGGAGTGACGGGCCGTTGACTGCACAGGAGGTCATGGCGTGGCAGGAGGCTGCCCGGACGCGAGGTGGACTGCAGGTCGCATTGATCTCTATATCCGGGTTCGACGCCGGTGCCAGCACAGGCGCGGATGCTCAGGGACCAACTGTCGTCTTGCTTGATCGTCAGCATGTGGAGGCTGCGTTGTGTGGCCTGTTGACGCTCGAGGAGGCGATGGACGAGATCGGTGATAGGACCGTCTTCGACGGCGCGGTTCTGACCTCGGTGACTGAGCTTCTGACGACGTCGGCCCCTCGGCAGGATCCGCCGCCGTTCGTATCTTTTACCCGGTCGCCGATGCCATGGGACCTTGAGATTGCTAAGGCCGACGGCGTGTCGCTTCAGCATCTGTTGAGTGGGGACTCCGGATGGCCGGAGATCACAGGCTTCACTGTGGACGGCGCTAGGGTGCTCGTCACGACGGACGAGGGTGTTTTGGAAGTCGATGCCCTGCGCGGCACGACACATTGGCTGCTGCGGCTGGCGGGTTGCGCGGGCAGCGTGCTGGCAGCAGCCGACGGAGGAATTCTGGTCCGCCGCGGTGCGGCAGTCGTCGAGTGGAACAACGGTGTACTCACGCCGATCGCTGGAGATCTTGACGATGCCCGGATGCTGCTGTGGGGTCCTGCAGGCCAGGTGTGGGCGCTCTGTGGAAACGGTGCCGAGCTGGGCGGTTCGACGCTGGGCTTGGTGCGGCTGGGAGGGACCGTGGGCGACCAGCAGCGTCATTCGGTCTCGTTCGACGCGAACGTGCTAAGCGCAGCGTGGTTAGGCGATCTGCGCTTCTTCCTCGGCTCAGATGGATACAGCGCCGTT
Organism: Rhizocola hellebori; assembly: GCF_016862955.1. Classification (GTDB taxonomy): domain Bacteria; phylum Actinomycetota; class Actinomycetes; order Mycobacteriales; family Micromonosporaceae; genus Rhizocola; species Rhizocola hellebori. The sequence continues at coordinate 31,434 of NZ_BONY01000021.1, read as the reverse complement.
TTGGACCTTGCACGAACCACTTTGGTGCGTCGGGAAGATTGGATCGAGTCGCCGACGGTCCCTCGGTACCTCACGACATCCAACGGCGACGTGATCATGGCCGGTTCCGACCATCGCGGGTTACGCATCGTTCTTCATCGTTTTGACCTGTCCACCCGCACGTCCAGCCTGATCGCCGAATTGCAGCTCAATCGGGTGCAAGGGCTTTGCGTCACCTCCGCAGGCCGACTGATGTTGCTCGGCGATGTGCGAGGAAATGACGTCTGGGTTCCGCGCCCGGTCCTCATCGAGGTCACTCTTGTCCCCCCTACGACTACTGATCCTCCGACCTTTAGCCCCACGCCGCCGCGTCACCTGGCATCGCCGCCGCCCCGCAAAGCTGATCCGTCGGACGAAAGCGACGAGTGTCCCTCGACCGCACCATCTGCCCCTGCTCGTCCGTACGACGCCGTCCTGCTTGCGGCGCACGGTGAACGGAAGGATTACGCACTAGGCCCCCGCCCGCTCAAGGTGGGCGGCCAAGCCGAGGTCTTCCCGGGCACCCACAAAGGCACCGGCACAGCGATCGCGCTCAAGCGGCTGCGCATCCGAGGAGATGACCAGCGCGCGCGGATGAAGCGCGAGGTCGACGCAGGCCGCATGTTCGGTCAAAACCCTCACGTGATACCGATCCTCGACTCCAGCAACGCCCACGACTGGCTCGTCATGCCGCGGGCTGACCACTCGGCCGAAGACGTGGCCGCCACCTTACGGGACGACTCGGCGCTACAGGCGTTGATCACGGCGATCTGTGAGGGATTGCGTGAGCCACATCAGTACGGTTGGATCCACCGGGATCTGAAGCCAGCCAACATGTTGTGGCTGGACGGCCGTTGGGTCATCGCGGACTGGGGCCTGGGCCGCCGCCCACGCGGCCAAACCACAATGCCCGGGCGCACCAGGGTCGGCGAGTTCTACGGCAGCCTCGGCTACGCGGCCCCTGAGCTGCACACCGACGCACACGCGGTCGGCACGCAAACCGACATCTTCAGCATCGGCCAAATCATCGGCTGGGCACTACTGCAGACCGAGCCCCGCGCAAACGTGCCGCACCTTCCTCCACCAGGCCCATGGCGCGCCATCGTGGAAGCGGCAACACATCCGGACCCACAGCAACGCCCAGCGACCGTGGACGACCTACTAACCTTGATCGTGACTGAACTCGAACCAACCCGCGACCGCAGGCAAGCCACAGTTCAACGCCATCCCGTGACACAGCCCGCAGGAAAGCCTCAGCGCACCAGCACCGGCCCCGCAACAGGATTGGCCTTCTCTCTCGACGTCGACCTCTTGGTCGAAGCTGTCACCGAGATGCTCCGCGCCGACGACGACATCCCGATCCGCCGCCTACTGAGCAAAGGAGTGACCGAAGCCCGGCAGCTCCATCGGGCCGGCGACCGTCAGGCAACCGACCAAATCGTCGATGGTTTGACATGCTTGGCAGCCACCTTCCTTGAACTCGAACGCAACAAGTGGTTCACCCGCAGCGTAGACAGCCTCGTCACCATCTACGGCATCGCCTTCGAAAACGGACCCGAGATCACTAACGAGCCGCCGCGACCAGCAGCGGAACTCTGGCTCACAATCGCCACACACGCCGAAGCCCTCGGTGCCCTCGCCGTCCGCCGCGAACACTGGGCCGCAGCGGCCCACTTGGCATCCCGCAAGCCATCCGGTATGCGCCGCATGTATGCAAGCTGGTTCAAACACGCCACGACCATGGCCAACCGTAGCGACCTGACAAACACCAACGACAACACAGCACAGCACGAAATCTCGCTCGTCAGCCTCGGCCATGACGTCATCCATCGACTGGACTACCTCAGACCAGATCTCGAAGCCAGCGACGACCGCCTACTGACCAGCCTCACACAATTCGACTTCCTCGCCTGCCTACACGCCGTCCACACCTCGGGCAACACCACCCACGCGAGCGGTGTCTTCCACCCGCACTTCGCGACCTTTCACGGAACACGCACTCAGCCCATCGTCCAGCGACTGCTCACTGACCAAACCCTCCGCGAGCACATCCACCCCAGCGACGACACGAAACTCGCAGCTGCCCTAGTACTCATCGACAAATACGCCAAACAGGTCGGGTTCCGCTACGACGGTTGGGAAGAATACACACCCGATGTCATCAACTTCATCCGTGCGAACCTCGCCACCATCGACATCTCATGACAGCCAAGAGCCCATGTCGCGGGCGACACTGATTACGTCACACCACCGTCGCTCACCATCCAGCCAGCTTTGGGGCGGCGGTCTCGGCCGCCCGCGCCGCATCAGTAGCCGCGACCGCTCCGGCCGCCGAAGCCAGCTCCAGAACCTCGAGCAGGACGAAGTCGATGACATCGCCTGGGCGCAGCCCAAATGTCCAATGAGATCAACGCCGTGTTCCACTTCGGAGGCGTATTCCCAAGATCGGCGCTATGGTGGTGCCGGACTAGGACCAATCCTGAACCCTTCGGCGAAGGCGATTTGCCGGGTTGGCCGCTCGTGCGGGGCGCGTCTGGGATCTGCCGTGATCGCGTCGGCTGGCTGCGCGGTCAACTCGTTCGGCTGGAAATGTGACCGCCATAGTGGAACCGTGAACGGGTGGACTGACTCGTGATAGTGCCGATGGCCTGGCCAGCGCTGACAAATCTCTCTTGATCCGTCACGGGACAAGCATCACAGTGCGAGCTATTTGACACATGTCGACTATGCCTAGGATGCGGGCAGGAGTGACCTGTCCGCTTTAAGATCGATGCCGCTTACGCGTTGGGATAGGCTCCCGCTGCTGGCGCGGAACGTTGAGTGCCTCAGATCGGCGGGCGTCGACACCGTCCATTTCGACTTCGGCTTGCGGTACCGGCAGGCCCGGTGGCCGTTTCCGCCATCGCCGGGCGGGGTTCGCGCGTGCCGGACCTCGTCGTCAACAGCCGCTAGCTCAGCGTCCATGGTGGATCCGACTTCCGGTCGGCGACGATCAGGAACGCATCTCCCGTGTGAACGATCAGGTCTGCGGATGGCCTATCCGGGCAGCGCACTCGGTCGCATCGCCATAGGTCGATCACACTGCGAAAGTGGCTCCTCATCCGGCACAAGGCGAAGCCAGTCAGCGCCGTCAACCTTCCTTGATCGGTCAGAGGACAACAGACATCAGGATGCGCAAGAGCCTCGGGTTGCGGGCGATCGCATGACTGCCTGCTTACTTTGCATGTGCCTATCGCGAAGAGACGCAGCAGGTTGCTCGCTGAGGATCGGCATCATCCAGCAACACGTACGGTAAGGGATACCTAGCTCGGGGCCAGGCGCCGCCGGAGGTAGGACATGACTAATATCCCGAACCCCAAGCCCAGCAATGCAGAAGCCTTCGCAACCGTCATGGCTGCTGTGACCTCCCTGCTGTTGGCAGTCGCTACCCTCCTTCAGACCGTCACCGCCCTCATCCAGCTCATGAAATGGCACCCCTGAAACCCGCTAGGCCGTTCACGATCGCTGCAGATTGGCCGCCTCGGGGGCACTCACGGTGGGTGCCGGTGCCGCCATGGCCGCAATCTTGTTGCTGCACTGAGTAAAAACCCGGACCTAGCTTCGCATGGGCACGGGCCTAGCCGACCCTGACTGGGCCTCCTCGTTGTTCTGCGATGACTTAAGTTGAGGTTTCCTTCTTTTAGTTTGTCACCGACAAGGCCGGGGACGAGAGTGTCGGATGGTCGAATGAAGTCTGGACGGTAGGCCTCGCGGCGAGCATCATCACTTAACCAGGAGGCAATCTATGAGTGGGATCTTCATCAGCTATCGGGTTGGTCAGACCGGGGCAGTCGCCCACGTTCTATTCGAACGTCTCGTGGACCACTTTGGACCGGAAGCCGTTTACCTTGACGCGCGGTCTATCGCTCCGGGCGAGGACTTCTCGAGGTCCCTTTACACACGGCTGGTGGGCAGCGACGTTGTTGTAGCGGTGATCGGTCCGGACTGGACTACCGTCTCTGGAACCGACGGTCGGCCGAAGATCATGAACGAGAATGACTTTGTACGCCGCGAACTTGCGGAGGCCCTGGCACGGAACATTCCAGTGATCCCGCTGCTAGTCGAATCCGCGCGTATGCCGGCCAGGGACGAACTTCCTGCCGACCTTCAAAGCTTGGCCCACCGACAATATGTGCATCTAAGGGTGCGAGATGGGGACCAAGCAGTAAATCAATTAGTGGATTCGATCAAGGCACTCGTTTCCGAGCTTCGTCACCGGCAGGGTCCTGTCAACCGTGGGCCGACGCCAGGCACCATCGCCGGAGGTGTGATCGCGAACATCAATGTCGGCGGCATGAACCACATCTCGATCAACGACGTGGAGAGGCGCTAGAGGTGGCCGAGGAACCCGAGCCGGCCAAAGGCCAACCGACCGATTGGGAGCTGGCCCTTGCGGTCGGCAATCTCCCACTCGCCCAAGTGAGGCTGGTACTCCGCGCGATCGAGAGCGATCAAGAACGCTGGCACGAGTATCGTCTACGGGAACTTCACCTCATTCGAGTCCGAGAACTCGAAATCTCTGAGCAGGCCCGGACGAGAACTGATCGCTTGGCGATGATCGGGCTCGCGGCCGGTTTCGTCGTTGCGGTCACGATGTTGATAGTCGCGGTCATAGCGCTCCTAAACGACCAGCCAACAGTTGCTGGGTTGATGGCTGGACCATCCGCGGTCGCTCTGGTAGCAACGTTTGTGCTGCGCAGATCCGGAGACCGCCGGACTGGCGATGAACCTGATGCACGACCGCAACCCAACGCGAGTCCAATCCAGAGGCAGCCGCCTTTGGAGGCAACAGAACGATAGTCGAAGCGCTGCGTAGCTTTCACGCCGCCCGCCGACCACCCCGACACCCAGGCCGCTTGCAGCAGTCTCTGCGGCTCGCGTGGCCGGGCAGGCGGCGTTCATTTGGAGTGGTGGGCTTTGGTCTGTGGTGCTGTATGGTCTCTGCGGCCTCTGCAGGGCAGCGATCGCAGACCGGCGGCGCGCTGCGATCGGGCTCTCGAATTGTTTCCATATTGGATCGTTGAACTCGTTCCTGGGTCAGCCGTGAGGCCTGGACCGATTCGGTCCAGGCCTCACGGGTGGTGGCGCAGGTTCGGTCGCCACCGGCTGCTGGATGGGGCACGGTCGAATAGGCACGCAACGAACGTGGAATCGGCTATCGCCCGCCCGGCCGCCCATCGTTGCGCGTCGGGTCGACGATGCCGATAAGCTTCCAGCCGGTGCCGATCCAGACCTGCCAGACGAATTGGGTCAAGTACGGGTAGTTGGCGGCCTCGTCGGCAGTCAGCTTCTCCGCCAGGCCCCGCAGGTCTCGGGAACTGAGGCGATTGCTGTCCAGCCGGTATTCGGTCGACACCACCTGCGCCTGGCTGTCGCGTAGCACCACGACAGCCAGGCCCCGGGTGGCGGCAGCGGTGATCTGTATGTCGAGTTCGTACTCGGTGATGAGTGTTTCGAGAACGAACTCCTCGCAGACTTCGCGTCCGCGCCACCGGCAGCCGTCGACGAACCTGTCCATGTCGGACTGGCTGAACCTGGGATCGGTGGACTGGAAGACCGTGGGGCCACCCGTACCGGTGTTGTCGGCGGTGCCGACCGGCTGCCCGTCTAGGCACAGCGTGGCGCTGTAGGCAACGCCGGTACTCAACTCCAGATGCCTTATGCAGGTCACCGTGAGCCGGTCGTGCGGCATCCGCAGTGGCTGGTGGGCGGCGATGACGAACTCCTGGTGCTCACCGAACGCCGGGAGTACTCCGGCGATGCGATCGCAGTCGGCCGGGTCGACAGCCGACCAGCACCAGGTGAAGCCCTGGACGCAGTAACGGCCGTCCTCGCCGGGGCTGTGGCGCTGCAGCGCATCTTGGCCGTAGGTCGCGGTTTCGTCGCAGATGAGCTCATCGCCTTCGAACCACATCGGCGCAAGTCTCTCATCGATTCGCCGGTCGAGTTCGGCGTCGGTGATGCCTGCAGCGGTTAGTCGTGTCCGTTCGGCAGCGCGCATGCGCTCCTGGTCGCCGACAATGGCTTGGGCGACCTCACGGGTGCAGCGGAACACTGCCCATCCATTCCAGCGGCCGATCAGGGTGCCGACGAACCCTACGGGGATACGAGGCGGATCGCCGGTCCAGGCCCAATTACCGGCGAACACCCCGACGCTTCCCAGGCGCAACCGATCGGGACGCAGATGGCTCATATCGCCAGCCGCCGGATCCGGCGACAGTGCACGATGGGCGTTACTGTCATTGCTCAAAAGTCTTTCCCTCCTTGAATTGGTGAGTGCCGCCGCCCGATCCGGCGGCGGCTTTCGCGAGTACTGGATGTCGGGCGCTCCCGTTGGAGTTGGTGCCGTTTGGGTTCACCGGCATCGGTGGGCGACCGGGTGCGCGAATCCGCTCGGCCCGGGTCGGCCACAGTCAGATCCATGCAGCCGGCGGCCTTTGGCGTTCGCCTGCTCGTGCAGTGCGCCATGTTGGCCGGCTGGCAGGCCGAACGTGTGACATCGGCACGTGGCGATGCCTCGTGATGAATAGCCGAGTCGAGCGCTGCCGTGAGGCGTGTCCAAAGAGGCCTGTCGTTCTGCGGCTTGGGCCGACCAGAGGCGGCCTACGCATGCGTTGGCTGGGCTATTGATCGGCGAGGGTGTCGCCGTCGTCGGCAGGCTCGGCAGGGCCGACGGCCGGGTTCAGGTCGGCCAGGATGGCTTTGGCCACGCGCAGGACGGTCTGCGCGCATTCTTTGACCAGGTCCATGTCGCCATTGGCCCAGCCGAGCACGTAGGCGTCGGTGTAGGCCCGCGAGTCCAAGCCCAATGCCCGGCAGACCAGGTGGGCGATACTCTCGGCCTCGGTTTCTTTGCGGCCTCTGTGCAGGTTCTCGCCCAGCCGCACGCCGGTGGTGTGCTCGCAGCGGATGTGCGCAAGCTCGTGCAGGGTGGTCTTGGTACGTTGCGCGGCAGAGACGTCGTCGCGGACCAGGACCTGCCGGACACCTGGACCGGTGACGGTCACACCGTTGGCCGATCCCAGATATCCGGTGCCGGGCGCAGCGAGGTCGAAGGCGTACCCGGCGTCCTTGATGAGCTTGACGATGTCGTCGTAGGCGCCGGTCAGGTCGTCGCCTTCCAGCAGTTGCGGCAACAGCCCGCCGCTGACCTTGATGTGGCGGGCCTGCCGGACGCTGGGTACCTCGAACGGGTCCCCGTCCGTCTGGGACAGGTCAAACGTTGGCGAGAGCCGGAATCCGACCACTTGGATGGCCGGGCGGCCACGCTCGTCACGGGCGACCTTGCGTCCCTCGGCCTCCCACCGGGCGGCTTCCTCCTCGCTGGGTCGCCGTTTGATCGGCGCCCACACGTAGAAGGCCTTCTCCCCCTTGCGGACACTACGGCCGTGTTTCCGCCAGCCGCTGGTGGCTTGCCTGTTGCCGAACGGCAGAAAGAACGTGGGGTTCATCTGCCGCTCTTCGGCCTGCATCAGCAGAAGGAACTGGTTGTGCAGGGTGTACTGCGCTCCGAACCGGGCGACGGTCTCGATGAATGTCACCCACTCGTCGGGGTCTGCGGCAAGTTTGGCCAGCCGCGCGTCGAAGTCGGCCTTGATGTTGTCCAGGAGCTCTTCACGCTCCTGCGCGGACTTCTGGTTCTTGGCCATGTCTTTCGGTCCGTCCTTTCTCCGCCATGTGGCGGCGGGCGGACTGGGACCGTGGCCCCAGCCTGCCCGCAGGCACATGGATGGGGCCGTTTCTTCGAAGAGCCGAGCCCCGCGGTCGACGATCGACCGCGTACGGCTCCCCCGCCGGGTGGGTACACGGCATGCACCGACGGGAACCCGGTATCACCTAGACAGATCTGATGAGAACCAGCAGCGATGTAATCATTGGCGCGGCACAGTTTCCGGCAGGGTTCTTTGCAGCCAGGCGCGGTCGGTGCGGCCGCCGCGTAAGGCGCGGGAGATCCGGGCAGGTTTGCTTGCACCGCCCGAGACGATGGTGAGTCAGGGCTTTGCCGACCAAGTGGTAGAGGAAGTGTGCGGGACAAGCCGTTCTCCGCGCCGTGGGCAGCGAGGAGGGCCGCCGACACTCAGCAATCCGATGCCCTCGCTCACGGAGCGGCGATGATGTCGATCATGTGGCCGGTGAAGGCCGGATCCGCGAATCTTTGGGGTGCATGGGTTTGCCCTGCGGGGACGGTCGCCGGAGGTGATGGACCGGCGACCGTCCCGGGCAGCCCGGTCGTGCGGGCGCCGCGTGGTGTGGTCGGGCGTCTCGCTCTATGGGCGGGGTCAGGGCGTTGCCGGCGGATGGCCGTTGTCGGCAGCTAGAGCGGCGAGGCGGGCGACCGGGGTATGCGGTGAGTCGAGCAGCCCGCCGGTGCCGGCGTCGCGGATGCGCTGCGCGGTGCGTGAGGAGACGCCGTGCGCCGCTGCGATGTCCTGATTGGACACGCCGGGGTCGTCGGTCATTGCCTGCCAGATTTCACGCCAGCGGTCGTAGTCGTTTTGCTGGGTGGGGATCTGGCGCAGCACCGCCGTTCCGGGCGACCGCGGCCGGCCACCGTCGCGGCTGTCGCCGGCGCGCAGGGCGTTGTCGTTGTCTGTCGGCTGCTCGGCGTGGGGCGGCTGGATCCGGGCGGCGATGGTCCGCGCCCAACCCGTCGTGTCGATCATGGCCATGAGGGCGTCGGCGACGTCGTCGACCGGGGTGGTGGTGGCGGCGATCGAGGCCAGGATCGGGTCCTCGGCATGTCTGGACCGGATGTCGGCCTCGATGTGGTCGGCCAGTGCTGCCCGCCGGGTTTCGGTGCGCAGCTGGGCGCGGGCCTCGGTCAGCGACTCGTGGATGCTGTAGCCGTTCTGCAGCGCGAGGGTCTTGGCGCGGCGGGTGGCGGCTGGTTCGCGCCACCATTGGACCAGCCCGTAGGCCGGCGGTGTTTCGGCGAGTTTACCTGCGGCACGCAGGGCGTCGCGGCGGCGGGCGGCCGAGTGCAGCAGCCACACACTGTAGGCGAACACGCCGAGACCGCCGAACACGACGGCCAGGTAGGGCACCTGGGCGTGGCCGACGATGTTGATGCTGACGCCCAGGCTCACCGACGCCGCGGACAGGATCCGCCAGCCGTAGGCGGTTTCCCCGAGACGCTGACGGGTGTCGGCGAAACCGGAGCAGACGACGCCGCCGAGGTCGATGACGACAGCGAACGGCAGCACCACCGCCGCACGCAGCCAGACCGGCATGGCATCAGGCCAGGGGGCGACGTCGACGCCGACCCAGATCTGGCCGATCGACGAGCCCAACGCGGCGATGAGGTAGAAGATCCAGGCGGCGTGCTCGGCGGCTTTGCCCAGGACCTGGTCGCTGCCGTCGGTGTTCATCGGGCGCATGTGGCACCTCGCATCGCACTGCGGCGCCTGTCGTTGTGGTGGTAGGGCATGGTTTCCTCCTGCAGGAGTACAGGGGTCCAGCGCCCCGCGGTGCGAGACGCTGGGCCGAATGGGTTTTCGGCGGTGCGTCCCGCACGAACGATGCGAGATCAGCTGTGGTGCTGGAAACGGGCCGAGGCGGCACCCGGTCTGGATGAGGGCCCGGTCATCGGGCCGGGCGCATCTGGTTGCGCCCGATCAGGCCGTGTGAGCGGCCCAACCTTGCCCGGTGCCGACGGAAGGATCAGATAGCGCGGTGTGGTCGCCGGACTGTGTCGGCGGGTCTGTCACGTGGCGCTCTGCCCGGGCGGTCATGGCTGGCGGGTGTCATCGCGGGGTGGCGAACCGGCAGGCCACGTCGTCGCCGTGGTGGCGGCCCGTGCATTCGATGTTGTCGAGTTGCCTTTCGCGGTCGGCGGCCTTGTGACGCATCGTGTTTTCCAGGATGTCGATGTGCGGTCCGTGCAGATGTTCGTAGTGGCTTTGGTTGTCGGCCTGCTCGGCAGTGAGGGGGCGGCCGGGGAACGCCTGCAGCCACATGCGCAGGTACAGGCCGGCCCAGGCTGCGTGCATGGGGGCCAGCTGGCTGGCCTTGGACAGTGCCAGGCAGATCTCGGCCGCGGTGGCCGGCCGCAAATCGTTGCCTGCGGCTACTCGGTCCAGAATTTCGCGGGCGTGGCCGCGGTAGACGAACTCGGTGCCCATGCCGGGCCCGATGTGGCGGGGTGTCAGCACGCTGAAGGCGTGGTAGAGCAGGTCGGCCTGGCCGGGGTGGCGGCGGCCGGCGGCGGCGATCTCGTCGTCGGCCCAGTGCATCGCCTCCAACAGCGGCTGCACGGTGCCGATGATGTGCGCGCACAGTGCGGCGGGGTCGAGGGCGCCTGCGGCGCCGCGGGATTGATGGGAACTGCGGGTCACGAACCGTTCTCCGTCCTGATTGGAGGGACATCGCCGACCTCGCCCGTCAAGGGCGACCGGTGGGTCCGCGATGCCCTTGAGGTGTGGGGGGTTGTGGGCGGCGATGGCGTGGCTGCCCTGTTTGGTGGCAGTGGTGGCAGATCTGGCGGCGACGCCGGTCAGGTTGCGGTGTCCTCGGTCACGTTCGCGGGCGCGTCGACGGTTATCGGTGGTGCCGTGGCGGGCTGGCGGCAGCGGTCGCATCGCTCGGCTGTGCTGTCGGGCTGGTCGCCGGGTCGGGAAACGTATGGGGTTGCTGAGAACAGGTCCATCAGCAGCAGCCGGTCGGCGGTGCGGACGACTTCGTCTGAGTCCAGCACGCTGAACCATGGTTCGGTGGTGGCCTCACGCAGCGCATCAAGCCAGTCGGTGATCGCCTCGGCGGGTGCGTTCGGTCCGGGGTTCGGGTGCTGGGCAAGGAAGTCCGGACTGTCGGCCGCGAAGTGTGCGCCGCCGGTGGTGCCGAAGATGTCTACAGCTGTGCGGCGGACCGCGTCGCGGCAGCAGCCGACGATGACGGTGGGTGTGTAGCTGCCGTCCCACTCGATGAGCCCGTACACGGGGTTCGGTGTGCCGACGATGGCGTCGCGCACCGCATCGCACGGTTTCCCGTCGCGGTGTGCGGTGTGGCGGCTGTCGCGGCGTGGCCGCGGCAGGTCGGGCAGCTGCGGCTGCCACAGGGTTGCGGTGCCGCGGGCGGTGTGTTTGCCGTGCTGCAACGCGGTGTTGGCGCGGGTGAGCAGCAGCCCGGTCGGGTCGCCTGCCGGCTGGGCCAGATCGGCCAGGCCCGCGGTGGCGGTGGTGCGCAGGTGGACGGGGTGTTCGTCGATGAGCAGCTCGACGGGCTCGCGCAGGGCGGCCAGCAGCCGCGTGGCCGCAGCGTGTGCCGTGTCGTGGGGATGTGGCCACACGACGGCGAACTCGTCGCCGGTCAGCCGGTAGGCGGTGGCACCGTGCCGGCCGGCGTGGTAGCGCAGCCGTCCGGCCAGCAGGACCAGTAGCTGGTCGCCGACGCGGTGGCCGAAGTGGTTGGTGTGGGCGAACTTGTCGAGGTTGATGATGGCCAGGGTGATCGGCTGCCTGCTGGCGGCGATCTGGACGACGCGGCTGGTGAGCCGGTTGCGGTTGGGCAGGCCGGTGAGCCGGTCGTGGCCGGCGGCCCGGGTGGCCGCGGCCAGCGCGGCGCACAGCCGCGTCATGCGGCGCGCGGCAAGCCGGTATCCGGCTATGGCGCACAGCGCGGCGAGCCCGGCTGCGGTGATCAGGTGGATGGTAGACACGGCGAGTGCCTCCTCGTGGCACAGGCTGGCAGGTGTGGCAGGGCAGCCGGTAGCAGCCGGCTGCCCTCACCTCACCTACGGGGATGGGTAGCAGGGGCTCGCCCCTGCGGTGAGAGCGGCCCGGCTGGGACCGCGTGTCTGTCGGCGCTGACTCGCTTTCGGCGCTTGGTTAGGCGTCGTCGTCGCGCATCTGCTCGATGGCGTCGCGTTCGGCCTGGTGGTCGTCGGCGGCGGTCACCGAGGTGGCCCACACGCCTTCGGGGAAGTGCTCGCCTTCGTCGCCGCCGCTGACCTCGTGTGCGCCGGCGATGACGCCGACGGGGACCGGCTGGTCGCCGAGCCACACGCCGACAACGGTGTAGACGCCGCCGGTATCGCTGTCGGCGGTGGTGTCGGTGCGGGTCAGCGGGTGGCCGGTGGCGCGGCGCAGGTTGGCGTACTCCCGGTTGGTGCGCGCGACGTGGCCGAGGGCCTGGACCGCGGCGTCGACGCCGCGCACAGTGGGGTCGTTGGTGAATTCGTCGCTGCCTTGGTGCAGGCTGGCCAGCCGCACCAGGGTTCCCATGTAGGTCAGGTCGGCGGTGAGGATGCCTCCGCCGTCGACGCCGTGGCTGTCGGCGGTGCGCCAGATCTCGACGTCGTCCAGGTGGGCCACGGTGCACCAGACGTGCTGGGCGGCCTCGTGGTGTAGCAGGTAGAGCAGTTCCTCAAGCCCTGCGGCGATGGTGAAGGCGTCGCTGTTGAAGCCTTCGTCGATTCCCGCGCGTCGTGCTGCCCCCTGGTCAAGCCAGGTGCGGCAGGCTTGCGGGTCGAAGCGGATCATCGGCTCGTCGCCGGTGAGCGTGGGCAACCGGCCGATGCCGTCGGCCAGGGTGCGCCAGGCACGGACCTGCTCCAGCCGCGGCTGGTGCTGCGCCGTGGTGCAGGCCGACTCGGCGCATGCTGGACAGCCGAGGTCGCGATGGGTGGCTTGCACCGCCAGATGCAGCGCGGCCACCAGATGGTCGCGGTCTGCCGCGTCGGCGGGGATCAGATAAGCGTCCGGATCGGACGTCGGAATCGGTGACCAGGGCCGGTCCGTGGTCGGGATCGCATCATGGTTGGCGGATGGTTGCTGGTTCACGTGGCGTTCCCTTCGAATAGGGGCAGGGACCGCGCCGGACGACGCCGGCGCGGGTCACCATGAGGTGGTGTGCGCCGGCCCGGCTGGCCTCACACACGGGCGCTTGCCGGATCGGTTGGTGGCGAACAGTTAGCCGCACACGACGGCGATGTCCTCGATGGTGGTCTCCTCGCTGAACTCGATGCCGGCTGGTCCCTTGTCGGCGAAACATTGACAGGCCAACGGCTACCGGCGGACTAGTCGTCGGCGGTCAGCGCGGGCAGGGTTGCGGCCAGGATGGCGGTCTTGCCGGCGGTGCGGAACATCGATACGGCGTTGGCCGCGATGTCGGCGATGCCGTCGGCGCGCTCCTGCGCGGTGAACAGCAGTCGCGCGTGGGGACCGACCCGGAATGCCGGCAGGCTGTAATGCCGGCGCGCCATCGCATTGATGCCGGTGAGCGTGTATTCGTCGAACGCCGACAGTTCGAGACCGTCGATGTCTGTTTCCTGGTTGCCGGTGCACACAACCACCAGGTCGTATGCCCGTCCATCGATGAGAGCGTTGTCGGGCAGCGCGACGGGGCGGACCCGGCGATCCACGATGTTCAGGCGCCGCGCACCGAACCGGTCAGGCCGCAGATAGCGGCCGATCCCCTGGTACCGGCCGCGGATGGCTTGCTGCCACCCCTGGCAGGTGTCGGGCAGCTGTTCGGCGTACCAGTCGACACGATCCACACTGTCCAGCGCCGCGGCGGCCATGAAAGGCTGCGGCGCAAGACCCAGCAACGACTCCACGACACACTTCGCCGAGTCACCGCCGCCGACCACGGCCGCCCGCCCCACAGCCCTCAGCGGCCACATGCCGGCCATACGGCCCATGAACTGTGGGAAGGTCAGGATCGTGGTGCCGTTGGCGACATTCTGGTCGACCGGATCGCCCACGCCTCGGGCGTCGATGATCCGCCCCGCTCTCACCTGCCGGCCCCCGTCAAGGTCGATCATTGTGCTGTCGCCGTCGCGGGACACGTACCGCACGTTGGCGTCGGTCACCACGTCGGCGAACTGGGCCAGCGCCAACCGGATCACAAACGCCATGTCGGTGTTGGCCGGATACTCGGCCATCGTGACGTTGGTGGCCTGGATCGGCGCGCCCGGCAGGTAGTTCAGGTTGGCTCCCTGGTCGCCTGCCAGTCCTGCGCCGCCGGGGCGGTTGCGGGAGTTGAGGTAGAACGTCGGCCGCGCGGTGACGGCGAACGCGCCGCCGACGCGCGACGCGCGTTCCAACACCAAAGGCCGGGGATGGCCGCTGCGGACACGGATCGCGGCATATACCGCGGCGTGGAAGCCGCTGCCTATGATGACCTCACGGTCGGGGCCGGCCAGGTTCAGCGCGTCTCGGCGATAGGCCTGCTGCGACCAGTAGGTGTCCAGGAACTCGTCGGCCAGTGCACGGCCGCCCGGGTCCAGCGCGATCCCGGTCAGCTGTGCCTGCCACGGCGTCGCGAACTCCGACGCGCGCTGCATCATCGCCTGCATTCCCGCCGAAGCGTCCGGCCGGCACGCAACCGCGGCCAGCACAGACTCGATTTGCGCAGAGGGCTCGAACATGGATCCTCCAAAGGGGAAATGTCCGAGGCACCACGCCGAAGCCGCACACCTATCCCCCAGGAAACCCCTGTGGGATGCGGCATACGGCCGACGCGGTCCCCGGAAGGGTCACATTGGGTAGGTGGAAGGGCCGGCCATAAGACGGCCCTCGGGAGAGGGCGGCTAGCCGCCGACGACGGCGAAGCTGCCCAGAAATGTTGGCGGGCAAGGGACCACGAGGTGATCGGCATGTTGCGTGCTTCGTCGTTGCCAAGTGTCCGGACATTCCGGCGGCCGACGCACTCACCGTCTCGGGGCTACCGACAGACCTTGTGGCAGCTAGTTGCGCCGTAGGCGATGAAAAGTCGACAGTGAGCGTCGGCGACTTTCAGATGCTGTCTGTGCCGTGGATGGTGTGTACGGCGGCGGCGTCGACGTCGTCCCAGGACCAGCTCCAGCCGATGGTGTAGAGGCCTTCGGCGTCAGCGGTGGTGATCTCGACGTCGGTCTCGTCATCGGAGTAGCGGCGCCGGTCCACGACGATCAGGCTGCCCAGCCAGGTCACCGATGCGAACTCGCCTAGGGTGGCCAGCCACGCATCGGGCATACGTTTACCGCGGCCGGCGTGCTCGGCCATCAGCTGGATGAAGGTGTGCTGCCGGTGAGCGACGATCGCAGCGGCGACGGTGCGGCTGGTGCGGAAGACGGCCCAGCCGTTCCAGCGGCGGATGAGCTCGCCGGCGTAGCCGTCGGTGTAGAGATGGCAGGCGCAGCCGTTGGCGAGCCAGTCGCCGGTGAACACGCGCCAGCGGCCGGGCACGTTGGCCGGTGCGGTGCCGGTCGGCGGCAGGCCGGGCAACCCGGGTGGCGCGATGACGGGCACGTTTGGCTGGTGTTGCGGGGTGAGCAGGTCATGCATGACTCTCCTTAAGGTGGCTGGTGGGCAGACCGGGACAGGTCAGCGGTGTCACGTTCGCGATGGGCCTGGCCGTGTCAGTGACCCGGGTTCGCGCGGCCAGGTGTGAGGCGTGTGCGCGTGAGGTCGGATGACGGGCGTGCCAACGTGTGTGCGGCATCGTGTGTCCTTCTGCTGTGAGGGGTCAGCCGGTGATGGGCAGGCCGTTGACGGTGACTGCCGGGGTACGGTCGACCAGGCGCAGTACCGCGCCGGGCAGGACGAGGGCGGGCTGGCCGCCGTCGGTGAAATGCACGACAAGCCAACCGTCGCGGCCTTTCCAGGCTGCAGCGACGGTGCGGGTGGTGCTGCCGAAGATGACCTCGTCGCCGGCCGCGACGCGGCGGGCAGCGCGCAACAGGGCGCCGTCGGCGGGCCGTACCGCCCATGGCAGGACGGTGTCGCCAAGCGGTGCTGGGCTGGAGGTCTGGTAGGCGACGCCGATTTGCCGCGGGGTCAGGCAGGTCACGGTGGCCGCCAGCCAGCTGGCGCGGTGGTTGACGTGAACGGGCTGGCCGATGCGAAGCAGCTGATGCGGGGCAAGGGTGCTGGTCATGGCGGAACTCCTTGTCGGGTAAGGGATTCCGGGCGCAGCGCAGCGGCCGCGCCCGGAATCTGGGGGTGGCCGGGCGACGGCCGAGAATCGAAAAACGCAACAGCAGGCGGCGGGCCGGTCAGGTCACGGCGGCGCCGAAGCGAGGCCCCGAATGCTGATTGCGGGACTGGGTCGTGGTGCGTCCAGCGGGAAGCCGCGTTGGCGGTCATGGGGTCCATGCCCCGGTGGTCGGTGTGGATGACCCGTGGGTGGCGGTTGTTAGTGGGTGGCGAACGCGACGAGGTGGTCGGTGGCTGCCAAGGCGGTGATGCGTTCGTTGGCCTGCTGCAGGTAGGTGAGTTGGTCGGTGTGGCGGGCGCTGGCGGAGCGCAGCAGCGCGCCGTCGAGGGTGAGCAGCCCTTGGCAGGGCACGGCGGACAGCCAGCCGTACACGGCGTAGGCCTGGGGTCCTGCCTCGAACGCGTCGAGGTGCTCGATGGGCAGGTTGGTCAGCCGGTGGGGGTGGCTGTTGTAGGTGCGCATGCAGGTGATGCGGGGCTGGTTGAGGAAGCCTTGCACGGCGTGGTCCCACGTGTATGTGTCGGGACTGGCCAGGTACCGGTCGTAGAAATGCCACCAGGGGCGGGCGACCGGGGATCCGCCGGTGACCTGCTGCCACAGTTCATGACGGTTCCAATACTTCAGGTGGGCGTCGGCGCGCATGCGCTCAAGGTCGAGCAGCTTGACAGGTCCGCCTGCGGCGGTGCCGTGGTAGGGCTGCACAAGGTTGCTGGTGCGCAGCCGGGCGGTGGTGAAGAAGTGGCCGGCGGGGCCGGCGTCGGTGATGCCGTGGGCGGCCAGGGCAGCGCTGGCCGCGGCGGCAAGGCTGCCGACAGGCACGGCTGCGG
This sequence comes from Rhizocola hellebori, assembly GCF_016862955.1. Lineage (GTDB taxonomy): Bacteria > Actinomycetota > Actinomycetes > Mycobacteriales > Micromonosporaceae > Rhizocola > Rhizocola hellebori. Next base: position 14,635 of record NZ_BONY01000021.1, on the reverse strand, counting down.
GTAGGCAGACGGTCAGGATGGTGAATTCGGGCACGATAGTCCCTCCAATGAGGACAGACACTGATGTGACGGTGCGCGCCACCAGACGAGCTCGCCGCAGCCACCGGCGGTGGATGCGCATGACGGGCACAGCCGCCAACGCGGCAATGCACACGCCGAAACGGCGCGAGTGCTGTAGATGAAGCAGGTGGGTGGGGCGAGTCACGGGCGGTGCAGGCCGACCGGCCGAAGGCGGGTGGGCGGTTGCTACCGCGGTGGTGGGCGCCGGACCCAAAGGGTTGGTGCATGGGGGGTTCTCTAGGAGAAGGCTTCACCGTAGCCCCGCCACCCAACACCATCCCCCACCCGTGAGCGGACCGCAGATGTGTGAACTGCGGTGGCGGGGTTGGCTACGCGTTGTCGGCAATCTGTTGGGGCAGACCGGACGGGTTGTTGGGCAGGGCGGGCGGCTGTTGGGTGCCGCTTACGTCTTAGCCGAGGTGGTGCAGCGGGTGATCGGCGGCGGTGGGCGGGCCGGGGTTGAGTGGTCCGGGTTGTGCATGGCCGGCGGGCAGGTCCGCCAACGCCAGCCGGTGGCGGCCGTTGCCCACCAGCCGCCATACCGGGTCGGCGGGATTGTCGCCGGACTCCGGTGAAGTGGTGGCGACCGCGAGACTGGGTTCGGGACGCTCGGCCAGGCGGCGATGCAGGTTCTGTTCACGGGCGCGGCTGGGCAGCGCGAAAAGCAGCGGATAGGTTGGCCCGCCTTCGGCGCGCAGCCGCCGGTGGGAGCTGAGTTTTTGGGTGAGCTTGCCGATCGGTTCGGTGCCGCGGTCCAGTTCGAGGAAGAACCCGACCTGGCGGTGGCCATCGGCCCAGACGCCGTGCCCGTCGGGGTGGATGCGCTGGCCGAACGCGGCTGCGGTGTGGCGTTCGGACCACCAGCGCAGCAGGCACGTGTGCGGGTTGGTGCGGGCGTGGGCCAACAGGTTGGTGAAGAACCAGTTGGTGGCAATGAGGTGGTCCAGGGCGGGGTTGGCGTAGATGCGGTCTTGTCGTTCGCGTAGCGCCCGCACGGTGGGTGGATTCTCACCGGCGGACAGTGTCGCGAGCCTGGCCGATAGTGGCCCGGCTACCCAGCAGACGAGATTGGGGGTTCCCGGATGGCTGCGGCGGATGAACCGGTCGACGAACCCGAAGGACCGCAACGTGCCCAGCCGGTGCCGGCAGGTGATCGGGTTGCGGAACAGGATCGCGGTGAGCTGGTCGGTGGTCAACGTGGTGTGGTGGTAGAGAAGTGAGGCGATGGCGTAGTCGCGGGGACGCAGCCGGTGAGACATCTCGATCAGCGTGCCGCCGGCCGGCGTCTTGGGGTTGGGGGTGCGCAGCGCGACCATCGGCGGTGGCTGGTTCCCCGGTCGGGAGACTTCCCCTGCAGGGAAGTGTCGGGTCGGGTCATGGCTGGACATGTGGGCTCCTAGCTGGGGTGTCGGGTGGGTGGTGTCGGCCTGGGGTCGGCCGGGCGTGGCGCAGTTCCGGCCGGGCTGCGGGCCGACCCGCTGACCGGGGTCAGGCCGCACGGCACGCGTTCGAGGCAGCGGCATAGAAAGGGCCGCCGAGTACGCAGTACGGTGAGTTTCAGGGCTCTTATCCCGATCCCCCTGTGGCGGTGTGAGAGCGCCACGCCGTCTGCAGGTTGGTCGCCGGCCGCGGCTCGGGTGGACATGGTGGGGTGGCTGTTGGGTGTGCGCAGGGCTCGTTGCTGATCGGTGGTGGACGGAAACGGCGGGCACCGACGCGTCTGTGGATCACGTGGCGCTGTCTGTGTCGGTGGGGTGAGCTTCGCCCGGGTCGTCGGGGTTGCTGCGTGGCTTGACTCTGGCGAGGCGGCCGATGGCTGCCTGGCCGCTGTCCGGATTGGACTGTGTGCCCGACAGGGCGTTGGCCAGTGCGGCTTGCCGCACCGCGGTGCCCTGCCCGGTCAGGGGCTTGGCGGGCAGGGTGTGCAGGGTGAACGCCGGGGTTTCGCGGCCGTCCACCACGAGGCGGCAGGCGGCCTGGAAGGCGTCCAGGTGGCTCAGGTCGTGTTCGGACAGTTCGCGCATGGTGTGGCGGGCCAGCTGGTGGGCGTCTTCGGGGGCGCAGCTGAACAACACCTTGTTGCGGGCGTTGGCCGACAGTGCGAGTTGGGTTTCGCGGGGCATCTGGGTCAGGTTCTGATGCGCCAGCACCAGCCCGAACCGGTAGCCGCGGGCTTCGGCGAGCATGTCACCGACCGAGCCGGGTAGGTTGAGGAAGTTGTGTGACTCGTCGATGTAGGCCACGGCGTCGCGGCGGGCGTCTTGGGCGATGCGGGTGCGGGCGGTGGCGGCCTGCCACGCCGAGGCGAGGATGAACGAGCCCATCAGGCGGCTGGTTTCCTCGCCGATCTGCCCTTTGGGCAGACGCGCGAGCAGGATGCCGCCGTCGAGGACCTTGCCCATGTTCACCGTCGAGCGCGGCGCCCCGATGGTTTGGCCCACGAACGGGCGGGTCAGGAAGCTGCGCAGCCGCGCCAGGACCGGGCCGATGACTTGCGAGCGCAGCGGCGGTGGGGTGTTTTCGAACCATTGCCAAAAGCCCAGCAGGCCTTCCGGGTCGTCCAGGTCGCGGGTGAACGCGGCCCGGAACTGCTTGTCCTGCAACAGCGAGGGCACCAACGTGAGCGTCGCGTTGGCCTTGCGCAGGAGGGTGAGGCAGGCCATGCGCAGCGTGTCGTCGATGCGGGGACCCCAGTGCTTGGCGAAAATTTTGCCGAAGATGCTCACGATGTGGTCGACGACCAGGTCGTGGTCGTTGCCCTGCAAAGGGTTCAGTGTCGCCCCGGCGGGCTGGTCGGGGTCGATGAGCAGCAGCCGCTTGTCGGCGACCTTGGCCGGCAGGCGGTCGATCACGTCGGTCACCAGGTCGCCTTTGGGGTCGATGACGATGACTCCGCGGCGGGCGTGCACATCCTCCAAAATCATGTTGAGCAGGAGGGTGGACTTGCCGGATCCGGTGGAGCCCAGCACATGCACGTGCTGGCGGGCATCGGCTGCTTTCAGCGCGACTTTGTGCCCGCCGACCTGGGCGACGCCGAGGACTTTGGTGGTGCGCCCGCCGGTGGCCACGGCGACGGGCGCCGGCATGGGTTTGGCGCGTGCCCGGTCCAGCCCGGGCACGGCGATGTCGGTGGGCAGCCCCGCCAGGGCGGACAGTTCGGTGTTGTTGAGCAGAAACCCTCGGCGCATGACCCGAGCGGCCAGCACGACGGCCGGGTGGGGCAGGCGCAGGCGGCGCAGCCGGTTACGGCCGGCGTAGACGCCGAACGAGGAGGCGATGCCGAGGGCGAGATTGGACAGCCGCGGCGTGAGGGTGTGCGGGGTGCCGCCGCGGCCGGTGTGGGCCACGGCGTAGCGCAGGGCGACCTCCCACTGCGGCCCGGCGAGTTTGTCGACCGCGGCGCGGGCGTCGCGTTCGTGTTGCGGGTCGGCGCCCGGCAGGTGTGTTTGGTGACGGCCGGTGGCGACGTGAGCGGTCCGGTCGGCGGGGCCGAGTAGTTCCAGGATCAGGTTGAGGGCACCGCGTAGCCAGGTGAGCGGATCGAGCCAGCTGTGGGCGGGCTTGCCGGTGCGCAGTGCCTGCACACCTCGGCGCAGGCCGGTGATCTGCCGGTAGGTGGCGGGGCGGGCCAGCACCTGTACGCAGGCGGCCTCATGGGCGTGCAGGTCGGCGGCGGCCTGAATGAGGGTGCGCAGCGGGTCGGCGTCGTGGCCGGTTTCCAGCGGGAACCACGCCGCCATGACCGGAGCCAAAGCGCCGCCTACGGCCGGCGCCGTCACCGGCAGCGGTGGCGTGGGATCGGTGACCTGGCAGGCCACCCCGGGCCAGGCGCCGCGGATCGCGGCCAGCACCGGACCGTCGGCGACGGTGCCCGGAAGCCAGATACCGATCTGCAGTTGACGGCCAGCCCACCGGTATTCCACGGCCACATGCGCTCGGCCCTCTCGCAGTCGGCGCCGGAGGCCGGGGCGCAAAATCTCGGCCAGGCTCGCCCACAGCACGCCGGCGCCCGCCGCTTCGACCTCCGGCGGCGGGCTGATGGTGATCAGCCGCGCATCCCGCAACAGACGTGCGTGACGGCGGGAGGCGACGATGCCCCGCGCGGCTGCCGCTGCGGCGATCGTCAGCGTGAGAACGGCCAGTAGCCACGGCCGCTGCACGCACCAGCCGACAGCGCCCTGGACGGCGTGCAGCAGCCATTGCGACGGCGCGGGCAAAGAGAACTCGGGAGGCGGCGATGTGGTAGGCGCAGACGGTTGCGGGGCAACGAATACAGCGAACGAGATCATGGCGATCGGCCCTTCTCAAAGTAGGAAACGGGCTGGCCCGGGCACCTGTTTGGGTGCCCGGGCCAGCCCGGTAGAAATATGGAGACGATTCGGCGGTGACGTGCGGTTCTAGGCGTCGTCGACTTCGAGGTCTCCGATGCACAGCCGGTGTTCCTTTTTGGAGGCCACGGCGTGGAAACAGACCCGGTGCGCCCCCGAGATCAGCAGGCCTTCGCCTATGCGTGCGGAGAGCAGGAGGCGGGCTTCGCCGGCGGTCAGGCCGAAGCTGTCGGCGACGGCGTCGACGGACTGTGCGGCCTGGCGCAGCAGGATCTGTGTGGCGGCGTTGGCGATGACGGCCTGGCCGAGATCGGAGCCGAGCAGGTCACCGACGTCTTGGGTGATCACGGCCAGGCCGGCGCGGCGTTTGCGGGCGGATTTGCTGAGCCGGTAAAGGAATTTGGCTCCTTGCCCGTCTTTGAGAAGCATCCAGGCCTCGTCGACGATGACCAGCCTCCGGGGCGGCTGGCCGGTGTTGCCGGGTACGTCCACGTCGCGCCAGATCGCGTCCAGGGCGAGCAGCATCCCGGGGGCGCGCAGCTCGTCGGGGAGGTGGCGGGTCGACCACACCGCCAGCTGCCCGTGCGGCGCATGGGTGGTGGGTCCGTCGAACAGGTCCCGGAAGCTGCCCGACACCCACGGGGTGAGCCGGGCGGCGAGGGTCTCGGCGGCGGCGGTACCTTGCTCGGCCAGGGCGGCGGACACGTCGCGCAGCAGCGGCGCCTGACGGCCCCAGGTGCCGGGATCGTTGCAGATCCCGGCCGCGGTGTAGGCGGCGATGATCGCCTTGTCCAGCGCGGCCCGTTCGGCCGGTGGCGGCTGTTCCCCCAGCAGCACCGCGACCAGGGTGTGCAGGAACAGCGCTCGGCGGGTCAGCGCGTCGCCGCGCCGGTCGCCGGGCGGGATGTCCAGCGGGTTGAGCCGCACCCCGCCCGCGCCCAAAGCGATAGTGACCGCGCCGACGGCGTCGGCGAGGCGGCGGTACTCGTTGTCCGGGTCGATGACCGACACGGCCACGCCGTCGGCCAACGACCGCAGCACCTCCAGCTTGACGAAGTACGACTTCCCGGCCCCCGATCGGGCCAACACGACACTGTTGGCGTTGTGCTGGCTCCACCGGTCCCACCACACGACACCGCCCGAGTCAGGGTTCAGCCCGTACAACAATCCGCCGGCGGGAGCCGGCTGCCCGGGCAGCGGCGCCGGCAAATCCGGGGAAGCCAGCGGGAACATGGTGGCGATGGCCTCGGTGTCCATCACCCTGCGCATGCGCAGGGTGTCGGTGGCCAGCGGCAGGGTGGAGATCCAGCCCTGCAGCTGACGCCACGTCGCCGGCTGGGTGTCCAGCAGCACCGAGGCCGCCACCGCCCGCACCTGCGCGATCGACTCCTGCAGCTCGTCGAGACTGGCCGCGTGCACGCACAGGTAAAGCCCGACGCGGAACAGTTTGCTGTGGCCGCGGGCGATGCGGTCGGCCAGTTCGGCGGCATCGTCGGCCGCGGCCTCGGCGGCCGGGTCGAGCAGCCGGCCTTTGTCGGTATCGGTGCGCCGGTTGGATTCCAGCCTGGCCCGCTGCCGGCGCAACCCGGCCGCCGCAGCCGGCCCGGTGAGCGGGTCGATGTAGACCACCACATCCAGACGGCCCGGCCAGCCCAGCAGCGGGTCGAGCCAGGCCACACCGACCTCGGCCGGGTACCCGGTCACCATCAGCACCGCGGCGTAGCCGTCGCCGACCTGCAGGTAGCGCGGCATGTTGACCACACCGGACGGGCCTAGAACGTGCGACAGCCCGGCCGATGCGGCCGGGCTGTCGGTGTCGTGCGCTATTGGCTTGCGGGGCAACAGATTCTTCACAGCAGATCTCCGTGGCCGGTGACCGCAGCCCCGGGACGTGCCCGGGGCCAGGTCGTGTCGACAGGGGTGTAGGGATCGGTGGCACAGGTCAGCACTGCCGTGGCGGCAGACCCGTCCAGGACGGCGGTCTGTACGCCGAGCGCGGCCAGCGCCGAGGCGGCATGACCGGCGCGGCGCAGGACCTCGATGTCGCGGCCCGTGTCGCTGTCGGCCGTGACGGCGATCGTCACCGTGCGCCACAACGGGTCACAGCGCTCGGCCAGCTGGTCCAAAAATTCGGCGTAGTCGTATGCGGTGTCGGCCAGTGCCGGGTTGCCGATGGCCGAGGCGAGGTCGGCGACGCGCTGGGCGTGGCTGGCCAGGTCGACCCGCTGCGCGGAGATGACCAGCTGCACCGGCCCGGACAGGCCGTGCAGCCACCGCCCGTACGCGCCGATCAGCGCCGCCTGCTCATCGCCGGTGCGCAGGCCGATGTTGACGGTGCTCACCGCCACCAGAGCAACGGCCTTCTCGCCGGTGTCGATCACGCCGGCTTCGGAGATCGCGTGTGCGGGCAGACGCAGCTGCGGCACCGCCATCCCCGGCCCCGGCGCCCAGCCGGGCACAGGCCCGGCCGACGCCGCCAGATGATGCTTTGGTGCGCGGGACTGGCGGATCGCCGCCAGCAGCCACCTGTCCATGCTCATCGCGTCGCGGCGGCCCAGCGCCAGCACCACCGCGACGCCGCCGACTGGCACCAGGATCGCGATGACGACCGGCTGCGGCAGCAGGTCGCCCACACCTTTGATCAGCCCGTAGGCGGCGACGCCGGCGACCGCGAGGATCGCCAGCTGCCGGGCCGTGAACCCATAGAGGATCTTGTCTGGCTGGTCCACGTCGGCGGGGATGCGTGCGCGTGGTGCGGTGTCGGTGTCAGCGCGCATCCGGATCACCGGCCTCGGCGGCTTCGGCCTTGAGGCGGCGTGTGTAGAGATCTACTCCGGCGGCGATTTCGTCGGCGGTGTAGGGGTAGATCGGCCTGCCGGTGGGCCATGCGAGCGCCACAATCGGGCGTTCCGGCCGGCCGGCGGAGGCGATGGTGGAGTTGTTGTCGGTGGTCATAGTCAGGTCCTTTCAGGAGTCCAGGCGGCGGCAGGGCGTGGGTGTTGACAGGGGTGAGGACCGACGCCTTCGGCACCGTTCATGGCATGTGGCAGGCGGCCCAGGGCCGCGACGGTCAGCTGGTGCGCATATGCCAAGGGCCGCGCACCGGTGCCCGGACAGGTCGTTGGCGGGCGAACACGGTGGCAGGGGTGACCCCTGCCGGAACGCCCGCGCGTGGTCCGGCCGGTGACGGATCCGATACGACGCCTGCCGCGCGGATCGGCGGGCGGGATGAACGTGCAAGTGTCGTTGGCGGCTGTCTGGGCACCGTTTTGCCGAACAGGTCGACTCCGGCCGCCAGTTCCTGCCGGGTGTATGGCCTTATCGGGCGACCGGTGGGGTAGGCGACGCCGACCACGCCGGGACCGGCCCCTGACGGAGGCCGGGTCGGCAAGGACGCTGACGCCGAACCGGGCGAGGTAGGTGGCCGGGTCGGCAGGTCGGTGGCTCGCGGCAGCGGCCGGCGGCCCCCGCCGGGCGAGGTGAACGGCCACGGGCCGCCCGCCCGGCGTGATGCGCCCGCCGCACCACCGCTCCCGCGGGCGATGCCGCCGGCGCCTCCAGCGCTGAACTTATGGCGTAGGCCCTTGGTCAGTTGCTGGACCAGCACGACCCGCAGGATCGTCCCGGCGGGGCTGGGCGAGGACTGGGTGACGTAATGGCGCATCATGGCCGGGATCTTCAGGGTTGCCCAGAGCAGGCACACGACGACCAGCAGGTTGAAGATCACGGTGCGGTCGCCGGGAAGCCCCAGCGACGACAGGTTCGCGTTCGGGTCGAGGAAGATCGTCAGCGTGGTGTGCAGGGCGACCGTTTGCGCCACAACGGTTCCCAGCGTGCCGAGCATGGTGCGCCACCACAGTTTCGCGGTGGGCTCGGTCTGCGGGGTGCCGTGCAGCGCCAGCGCGATCGGGGCCACGCCGACCGCAATGATGAGCACACCCAGCCGGATGATCCATTGGATGAGCAGCATGCCGACCATCACGGCGATGACCAGCCCGATCAGGATGAGCAGGACGCCGGCCGGTTCGCTGCCGTTCTTGTCGGCCAGCGCACTGTCAACAGTGATGCGCATCTGCTGCATCGACGCCGGGGAGGTAATGTCCTGCGCAGTCAATGCACCGGTCAGGGCGTTGGCGACCTCGATGAGGGTCGCGCACAGGGGCGTGGCGAAGTTCGCCGCGATCAGTCCGATGACCAGCCGCGGGATCAGTTCGCCTGGCCCGTATCGGATCTGCACCGTGTCGCGGCCCATGATGAGCAGGAACACCGCCAGGAACGCCAGGACGTATGCGGTGTTGACGATGCCAAGCGACGTGCTGGAAAACGTGCGGACCTGCGGCAGCACGGTCACGTCCGGAGAGGTGAACACACTTGCCGCCAGCAGGTCCCACAACACATCCAGGCCACCGACGATCGTCTTGGCGAACCAGTTCAGCATCGCTTCCAGCAGGTCATCGACGACCCAGCCCATGTCAGTCCACGATCCAGCCGCGCACGATCGCGAGCAGAACCGGGGCCAGCAACGCGCCGGCGTAGCCGATGGCGGCGTTCTTGAACGCCGCCTTGGCTTTTTCGACCGAGGTCGGATCGCCGCCGGCACTCAGGTAGAGCAAGAACCCGATGGTGGCGAACAGGGTGGCCACGCCAAAGGCAATGCCACCGACCCAGACGGTGATGTTGTTGATGACAGTCGGCAGGTCGTTGACCGCCGCGATCTGCGGCTGCGCCGCATAGGCGGGAACGGCCACGGCCACCGCCGCGGCGGTGGCCGTGATGAGGGTGAACAGACGGGACATGTGACGTCGCACCATGATGGGCACCTCCCGCCCCTGGCGGGGCGATAGCAGGAAAATTTGAGGCGCGCCACCGGGAATCGCGGGCAAGGCCGTGGGAGCCGGGCTCCTTTCAGCCGTATGGACACACGTTGCGAACACGGACCTGTCAGGCCGGCGTCGCCACGATTCCCAGGGCGCGGCCACCGGCCGCCTTGCGGTCCGATGACTTACCCACCAAAGCTTTCTGTGGGGCGCCCAACACCGCCTCTGCACCGGACCGGGTACCCAACAGTTGCCCAACACCACGATTGGCGTTGCCCCTGTGGGGTTGTCGTCGTCGTGGACGCAGCGCCACGAACGCCAGCTCCCCGTCGTCGATCGCCTTCTTGAGCCGTTGTTCGGCGCGGGCCCGCCACTGCGATGCGGTCTGCTGGGAGATGCCCAGCTCGGCGGCAACTTGCACGAGGGTGCCGTGTTCCAGGCGGGTTTCGGCGATCAGCCGTGCTTCCTCACGGTCCAGGACAGCGGCGGCCACCGCCCGGGCCAACACCAGATCCGGATGGTCCCACGGGCGGATCGGCCACAGCGAACTGGCGCTGCAGCCGCGGATCAGCAACGCGTCCGAATCCGTGTCGCGTAACGCGCGAGCCGCGCGTACCCCGGCGTCGATGAGCCGACCGCAGATACGCCGCTCGTCCAGATCGATGCTGCGCAGCCGTTCCATGAACCCCAGCAGCAACTCCGAGTCCAGATCATGGGTGTCACCGCGCCATCCGGCGGCCAGCATGCCAGCCCGGCGGCGCAGGCCAGGCAACGCCATCCCCACCGCAGCGACCCGCCACGCCGGTCCGTCCCGGCGGGACCGGATCACCAGTTCCCGCCACACGCCATCACGGACCGCCTCCCCCGTGGCCGGGGCGAGCAGCAGCTGACGCAGCTCATCCAGCGGCAGGATCTTGCTAGGCAAACCTTCGCAACCGCGGGCGTCAAACGGTACGTGCGTGGGCGCCTCGGCCAGCATCACAAACGCCTTCTCGGCCGCGTCCAGCGGCGTGGACGGCCAACCAGCAGTATCAGACATCACGGAACTCCCGAAAAATCCGGCGCGCCAACCAGATCCGGCGCGTGAACCGCTATTCAGGCAGCTCAACCCAACAGCAAGACCACTTCATCTGCCGCCGCCGTTGCTGTTGGGCGAAGTCGCTGGTACCCCACGGCAACCGTGGCTCGCCCGTGCGGCGTGGCCGGAAATGAGCCGCCGAGCCAACAGCACCGGTGACAGGCCTGTTGGCCACTGTTCAGCAAGCACATCGGCAGACAGTGTTCTGGCAAATAGAAAGATCAGCCTCGCTGGCAAGGCTTCCAGCTCCCTTCATCGACGCATTGACGCCGTCGACGGCTTCGCCTGGCAGCGCAAGCCCTATCCGGATCGTCAGCGACCCCGAGGTCACCGTGACGAGCAGGGGAACCCGGCACCGCCACCGGGAACGCGCAATAGAACAGCGGACCGCTGGGGCATCGACATCTCGCGCTGACCAACACACGGTCCCACCGAACAGACGATGGGCGCCGCTGTTGGAATGACAGCGTTGCCCTGTTGGGTGCAACCGCCGGTCCCCCACCCGAGGTGTTGGGCAACAGTTGGGTGCCGCGCGCCAGACACAGGCCGCGTTTCTCCCCCGCACGGGGCCTTTAGTGGATTGCGAACACGGATCGTCGGCGCGGGAGCAACCCGCTTATGACAACCGACCTTCCACGGCACAACCCCACCGAGTCCGCGGCCCCCGCCGCGATGCCGTTGCCTGGCACACCCGTCAGGAGCGACACACACGGCGACACGGTACCTGTCATCGTCTGGCGCACCGTCGCGCACGACCCTGACACGTCAGGACAAGACATCGACCTGCCGGCCCGGCTGGCGCACTACCTTGTCACGATCTACACCGCCTTCGGCGACACGATCGCCGACTTCGACGCCGACGACAACCTGCGTGACGCCGCGCACGCGGAGGGACGCGGCTACATCAACGTCGGTGGCCGCGGCGGACTCGACGGGCAGCACCTGACGCCGCCACGCCCCATCACCCTGATCGTGATGCGGTGGCCCCGGCCAGCCCCACACACTTCCGCCCAAGCCCACACCCTGCTCGCAGCCTGCGAAGACGTCCTGGACAGCGACGGAAGCGTCATCGTCGCCGTCACGGCCGCACGCTCCGGCCAGCCCGGCACCACATACACCGACTACGAGCACCAGATCGTGTCCACCGCCCGCGCCGCCGGACTGCGGCACCTGCACGACATCGTCGCGCTCGACGCGACCGACGGCCACGACTCCTTCACCTACCCCGCGACAGACCACGACCTCAACAACGCGGGCAGCGACACCGACGCTGCCACCCCGCGTCGCACCACCGCCACCACAATGATCATCCTTTGCAAAGCGGTGAGGACGCCGTGACACCCTATGACAACCACCACAGCAACGGCGGCGTAGGGCGTCAGAAACCCCCACGGCCACGTGTCACCCGCGACAGGCCGACGACACCCGACGACGCGCACGACAGACCGGTCAGCCCGACGAACGAGACACGTTCCGTCGCCGCCTTCCGGGGGCACCTGTCCGCCGAACCTGATGCACTTGGCGCGCGGGTCGAGTTCGTCGTCGTCGCGTCCGGAACACGGCAAGCACAGGAACTGCTCGAACGACAGGCCATGGCTGTGCGGCGAGCCCTGCGCTGGTTCGCCGAGCATCCCGCCTCCAACGAAGGACCACCTTCATGACCACTCCCCCAGGCCCACTCGACCAGGGCGATGTCAGCTCGCTGGACTGGCTGCGTCACCAGGCCGAACATCATGTGCCCGAGAGTTTCCCACTGGCCTCGATACCGGTGGCGTGGCTTGGCCGCACCTCGACCGACGACGCTCAAGACCCCACCCTGTCACTGCCACGACAGCTGGACACCAGCCGCAAGGCCTTGCCGCCCGGCTTCGTCATCGTTGCCAAGTTCTACGACGTCGAGTCAGGACGTACCACGATGGAGAACCGAGGAAAGGGCAACGCCCACCAGCACCTCGACATCCCCATCGCCCGCGACGGCGGCATCGCCGACCTGCTTGCCGAAGCCGCACGATCCGATCGACGCTTCGTCGCCGTGGTCGTCGAATCCATCGAGCGGGTAGCCCGCGTCACCTACTTCAGCACCAAAATCGAATTCGAGCTGGAAAAGGCCGGTGTCGCCCTCCTGGCCGCAGACGAAGGAATCGATCACCGCTCAATCCCGAACCTCGACAACGGCGACGCACCCTACCGAAAAGCCACCTCCACCCTGACCCGGCGAATCAAGCAAGCCATCTCCGAGTGGTACGTCCTCAACATGCTCGAACTCACCTGGGGCGGGCTGAAGACCCATACCGCCCAGGGCTACAACATCGGCAAGCCGCCCTACGGCTACAAAGCCGACAGGCTCAAGCACCCGGTCAAAGCAAAGGCCCGCGAAGGCAAGACCAAACACCGCCTCATACCCGACGACCGCCAAGGACCAGTCGTCACCCAAATCTTCCTCTGGCGGGCCATCCGGCGACTCGGCTACGACGACATCGCTCATCGGCTCAACCTCGATCCGCGGCGTTACCCGCCACCAGAACCCATCCTCGGCCAAGGCCGACACCGAGTCGGCGCATGGACCGCAGGCACCGTAAGAGAGGTACTCACCAATCCCAAGCATTGCGGGTACATGGTCTGGAACCGGCGTAAACGCGGCCACGCCGATCGCAGCGTCAAAGGACGCGTCAACCCACCCTCGGCGTGGGTCTGGTCGCCCCGACCCACCCACGAGCCGCTCGTCACACGCGAACTGTTCGACGCCGCTAACGCCGTCGGCCGCTACAGACAAGGCTCCCACACCACGCCAGGCAACAGCGCCGAACCAAAGACGAAGCGCAGCTACAGACTCCGGTCCTACGTGTTCTGCCAGATGTGCGGCCGTCGATACGCCGGCGAAATGCAAAAAGGCCACACCTACTACCGATGCTCGCCCGACACCAAACGCCACGCACATCTACCGTGGTTCGCACAGCATCCGCGCGCCGCCTACATCCGCGAGGATCTACTCATCGATCCGGCGCGGCGGTTCTTCCGCGACAGGATCTTCGGCGCCGGCCGCCAGGCCATGCTCACCGCCGCAGCCAAAGCCAGCGACCTCACCGCTCAAAACGAGGCAGCCTCCCACGAAAGAACCCTCGAAGCACACCTGGCAGATCTCCAACACCGCCAGGCCAACCTGATCGGCGAGCTGGAGAAGTTCGAACCCACCGGCGATGACGACGTCGACGCAGCACTGCGCGGCGCCATCAAGAACAGATTTGCGGAGATCGTCGCAAAGCAAAAATCCATCAAAGAGACCCTCGCTGCCAACAAGGACCAAACACGTGCCGCTGCGCTCATGGATCTCACCACACTCGACCAGCTACCCGTCACATCGATCGACATCTCACGCCTCCCCGAGGACGAGATGCGACTACTGTTCGACGCATTTCAACTCGAGATCCGGGTTCACCCAACCGAACAGGAACTCGTCATACACGTAACTGTCACTAGCGAGACAGCCCCAATCCTGGCCTGAACGATCACCAAATTTTGGGCCTATGCGCCGTGGGAGCGCCCCGGCGCAGGTCGAAACGGCTGCCGGGACCGGCTGGACGGAAACGCCTCTCTTCCCAGCGATCATCGCCCGTCAAACGATGCGGCCGGCGGGCGATGCGGCAGATTTGCCACGCATCCTGTTCAGCCGAGCTGTAACGTTTGGCCCCCGGTAACGAAATTCGTTGGCGTACCAGTCATATGAGAATCGCCTGGTCGCGTCACCGCGCCGATCAAGGGCCTGCGTGCCCGGCGTCCTGTGATCGACTCCCAACTGAGAAGCGATCGAAGATTGCTACGTCTGCAATGGACAGAGAGAAATAGCGCCGGGTCTCGAGGCCGAGCTGGCTTTGGACGGCGTCACCGTGGCCTTCAGCCACCGACTCGCTCTTCTTGCAGTGCACACGCTGCAAAAACGCGGCCATGCACTCGCGGCGGTTTTACAGACCGCCACAGGGATCACGTTCACCAGGCAAAACACGCTTCCCCGTGTCGGCTGCGACAAGTATGCGACGTAGCAGCCGCTCTCCGCTCAGCCGGCACCCGCTTCCGTGGTAGCCGCCGTCGTATCTGCAAGCGCCTTGAGGAAGCCGGCGGTAAGCTCGGGCGGGATCACTTCGTCAATGGCTGTTGTGAACTCATTCGGTGGGATAGTCGCCGATATTGCTTGGATTGCGGCCAGGGTCTTTTGCGGCCATGCCTCGACGGCTTCGTACTGGGCGCCAGCGCACTTCAGGAAGGCTGTAAGGGCGTCGTCGGGCCGTTCCAGGGCGACAAGCGTTTCACCAAGTTGCTGGTAGGTGGAGGCGGCGCTGTACTGGTCGCCAAGCTCT
>NZ_BONY01000020.1 GCF_016862955.1 Rhizocola hellebori | reverse complement strand
GCTGCCGCGCGTTGCTTCGCACGCGCAATAGTTACAGTTGCGCGTGGTCGACACCGGGCGTTGACTTGGGGGCATGCCCAGGGTCACGATCAACGTCGATGGCACGTCCTACAACGACGACGTGCCTTCTCGAACGCTTCTCGTCCACTACCTACGCGACCAGGTTGGCAAGGTCGGTACCGTGGTGGGCTGCGACACCGGAAACTGTGGCGCGTGCACTGTCCTGATGTCCGATCCAGATGGGGTGCTCCGCTCGGTCAAGAGCTGCTCAGTGCTGGCCGTGCAAGCCGACGGCAAACAGGTCAGCACCGTGGAGAGCCTCGGTGGCGACCATCCAATCCAGAAGGCCTTCCACGAACAGCACGGGCTGCAGTGCGGATTCTGCACGCCCGGCATGATGATGGCCGCGGTCGATCTCTTGCGCGATACCCCCGAGCCCACTGACACCGAAATCCGGGAAGGTCTGGAAGGCAACCTCTGCCGCTGCACCGGATACCAGAACATCGTGCGCGCCGTGCGTGCGGCCGCATCGGCCATGAACGGCTCGCCCGCCGTGGCGCCGGTCGCCGAGCCCGCCTTTGCCGCGCCAGTCGGGGCTGGGCCGGAAGCCTCGAACGAGGAGGTGGCCGGATGACAGCGGTAGCGGAAAACACCGAGGTCGGCCGGGCCCGGCTGCGCAAGGAGGACGCGCGGCTGCTCACCGGGCGCACCAGATGGACCGACAACATCGCCGTTCCCGGCATGCTGCACATGGCCATCCTGCGCAGCCCCCACGCGCATGCGCGGATCAACAGTGTCGACGTGTCCGCCGCGGCGGCCGCCCCCAATGTGGTGGCCGCGTTCTGCGGCAAGGACGTGGCCGAGACCCAGGGCGTGCTCGCCTGCGCCTGGCCGGTCACCGAGGACATTGTCATGCCCACCTACCTGCCGCTGGCTGTGACCGAGGTGCGCCATGTCGGCGAGCCGGTGGCCGTCGTGGTGGCCCGCGACCGGGCCAGCGCGGTCGATGCGCTGCAACTCATCGAGGTCGACTACGACCCGCTGCCGGTGGTGCTCGACATCGAGGCGGCGCTGGCCGAAGGCTCGCCGCTGGTCCATGAGGACAAGGGCACCAACAAGTGCTACACGTGGGTGTTCGACTCGGCCGCGGCCGGTTCGGGCGGCGATGTGGCCGGGGTGGTGGCTGACGCCGAAATCACCATCAAGCGCCGCTATGTTCAGCAGCGCCTCATTCCGTCCTTTATGGAGCCACGCAGCGTCATCGTGGAGCCGGCGGCCGGCGAAGGTGGCAGCTGGACCGTCTACTCGGCCACGCAGATTCCGCACATCCTGCGCTTCCTGCTCGCCGCCACCACCGGCACCCCCGAGCACAAGATCCGGGTCATCGCCCCGGACGTGGGCGGCGGGTTCGGTGGCAAGCTGGCGGTCACCCCCGAGGAGTGGATCGCGTTCGCGGCCGCCAATCGGGTGGGACGGCCCGTCAAGTACACCGAAACCCGTTCTGAGGCCATGGTTTCGGCTCACCACGGCCGCGACGTGATCCAGGACCTGACGCTTTACGCGAAGCGGGACGGCACCGTGACCGGCCTGGATGTCAAACTGCTCGCCAACATGGGCGCCTACCTCGGCATCGTGACGCCGGGTGTGCCGCTGCTGGGCGCGTTCATGTACAACGGCATCTACAAGTTTCCTGCGTACCGCTTCGAGTGCACCGGAGTCTTCACCACCACGACGAAGACCGATGCCTATCGCGGCGCTGGGCGGCCCGAGGCCACCTACGCCATCGAGCGCATCATGGACGAGCTCGCGGCCGAAGTCGGGATCGACCCGATGGAGGTCAGGCGGCGCAACTGGATCCGGCACGAGGAGTTCCCGTTCGGGACGGTCGCCGGGCTGACCTACGACTCAGGAAACTACGAGGCGGCCACCGACAAGGCGATGCAGCTGCTCGGCTACGACGAGCTGCGCGCCGAGCAGGCCGCCCGCCGCGAGTCCAATGATCCCAAGCAGCTCGGCATCGGCATCTCCACCTACACGGAGATGTGCGGGCTGGCGCCCTCGCGGGTGCTGGGCGCGCTGCGCTACGGCGCGGGCGGCTGGGAGTCGGCCAGTGTCAGGGTGCTGCCCACCGGCAAGGTCGAGGTCGTCACCGGGTCCAGCCCGCACGGGCAGGGCCATGTGACGTCGTGGAGCCAGATCGTCGCCGACCAGCTGGGGGTGCCCTTCGACGATGTCGAGGTGCTGCACGGCGATACCCGTACCTCGCACAAGGGCCTGGACACCTACGGCTCGCGTTCGCTGGCCGTGGGCGGCATCGCGCTCGTGATGGCCAGCCAGAAGGTGCGCGAGAAGGCCCGTGTCATCGCCGCGCACATGCTCGAATGCTCGCCCGACGACGTCGAGTTCGCCGATGGGGCGTTCCGGGTCAAGGGTTCGCCGGAGGCGTCCAAGACGATCGCCGACTGTGCCCTGGCCGTGTTCGCGGCGCACAACCTGCCCGACGGCGTCGAGCCCACATTGGACAGTGAGGCCACCTTCGACCCGGAGGGGTTCTCCTTCCCGCACGGAACCCACCTGTGCGCGATAGAGGTGGACACCGAAACCGGCGAGGTCGCCATCCGGCAGTACGTGTGTGTCGACGACGTCGGCCGGGTGGTCAACCCGCTCATCGTGGAGGGTCAGGTACACGGCGGGGTGGCCCAGGGCATCGCCCAGGCGCTGTACGAGGAGGCGGTCTACGACGCGGAGGGCAACCTGCTCACCTCGTCGTTCGCCGACTACACCCTGCCCAGTTCGGCCGATCTGCCCGACATCGTCAGCGACCGCACCGAGACCCCGGCGACCTCCAACCCGTTGGGCGTCAAGGGTGTCGGCGAGGCCGGCACCATCGCGGCCACCCCGGCCGTGGTCAACGCCATCGTGGATGCGCTGCGGCCGTTCGGGGTCATCGATGTCCAGATGCCGTGCACCCCGGAACGGGTGTGGCGGGCGCTCAAGGAGGTGATCGCGTGATCCCGGCGGCCTTCGACTACATCCGACCGTCCACTGTGGAGGATGCGGTAAACGCACTCGCCGATGCGGGCGAGGAGGGCAAGGTACTGGCCGGAGGGCAGAGCCTGCTTCCCGTGCTGCGGCTGCGCCTTGCCGCACCGGCGCTGCTGGTGGACCTCGGCGGGCTTTCGCAGCTACGCGGCATCCGTGAGGACGGCGACATGCTGGTGATCGGCGCCATGACCACCCACGCCGAGCTGGCCGCCTCGTCGGTTCCGCTGCTGGCGCAGGTCGCGGCGACCGTTGGCGACCGGCAGGTCCGGCACCGCGGCACGCTGGGCGGCTCGCTGTCGCACGCCGACCCGGCCGGTGACCTTCCCACGGCCGCGGTGGCGCTCGACGCGCAGATGGTCCTCGCCGGCCCGCACGGCCGGCGCACGGTGGCGGCGAGCGACTTCTTCGTCGACCTGTTCACCACCGCACTCGCACCCGACGAGCTGCTCATCGAGGTTCGGGTGCCGAAACTGCAGGGCTGGCAGACCCACTACACCAAGGTGGGCCGCACGGCTCAGGCGTGGGCGACGGTGGCCGTGGCCGCCGCTGTCCGCCGCGAGAACGGCTCCATCGCGCAGGCGCGGGTCGCCCTGACCAACATGGGCCCGACGCCGGTGCGGGCTTCGGCCGTGGAGCAGGCTCTGGCCGGCGTCGCCGTCGACGGTGACGCCATCGCGGCGGCCGCCGCTCATGCCGCCGAGGGCACCGCCCCGGCCAGCGACACCACCGCCTCGGCCGAGTACAGAAGTCATCTGGCCAAGGTCCTGACCCGTCGCGCCCTGCTGGCCGCGGTTGGCCGGTAACGACACACCCGGGGGCGCGACCCAGCGCGGGTCGCGCCCCTGCCCAGCTTTTCGGAGGGTAGATGGAACTCACCAACGAATTCAGTGTCGCCGCGCCGGTGGAGCAGGCGTGGGCGACGCTGCTCGACGTCGAGCGGATAGCGCCGTGCATGCCGGGCGCCGCGCTGACCTCGTTCGACGGGGAAGCCTTCACCGGAACCGTGAAGGTCAAGCTAGGCCCGGTGAACCTCACCTATGCGGGTAAGGGCCGCTTTGTCACCAAGGATGACGTGGCGCACCGGATCGTCATCGAGGCGTCGGGCAAGGACAAGCGCGGCACAGCCACCGCCGCCGCCACTATTACGGGGACCCTTTATCCCGAGGGTGACTCGACCCGCGTGCACGTCGTCACCGACCTTCGCATCACCGGCGCACCAGCCCAATTCGGGCGCGGAATGATCGCAGACGTGGCAGGCCGCCTGGTCGGCCAGTTCGCCGACAGCCTGGCCCGAGAGATCGCCAAGGCCCCCATTGCCACAGCCGCCGCCGCGACGACCACCACCGGCACCACCCCCGCCGACACCCCCACCGAGCCTGCCTCCGCCGAGCCTGTGCCAACCGGGCCTGCCGTAACGAGGCCCGCCGCCGAGCCCGCCCCCACCCGGCCCGCGGCGGTGCGGGCGGTGGAGCCGATTGATCTGCTGGCGGTGACCGGGACGTCGGCCGTTGTCCGGCGGACCACTCCTTATGTCGTCACTTTCCTTGCGGGGGCAGCGGTTGGGGCTCTGATCGTCTGGCTGCTCTCTTAAGGCGAGCGAGCTGGCGCTGTGCCCGGTAGCATGTGCGGCGCACGGGACCTGGGGTGCGGCTAACGGGGATGGGACTGCTTGGTGGAAAAGTCTGACGCTGTAATCGATGTGGACGGATTGAAGCGCTCTTTTCGTTCGACAAAAGGTGTTTTCCGCCGATCCACGAAAGAAGTCGAGGCGGTGAAAGGGATCAGCTTCGCCGTCGAGCGCGGCGAGCTGTTCGGTCTGCTCGGGCCCAATGGGGCCGGGAAGACCACCACCATCAAGATGCTGATCACGCTGCTGCTTCCCACCTCCGGCCGTGCCCAGGTGCTCGGTTACGACGTGGTCAAACAGGCGCGCGAGGTACGCAGAAAAGTAGGTTATGTCTTTGGCGGCGACCGCGGTCTCTACGAGCGTCTGTCGGGATTGGACAATCTGCGCTACTTCGCCGAGCTCTACGGCGTCGCGCCGCGTGAGCAGCGCAGCCGCATAGGCGAGCTGCTGGAGATGGTCGGGTTGCAGGGCCGGGAGAACGAGCGGGTCGAGGGCTATTCGCGCGGCATGCGCCAGCGCCTGCACATCGCGCGCGGCCTGCTGCACCGCCCGGAGGTCCTGTTTCTTGACGAGCCGAGCATCGGCATCGACCCGGTGGGCGCCAGGGAGCTGAGGACAACGGTCAAGGCGCTGGTCGACCAGGGCACCACAGTGCTGCTGACCACCCATTACATGTTCGAGGCCGACGAGCTGTGCGACCGGATAGCGGTCATCGCGGGCGGAAACATCGTCGCCACCGGCACTCCCGAAGATCTGAAGAAGCGGGTCAGCAACGGCACGGTGACCGAGATCGAGGTCTTCGGCCTGCCCGACGGCGTCGTGCCGGCCGTGCAGCGGGAGAACGGGGTGCGTTCGGCGGTCGTCGAGGAGCGGGGCCAGGCCCAGGTGCTCATCGTGCATGCCGAGCCCGGAGCCGATGTGACGCAAGCGGTTCTGGTCCAGCTGGAGGGCAGCCGCGTCGGCCGGCTGATGACCCGTGAGCCCACCCTCGAAGATGCCTACATCGAGCTGGTGTCCGCGGCATGAGGATCGTGCGCCTGATTGGCATCACCTGGTGGCTGCAGCTGAAGATGCGCAGCCGGTCCGCTTTCGACGGGCTGCTGTCACTGCTCTGGCCGCTTTTCTTCGCCACCACCATCTTTTTGATGTTCCGCCAGGGCAACGCCGCCGGGCCGGCCATGCTGTCGGCGGCGGTGGGCGCCGCGGTGATGGGCATCTGGTCGGCCACTAGCACCACGGCCGCCTTCGCGCTGCAGATGGAAAGACGCCAGGGCACGCTGGAGTTGCTGGTGGCCGCACCGACCTCGTTCGCGCTGCTGATCGTGCCGCTGACGCTGTCGATGGCCACCATCGGCGCGTACAGCATGATTGCCACCTTGCTATGGGGCCGTTTCGTTTTCGGCATCCACATCACCGTCGACGACCCCGCCATGTTCGTGGTCTCGGTCGCGGTGACGGTGATCGCCATCGGGATGCTCGGCTTCCTCATCGCCATCGCGTCGGTGCGCTACCGCACGGCATGGGCCCTCGGGTCGGCGCTGGAGATGCCGGTGTGGCTCATCTGCGGTCTCGTGGTCGCGGTGAGTTCGCTGCCGGCCTGGGTTCGGCCGATCTCGTGGATGCTGGCGCCGACGTGGGGAATGGCGGCCATCCGCGATTCGGCGCAGGGCGGCGGCAACCCACTGGCCGGTCTGGCGATGTGTCTTGGCCTGGCTGCGGTCTACGGTCTGATCGGCTGGTTCCTCGCCCGCTGGATGGTCCACTCGGCCCGCGTTAACGCGACTTTGGCGCTGAGCTGATGACGTCGCTGCGAATCCTCTTCATCGGTGGCCTGACCAGCTATCGCGCGCTTTTCAACTGGCTTACGCCGTGGGTCCTCATTCCCACCTTCATTCTCAGCCCGATCGTGCACATCCTGCTGTTCGCCTACATCGGGCGCACCGCCGGAGTCGGTGACGACCGCTACTTCCTGATCGGCAATGCCGTGCTCAATGCGGCCATCCCGTGTCTGTTCGCGATGGGCAACACCATCGGCGGAGAGCGTAACCAGGGGACCTTGCCGTTGCTCATTTCCTCACCGGCCAAACGCGTCCCGCTGTTTCTCGGTCGGGCCCTGCCCGTCATCGTCAACGGTTTCGTCGTCGCGGTGGTCGCTCTGGGCGTGGGCGCGGTGCTCCTGGGCGTCTCGTTGCCGACCGCCACCTGGCCCGCGTTGGCGATCGCCGTTGCGGTGTGCTCCTTTTCGTGTACCGGGCTGGGCCTGCTCGGCGCGGCGGTGGCCTTGCGGGTGCGGGAAACAGCGGTCATGTCCAACGTCATCTTCGGCATTCTGATGATCTTTGCCGGTGTCAACGTGCCGCTGCTGGCGCTGCCGGGCTGGATGGGGGCGGTGGCCAACTGGCTGCCGTTGACCCATGGCATCGAGGCCGCCCGGCAGCTCGCGGCCGGAAGCGGCTTCGCCGCGATCCGTGCCGACCTGTTCACCGAGATCGCCCTCGGTGTCGGCTACGCCGGTCTGGGGCTGCTCCTGCTCGCCTGGCTGGAAAGGGAAAGCCGCCGCAAGTCCAC
The DNA here is from genome assembly GCF_016862955.1 of Rhizocola hellebori. Taxonomy (GTDB): domain Bacteria; phylum Actinomycetota; class Actinomycetes; order Mycobacteriales; family Micromonosporaceae; genus Rhizocola; species Rhizocola hellebori. The sequence continues at coordinate 139,398 of NZ_BONY01000020.1, read as the reverse complement.
CCTCGACACCGCCTGAGCCGTCAGTTCGGCCAGGCGGGGGTGGCGCCCTGGCCGATCAACCGGTCATCCACGAAGATCATGGCTTCGGCCCGCACCGGGCTCTTGTCCAGAATGAGCATGTTGCACCAGTGATAGTCGAAGCAGAACGGGTCGCGCGCGGTGACCCGCGCCGCGTCGGAGTAACGGATGATCTCCACCTGGATCTCCACCGACTGCGTGCGGGCCAGGTGTTCCAGCGTGCCGTAGCCCTCAAAGCGGCCCCAGACCGCGTGCCGGCTGGGCGAGTGGCGCAGCTCGATCTGGCCCAGCAGGAGCTGGCGGTCGCTTTGGGAGACCTTGCGGGCGGTCAGGGTGGCCGCGTCCACGCCGCAGCCGGCGGACTCGGGCTCGGCGCCGTCGGCGGCCGGCTGTTCCGGCCAGGCGGGCAGCACGGTGGGACGGGCAGGCTCGTTGCCGCGCAAGGTTTCCCATCGTCTTTGCCACGCCAGGCAGTCCCCGCCGCAGGCCTCGACGAAGGCCAGCAGCACCGGAAGCGACGGCAGCTGGCGGCCTGCGGTGGCGTCGGTGAGGGTGGTATGCGAATAGTGGGTTCGCTGAGCGAGCTGCCGGTAGGTCAGCCCTCCGGCCGAGGCTCTGAGCCTTCGCAGATCGGCCGCGAACGCCGTGATCTCGTCGGTCACCGTGATGATCTTCTCTGGACGCCCCACTGATTGATTCTGCATAGATTGGCAGTCATTTGTCAGCTGCCAATCGGGCCGAACTTAATCCATTGCCGCAGTGGAGACTGTGGATGTCAGCGGGCGGACTGCGGGGCCGCAGCCAGGTGGGGCGAATCAAGGAGGTTGGCTGGTGTCTGCCGTCCGGCCGGTGGTCAGTCTGGAGCCGCTGCGATCTGAGGTTCAGATCGTGCCAATCAGCTTGCTACAGCCTGGTTATACGCCGCGCCTGGCCGGGGAGGATCTCGTGCACGCCGCGGCGCTGGCCGACTGTGAAGCGGACCTGCCGCCGATCCTGGTGCACCGGCCGACCATGAAGGTGATCGATGGCATGCATCGGTTGCGGGCCGCGCAGCTGCGCGGGCGTACCGAGATCGAGGTGCGCTTTTTCCGGGGCCCGGAGGAGGCCGCCTTCGTCCTGGCGGTTCAGGCGAACACCACGCACGGGTTGCCGTTGAGCCTTTCCGATCGTGAGGCGGCCGCCGGCCGTATCCTGCGATCTCACCCGCACTGGTCGGACCGGGCCATCGCCAGCGCCACCGGTTTGGCCGCCAGAACGGTCAGCGCCATCAGGTCGCGACTGGACGAAAGCGTGCCGCAGGTGACGATGCGGCTCGGCCGGGACGGGCGGGTGCGCCCGCTCAACGCGGTCGAGGGCCGCCTGCGCGCGCATGCGTTGATCCAGCAGCATCCCCAGGCCACCCTGCGCGAGATCGCCAAGGCGTCGGGGGTCTCCCTGGGCACCGCCCGCGACGTGCGGCAGCGGGTGCGCCAGGGCATGGATCCGCTGCCGGGACGCCACCAGCAGGATCAGCGCGGGCCGGCCAAACGCGCCGCCGCGGCCAGGCCGGAGCAGTCGCCGGACTGTTCGGCGGTGCTGCAGAACCTGCGCAAGGATCCGTCGCTGCGGTTCACCGACTCCGGGCGCAGTCTGCTGCGCCTGCTCGACTCGGGCGTTTCCGCGGTGCGCGATTGCCGCGACGCGATCGACGCGATCCCGCCCCACGCCCTGTACCACATCATGGAGCTCGCCCGCGGCGCCGCCGCCGAGTGGCTGGACCTGGCCGAGCGGCTGCACGAGCGCACCGAGGCCGCCCGGCGGGATGACAGGCCGGGCGGCGTGCGGGCAGACTAGTCACGTGTTTGATCTGCCGTCGCTGCTGGCCATCAGTGACCTGCACGTCGGGTTCGCCCGCAACCGTGAGCTGGTGCAGGAGCTGCGGCCCCGGCATGAGGGCGACTGGCTGCTGGTTGCGGGCGATGTCGCCGATCACGCCGAGCAGATCGTGTGGGCGCTGGGGCTGCTCGCTTCCAGGTTCGCCAAGGTGATCTGGGCGCCGGGCAATCACGAGCTGTGGACACGCGCCGACGACCCGGTTCAGCTGCGCGGCGTGGCCCGCTACGAACACCTGGTCGGCCTGCTGCGCGAGGTGGGGGTGGTGACCCCGGAGGATCCCTATCCGGTCTGGCCGGGCGCCGACGGCGAGGTGGCCGTGGCCGCCCTTTTCGTCGGCTACGACTACAGCTTCCGGGTGCCCCAGGTGCACACCAAGGAGGAAGCGCTCGAGCTTGCCTATGAGCGGGGCACGGTCTGCACCGACGAGGTCCTCCTGCATCCCGATCCCTACCCGTCGCGGGAAGCCTGGTGCGACGCGCGCCTGGCCTACACGCAGGCCCGGCTCGAGGCCCGGTCTGGTTGCCTGCCAACGATTCTGGTCAACCACTATCCGCTGGTACGCGAGCCCACACTGGTCCTGCGTCATCCCGAGTTCGCCATCTGGTGTGGCACCGAGCGCACCGCCGATTGGCATCTGCGCTTCAACGCGGCCGCTGTCGTGTATGGACACCTGCACATCCCGCGCAGCACGGTCTACGACGGGGTCCCCTTCGAGGAGGTCTCGGTCGGCTATCCCCGCGAGTGGCAGCCCCGCGGCCCGGCACCGCAGCCCCGGGTCATCGCGACGACTACTCGTTGAGGAGCTGGAAGAGCAGGTGGTCCTGCCATTTTCCGGCGATGTTGAGGTAACGCGGGGCCAGCCCGTAGCGGACGAATCCGTTGCGCTCCAAGACCCGTTGCGAGGCCTTGTTGTGCAGCAGCGTGCCGGCCTGGAGCCGGTGCAGGCCCAGCTCGGTGAAGGCCACCTGAATAATCTCGGCCAGCGCGGCCGAGGCGATGCCGCGGCCGTTGACGGCGGGCTCGACCCAGTAGCCGACGCTGGACGACTGGAGCGGACCGCGCACGATCTCGTTGAGGGTTATCCGCCCGACGACGCGGCCGCTGTCGAGAATGACGTGGGGCAGGGTCTGGCCGCGGCCGTGCTGCTCAAGGACGGTCTGCAGAAGGGTCCGCTGTCCCTCAACTGTGAAGTATTCCTCGGCGCGGGCGGGCTCCCAGGGCGCGAGAAACTCGCGGTTCTCTCGGATCAGCTCGGTCAGGGCGTCGGCGTCATCGAGGGAGAGAAGCCGGGTGATCGTCACCCGGCCATGATCGCATACTGGCCCGGCCGGTTCATTCCAGGAGCCGCTTGAGGTTCTGGTAGCTCTTCGGGGCGCTGCGGCGGGTCTGCCTTCGGACAAGTGGCAGCAGCGCCACCCCGATGCCGTGCGCCTCGAAGTCGAGGGTAAAGGTCACCCGGGAACGTGCGCCGCCGTCGAGCGGCTCGACGGCGATGGCGGCGTGGGGGCGGATGGGTCCTTCGACGCCGCTGGCGGCCCAGCTGTGCGGCGGGTCGCTGCGGTCGATCTGCTGCACGATGACCCGCTCGACGCCGCCGATGCGGCGGGTGGTCACGAAACGCGAGCCGGACCTGCTGACCGACACGACATCGCGCTGCCATTGCGGGAAGCGGGCCGGATCGGTGACGTAGCTGAAGACTTCGCCCGGCGGGCGGGCGATTTCGATGACTGAGACCATGGGTGCCATCAGGGTGGGCTCCTTCGTGTTACCTCTGCGCGAGGTGATTCGTCAGCTGAGGAGACGGCCGGCGAGACGGAAAGGTAACCAATGGACGAGCAGGATCTTCTGGCCCGGCGATTCGAAGCGCATCGGGCCTATCTGTGCTCGGTTGCCAGCCGCATCCTCGGCTCGGACAGCGAGGCGCAGGACGCCGCCCAGGAGACGTGGGTCAGGCTCAGCCGCCATGACGCGGACGGCATCGACAATCTTCAGGGCTGGCTGACCACCGTGATCGCGCGGATCTGCCTCGATCGGTTGCGCAGCCGCAAGACCCGCCGCGAGGTGCCCTACGACGGCTCACCCGAGCCGGTCATCGAGGCTACCCCGGAGGACGAGGCGGTCATGGCCGGCTCGATCGGGGCGGCGCTCATGGTTGTCGTCGGCGCGCTGGCACCCGCTGAGCGAATAGCTTTTGTGCTGCATGACATTTTCTCGGTACCTTTCGACGAAGTCGCCAAAGTGGTGGGCCGTTCGCCCGGCGCAGCCAAGATGCTCGCCAGCCGGGCCCGTCAGCGGATCGGCTTGGCGCAGCCTTCGCCCGGTACCGATATGAAAAGGCAAAACGAAATCGTCGAAGCGTTTCTGGCCGCCTCGCGCAACGGCGATTTCGAGGCGCTGCTGTCGATCCTCGCTCCCGATGTCGAAGTTCAGGCCGATGCCATCGTGGTGCGGGGCGCCGCCAACGTGGCGAGCCGGGCGCTGACTTTCTCTCCGCAGGTCCAATATGCACACGTGGCTCTCATCAACGGCACCATGGGGATAGCCGTCGCGCCGGGGGGCCACCTGGTCACCGTGCTGGCGTTCAGGTTCGCCGAGGCAGGGGTCACCCACGTCGAGGTGATAGCCGACCCTGCCCGGCTGCGTCAGCTCACCGTGAGTGGGCAGCTGTACAGCAGGTGACAGCGCACCATCGGGTGTGGGGCGTAGATTGCGGCAACCTTTCCCTGCCAGCTTGCCGAGGCCTAAATGGACAGTGCACGCAATCTACGCCGATGGCTGGTGTGCCTCGTGGCCGCCGGCGGGGTGAGTCTGATGCTGCCGGCGGCACCGGCGGCGGCCGAGGTCGGCGCGCTGAACGTGACCGCGCCCACGGCGCCGATCGCGTTCAACGCCAGCTTCTCCATGACTATCAACTATGCCAACAATGGCGCTGCCGCTATCGAAGATCCCGATATCGCGCTCTATCTGATGGCGAAGAACACCGGCGGCGTGGCCCAACCCCTGCTGCCGGAGCACGTGACCATCACGGCACCGAGCACTCCGGTGCAGAAGTGGAACACCGGCGCGGGCACCCAGGTGGGGGTGAAGTTCTGGCCCGATCTGCACACCAATCTCGCCCCGGGCTGGAACAGCAACTACACCTTCACGGTCGGGGTGGCCATGCCGCCCGGCACGGCCACCCTCGCCCTGGGCGTGCGGGTGTGGAAGAGCAGCGCCCCGGCCACGGTCTACGCGACCTGGACCGGCCAGGTGACGGTGAACCCGCCGCTGCCACCACCACCGCCCCCGGTGACGTCCTCGCCAACCCCGCGACCGCAGCCGAGTTCGGCCGCGCCGGCCACGTCGTCGCCAACACCTGCTCAGCCGTCCCCGACCCCGGCCGCAAGCCAGACCGCGGCTGCCGAGACGCCCGCCCCGGCGGCATCGATCGTCACCGTGGCCGCGCCCGGCAGCGGCGGCGGAATCGGCTGGTGGGTGTGGCTGGGCCTGCTCATGATCGCAGGGTCCGGGGGCGTGCTGGTGTGGCTGGTGTTTCGGTGGCGGCAAGGCGACGCCGAGCCCGGCGAGGCCTAGCCGCCACCGCTGCACGGCTCAGGCCGGGGTACCAGCAGCCAGCTGCCAGAATCCGCAGCGGTGATCCGTTTTGAACCCTGAGGTCACCGCGATGGCATCGGGAACCAGGGAGAGAGCCTGGTCGGTCCCGGCCCGGTAGCGGGGCCAGGCGGGCAGGCCGTGGCGGTTGGGGTCGCCGCTGGTGATGAAGTGGGACAGGTACCCCATCATGTTCTGCGACAAGCGTTCCTGCACCTCGTTCAGCACGGCCCGGCGGAACAGGAAGCCGACGTCGGCGGCGTGGAACGCGCCCTGCGGCAGGGTCGGGTCGGTGAAGAAGGTGGGCGCGTTCTGGTCGTTGAATTCGTATTCGTAGACCGGATTCTCGGTGCTGTACAGAAGCGCGTCCGCGCGCGCCGGGCAGGCGAAGAACTGGTCGGTCTTCAGCGCGGAGTAGGCGTGCCCGGGGCTTGGGTAGGCCGAAGCCGGGTATTGGGCCAGCACCATGTCGGCGGTGCTGGTGAACTCGGTGCGCACGATGGCGGCATAGCTGGCTTCGGTCAGCGGCCCGGTGACGAAGTTGATGCGGGTCGAGGTGAAGTAGCGCCATTCGTCGTGGGTGCTGCCGATGAGGGTGGGCACCTTGTTGGCCCGGCCGGTGCCCCACGCCGCGGCGGGTGGGATGGGCAGGATGGCCGGCCCGATATTGGGGCCGAAGGTGCGCCCGGTCTGGGCGGTGAGCAGCTGTTGCGGGGTGAGCGCGCGCAGGCAGGCGGCGTCGGCGCAGCCGGCGGCGGTGGCGAAGGCGGTGCCGGCGGTGTGCGCGGCGTTGAGGGTGGGCGGGGAGAACGAGCCGCCCGAGACGCAGGTGCCACTGAGCTGGACGGCCCGGATGAACAGGCCGCGCGCGGTGGGTGAGGCAATGTGGGCACAGGTGTCCTGGCTGCCCGCGGATTGGCCGCCGAGGGTGACCCGGCGCGGGTCGCCGCCGAAGGCGCGGATGTTGGCGTGCACCCAGCGCATCGCGGCCTGTTGATCCATCAGGCCGTAGTCGCCGGAGGCGCCGTCGGGGCTCTCCGCGGACAGTGCCGGGTGGGCGAGGAAGCCCAGCGAGCCGAGGCGGTAGTTGACCGCGACCACGACGATGTCGCCGCGATCGGCCAGCGGGCCCGCGTTGTAGTCGCTGCCCGCGCCGACGACGTTGGCGCCGCCGTGGAGCCAGACGAAAACCGGGCGGTCGCGCAAAGATCGCTGCGCGGGCGTCCACACGCTCAGCTTGAGGCAGTCCTCATTGGTGCTGCCGAGCCGGTTCGACTCACCGGGCAGGGTCGGCAGCTGCGGCTGCGGGCACGGTGTGGACGCGACCGTCTCGGTCGCGTCGCGTACCCCCGACCACGCGACCGCGGCCTGCGGGGCTTTCCAGCGCAGCGCCCCGACCGGCGGGGCGGCGAACGGGATTCCTTTGAACAGGCGATGGGTTTCGGTCACCGTTCCCCGCACAGCTCCTTGCGTTGTCAGCGCAAGATCTGATTCGGGGCGCGCGGGCAGGGCGCCGGTGACGGGGGAGGCGGTTGCGGCCACCGCGAGCAGCGCGGCAGCGCACAGAATGCCGGAAAGGCGGCGGCTGGGAGCCATCGAGCACCATCGTCATCGAAGGTACTAATTATGCACTGTGAGTGAGTAAACTCGCGCGAGCGCGACCAGTCAAGCCGACCCCGTCCGGGTTAAGACCGTCGGGCATGGACATGAGCAAGTTGGTCGAATAGTCGACCTAATAGGTCTGTCAATGAGGTTTCACGTTGTGGAGCGCCGCTCGGCACCTCTAGCGTTCCATCGTCCGCAGATTGTCTTGCAGCCAAAGGGAAACGCCTATGAGTGGGAAACTGCGCGCGGTCGTGGCGATGTGCGCTGCGGCGGCCGGATGGCTCTTACCGCCGAGCACGGCAAATGCGGGTGTGCTTGCCGTGGTCACCGTGAACACGAACCTGCCGACCGATTGGGCCGGCTGCGGCGAGGGGGAGCACGCCGGCAAATGGCGCTTCTATCTCACCGGCGTGGCCGGAACCACCGGCGTGCAGCCACCCGCCAAAATCAGCGCGAAGGTGCAGTCCGCCGGCCCGGTGGACATCGCGCTGACCCTCGCCGACGATGCGACGCACACCGCCTTCTACGAGCTGGCCTCGTCCGCCAAGCTCACCGGCGAGGCCACCGCGCAGATCGACCAGGCCTGGACCGCTTCGGCAAACAACTTCGGCCTGGGCAACGGCCCGTGCGAGCCGACCCGGGTGACCATGACGGCGACCGCCCCCATCGTCGTCTTCGGCACCACCTTCACCGTGGCCGGGCGCCTCACCACCGCGGCCGGCGTGCCGCTGGCGGACAAGGCGAGCCAGTTCCGGCTGCATTCCATCGACGCCGATGGCAAGGGCCGTGAGTTCACCGGCCTGCACACCGACAGCGACGGTCGTTTCACGACGGCGGTGACCGCGGAAAGCTTTGGGCCGCTTTACCTCACCGGCGAGTTCTATGGTGAGCCGCCGACCGGGTCCGCTCATACCGCCTCGGCGGCGACGATCGTGGTGTGGTCGGTGCCGGCCGCGCCCGCGGCGGCCAGCGGTGCGCTGGTCAGCAGCGCGGGTTCCAGCATCGGCTCCGGCGCACGCAAGACCGTCGTGTCGGGCGCAGGCTTCGCCCCCTCGGCCGACGTAGCCATCTCCGTCTATTCGACACCGCAGCTGCTGGGTACCACCGTCTGCGACGAGAGCGGCGCCTTCTCGGTCGAGGTGACGATCCCGGCCGACCTTTCCGGTAACCATCAGCTGGTGGCCAGCGGCATCGCCGCCGATCACGAATCGGTGCGCTATCTGGAGCTCCCGATCACCGTGGCCGGTTCGGGGCAGGGCGGCGGGCTCCCGCTCACCGGTGACAACGTCTGGGCCTTGATGGCCCTGGGCGTCCTGCTGTCCGCGGCCGGTGCGGCGCTGGTGTTCTGGGCCGGCCTGAGGCCGAGGGCCTCGGGCGTATAGCGGGGTGGTCTCGGCCGTCGTGGTTGGTGGCGGTGACGGCGGCCGAGCCCACCCTCCAATGTGGAGACTGATTGCACCGCAACAGGTGTGGCTGCCTGAACCTCGATACGTGGCGATCCGTGTATGTCGGCAAGCGTCATTGTTGACGATCCTGAGGAGACCGGCATGCGCAAACGAACCATCGCCCTGTCCGGGGCGATTCTCCTGCTATTTATGTGGGTACCGGGTCAAGCCCTGGCGGCGGGTGACACCACCCCACCCACGACGCCGGGCAACTTTCGCCTCACCGCCGCCACTGCGACCTCGGTGACGCTGGCGTGGAACCCGTCGACGGACAACGTCGGCGTGACCGCCCATTTCCTGACCGACAATTTCGGATTGGGCTGGGATCCGTCCACTGACAACACCGACGCGCAGTCGCGGCTGCTCTACCGGTTCTATGTCAACGGCGTGCGCTCCGGCGTGAGCAGCTGGGTCATCGGCGTCACCAGCAACGTCGGGCGCACCGTGCTCGAGGCGCCGGCCGAGGGCATCAACTCCTTCACCGTCGACGCGGTCGACACGTCGGGCAACGCTTCGGCGCAGAGCGAACCTTTCCAATTGAACAACACCGACTGCTGACGCGTGTCATAGGACAAAGCGGCGCCCGGCTCCACCCGGGCGCCGCTTCATTGGCTAGCCGAGCAGTCCGTGGGCGTGAAGGTGCTCCATGACCTCGCGGTCCACACCGGACACCCGATCCCGGTCGGCATAGCCAAGCCAGGCGATTTCGGCTATCTCGCTGCTGGCCGCCAGCTCACCGGTGTAGTCGGCGGAGTAGCACGCCATCACGCAGAGGACACCTTCGGGCTGAGCGTGTGCCTGCGCCGTGAACGTGCCGATGTGCTGAACCGTGTCGGTCGCTATGTCGACCGTCAGCTCTTCCTTCACCTCACGCAGCAGGGTGTCGAGGTCGCTCTCGCCCCGCTCCCGCCGGCCGCCAGGCATGTAGAAGATGTCGATGCCATGGTTGCGGGAGCTCAGCAGTTTGCCCGACCTGACCAGAATCCAGGCCACCTTGTCGATCGGCGAGGCCATCAGCTCGCGAGTTCCAGCAGGGGTTGCTCGGCGGCGGCCTTCATGGCCCAGGTGGCGGTGCGGGTGGCGCAGCCGTCGAGCCAGTCCTGCAGGGTGGGGGAGATGCTGCCGCAGTGCACGAGCACGTAACTGCCGAGGCGGGCCAGGGCCTGTTCGGCCGCGTCCTGGGCGGCCTGGGCGGAGGGGAAGTGCCGAGTGGCGGTGGCCACCAGGGCCTGGACCACGTCACCGCCGGTGACCGTGCTGCCGGCCAGGCGCGGGAGCAGATGCGCGGCTTGCCAGAGAATGTCCCGTGGCTCGACGGCGGCAAGCTCGGGCATCATGTCGGCTCCCTCCACTGTGGTCGGCGTGTGTATGCCCCGCGGGCGGCGGGTTCAATCTTCGCTAACGAGCGACGGCGCGTGAGCGCCCGCCGGTGCGCAGATGGTCCTGAATTGCCTGAACCAGAGCGAGGGTCTGGGCGGTGGCGTGTTCGGAGGACCAGACGATGCCGTAGGTCATCGCCAGCTTCGCGTCGAACGGGACGAACGCCACGTCCGGGCGGCGGACCATGTCGACCAGCGGGATCGGCGCGGGCAGCACCCCGCGCCCGGCGGCCACCAGGTCCAGCGCGGTGGTCCAGTTGTCGTGCTCGTCGCCGTCGTGGAAGACGACGTTGGCCGACTGCAGGCGGAAGGTCAGCTCGGCCCACACGCTGCCCGGCGGGCGGTGCCGGGGCATCAGCACGGTGCGGCGGTTGAGCTGCTCAAGGGAAATCCGCTGGGCCTGCGCGAGCGGGTCGGTGGCGGGCACCGCCAGGTGGTTGACGGCGATGTGGAACCGGCCGGTGGTGGCGAACTCGGGCGGGAAGGGGGCGCTCATGATGGCCACCGCATCGCGGGCGAGGTCGGCGGTGGCCGAACTCCAGCCGGTCGGGCGCAGCTGCACCCGGATCGCGGGTGTGCGGCGGGCCAGCCATTGCACCACCCGCGCCGCGAGTGTGCCGGTCAGCGGGCAATAAGCCAGCCGAATTGATTCGCGGGCCGGGATCGCCAGCCGGGCCGCCTCCGCGGCGAAACCCTGGGCCCGTTCCAGCAGCTCCTCGGCGTGCGGCAGCAGCAGCTTGCCGGCCTCGGTGAGCTGCACCTCCCGGCTGCTGCGGTCGAACAGGCGCAGATCGAGGGTGCGCTCCAGGCGGGCGATGGTCTGGCTCACCGCGGGCTGGGACATGCCGAGCCGGGTGGCCGCCCCGGAGAAGCTCAGCTGCTGCGCGACAATCACGTAGCACGCGATGTCGCGAAGCGGCGGCCCGGTTTCCATCGCCCCAGTATGCCCGCGGGCCGCACCCGTAGGCGCCCGCGTTAATTCAGAACGCGGCGATGTTCGATGACGTCCGCTCGCGCCGCGAAAACGCTCGCAGGACAGCCAGCGAACCGTGTCGCTGGCGTGAGATCCGGCTCAGGGTCGTGACAACTAAGTCCATCGCTTGGTCGCCGACATCGGGTGTGGGCAGGCCCAGACTGACCGCGAGGTCATCGGTGTGCACGGCAAGCTCGACCAGGCGCGTCAGCAGGCATTCGCCGAGCAACAGCACGTGGCGATCGAACATCAACACAGGTTGGCCGACAGACAAGCCGCTGAGCCGCTCGCCCAATCTGGCGCGAGCCGAATCGTATTGGCCGGCCAGGGCTGTCGGCCCACCCTCGGCGGCCTGCTCGCCGCGCTCACGGATCACCCTGTGTATGGGGTCGGCCGGATCGTCGGCGTCTGCGCCCGTCGTCCGGAAGTAGGTGACCGCATCCATCGGCTCAATGCCATGGGGCACAGGGGCATCGAGGTATCGCTCCACGTTGAGGACAGCGCGAGCTAGGTGACCTGCGAGGCCGCTGATGCGGAAGTCGGCCAGGGCGCTCGGTTCATGCCATCGGCTCTCGAGTTCCGGCGTGCGCAGCAGTGGCGCGACAGTTTCCGCGGTGGCTAGGAAGACCCCGATGATCACCTTGGAGAAGCTACGTGCGCCTGGCCGCGGGCGTCAAACCGCGACCTATAAGCCGCCGTGATCGACCCGGCGGGACCAATCGGGTTCGCCACAGAATGCCGCCTGTGACAATCTCCAACGATGAAGTGACAATTGGCGGATCCACGGTTTTGGGCTATCCCAGGATCGGGCCGCGCCGGGAACTCAAGCGCGCACTGGAGTCCTATTGGGACGGTGCGATCACGGCCGAGCAGCTGCATGACACCGGACGCGAGCTGCGCAAGCAGACCTGGCTCAGACTGGCGCAGCTGGGCCTGACCCAGCTGCCGTCGAACACGTTCTCCTACTACGACCAGATGCTCGACACGGCGATCCTGCTCGACGCGATTCCCGATCGCTACCGCAAGCATCACTCCCTTGACGCCTACTTCGCGATGGCCCGCGGCAACGACTCGGTCGCGCCGTTGCCGATGACGAAGTGGTTCGACACCAACTATCACTACCTGGTGCCCGAAATCGGGCCGGACACCGTGTTCCGGCTGCGGGCCGACAAGCCGGTCAGCGAGTTCCGGGAGGCGCGTGAGCTTGGCCTGATCACCCGTCCGGTGCTGTTGGGCCCGCTCACCTTCCTGCTGCTCTCGCAGGCGGCCCCGGACAGCCCGGACGGCTTCCAGCCGCTGGACCGACTCGACGACGTGCTGGTCACCTACGCACAGCTGCTGGCCCGGCTGGACGCCGAAGGCGTGCCGTGGGTTCAGCTCGACGAGCCGGCGCTGGTGCTTGACCGCACCGAGGCGGAGCTGGACGCGGCCAAGCGCGCCTACCAGCGCCTGGCCAACCTTGGCGAACGGCCCAGGCTGCTATTGGCTTCCTACTTCGGCGAGCTCGGGGATGCGTTGCAGGCGATTGCCGCCACCGGTGTGGAAGCGGTGGCGGTCGACCTGGTGCGCGGCACGACCGATGGCTTGGAAGCGCTGGCAGGAAAGACGATTGTGGCCGGGGTGGTCTCCGGCCGCGAGGTGTGGCGCACCGATCTGGGCAGCGCCCGGGTGACCCTGGAGGCGTTGCGCGCCATGGCAAGCGAGGTCGTCGTCAGCACCTCGTGCTCGCTGCTTCATGTGCCCTACGACGTCGAGGTGGAGACCGAGCTGGAGCCGGGGCTGCGCGAAAGGCTCGCTTTCGCCGAGCAGAAGGTGGCCGAGGTGGTCGCGCTCGCCACCGGGACAGGCGACAAATTCCAAACCGAGCTGCCTTTCTGGGTACCCGAAAAAGCCTCCCCGAAAGCACAGCGACGAAGCCCATATGCGGTGCGCGCCAAGGCTCAGGCCGAATACCTGAAGTTGCCGCCGCTGCCGGTGACCACGATCGGCTCCTTCCCGCAGACCGATGAGCTGCGCGCCACGCGAGCCGACGCGGCCGCCGGGCGCATTGATGAGCAGGAATACGAGCGCCGGATCGAGCTGGAGGTGCAGCGCGTTATCAGGCTGCAGGAGGAGCTGGGCCTGGATGTGCTGGTGCATGGCGAGCCGGAGCGCAACGACATGGTGCAGTACTTCGCCGAGAACCTGGAAGGCTTTGCCACCACCAGGTTCGGCTGGGTCCAGTCCTACGGCTCGCGGTGCACACGACCGCCGATCATGCACGGCGATGTCAAGCGCACCCGGCCGATCACCGTGGCCTGGGCACGCTACGCGCAGTCGCTGACCGGCAAGCCGGTCAAGGGCATGCTCACCGGGCCGGTGACGATCGTCGCCTGGTCGTTCAAGCGCCACGACCTGCCGTTGGCCGAGTCGGTGTGGCAGGTGGCGCAGGCGCTGCGGGAGGAGGTGACCGACCTGGAGACGGCCGGCATACACATCATCCAGGTCGATGAGCCCGCGCTGCGCGAAATGACCCCGCTGCGCGAGCGTGACCAGGCCGAATATCTACAGTGGGCGGTGGAGGCGTACCGGCACGCCACCTCCGGCGCGTCCGACCGCACCCAGATCCACACCCACCTGTGCTATTCCGACGCCGCTGCCGCGTTCGCCGCCATCGACGCCCTCGACGCGGACGTCACCACCATCGAATCGGCCCGCTCGCATGCCCGGGTGCTGGCCGAACCCACGGCGGCCGCGTTCTCCCGCGGGCTGGGCCCAGGCGTGTACGACATCCACTCACCCCGGGTCCCTGACGTGGCCGAGGTCGTGGAGCTGCTCACCTATGCCAGCAAGTCGGTTCCCGCCGCGCAGCTTTGGGTGAACCCGGACTGTGGCTTGAAGACGCGCACCTATCCCCAGGTGCAAGCAGCTCTGCGCAACGTGGTGGAGGCAGCCAGGTTAATGCGGGGGAAAGTCTAGCGATCAGGCTCGATGCTGTGGGAGATTTGGCGTGTCCGGCAGATGGGAGTTAACCATGCTCGAGGATGTAACCCCGGCCACGCCAATCCACCGTCCTGCCATGATCTTCCGCACCGGGGCTGAGCAGCCCTGGGAGCCCGAGGACCTGGCCATTGCCAAGGGGCAGGACCCAACCCCCAAGAACGTCGAGCGGGCTCGCCGTGAGCTCGCCGAGTGGGGCGCCGCCGCCATCGAGCGCACCGTTCCATAGGTCTACAGCCGCAGGTCCTTACACCGCGGCGTCGAGAAACTGCTTGGCCAGGCGCTTGGGCGCCCGGGCGAGCCATGCTTCCACGAGCAACTCGCGCAGCTCCGACGCGTCGATCGACTCCAGCTTGACCAGGACGATCGCATAGCCGTTGAAGTGCGAGGTCGTGAAGTAGTGGCCATGCTCGTCGGCCAGCAGCGCCTCCTTCGCGCCCTGGTCAGGCACCCATGCGGCCAGGATGTCGCCCTGCGGGGCGTGCTCGCCCAGCTCAGCCAGATCGCCCTTGCGCAGTGGGCGTTCCCAGGCGAAGGCTTTGCCCTTCACCTTCCACTGCCAACCGTCCGGTGCCCCTTCGACCTCCGGCAGCGCCGCCGCTATCCCGTCGGCTTCCTCCCATGTCGCCATAGGTCATTTTGGCATGCGCGAAGCAGCGGCGCGGATTTTGTGCCTACTCGTCGATGCGGCTCCAGAAGCTGTGCGGGATGGCGTGCTGCTTGAGCAGATCGCGCAGCGTCCGGTCGGCTTCCCGGCCGGTGCAGTGGGTGGCAAGCATCGCCAGCAGGTCGTCCCCTTCGCCGGGCAGGGCGCTTTTGAGCGCGGGCAGGTCGGCTGCCTTGACGGTGTAGGCCCATTCGTACTCGCCCATCGACCGGCTGAGGTCCTGGCCTTCCACGTGCAGGTCGCCTTCCTCGGTCAGGCGCGCGGTCAGGGTGCGCCACGAGCGGTCGGTGCGTTCCTCGTGCAGCACCACGCTGGCCGTGCGGCGGGTGCGCAGGTGGGCCCGCCAAGACTGGCACAGCACGTCGGCTTCGTTGTCCTGCAACAGATTCGGCGCGCCCTCGGCGATGGCCGCGTCCAGCAGGGCGGCCGACGCGTCGTACCAGGGCTGCTGGAGGATCTCGTCGCCGTCGTCGGCCGGGTGCGGGTCGGGGCGGAAGGCGTCCGGGCCGCCGCGTGCCCTGGCCGCCTTCCACACCAAGCCGAAGAGCAGCCCCATCCCGCGACCGATGGGCGAGCCGTCGTCGTCAAGGGTGTGCGAGTGGTCACCGTCCACATCGGAGCTGCGCCCGGGCCGGCTTTGCAGCCAGCGCCGCCACACGCGCGAGCGGGCCATGGCCGCGCCGGGATGGCGGACCCGGGCCAGCGCGGCCGCCTGGGCCAGCGTCAGGGTGGCCGCAACGTCGGCTATCGGAGCAACCCTTTCACCGTGCGGGCCGAACAGGACCGACGCCGGCAGCTCCTGCAGCACCTCGACCGCGAGCACCCGGGTGTACCCGGCGTCGGCCCGGATTTTGGAGGCGGCGAAGTCGAGGTTGGCCTGCTCTTCCGGCGTGGCCGCGGGCAGCATGCCCACCCGGAACAGCCGGGCCGGCCAGTCGGTGAACAGCACCCGCTCCACGTCATGGGTCACCGCGAACCAGGGCGGCCCAAGCGCGGGCCGGGCCACCCGGTCACCCACCTCAGCCGACGCCATCGGTCCGGACTCGTTGTGCCCGACCAAAAGAAAGCCCTCACGCATCAGCCCACGCCCCGTTCGCTCATCCCTGACACGAAGCTAGTGGAGCAAGCCGAGCTTTGGGAGCCCGGCCTCGATATTGGACAGTGCCGGCTTGTTTGGCTAACCAGCGGAACTACCAGCGGAAATGTGAGAAGTTTGGCGGGTGGGGGCTAAGGCGTTCCTGGGCTTCGTGCCCTGGATCATCTTTTGGGTGGTGTGCGGGCCGAGCACATGGGAGTACGCGGCAGGGGGCGCATTGCTCGCCGCCGTGATCCTGCTCATCCCGTCGCGCGAGCGCGGCCGGGTCAAGCTGCTCGACATCGTCTCGGTGGTGTTCTTCGCCGCGCTGGTCGTCGCCGGGCTGTTCCTCGACCGCAGCCAGCTGATCTGGCTGGAGGACTATTCGCAGGCGATTTCCAGCGGCGTGCTGGCGTTGGTGGTGCTCGGTTCGCTGGCTTTTGTGCCGTTCACCGAGCAGTACGCCCGCGAGCAGGTGCCGCAGCAGTTCTGGTCGAGGCCCGAGTTCAAACGGGTCAACCGCACGCTGACGCTGGTGTGGGGGCTGACGTTCGCGGCCTGCGCGGTGCTCGGCCTGATCGCTCAGCACGACCGCGGCGGCTCCGCCTGGCTGAACTGGGTCATCCCGGCCGTGCTGATAGTGGGCGCGTTCAAGTTCACCGCCTGGTACCCAGACCGCGTCAAGGCAAGCGTGAAGGGCACCGCTTAGGCCTTGCTGCGCCGCTGTAGCTGGATGGCGAGGATGACGGCGGCGATCGCCGGGCCGGCCAGGGCCACGAAGGCAATCACCACGAAAATTGCGATGCCCATGGGTTCTCCTACGGTCGGTGTGAGGGTGAAAAAACGGATTCGATGGGGACGGGCGACTGCTCCTGGTAAGTGCTGGACGACACGAGAAACAACCCCATGCCCACCAGTGGCACCAGCACCAAGCCGGTAAGTGAGATGGCCGCCGCGGCCAGTTTCTGCCGCGCGGTCCACCACGGCGACAAGGCAATCATGACCAGCCCGGCTGCGGTGCCGATGATGGGCAGCAGGTAGCTGCCGACGCCCAGCATCGCCACCCCGCCCCACTCCAAAGCACCGGGTCGCGTGCGGGTTACCGGAGCGCCGCTGGACTGCCGGCGGGCTTCCGTGGCGATCGCGGCCGGAGGGCCTAGGCGGTCCAGCACGGCCTGAATGTCGGCCTCCTGCGGGTCGGTGATTTCGGCGAGCGCGGTGGTGATGTGTTCGGCGATGCTGGACACCAGCTCGGCACGTTCCTCCACGGGCAGATCGGCGGTCTCTTCGTGCAGCCGATGGAGGTATTCGGCCACGATCGGGTGGTGTGTGGTCATCATGAGGCGGCTCCTGCCGTGCCGAGGAGTTTGTCTACCGCGTCGCGGTAGCGGATCCACTCATCCCTGAATTCGTGTAACGCCTGTCTGCCCACATTGGACAGACCGTAGTAGCGGCGGGGCGGCCCGCTCGGCGACTCCTGCCAGGAGGTGGTGACTTGTCCGTCGCGCCGCAGCCGCGACAGCAGGGGATAGAGGGTGCCCTCGGTTATCTCCATGCCGTCGACGTCTGCCAGCGCGCGAACCAGCTCCACCCCGTAGCGCTCGCCGCTGGACAGCAGTGCAAGCACGCAGAACTCCAGCGTTCCCTTGCGCAGTGCGCTGGTTCTTGCGTGGCCAGGTACCATGCATTACAAGGTAGCCGACTGCGTCCATGATCGGAACGGGCCGCCCTGTCGGATTAACTCCAGACCATGTCGACCTGGCGTCCGGTCACGGCGTAGCCGGCCCGGGCGAAGGCCTTCGCCATCGGGATGTTGCCCACGTCGGTGGCCGCGCGGATGCGTGGAACATCTTGTGAGGCAAGGATCCGGGTGCCTTCGGCGAGGATGTCGTCGATGTAGCCGTGCCCGCGATGCGCTGGCACCACACCGATGTAGGCGATGATGGCGTTGTAGCTGTTGCGCGACGGGATGACGAAGCCGACCGGCTCCCCGTCGGGCAGACAGGCGATGCGCCACCACTCACGCGGCCCCACGTAACCGGGGAACTCGCCGTCGAGTTGCCCCAGCGCTACCTCGGCCGCAGACGCGGTGGTCAGATCGCGGCGGCTGTGCGC
Source organism: Rhizocola hellebori (assembly GCF_016862955.1). Taxonomy (GTDB): domain Bacteria; phylum Actinomycetota; class Actinomycetes; order Mycobacteriales; family Micromonosporaceae; genus Rhizocola; species Rhizocola hellebori. The sequence goes on along the minus strand of NZ_BONY01000020.1, from coordinate 121,676 downwards.
ATCGAGGGTGCCCTCCAGGGTGAGGGTGAGCAAGCGCAGCAACTCGTCTCGGTCGTCCGCGGGCTTGAACACCAGCCGTTGCGACGCCGCCGCCACCGGGGTTCCGGGCGCCCATTCCAGGCGCAGGCGTTCCACCAGAGGCCGAGCGCCAACGCGTTCCAGGGCCGCCATGCGGCTTCGCGTCGCGTGCTCGGTGACCGGTCGTCTTGCCAGTGCGGATCGAGGAAGCGCAGAAACTGTGGCAGCTTCGTGCGGTCGGGAATCGTTGCGGCGATGGCGGTTTCGAGCAGCCGGACCCCGGTGTCGATCCCGTCGGGGGAGTCGTCAGCGAAGTCGAAGATGTCGAGCAACAGCGGTGCCTCATCGCGTTGCCTCGCCCACCAGCCCACGCGGGCCACCAGGCGATCGCCGCGCAGGGCCATCCAGAGCAGCTCGGGCCGGCGTCTTCCGGCGTCGAGGTCGTCAGCCAGCTCAGGGTTGAGCTGGTAGGGAAAGCCGCAGAACAGGTCGAGTTCGTCGCGCCCGCGGATGGGGCGCATGGTCAGATCTTCGGGCATTACATGTCCTTTTGTCGGATTGTTGCCGGGTGATCATCGCACTCCCCCTTTCTTCACTCGTGTCGATCAAAGTCAGGCCGACCCTAGCCCATCACCAGCCGATGAGATACAGAATTCCGGCGACGAGCAGCCCGGCCTCGACGAGCACGGTAAAGACCTTGTCGTTGAGCCGGCCGACGATGGCCTTGCCGACCCAGGCGCCGGCCAGAGTGGCGGGGGTCAGCGCGGCTCCAAACAGGACGATGCGGGAGGTGAGCATGCCGTTGCCCGCGTAGGCCACCGTTTTGGTGACGTGCATGATTAGAGCGCTTGCTGCTTCGGTACCGATATAAGCCGCCCGAGTCAGGCCATAGGCCAGGAAGAACGGGGCGGTCAACGGGCCGACCGAGCCGAGCAGGGCCGAACCCAGGCCGGAGGCCGCGCCTACCACGGCGAAGCCGCGATCGGCGAGCCGGGGCGGACGCGGGCTCATTCGCCGCCACACCACCATCGCGATGAGGAACAAACCCAGCCCCCGCTTCAGCGAACTCAACGGCGCGGTGGCCAGCAGCACCGCCCCGGCGACCGCGAAAGGCATGGCGCCCAAGGCAAACCAGCCCACCAGCGGCCAGCGCACGTCAGCGCGGTTGAGCCAGGCCCGGCTGCCGTTGCTGGCGAGCTGGGTCAGGGTGAGCATCGGCACCGCCACCCGCTGCCCGAAAAGTGCGATGAACACGGGCAGCAGCAACACCCCGCCGCCGAAGCCGGCCACCGCCGAGACCACGGCCAGCACGAACGCAGCCGCGGAAGCGGCGAGCAGGCTCAGCAGGGTCTCGGCGGGCACCGGCCAAGGATGCCAGTAAACCGATCAGTTCGGGTTCCGGGCGTGGGTGAGGGTTTCCCAGGCGACGAACAGGCCGTTGGTGCCCTGCGGGCGGCGGGTTTCGGTATAGGTCTGGGTGTTGGACATGCCGATGCCCAGCCGGAAGTTCAGCGCGTTGAAGCCGACCTCGGTGGTGGGACCCAGACCCCGGGTGATGGTGCCGCCGCACAGCGACGACGGTGGGGCATTGAGCTCGTAGCGGGCATGCAGCCCCAGCGCGTGCCGAAGCCGATCGCGCAGCTCGGTGTAAAGGTCCTGGCCCTGGATGCGGGCGGTCTCGGCAACGTGGGAGATCGACGACAGGCCGTAGCCGGTGTGGGTGAAGTCGCGGCAGGTCTCCTGGGACAGGCCGTCCATGAACGTGGACTGGCCGTGCCAGTAGGTGATGATTTCGGCACAGGTGTCGATGCTGCTGCCGGCCGGGCCGCGCGGGCAGGCACCGTCGGTGGTCAGGTAGATGAAGGCCGGGACGCGGGCGCGGAACTTGGCGATGGCTGCGTCGTAGGCGGCCCGGTCCTCCAGGAACACCGAGATGGCCAGGGAAGCCTCCATCATGGTCAGTTCCCAGTTGCCGTTGGCGTTGGTGTTGCCGTTGCGCACCTCGGGCAGGTAGACGTTGCGCAGCATGGTCGCGAAGCGGCCGGCGTTGGGCCAGCTGGAATAGGTGTAGCGGATGATTTCCGCGGCGCGCGGCCAGACCGATCCGGCCCAGGCGCTCTGCAGTGGAGCGTTGGAGTTGGTGTGGTCGGTGATGGTGGCCGACCAGGCGTCCATGAGCGCGATGGCCTTGGCCGCGTAGCGGCTGTCGCGGGTGATGTACCAGACGAGCGCGTCGGTGTAGGCCGCGATCGCATCCTGGCGTTCATCGGTGCAGCCGAAGTTCGGATTGGAGAACGAGCCGCACTCGACGATGGCCCGCGGGTGCGGGGTGCGCGACAGCGAGGCGTAGCTGCTGGCCAGCATCTGGTCGTAGGCGGCGCGCCAGGGCTGGGCGTTGGCGTTGACCTGGGCGCGAACGAAGTCGAGCTGACCCCGGCTGACGAGCACGCCGGGGTGGGCGAAGGTGGCAGGGGCGGCGGTGGACGGGACGGAGACGGCGGCGGCCATGCCGGTGAGCAAGACCATGACGAGCAGGCGGGCGAGGGTTCGCATGGCAATTCCTCTGTTAGTTAATTTAACTAAGAAATAGATACCAGTCACACTCGCGATCGTCAATTTTCCAGAGCAAGGCGCGGGTCCCCGCCGCAGGCGGCAGGGCGCAACCAGGCACGAGCGTCGCGTTGCCGCCCGGGAGGTGCGGTGAGCGACCACGACGAGCCGGCGCAAAAGTTATTCTTGGCGACTTATGGCGGCCATAGCGACCACAAGTCGCCAAGGTTCGCTGGCGGAAGTCAACCTTGTATTGCCCAATAGCGTTAGCGGTGAAGGCGCACAGTGCGGATCTGGAACGGCCCGAACTCCATGGCGGCGCCGGTGTCGTCCGAAAGCGGGCGCTCGAGAAGGTCCACTATGGACACCCGGTCGACCGGGAACGACGGTGTGAGCGTGGCGCGGGCGCGTCCGCCCAGCGACTCGTAGAGCCGCACGATGACATCGCCGGAGCGGTCGTCGGCCAGCTTGACCGCCTCCACCACCACCGCCGGATTGTCCACGCGCACCAGCGCTTCGCAGGCCGCGTCGCCGAAGACGACGCGGGGCGGCAGGTTGATCCGGTAACCCTCCGCCACGGCGTCGGCTATGCCGGCCCCCGGCGCGAGGGCGTAGCGGAAGCGGTGTACGCCTTGGTCGGTAAGGGGATCGGGGAAGCGCGGGGCGCGCAGCAGCGACAGCCGGATCGTGGTGAGCTTGCCGTCGCGGCGCACATCGTGGCCGTAGGTGGAGTCGTTGACCACCGCCACCCCGAAACCGGGCTCGGCCACATGCACGAAGCGGTGTGCGCAGGTCTCGAACTTGGCCGCTTCCCAGGACGTGTTCACGTGGGTCGGCCGCATCACGTGCCCGAACTGGATCTCGCTGGCGAACCGGTCGGCGTGCACCGCGAGCGGGAAGGCGGCCTTGAGGATCGACTCGACCTCGCGCCAGTCCACCTCGGTCTCGAAGTCGAGCCGGGTGCTGCCCTGGGCGAGGCTGATCCGCTGCTTGACCACGGAGGAACCGAACCGGCGGGTGACGACTATCCCGCCGTCGCGTACGGACAGGTCGGAGACCATCGTCAGGTCGGTGCACCGGTTGCGGTAGAAGGCATCGACGTCCCAGGCGTCCCAGGCGTTGGGCAGATCGGGGTGCAGCTGCAGCAGGTTGGCCGGGTGGCCCGCGGCGAGCACCTCACGGCCGGTGCGCTGGTCGACCAGCGAGGTCACCAGCCCCTGCTCGCTGACCACGGCGCGGATGAGACCGTTGTCCAGCACGAGATCGGTGCCCTGCCGGGTCGGGGTGGCCGGCAGCGGATCGGTGTGCAGGCTGGAGGCCAGCGCCCGCGGGGAGGCGTCGAAGGCCAGCAGGGTGGAGCCGGAACCGGCGAGCAGGCCGATCGACGAGGCGATCAGCTTCTCCAGCTCGGCGCGCACTCCCGCATAGGTGGACTCGGCCTCCCGGTGCACCCAGGCGATCGAGCTGCCCGGCAGGATGTCGTGGAACTGGTGCAGCAGCACGGTTTTCCACAGCCGGTCGAGCTGCTCGTAGGGATAGTCGGCCAGGCCGTTGACGGTGGCGGTCGCCGCCCACAGCTCGGCTTCGCGCAGCAGGTGCTCGCTTCGCCGGTTGCCCTGCTTTGTCCGGGCCTGGCTGGTGTAGGTGCCCCGATGCAGCTCCAGGTAGAGCTCGCCGACCCAGACCGGCGGCTGTGGATAGTCTTCCTGGGCGGCGGAGAAGAACTCCTGCGGGCTTTCCATCGCCACCCGCGACGAGCCCTCCAGGTCGGCGGTGCGCCGGGCGCGCGCGATCATCTCGCGGGTCGGCCCGCCGCCTCCGTTGCCCCAGCCGAACGGGACCAGGGAACGCGACGCGCGGCCCTTGTCGGAGAAGTTGGCCGCGGCGTGGGCCAGCTCGCCGCCGGACAGGTCGCTGTTGTAGGTGTCGACCGGCGGGAAGTGGGTGAAGACCCGGCTGCCGTCGATGCCTTCCCAGTTGAAGGTGTGGTGTGGGAAGCGGTTGGTCTGGTTCCACGAGATCTTCTGGGTGAGGAACCACTTCGATCCCGACAGCAGCACCAGCTGCGGCAGGGCGGCCGAGTAGCCGAACGAGTCGGGCAGCCACACCTCCTGGGTGTCGATGCCGAACTCCTCCAGGAAGAACCGCTTGCCGTGCACGAACTGGCGGGCCAGCGCCTCGCCGCCGGGCAGGTTGGTGTCGGACTCCACCCACATCCCGCCGACCGGCACGAACTGCCCCGAGGCCACGTGCTTGGCCACGCGCGTGTAGACGTGCGGATAGTGCTCCTTGATCCAGGCCAGCTGCTGGGCCTGGCTCATCGCGAACTTGAAGTCCGGATGCAGCTCCATCAACGTGGTCACGTTGGCGGCGGTGCGGGCAACCTTGCGGATCGTCTCGCGCTGCGGCCACAGCCACGCGCTGTCGATGTGGGCGTGACCGATCGCGGAAAGCTTGTGGGCGCTGGGATACGCGGGCTTGCGCAGGGCCGGGGCCAGCCGCCCGCGCGCGGCCTTGGCCGTGCCCGGGATGTTTTGCAGGTCAAGACAATCGAGGGCGGACTCGATGGCCCGCAGGATGTCGAACCGGCGCGGCTCGTGCAGGCCGAGGCTGCGCATCAGGGAGTCGAGCACCTCCAGGTCTTGCACCAGCTCCCACACCTGCGGCTCCAGCACCGCCAGCTCCATGCGGCCCAGGCGGTAGAGCGGCTCGCTTCCCGCGGTCGCCTTGTCGCCGAGCGGGGTCACCCCGGCGGTGTGGCTGATCAGCGGATTCGACGCTGCCTCAACGAGGTAGTCGACCGAGGCGCCGGTCACCGGCAGCCACCAGTTGCGCGGATGCAGGCCCTTGATGGGCTCGCCGTCGGGGGTGTAGGCCAGGCCCTCGCACTGGAAGCCCGGACGATCCGCGGCGAACCCGAGGTCGAGCACCACTTCGACCCGGCGGCCGGCCCACTGCGGCGGCACGTCGGCGGTGACCCGGAACCAGGTGGTGCCCCATGGCGGGCCCCACGCCTGGCCCGGCTGGACCGGCACGAAATCGGCTTCGCGGGCGACCTCGAACGGCACCGGCTCGCCCGGCGCCTGCCAGGCCGTGACCTGCAGCGGGGATGTCATCGAGTAGACGGCCGGCCGGATCCGCTCCCGCAGCACGCGATCGAGGCGCTTTTCGACGAGGACCCGGTCGTCGTGCATCAGATGTCACTCCTTGATAGCTCCGGCCAGGCCGCTGAGAAAGTACCGCTGCAGGGCAAAGAATAGGACTATGACCGGGATGACGAGTATTAACGATCCGGCCATGATCTCGTGGTACTGCGGCACATTTTCCGAAGCTAGTGCCTCCAGTGCCAAGGGCAGCGTATAGCGCGACTCATCGTTGAGGGACACCCGGCTCAGCACATACTCGTTCCACGTCGGCACTGCGGTCAGGACCGCGATGGTGATGAGGATGGGCCGGTTCAGCGGCAGGTAGACGCCCCAGAAGATCCTGGCCTCGGTCGCGCCGTCGACCCGGGCGGCGTCGCGCAGCTCCCGCGGCACGGTGCGGAAGGCGTTGGTCAGCAGCAGCACACTCAGCGGCGCGGTTCCGTTGACAAAGGGCAAGATCAAGCCTTGGTGGGTACCCAGAATGCCAAGCTCGTTTTCGAGAAGAACCAGTGGCAACAGCACGGTGATGCCCGGCACGAAAAGCAGGGCGATGAAGAACCGGTGCAGAAAACGGCGGCCCGGAAAGTCCAGCACCGCGAACGCGTAGGAGGCCAGGCTGTAGATGGCCACCACGCCGAGCACGGTGAGGCCGGTCACCTTGACACTGTTGAGGAAGTAGTCGAAGAAGTTCAGCCGGTTCCAGGTCTGGGCCAGCGTGGTCCACGTCGGATCGCGGGGGATCAGGTGCCCGCCGGCGAGAATCTCCAGCCTGCTCTTGAACGCGCCGGAAACCATCCACGCGAAGGGGTAGAGGCTGATCGCGGCATAGAAAGCCAAGGCGAGATAGGCGATGGCCCTGCCCACCGTGAGCCGTTGCCTCGCGCGTCTCCCAGCGGCTTCGCCCGCTGTCGCGCGTCTCATCGCTGGGCTCGCAGCAGGCGGGCGTTGAGCACGGTCAGCGCGAGCGCCGCCAGCAGAATCAGCCAGCCCAGGGCGCTGGCCAGGCCGAGGGTGGGGGACAGGCTCTGGAAGAAGGCCAGGTGGTAGGTGCGAAGCCCGAGCACATCGGTGTGTCCACCCGGGCCACCGTTGGTCATGAGCAGGAAGGTTTGAAAACCCTGCATGGTGTCGCGCATGCCGAGCAGCACGACGGCCGCGGTGATCGGCACCAGCAGCGGCCAGGTGATGTGGCGCAGGGTGCGCACCGCGCCCGCGCCGTCGACCTGGGCCGCCTCGACGATCTGCGGATCGATGGCCTGCAGCCCGGAAAGGTAGAGCAGCATCGCGATCGGCACGCTGCCCCAGATCATGATCACCAGCAGGGTGGGCAGTGCCGTTGCCGGGTCGGCCAGAAAGCCCTGCGGCCGCGACAGGCTGCCCAGCCCGAGCGAGCGAAGCATCAGGTTGATCGCGCCGTCCGGCTCCAGGACGTAACGCCACGCGTAATAGACCGCGATGCCCGTGGTCACGTACGGCAGAAAGAAGATGGAGCGCAGCACTGCCCGCAGGCGGCGGATCGAGTTGAGCAGCACCGCCAGCGGCAGCGCCACCACGACCGTGCCCAGCGGCACGGCGACCATGGTGACCGCCGTGTGGCCGGCCGCGTTGTGCACCTCCGGGGCGCGCCGCGGGTCGCTGAAAAGCAGGTCCAGATAGTTGTCCAGGCCGACCCACTGCCAATGCTCGGTAAAGCCGTTCCACTTCGCGAAGCTCAAGGTGAAGCTGTAGCCGATCGTGTAGAGCCCCATGACGAGGAACAGCGCCACCGCCGGGGCGACGAAGGCATAGCCGGTCACCCACTGACGGCGGCGCTGGTTTGTAGACACTACTTTTTGACCCACATGGCGGCGATGACGCTGTCGAGCTGGGCACCGGTCGCCGCCGCGCCGGCCTCCTTGAGTGGGGACAGTTTCAGCAGCGCGGTGCCGACGGGAACCTCGTCGTAGTCCGGTGGCCGGAACGAGCGGTTGGCCGCGTCGTAGGTCGACTCCTTCGGGCCGGTGAAATACTGTTGCAGCGCAGCAAGTTTCGGCCCGAGCAGGGCTTGCGCCTGCGCGCCCAGATCGGTGGCGGGAAGGTCCAGCGACGACTTCGCGAAGATCGCCGCGCCCTCGGCCGAGCTGAGGAAGTCGACCCACTTCACCGCCGCCGCTTTGTCCTTGGTGGTGGAGGTGACCGACAGCCCGGTGAGCGCGAGCGCGGCCAGGCGAAGGTCGCTGACCTTGCCACCAGCCGGCGGCGGGATCGGGAAGGTGACCATCTTCTCCGGCGTCATGCCGTTCTGGGCCAGGAACGCCATGGTGAAGGTGCCGCCCACGTTGAACGCCGACTTGCCCTGCGCGAAGGCCACATCCGCCTCGTCGATGCCCAGCGCTGACACCCCAGGGATCCAATAGGGTGTCAGCTGGCTATACAGCTCAAGGGTTTTCACCGCGTCGGGGGCGGCGAACCGCTGGCCGTCCTTGGCGAACAGCGCCTGGAAGCGGGCTTCGCCCAGGTAGGCGAAGGCGAGCTGCTCGTAGATCCAGTTGAAGCCGGTCTGGCTCACCTTGAGCCCCAGCGAAAGCCCGCCCTGTTTGGCGTCAACCTTTGTGGTGGCCTGCAGGTAGCTGAGGAACTGCTCCCACGTCTTGGGCGGGGAGTCCGGGTTGAGCCCGGCCGCTTGCATCTTTTCCCGGTTGCCGTAGACGATGCCGAAGGTCCCGGCCGTGAACGGGACGCTGTAGAGCGTGCCCACCTTGGCATCCTTGAGTTCCTCGGTCTTGGCCTTGCGTTCCTCGGTGACCAGGCCGGCCTGCCGGGTCGTGGTGAGGAATCTGTCCAGGCCCGGCCCGGCGAAGTCGCCGGCAAGGTCAGCGAGCAGGCCCGCTCCGCCCACTCGCATGTCCTCGCCGCCGGCGTGCAGCTCGAGCACGTCGGGTAGGTCCTTGGTTTGTGCCGCGCTCTGAATCTTCGCCGTAAAGACGTCATCAGGTGTGAATGCCTGAATATTTACGGTGATGCCTGTCTTGGTTTTGAAGGCGGTGGCAACCTCTTGCAGCGCCGCCACATGGGTGCGTTTGAAGGTCCACATTTCCAGGGTGGGGGTCGCTGACGCCGGGTCGTCGTCGCTACAGGCGGTCGTGCTCAGCGCCAGCGCGATCGTTGCGGCAACGGCGATAGCGCGCGCTCTGGGTCCGTTCACGGGTCTGCTCTCCTTCGCGACAGCCCAGTGAGCGGCCTGGACTCGGGGTTAGCAAATCGTTAAGACTTGGTGCCCCGCAATCTACCCGTAACCGGGCCGAAGTCAAGAGCGGTCTTTGTCCTAAGCAGACTGACGGGCCACCAGCCGGGCCGGGACCACGATCTCCCGGGGCGGGCCGGTTTCGTTGCCCGACAACCTATCCAGCAGCAGCCCGCCGGCCGCCCGGCCGATCTCGCGGGCCGGGTTGGCCATCGTAGTCAATTGGGGCGAGATCAGGCTCGCCGCCTCGATGTCGTCAAAACCCATCACGGCCAGCTGATCGGGCACCTCGATGGCGTGCTGCCGGGCCACGTCCAGCGCTCCGATCGCCATCATGTCGTTGGCGCAGAGCACCGCATCCGGCACGTGCCTGCGCTCCAGCAGGCGCAGCATGCCCTGCGCGCCACCGGCCCGGCTGAATTCGGTGTGCTCGACGATGCCGGGCTTGCCCAGCGCCACACGGTATCCGGCCACCCTTTCCGCAGCCGGGCCCTGCGCGGCGGGCCCGCAGATGAACGCGATGCGCCGGTAGCCGCGCCCGATCAGGTACCGGGTTGCCTCGGCCGCGGCGCCCTCATCGTCGGTGTGCAGCAGATCCACGCCCCGCTGAGCCAGCCGCCCGCCCAAGCGCAGCACCGGAATCCCCGCCTCGATGACCGGCTGCAGATCCTCGGCGTGGGTGTCGAACACGGCGAAGGCCACGGCGTCGACCTGGCGCGAAATCATCTTGTCCAGCGCGGCGCGTTCCAGGTCACGATCGCCATTGGTGTTCGTGATTATCTCGTCATAGCCCGCCGGGCCCAGCACGTCCTGCAACCCGCGCGCCAGCAACGGATAGAACGGGTTGGTGATGTCCGGGATCACCAGCCCGATCGTCATGCTGCGCCCCGCGCGCAGCCCCCGGGCGACCACGTTGGGCCTGTACCCCAGCTGGTCGATCGCGTCCAGGATGCGCTGCCGTGTCGCCTCCGACACTGGCCGCCTTCCGTTGAGCGCGTGCGACACGGTGGTGGCGCTGACCCCGGCGAGCTGCGCCACCTGGCCGATGCGGGGCCGATCGCCGCGAAAACGCATCCGCGGATCGTACCCCGCGCGAAGACCGCCCACATGAGACCATGCTCGGGTGAGCACCCCGGCCCGCCTCCTCGCCTCGGTCGCCCTTGCCCCGCCTGACGAGGATGTTCGGCTTTCGGTGCAGTGCTGGCCAGATCGTGTTCTGGTGCTGGCCCGCACCGACACGCAGCTGTTCGCCTATGACCTCGACCGGGCCATCGACGGTGAGACCGACGCCACGGTGTTTGCGGCGCCGTGGCCGTGGCGGGTGGGCACCAGCTCGGCCAGCCCCGACTTGAGCTTCGCCGTCTTCAGCGGCGTGCATGCGGTGCAAGCCGTCGACGCCGGCGGCGGGATGCGTTGGGAGGTAAGGCACTCCTGCTGGGAAGGGTCGTGCCTGGCGCAGCACGGCAGCTATGCGGAATATGCCGACGACCGTGATCATCGGCATCCGGAGAGCGGCTCGGCCCGGGTGTCCGGCGATGGCCGGACGGTCTGGCTGCATTTGCGAGGTCCTTTGCCCGGCGATGAGCTGCCCTCCGATCACGACCCGTGGGGCGGTCACGAGCAATGGCTTGTCGTGGATGCCGCCGACGCAGGTGTGCTCGGCCGGATCGCCACCGATACCGATGCGGGTGGGTCATTTCAGTTTCCGCACCCGGACCCGTCGCGGATGGCGCTCAACGTGGGCGAGGGTCAGGACGGGTCGGTGATCTGGTTAGGACAGCTCAAAGACGGCCGGCTGCAGGCCGAACACATCGGGCAGGACGACGAGATGCTCATCGGCATCCTCCCGTCCGGGCGCACCTACGCCACCATCGGTCACAGCGCCGAAGAAGAGCTGAGCCTGCACCGGTTCGACGACACGAAGGTCATCGGCACGCTGCTGGCCATGCAGCACTCCGCACACGAGGACAAGGACGTCGTTCGCTGGGAGGCCAAGGAGATCGGGGCGGTCGACGAGCGCACCATCGTCGTGGCCACCGGCATCGCCAGCATCAGCGGCATCCGCGCGACCGAAGTGGAACACTGGCTCGTCGACGTCGACACGCTGCAAGCCCGTGGGCCAATTCACTACCCGGACGGCACACCACCGAGTGTCGTTGGCATTGGGAAGAGTCGATGGATGACGAAAACTCCCGGTGTCAAACTGGGCTTCGACGTATGGACGTGCCCATGATATCGAAATACTTGCTGGTACTGGTCCTGCTGTTCACCGCCGCGGCGTCGTGTGACGACCAGCCGCCGCAGGACACGGCGCAAGCGCCCTACCGCGACGCGTCGCTTCCGGTGGCCCAGCGCGTGGCAGACCTGATGTCGAGGATGAGCCTGGCCGACAAGCTGGGCCAGATGACCCAGGCCGAGCGGGGTTCGATCACCCCTTCCGAGGTCACCGAGTTCCGGATCGGGTCGGTGCTGTCCGGCGGCGGTTCGGTGCCCCGGCCCAACGACCGCGGCGGCTGGGTGGCGATGGTCGACGCCTATCAGCGGGCGGCGCTGGCGACCCCGCTGGGAATCCCGTTCCTTTATGGCGCCGACGCGGTGCACGGGCACAACAACGTCGCCGGGGCGACCGTGTTCCCGCACAACATCGGGCTGGGCGCGACCCGCGACGCCGACCTGGTGATCCGGATAGGCCAGGCCGTCGCGCAGGAGGTCGCCGAAACCGGTGTGCACTGGACCTTCGCGCCGTGCCTGTGCGTGGCCCGCGACGACCGGTGGGGGCGCACCTACGAGTCGTTCAGCGAAGACCCGGCGGTGGTGGCGTCGATGTCGGGCATCATCACCGGAATCCAGAGCCAGCAGGTGATGGCGACGGCGAAGCACTACCTGGGCGACGGCGGAACGACCGGCGGCAAGGATCAGGGCGACACGCAGCTGAGCCTGGAGCAGCTGCGCGCGATCCACCTGCCGCCGTTCGAGGCGGCCGTCAAACGCGATGTCGCCTCGGTGATGGTCTCGTTCTCCAGCTGGAACGGCGACAAGGTGCACGGCAGCGAGCAGCTGATCACCAAGGTGCTCAAGGACGAGCTCAAGTTCGGCGGGTTCGTGGTCTCGGACTGGAACGGGATGGATCAGATCGACGGGGTGAAGGGACTGTCCGCTGTGGACGTGCGCACGGCGATCAATGCCGGCATCGACATGGCGATGGTGCCGCAGCAGTGGGGCGAATTCCTGCGCCTGCTCAAGGAGGAGGTCGACGCGGGACGGGTGACGATGGCCCGCATCGACGACGCCAACCGGCGCATCCTCACCAAGAAGATCGAGTACCAGCTTTTCGAGCAGGTCAAGACCGGGCGTAACACCGACACCTTCGGTGGCGCCGCGCATCGCGCGCTGGCCCGCGAAGCCGTCGCCAAATCGCAGGTGCTGCTCAAGAACTCCGGCGTGCTGCCGCTCAAGCCGCGCGCGGGCAAGCTTTTCGTCGCCGGGCGCAGCGCCGACAACACGGGCAACTCCAGCGGCGGCTGGACGCTTTCCTGGCAGGGCGGGCCGGGCCCGGTGCCGGGCGCGACCAGTGTGCTGCAAGGCATCCGCGAGGTGGCCGGCCCCGGCGCGCAGATCACCTTCGCCGCCGACGGTGCCGGTATAGACCGCAGCTACAGTGCCGCGATCGCGGTGATCGGCGAGTTGCCCTACGCCGAATATCAGGGCGACCGCCCGGAAGGTGTCCGGCTCGACCCGGGCGATGTCGCTGTTCTGGCTTCGCTGAAGGCTTCCGGGGTACCGGTGATCGTGGTGCTCATCTCCGGGAGGCCCATGGACGTGGCCGCCCACCTGCCCGGCTGGGACGCGCTGGTGGCCGGATGGCTGCCCGGCTCGGAGGGCGCCGGTGTCGCCGATGTGCTGTTCGGACGCGTCTCCCCGACCGGCAAGCTGCCGGTGGCCTGGCCCGTCGACGGCGGGCAGCCGGCCAACACCGGCGACGGCAAAGCGGTGCTGTTCCCTCTCGGGTTCGGGCTGACCTATTAGGTCTGAACCGTTCCCGGCTTTCCTTCGTGGGCAGTTTTATGCGACGCGTTGCCGTTCTCGCCATGGTATCGACCTTGGCCGCAGTCTTCCTGGCCCCGGCCGGTGCCCAGGCCCAGGGCATCATTTCGGCCCTGTCCGTCTCGCCGTCACAGGTCCGCGACGGCGCCTCCGCGCTCGGGACGGTCACGCTGATCCCGCTGGATGCGACCCCCACCACGGTTCTGCTCTTCAGCAGCGATCCCGGTGTCGCCTCGGTGCCGCCGTCGGTCGTCGCGCCCGCCGGGCAGGGGACCGTCACGTTCACGATCACGACGAACGCCGCCGCGCCGCCGACCATCGTGCAGATCACCGCCGCCATCCAGAATGTTCCGCGCCAGGCCAATCTTTCCGTCAACGCGGCGACGCCGCCGGGACCATCGCTGTCGGCGGTGTCGGTGACCCCGTCGACCCTCACCGGCGGCAGCGCGGCGACCGGCACGGTGACCTTCACCGGCGCCACCAACGGTGCGGTCGTTCAGCTTTCGTCCAGCAACCCGGCCCTGGTCGGGGTCCCGTCGGAGACCGTTGTCAACGGCGGCGCGTCCACCGGCGCGTTCCCGGTGACCACCGCCGCGGTAGCCGCGAACACCACGGTTTCGATCACCGCCAGCTGGTTCGCCATCACGCGCACCACGACGATCACCTTGACCCCCGGGGCGCCGGCCCCCGCGGACCGGGTGGCGATCACGAAGGCCAGGTGGAAGCGGGGCCTGCTCACCATCGAAGCCACCAGCACCAACCCGAACGCGATCCTGTCCGTGTTCACCCAGTCGGGCGGGTTCATGTTCACCCTGACCAACAACGGCGGTGGGCGCTATTCCGACCAGCGCGGCTGGGTGACCAATCCACAGGTCATCACCGTGCGCAGCAACTTCGGCGGATCGGCCACGGCGACGCTGACCAGCTGATCACCTCGGCTCACGCCCGCGCGGTCAGCAGCAGCACCTCGATCGGGGCGGCGATGCCTTCGCCGGAGATGAAGGGCGCCAAGGAGATTCGGCAGTCCTCCACTATCCGCGCCCGCACGTCATCGTCGACGCGCTCGGCGATCGGCAGCAGCTCGACGTCGAGGAAGCTTTGCAGGCCGGGCAGGCGGGTGGCGCTCATCCAGTTGCCCGCGCCGGTGACGGTCAGCCCGGCCTGTTCGGCCTGTGCGGTCAGCTGATCGGGGTCGCCCGCGGCGAAGTAGGAGGCGATCAGCTCCACCGCCTCGGGACCGGCGTGCCGGCTCACCACGTCGGCGAGCGCGGCGTAGCCGGGGCTGTGCGTGAGCCTGCCCGGGACCTGGATCAGCACCCGCGCGCCGGGCTTGGCCACCCGGCGCATCTGGGCCAGGGCGCCGACGCGGTCGGGGAAGAACATCATGGCGGCTTGACTCAGTACCAAGTCAAAGGAATCCTCGGCAAAAGGCAGCGCGGCCGCGTCGCCTTGAACCCAGTTCAGGCTCGGGGCAAGGCGCTTGGCCACGCTCAGCATGGCCGGATTGAGGTCCACTCCGGTTGCCGACGCGCCACCCGCGGCGGCCGTGCGGGCCACGATCCCGGTGCCGCAGGCGACGTCGAGCACGTTGTCGCCCTGCGCCGGATCCGCTTGCGCGACAAGGTGTTCGGCCCATCGCCGAAACAGCGCCGGGACAAAGGTGGACTCGTAGAACTCCGCGGCCCGTGTGGACAGCTCATAGGTGCTCATGCGCTCGAGCCTGCCGGTGATGGCCGCTTAGCACATCGGGCAAGTTACCTATGTGTCAGCGGCAGCACGTAGGCGTTGACGTAGAAGTTCTTGACGTTGGCCCAGTGCAGGTGACCGGAGACGGTCTGGTTGCCCTCGGCCCCGCACACCACGTGCAGGTGCACCTTGCCGTCGACGATCTCTCCGGTGCCGGAGAACTCCAGCGGCTGCGGGTACTCGATGATGATGTCGCTGGTGGCGTCGTCCATGGCCATCGTGCTGATGGCGCATCCCTCCACAGCGCCGATGAGAGAGACGATCGCGCCGTCGAGGATGTCGAGTTCCTCGAGCTTGCGGCTGATGGTCTCCATGACCTCTTCGCCTGAGGCGACGGAAAGTAGGATCACGGTTCCTCCCTAGGGTGAAGGAAGACCCTGCCCGCCTTAGGTTCTGCCGGCGGAGAGGCGGACGCGGAAGCTCCGGACCCGGCGCCGGCGGCGCCTGGGGAGGATGTGCGCATTGACTCGGCTCGGCGCCGGGTACCGGAAGCTGGTTCCATGAATCGTCATGGTCGGTGGGGCAGGTCTGGTGCGGGCAGCGGCTTTCGCGCTCCGCATGGCCACCGCGGCCCGGCACATGACGTCATCGACGTCGGCCGGGCCGGTCACCGTGGCAAGGCCCACGGAGGCGGTGACCTGCAGATAATGTCCCCCGGCCCAGATGGGGGCGGCCATGAGCCGGGACAGGGAGCGGGCGTCCGGATAGACGCCCCCTCCCGGCGCGGCGGAGCAGGGCAGCAGAGCCGCGAACTCATCCCCGTCGACGCGCGCGACGAGGTTTCCCGTGATGTAGTCGGCGAATCGCCGTGCGAGGGAGGTCAGTAACTGGTCTCCCACGCGGTGCCCATACGCGGTGTTGATGCGGGTGAAACCGTCCATGTTCACCAGCACGGCAACCAAGGACCGAGCGGGGGGATCGGCCAGTTGTGCCGTGGCGAATTGGTAGAACGTGCGCCGGTTGAGCAGTCCGGTCAGCGGGTCGTGGTGAGCCGCGTTCCTTTCCGCCTGGTTTTCCTTGCGCTGCAAGGCAGATTCGGCCTGGCAGCGCCGGGCCCGGCTTCGGAACCAGAAGGTGGCAACCATGGACGCTGTGGTGGCTGCCCCGGCCGCGATCGTGAATGGGTCCATTGTTTCCCCCTTTCCGCGCTGTAGCCCCGTGGCACCGGTGGCTATTCGGTTGAGGTGGAGCCTCGGTCCTACTGCGGCCGATCATCTGGTCGGCTGGCAAGGCGCCGCCAAATGACGACGGGGCAGCCAATGCACATGCGTTATGATGCCTCCTGCACGATGCAAATGCAAGCGCGGATGCACGTGCAGATGGCTGGTCAAGGACGAAGGAGACGGGTCAAGTGGCGGCGCACATGCTAGGTACAGCGTTGTCAGACCTGCTCTGGCGCAAGAGTGGGCGCAGCAATGCGAGCGGGAACTGCGTGGAATTGGCACAGTTGCCCGAGGGTGGTGTCGCGCTGCGCAATTCGCGCGACCCGGAAGGTCCTGCCCTGGTGTTCACCCGCGACGAGATCATGGCGTTCGTCCTCGGGGTACGGGCCGGCGAGTTTGATGACATGGTCATCTAAGCCGTCCGATAAGGACGGTCGGGCGCCGATCATGGCATGCTTGGCAATCAAAAGGGGGTAACGGGGTGACTTCGACGCCCGGAGAAGCCGGGATGACCGGCGGGCCAACGGTGTTGCGCATTGTGCTCGGCGCGCACCTGCGGCGTCTGCGGGAGTCGCGCGGCGTCACCCGGGAGGACGCCGGGTGGCAGATCCGGGCCTCGGAGTCGAAGATCAGCCGGATGGAGCTGGGCCGGGTCGGGTTCAAGGAACGCGACGTCGAAGACCTGCTCACCCTCTACGGGCTGGAGGGCGGCGAAGAGCGCGACCGGCTGCTGGCTCTGGCCCGCAGCGCTAATGCCCCCGGCTGGTGGCACCGCTACAGCGACGTGCTGCCGTCGTGGTTTCAGCCATATATAGGCCTGGAAGCGGCGGCCTCGCTCATCCGAAACTACGAGGTCCAATTCGTCCCCGGCCTGTTGCAGACCCCCGCCTATGCCCGCACCCTGGTGCGGCACGGACACACGCGGGCCTCCGATGAGGAGGTCGAGCGGCGTGTCGACGTACGCATGGCGCGTAAGAAGGTGCTGACCCAGCCCAGTGCGCCGCAGCTGTGGGTGGTCATCGACGAGGCGGCGTTGCGCCGGCCGATGGGCGGGCCCGCCGTGATGCGTGAGCAGATCGAGTTCCTGGTGGAGTCGGCTGCTCAGCCCAACATCACCATCCAGGTCGTGCCCTTTCGGGTCGGCGGGCACGCCGCGGTCGGCGGTGCCTTCAGCATCCTGCGATTCGCCGAGCCGGAGCTGCCCGACGTGGTCTACGTCGAACAGCTCACCAGCGCGCTCTACCTCGACAAGCGAGACGATATCGATCAATATGCAGTGGCCATGGAGACACTGTGTATCGAGGCCGCTCAACCGGAGCAGACCGAAGCGCTTCTGCGCCGGATCGCCTCTGAGCTCAACGAGTGACAACCATTCCCATCCCTCGAACCGACCATTACCCTAGGTTGGTCCAACTCCCACCCACCGTAAATGCGAGGTGCATTCGTGAACGACACGATGCCCGGCGCGAGCGATCCTCTATCGCGTTTGGACACCACAGTGGCCCATTCGGCCCGGCTGTGGAACTACCTTCTCGGGGGCAAGGACAACTTCGCGGTCGATCGTGAAGCGGCACAACAGGTGCTCACCTTCATGCCAGAGCTGGTCCAGTCGGCTCGTTACAACCGCGAATTTCTGGGCCGCGTCGTGCGCCATCTTGCCGGTGCCAGTGGCATCGGCCAGTTCCTCGACATCGGCACCGGACTACCCACCGCGAACAACACCCATGAGGTCGCTCAGGCGGCCAATCCGGCCGCCCGGATCGTATATGTGGACAACGACCCGATGGTGCTCGTCCACGCCCGTGCCCTGCTGACAAGCACCGCGCTGGGCGCCACCGACTACATCGACGCCGACGTCCGCGACCCTGGCGCGATTCTCGAGGCTGCCGCCCGCACCCTCGACTTCGGCCAGCCAGTAGCCATCATGCTGCTCGGCATCATGAACTTCGTCACCGACGACGAGCAGGCGCAGGCAATCGTGCGCCAGCTCGTGCAAGCCGTTCCCGCCGGCAGCTACCTCGTGATCTCCCATCCCACCATGGAAGTTCACGCCGAAGCCGTGGCACAGGCTATGCGCATGTGGAACGAAGGCGGCTCGGCACCGATCACCGCCCGCAGCCCCAAGGAGATCGGCCGCTTCTTCGAAGGCACCGAGCTGCAGGAGCCCGGCGTGGTGACGGTTTCGCAATGGCGGCCGGACGGCAATGACACCACCATCGTCACCGAGTTTGGTGGCGTGGGCATCAAGCGCTAGACAGCCAGCGAAGTTCGCCTATATTGGGGGCCATGCCATCACCGGCGGAAGGCCTTGATCTGGACGACATCCTCGTCGTGATCATGCATCCGTTCGGCAACCTCGAGGTGACCTTGCGCTGGTGGATCGAAAACGGGCCTGGCCCGAGGCCGTTCGTGCGGCCGGGCCGGGTCCGTTCCCGTAGCACGGGTCAGCGCCTGCCGTTCAGCACCATCCCGCTGTCGTACCGCAACACACGTCAAGCGCGGCAGGCGATTCGGGAGGGTCACCTGCCCAACCCGTGGCCCACGAAGTGGCGGCTTCCCTCCGCCGAAGAGGAGATCGAGAACATGCGCCTGGCCATAGGTGAGGAACGCGACGAACTCACCGATGAGGAGCTCGGCTCGGTGGTCGAGGCCTATGACGACGAGCCGCCCGGGGCCGGCCGGCACCGCGCTGTGTGAGCTTTGGCTTCTTTGGGTACCCGATAATCGTGTCCACGGCACAGTCGCTGCTCGTCGCCGACCGTTACCGCCTGCTGCACCCGCTGGGTCAGGGGGGCATGGGGCGGGTCTGGCGTGCCCGCGACGAGGTGCTCAACCGTGATGTGGCCATCAAGGAACTCGTGCCGCCGCCGGGCCTGACCACGGCGGAACGCGGCGAGATGCAGGCCCGCTCGATGCGCGAGGCGCGGGCGGTGGCCCAGCTGAACCACCCCCATGTGGTAAGGGTCTTCGACGTGGTCGAGGTGGGCAAGGGCGATCCGTGGATCGTGATGGAGTACCTGCCGGGCAAGTCGTTGCATGAAGCCATGTCCGACGGCGACGACCTGTCCCCGCAGCGGGTGGCGGGGATCGGGCTGGAGATCCTGCAGGCGCTCAGCGCCGCGCACGAGGTGGGCGTGGTGCACCGCGATGTCAAGCCCGGCAACGTTTTGCTGACCCAGGACGGCCGGGCGGTGCTGACCGACTTCGGCATCGCCACCATGCCCGGCGACCCGTTCGTGACCCGGACAGGTTTGCTGATCGGGTCACCGGCCTACCTCGCCCCGGAACGCGCGCGCGACGGCAAGACCAGCAAAGCCTCCGACCTGTGGTCGCTGGGCGCCACCCTTTACGCGGCAACGGAAGGCAAGCCGCCGTTCGGCCGGGCCTCGACGATGGAGACGCTGACCGCGCTGGCCACCGAGCCGATCCCGCCGCCGCGCCGGTCCGGGCCGCTGACACCGGTGTTGATGGGGCTGCTGGAGAAGAATCCGGGCCGGCGTCTGGACTCGGCCACGGCGCAGCGGATGCTGCGCGAGGCGATGGCGCCGCCCAGGGCGAAAGCCACCCGGGCGCTGCCCACCTCGCCGCCGCGGCGGGCTTCGCCTGGTACCAGCCGAAAATGGTTGTGGGCCTTGGTTTTGTTGCTGGCGCTGGGTGCTGTGGTGCTGTTCCTGCTGGACCGCTCCTCGTCACGCGACCAGGGCGCGGCATCGTCGCCGTCGGCCCAGCCCTCGGCCAACCAATCGGTGCAGCCGTCGGTCAAGCCCGCACCCACCGGCTTCCAGCTCCCGGCCGGCTGGCAATGGCGCGACGACGGGAACGGCTTCAAGGTGCCCGTTCCCGACGGCTGGCAGTTCAGCCGGGACGGCGACGGGCGAGCCCAATGGCAGGACAAGGCGACCGGGCGGCTGCTGCTCATCGAGCAGTCCCGCACCCCGAAGCCGGACCCGGTGCAGGACTGGCGCAACAACGAGGCCGCGCGGCGCAACGGATATCGCAACTACCAGCGCATCCGACTGGAGCCTGTGTCCTATTGGGACAAAGCCGCGGATTGGGAGTTCACCTACACCCTTGGCAACACCCCGGTGCACGTGCTCAACCGGGGCTTCATCACCGCGCCGGACCAGGCCTATTCGATCTACTGGCGCACCCCGGCCGCGACGTGGGACGCCGACCGCGACGAGCTCCAGATCATCCTGGACGGCTTCATTCCGGCCAGAAGCTGACTCCCTACACCATGACGATGCATTCGTCGATACGTAGAAATGCGTAGTTGTATCTGCGGGTTCGCCGCCCCTACCGTGCACGCATGCCAGTCACCAGGAGAACCCTCATCCGTGGCGCGGCGGCGGTCACCGGTCTGTCCGCCGGCGGCCTTCTGCTGCCCGCCCCAGCGTTTGCCGGGCCCGCCATCTACAACCCATTCGCCGGGTACCCGATCACCGATGGGTGGCAGGAACACCTGGCCCGCGGCTCGCTGGGCGGCATCGACTTCGCGATGCCGGTAGGCACCGGGCTGCCCGCGTGCGGGGCGGGCACCGTGACCAACACCCCGTTCAACGGCACGGGCGGGCACACCGTCACCATCAGCCACGCCGAGGGATACCGCAGTCAATACCTTCACCTGTCACAGTTCTTGCTCGCCAACGGAACCGGCGTCGGGGCGGGCGCCATCGTCGGGCTCTCCGGCGGGGCCGCCGGCGCACCCGGCTCGGGCAGCTCGACCGGCCCGCACGTGCACTGGCACATGATTAATCCCGCCGGGGTGCGGATCAATCCGCTGGAGTACATCGCGAACAACCCGGCTCCGCCCGCCGGAACCTCCGGCCCGATGTACCACCAGCTGCGCGCCGCCTCCGGCAGCTGGACAGGTTTCCGGCCGCTGAACGGTTTCCAGACCTCGTTGCCCGGCAACGCTAAAGACATGGCCGTGGCCGGGTTGCCCGACGGCTCCGCCCAGGTCGCCATCATCGGCGCCGACGATCGCCTCTACCACCGGGTCCGCCAAGCCAACGGCACCTGGACAGAATTCCAGCCGCTCAACGGCATGGGCACCACCTCCCCGGCCCAGGGCAAGCGGGTGGCCATCTGCGGACTGCCCAACGGCTCGGCCCAGCTGGTCTTGGTCGGCGCGGACGACACCGTCTACCACCGCGTCCGCCAAGCCAACGGCGCCTGGACAGAATTCGGCCGCCTCAACGGTTTCGGCACCACCACGCCGGCCGGCGCCAGGGACGTCGCCATCAGCGGCCAGCCCGACAACACCGCGCAGGTGCTCATCGTCGGCATGGACAACGGCATCTACCACCGGCTCCGGCAGACCAGCGGGGTCTGGACCGAATTCCAGCCCCTCAACGGCAACGGCACCGGCGCCACCGCACAGGGCAGCGCCGTGGCGATCGCCGCCCTGCCCGACGGTTCCGCCCAAGTCGTCATCGCGGGCGGGGGCGGGCAGCTGCACCACCGCGTGCGCCTGGCCTCCGGCAGCTGGACCCCGTTCGCCCCGCTCAACGGCGTCGGCACGACAAGCCCCGCGGTCGCCAAGGACGTCACCATCGCCGGCCTGCCCAACGGCACCGCCCAGGTGGTCATCGTCGGTGCCGACGACGCCATCTACCACCGGGTACGGGCCGGCAACGGCTCGTGGACCGAATTCAACAGCCTGCCCGGCCAGGGCACCACCACCCCCGCCCGAGGCAGCCGAGTCGCCCTGGCCGGTCTGCCCGACAACTCCACCCAGCTAGTCCTGGTCGGCCGCTAGTCATCACCTCAACGCGGCCGGGCAGGCATGCCCGGCCGCGCTGGATCGGTTGCTGTTATTGGTCGTTGCCGGGATCGGCGGGCTCGACCTGTTTCGGTGCCCGGGTTCGCTCGGTCGGGCGCTCCGACGGAGCCGGCTGCGTAGCCTGTGTCGGCTCCGTAGCTTGCGGCGGCTGCGCGGGCCGCACCGGTTGGGAGGCTTGGACCGGCTGCGCAGCTTGCGGCGGCTGGGCTGCTTTCGGTGGCTGCGCGGGTTGCGGTGGCTGCGCGGGCCGGACCGGTGGCGATGCCTGGACCGCTTGCGCGGGTTGTGAAGGTGCGGACTGGTCGGTGATTCGGGGCAGCTTCTGGGTTTGGACGCTGCTGTTGACCGGGCGGGCTGTGCCGGTGACCGCTGCCACCGGGACCAGCTGGGTCTCGTCGGCGCTGGCCGACTCGGCCCGGACACGGGCCGCTTCCGCCTGCGCTTGCGCTTCCGCGGCGGCGATGGCGTCGCGGCGGCCGGCGGCGTGGGCCTGGATGTGCTCCTTGAGGTTTTCCGATTCCTGCTCGGCGCGGCCCAGCCACCGCTCCCAGCGCTGCTGCATCGGGCGGATCATGCCGCCACCCACGCCGACGATGAGGATTCCGGCGACGGTGGCCAGGACGGCGATCAGCACCGGCATGGTGACCGTGGTGGCGATGCCGACCTGGTTGAGCGCCGCGATGATGCCGAGGCCGATGATGAAGAAGCTGGCCAGGCTGGCCAGCAACCGACCGTAGGACAGCCCGGCCAGTGCGGAGCTGACCACGTCCTTGACCGCCGACGCGAGCGCCGCGGCGACCACGATGATGACGATCGCGACCAATGCCTTGGGCAGCCAGGCGATCACGCCTTGAATGAGGTCGGACACCGGGTTGGGGCCCCACAGCCCGAAGGCCAGCTGGAGGGTGAAAAGCAGGACGGCGTAGTAGACGAGGGTGGCGACGATGCCTGACGCGTCGTACTTTCCGCCGGCAAGCCAGCGCCGAAGGCCGCCGCGTTGCACGGCCCGGTCGAAGCCCACCCGTTCCAGGAGCCGGTCGACCCACTTGCGCAGGAATCTGGCCACCAGCCACCCGATGACAAGAATCGCTACAAAAGCGACCGCCTTGGGAATGAAGACGATCACTGTGCGCCACATGTCGGCCACGGCGGCACCTATGTCCATTGCTTCCTCCTATGTCGAGGGCGTGTTCATTTAGGGCGGTACCCCGCGGGGCTTGATCGCTAAGCGATGGCTCGGCAAACTACAGGCTCAACCGATGCAACAAAGGCCGGCCCGAGCGCGTGCCAGTTCGGACACGCGACAGGAGAAGGCATGACGCAGGTGGATACGGGCGAGTTCGCCGAGTTCTACTCGACGCACTTTCACCGCATAGCGGGACAACTCTCGGCATATCTGGACGATCACGCCGAGGCGCAGGACCTTACCCAGGAAGCGTTCTGCCGCGCGCTGGATCACTGGAACAAGGTCAGCGCCTACGGCGATGCCGCGGGCTGGGTGCGCAGGGTGGCCTGGAACCTGGCCACCAGCCGGCTGCGCCACTTGCAGGTCGCGATGCGCCACCTGAAGCGGGAGCGGATAGAGCATGTCGAGGGGCCGGGGCCGGAACGTGTCGCGCTGTCGCGAGCGCTGGCCACCCTGCCGCCCAACCACCGGCTCGCCGTCGTGTTGCACCATCTGGCTCACCTGTCGACGGCCGAAATCGCTGAGCAGCAAGGGGTTGCCGAAGGCACCGTGCGGTCGTGGCTGTCGCGGGGCCGGTCCCAGCTGGCCGAGTACTTTGTGGAGAAGCAGGCGCCGGTCTGGGAAAGGGCCACCGCCAGCGCCATCCAGGCCCCCGGCGTGGCACAGACCGTGGCGGGGGTTCGCAAGCGGCGCAACGCCCGGCGGGCCGCCGTGGCCGCGATTGTCCTGGCGCTGCTGGTGATCCCGCTGGCCATCGCCCTTCGGCAGGACGCCAAGGTTCCGCCGGTAATCGGCCCGACGTCAGCGCCGGTGAACCCGACGCCCACGCCTTCGGCGACCGTTCATCCGCTGTCCCCTGAGTCCCGCACGCTGCCGTCGCACGGACGTGCCTTCGCCGAGCAGCCCAGGCTGTACTTTTTGGGCAGCAACAACATCTGGGCGCTCTTCGTGTCGTGCGTCGCGAACGTGCGGCAGGAGCTGGCGTGTCAGTACGCCCTGGACTACACCACCGACCGTGGCCTCAGCTGGCGCAACATCAAGCTTCCCGCTCTCAAGGGGTCGATCGTGGACCTGTACATCTTCAACCAGCAGGTCTTCGCCGTGCACGACTTGACGCCGCCGAAGACGTATTACCTGACCACGAATGGTGGTGCGACATACACCTCGCAAGCGACCCCGCCGACCCAGTCGCTGTATGCGCTGCTGGGCGAGTACTACACGCTTTGCCCGGGGGCCACCGGATTTGAGTCCGCGAAAGTCGAGTGCGCGAATGCCAAGCTCTACCGGGCCGGTGCGGGTGAGGTCACTACCAGCCTGCCGGTACACGACGGGACCACGCGCGTGATCAACGGCGGGGACGGCCGCCTGTGGCTGGCGAGCCAAAGCCCGAACCTGTATCGCAGCCAGGACAAGGCCCGGACGTGGCAGGAGGTCGACTTGCCGATCGGCGTGCAAGTTGGCGACGATCCGTCGGAGGTTCGCCTCTCGCCCGACGGCAAGGAGCTGTGGATGCCCGCGAAGGGCAACCTCATCAAGCTGGTGGGCGCGACCTGGACCACGATGGGCGTGCCGGACTTCGCCACGGTTACCGGCTGGATGCCGATAGGCGACGGGACGGTGGTGTTGCTGCGCCCGCACGCGGCCTCGTACTACCGAGATGGTGTGGAAACACCGATCGGTGTGGCGGATCCGTCCGGCGTTCAGGTGCTCAGCGACGGCACGATCGTGTTGCGAATCTCGCCCGGCTACGTCATCGGCACCGGCGCGGGGCAGCAGCGGGAGTGGATACTGATCGAACCGTGACCAGGGATTGTCGGACAATGGATTGCGATCGGCAACGGTTTTGAGGTCCACTTGGGACATGGTGCGAATTGGCTTGTCCGTGCTTGTTGTGCTCTTCGCCGCCGCTGGTTGTTCCAAGGATCCGGCACCCGCGCCGACCGCGGCGCCGGAAGCCACTACCGCCTCGCCGACTCCGGCCGCCAGCGCCACCCCCGGCCCGACCGCCACGGCCGGCACGATGGAGCTCGCCTTCAGCGTTGACGGCAGCGGGCCCTACCTGTTGGGCGCCAAGCTTTCCGCGCTTCAGGGCGCGGGGCAGCTCGACGAGGTGAAGACGGGCGGGGAGACGTGTGCGCAGAACACGACGGCCCGGGGCAAGGACAGGTGGAAGGACGTCCGGATGAGCTTCAAGCCGGACGGCACCCTCTACGTGCTGATCAATCGATCGACGGCCATCCCGACCCCGTCCGGGGCGTATCTGGGCAACACCTTGGCCGCCCTTCAGTCGATCTACGGCTCGCTCGGCGAGGAGCTCACCAAGGGCGGCGGGATGGCCTACCTGGTGACCACGACCTCCGGGCGCGGCATCATGTTCGACCTGGACGCCAGCAAGAAGGTCATCGCCATGGTGGCCGGTGACGCCGCCTACCTCAAGTCGAGTTTCCTCGGCGGCACCGACTTCTGCTGACGCACCCGGCGCTTCAGAGGGTGAGCTGTGCCTGGCTTGCCCTGGCGTGCAAGCGGTTGGTGTGCCAGCGGGCCAGTTCCGCGCCCGGCATCGGCCTGGCCACCGACCATCCCTGTGCCAGCGAGCAGTGGGTCTGCGCCAGCATGCCCCAGGTGTACTCGTTCTCGACCCCCTCGGCCACCGAACGCAGGCCGAGAGACGCGGCAAGCTCCACTGTGGAGCGAACGATGGCCGCGTCGTCGGAGTTGTCAGCCATCCCGGCGACGAAGGAGCGGTCCACCTTGATTTCGGCCAGGGGCAGTTTCCTCAGGTGTTGCAGCGAGGAGTAACCGGTACCGAAATCGTCGAGAGAGACGGCAACACCTATCCCCACGATCTTCATGACGGTGCTGTAGGCGCGCACCGGGTCGCCCATCAGCGCGCTCTCGGTGATCTCCACCTGGATCTGATCCGGTGGCACGTCATATTCGCGCAGGCGGGTGGCGAGGTGTTCCACCACCTCACCGCTGTAGAGGTCACGAGCGCTGATGTTGATGGACACCCGCAGGCGCAGGTTCTGCGCACGCCAGGCGGCGAGCTGGGCCACGACGTCGTCGATGACCCGGACGGTCAGCAGGTGCATGACCGAGGTGTGCTCGGCGACCTGAAGCACTTCCGGGGTACTGATCAGGCCCCGGGTCGGGTGCGTCCAGCGCAGCAGCGCCTCCACCCCGACCAGCTCGCCGCTGTCCAGGGCCACCTGCGGCTGGTAGTGCAGGGCGATCTCGTCGCCGGGCGATTCCAGCGCGCGGCGGAAGTCGGCGAGCAACCCGAGGCGTTGCGGGCTGTTGAGGTCCACACAAGGGTCGTAGCTCGCGGCGCTGTCGCCGCGGCGCTTGGCCTCATACAGTGCCACGTCGGCATGGCGCATCAGGGTGGCGAAGTCGGTGCCCTGATCCGGGTGTACGGCCACGCCGGCCGAGGCGGTCACGTCGATGTCCAGCTCGTCGAGGCGTACCGGCTGGGCAAGCGCGGCAAGCACAGTGCGGGCCACCTCATGGGCCTCCTCTGCGTCGCGCACCCCCGGTACGAGGATGGCGAACTCGTCGCCGCCCAGGCGTCCCACCGTGCCGCCGGCAGGCGTCTGCCGGGTGAGGCGCTGCGCGATGGCAACCAGCAGCCGGTCGCCGACATCGTGGCCGAGCGCATCGTTGACGTGTTTGAACCGGTCGAGGTCCAGCATGAGCAGGGCCATCGGTTTTCCGGCCCGCAGGTCGTCGAAGCGGGCCTGCAGGCCGCGCCGGTTTGCCAGCCCTGTCAACGGATCCGCCCAGGCGGCCCGGTCGCGTTCGGCCGAGAGCCGGGCCATCTTCTGCACGGCGTAGAGCGGCAAGATGATCAGTAACACGAAGAAGACGTTGACGTGGGCGGCCACGGCCAGTACCGGGCTGAGCAAAAGCAAGGAAGCCAGGAACAGCGCCTGGTGGGCCAGCGATGCTCGCACTTTTTGCCACTGGAAGCCCGGGGAGGTCAGCCGGGCCGTGATGATGGTCTGCGCCAAAAAGACGGCGAGAAAGGCTGCGGCGGCAAGGATTACCGTGGCGGTGTCGGACAGCCTCTCGACCACGGTGGTGGTGGCGAAGGGCTTCGGGTCGCCGATCTGCACCACTACATAGGCGGCCGTGAAAGCCACGGCGTATTGGGCCGCGATGAAACCGATGTGCTTGGCCGAGTCTCGCAGCCGCAGGCCCACCACGGCTGTGGCGAGGGTCTGCATCAGGATGGCGGGAGCCAGCCCCCAGCACAGGACGGTGGCGAAGCTGAAACACAGCACCGGGCAGAGCACCACCGAGGCGCCTCGGATGTCGGTGGTCACAAAGGCAAGCGCCGCAGCGACCAGGGCAAGGCCGGTCATGAGCCAGAAGGCGGGAAGGCTGACGGTGTGCGGGATCTGTTCGGCGGTGGCGATGAACATCACCACTGCGACCAGACCTACCAGCCCGGAGTAAATCGCCATCCACGGCGGCCGCGAGGAACGCGTCGCACGCAAGGTCAGCGCAACCACAATCGCCTCCACTCATTGCGCAAGGGAGACCAAGCCTAGCTGATGCCGCAATTCAGCCAAATAGCCAAAACCTCGCAGTAGTGCTGTAACTACACGGAAATCCATTCGGTCACCATGGCGCCGCCGTGCGCTGCGGCATAGGGCAGGCTGAGCTGAAAAGGGCCGGGTGTGGGAAGGATCAAGCTGAACCGGCCCAGGCCGTCCGTGCTGCCCGTGCTCACCAGATCCGGCTGGCGGACATCGATCTGCACCACGGCCGGCGGCAGAATCTGGCCGACCAGGTGAATGATCTCTCCCTGCGGGATTATCTCCAGCTCGATGCTGAGATCGGCGGTCTCGAAGCTGAGCATCCGAGCCGGGCGCTCGCTTCGCACCAGCTGATCGCTGCCCGCCGCGGCCGAGTCGAAAACCAGCGCGGCCAGCTCGGCGTCGATGGTGCGAAACGTGTAGGCGGCGATGCCGGCGTCGACGAGATAGGGCGGGACCGGGTCGGCCAGCTCGGCAGCCTGGCTGAGCTCACCGATCAGCTCGTCGTCATCGTCGTCCACGGGTGGGCCTCCATCGGCAGGTCGCACAGTCATGAGCGCTCACTGCCGCTCGTGATACCCCGATCGGCCAACAAGGCACGCAATCGCGCCAGGCAACGGGCCCGGGTGGGCCCGATGCTGCCGACGGGCATGTCGAACACCTCGGCCACCTCCGCATAGCTCGGCGGGGTGGGCGCGCTGAGCACCCGCAACAACTGCTTGCACCTTTCCGACAGCTCCTCAAACGCCTCCCACAGCCGCGCTGCGCGCCACCGGGCCTGTCGCGCGGACTCGGCCTGCACCGCCTCTTCCTCGGGCGAACCCTGCGGTTCCAGGGCCGGTTCCAGGTTCTCCACCGGAGAGACCCGCAACCCGGAGCGGATCACGCGCAGCGACTCGTTGCGCGCCGTGGCCGCCAGCCAGCCCGCGATCCTGTCCGGCTCCTTGATGCGCTCCAGATGCTGGGTCAGGCGCAGCCAGGTCGTTTGGTACACGTCCTCGGCATCGGCCTGGCTCAGGCCGTGCCCGCGGGCCACCGACCAGACCAGCCCGCTGAACCGGCGCACCAGACCCGACCAGGCCTGGGCGTCTCCGTTGGCCGCCGCGCGCAGCAACGCGGCGGCCTCCTGGGTCACCACTTCAGCAGTCACCTGCGCAGTCGGGATCGTTGCCGCATCGGCTGACCAGCTGCTGTCCCGGCTCCACCAGCGGCCCCGTCGCGCCGGCCCCGCGATCGGCGTGGCGCAGCAGCCAGTCGGCGGCCTGGCGCGGCGTGGTGTCCGGGTGGTCCCGGCGCGCCAGGGCCAGCCTCGCGGCGATCAGGCCCGCGACGATCGGCGTCGCGAACGAGGTGCCGCTCCAGCGGGCCAGATTGCTCGGGAAAGTCGTGATGTCGCCCTGCTCCAGGGTGTCGATGCAGGTGCAGTTGCCGTACCAGCCCTCCTCCCGGCGCCCGCGGAAACGACAGGTCTCACGGCCCTCGTGCACCGTCCTATATCGACCCTCGGTGACGAACGCATTGACCAGCCGTTCCCCCGGCGCGTAAACCGAAACCCATGGGCCGTAGTTGCTGAAACAGGCGCGCCCGCGGGCCCCGCGCCGCGTCGCTCCGACGCCGATCACGTTTTTGAAGGCGGCCGGGAAGAACTTGACGTCGTTGCCGTTGTTGCCCGCGGCCGCCACCAGGACGATGCCTGCCGCGTGCAGGCGGTCGACGACGGGCTCCAGCGCCATCATCGTGTGGCCGTCGCTGCTGGTGTTCCCGGCGGAAAGGCTGACGATGTCGGGCGGCGGGTCGCGGTGCAGGACCGCCTCCAGCTCGTCGCGCAACGTGAACTCGGTGGTCGCGCCGCCGCGGCGCAGCAGACGGCTGACCCGGACATCGACGGCGGGGGCCACACTGCGCAGCACACCCGTGACGAAGGTGCCGTGCCCGTAGTCGAGGGGGACGAATTCCCCTTCGCCGAGCTGGTTTCTGAAGCCCAATGCCTCGACCCCGTCGAGGTGGCGGTGCTCGGCGTAGGTCCGGATCAGTCCGGTGTCGATGACATCGACCATGACCCCCCGGCCCGCTTCGGGGTCCGCGCGGCTCGGATCGGGATACATGAAGGCGTCGGAAGGGGGAAGCATCGGCTCATCGCAGGGACACAGGTTCACGTCGCCCACCGCGACGGCGATCAGGTGGTTCAGCGAGTAGGACTGTCTGCCTCTGCCCGCGCGCGCCCGCTCCACGATCTCGCGCGCATCGCCATTGACCTTCATCAGCTGGGTACCGGATCGTGCCTCGCCCACCCTGGCCGCGTCGAAGTGGGCTTCGAGGAAGTCCACATTGTCTGACCCGGTATAGGCGATGACATGATCACGCTGGTAGGAAATCGTTGGCCGAGTCAGGTCGTCGCAGTCCAGCTCGACGGGCTCGTCGTCGGGATAGGCCGCGATGCGCAGCTCGCGCTGGATTCGCTGGAACTGGCGGCGGTACCGGTCGTAGGGGTCTTCCAAGACCTGCATTGGGACTCCTCGGGGCGGCGGCTCTTAGCATTATCTGATGGGCGACCCGCATGGGCTTGTTTCGATGGTCTTCTCCGCGCCGCAGGCCGCCCTTGCCGGTGCGCAGTCGCTGTTGGACAGCGGCCCGACGCCTTACGACGCCTCTCTGGCACATCAGGCTATCGGCATAGTTCACCGTGAGCGCGGGAATTACGCCGAGGCGGTGTCGCACCTGCGCCGCGCTAGGGATCTTGCCCGTCGCGCCGGCTCCACCCCACGGGTTGCGGATGTCTGCGCGACATTAGGAGTGGCTTTAGTCCAGGCGGGCCGGGCGCGTCAAGGTCTGGCCGAGCTGACTCACGCTATCGAGCTATCCCGCGGGGAGGTTCGCGCCAAGGTGCGCTTCCGTCTGGCCGGGGTGTTGCGGATCCTCGGCCGCCACGACGAGGCCATGGTCCAGGTGGCCAAAGCGTTGCCGCCGTTACGCAAATCCGGTGACACGCTGTGGGCGGCGCGGGCGCTGACCCTGCGTGCGCTGCTCCACCTCACCGCCGGGGCCACCGGCCGGGCCGAGGCCGACTTCGCCCAGGCCGAGCAGATGTTCTCCACGATCGACCACCGGCACGACTCCGCGGTGGCCCGCCAGAACCGGGCCGCCGTAGCCTTCGCCGCGGGCGACCAGCCCGCCGCGCTGGCCCATCTGTCCATAGCAGACGAACGCATTCGGGCGCTGGGCGCGCCCACCTACAGCCTGATGCTGGCCCGATGCGAGGTGCTGCTCGCGGCCAACCTCGCCGACGACGCGGTCCGGGAGGCCGACGCCGCGCTTCGCGAGCTTCCCCGCGGGCAGGCCACCAAACGGGCCGAGCTGCTCCTGCTCGCCGCCCGGGCGGCGCTCGCCGCCGGTGATCCCCTGAAGTCGGCCGGCTACGCCCGTTCGGCCCGGCGCATGTTCACCCGCCAGCATCGCCAATGGTGGACCCAGCACGCCCACCTACAGGAGCTCACCGCCCTTTGGGCAGCCGGCCACGCGTCGAAAACCCTTGCCACGCAAGCAAACCGCGTGGCGCTCGCCCTAGCCGCCACCGGCTCCGCCGACGTCCCCCAAGCCCACCTCCTAGCCGCCCGCCTCACCCTGACCCGCGGCGACGGGGCGGCCGGCCGGTTGGCGGAGGGGCATTTGCTTGCGGCGGCTCGGCATCGGCAACGGGGGCCGGTGGAGGCCAGGGTTGCCGCGTGGGTCGCGTCCGCGCTGCGGGCGCAGGCCGTTGGTGATCTGCGGGGGCTGCGACGTTCATGTGGCCGTGGGCTTCAGGTGCTTGATGACTACCAGCTTCTGCTGGGTGCCGCCGAGCTGAGGGCGCTGGCCACCGGGCTCGGCGCCGAGCTTGCATTGCTTGCGCAGCGCAGCTGCCTGACCGATGGCAGCGCCCGCGACCTGCTCGTGGCCAGCGATCGGTGGCGTTCGGTGACGCTGGCTGTGCCGCCGATGCCGCAACGTGATGATCCTGTGCTGGTGGGCCTGCTCGCCGCGTACCGATCGGCCACCGCGTCGCCGGGACGTCAGCAGCATCTGGAATCGCAGATCCGCGAACGGGTTCGGCAGAGTTCCGCAGACCCGAACAGAGCGCCCAACCGGCCACAGTGGACAGTCGACCTGCTGCTAGAGCTGCTCGGCGACGATCAGCTGCTGCAGATCGTGGAGATCGACGGACGGCTGCACCACGTGCTGTGCGGCCGCGGCCGGGTGCGCCGCTACACCCCCGATGCCGCAGGCGATCTGGCCGCAGAGGTGCTCTTCGCCCGATCAGCGCTGCGCCGGTTCGCCTATGGGCGCGCGAAGGATCCCTCCATTCTCACCGTTGCAGGGCAACGGCTTTCCGCATTCTTGATTGGACAGACGGCACAACGCTTCGGCGCCGGCGCGCTGATCATCGTCCCGCCCGCGACGCTGCACGGCGTGCCGTGGGCGCTTCTGGAAGGCCTGGGCAAACGCGTCCTGAGCATCGCGCCGTCGGTCTCGGCGTGGGTCCGCGCCCGGCAGGCCGTCGCCCCACCCGAGCGGGTCGCCCTGGTGCGCGGCCCAGGCCTGGCCCGCGGCGCGGAGATGGACAAGCTCGCCGGCGGCTATCCATACGCGACAGTCCTGCACGGCGACGACGCCACGGTGGCGCGGGTCCTCGACGCGATCGACGGCAGCTCGCTGGCCCACGTGGCCGCGCACGGCGCGGTCCGTGCCGACAACCCGCTCTTCTCCCACCTGCGGCTGGCCGACGGGCCGATGACTGTCCACGACGTCGCGCGGCTTCGCCACGCCCCACACCGGCTGATCCTGCCCAGCTGCGAGTCGGCCGCGCTGACCCCAGCCGGTTCCGACGAGCTGCTGGGGCTGGCCGCCGCCCTTCTGCCACGCGGCACCGCCGCGATGGTCGCCACCGCCGACCCGGTCAACGACGAGGCCACCGGCGCGCTGATGCTGGCCCTACACGACGCCTTGCGCGCCGGGTCCACCTCCCTGGCGCACGCCCTGCTCACCGCGCGCCGCAGCATGCCCGCCGACCCGGTCAGCCAGGCCACCGCCGCCTCGTTCATCGCCATCGGCGCCGGCTGACGGCGCCGCCGCGAGAGCAGGCCCACCTTGGGCGAGCGCTGACGGTGCGTGCCGATGGAGCGCCGGGTACGCCACGCGCTTGAAGTCGCCCGTGCGTACAGCCGTTGGACAGACGGCTTGCTTCCACCACGACTTGCCAACCGGCTACGACTAGCCATTGATGCGAAACTCCAGCGACGAACCATCTATGCCGAACATGGTCGCCAACCGCTGGACCCCCCGGGACTCCGCATTCCGGAGGGCTCAGGAAGCATAGCGATGTATTAACTAGGTCGCTAGAGCCAATTTGGATCAGTGCCCTAGCGCGTCGCGCGGAGGCGCAGCGCTGGCGGTGTTGCTGTGCGCGCAGGCCTAGCGGTAGGCGGCTGCTTGGATGGTGTAGAGGTCGGCGTATTGGCCGCCTTTGGCCATCAGCTCGTCGTGGGAGCCGACTTCCACTAGCCGCGCGCCGTCGAGCACGACGATGAGGTCGGCCATGCGCACCGTGCTGAAGCGGTGTGACACCAGCACGGTGATGCGCCCGGACCCGGTGTCGCGCCGGGCGCCTTCGGCGTAGCGCTCGAAGAGCGCGTGCTCGGTCTCGGAGTCGAGCGCGGCAGTGGGCTCGTCGAGCACCAGCAGCAGCGGCTCGTCGCGCATGAAACCCCTTGCCAGGGCAAGCTTTTGCCACTGCCCGAAGGACACCTCGACGCCATGCGGCCAGGCGGGCCCGAGCTGGGTGTGCAGGCCGGAAGCCAGCTGGGTCACCACATCCTCGGCACCGGCGCGGCCGACGGCTGTGACGACGGCCGGCTCGGAATCGAGACGGGGCAGGTCGCCGACGCCGACCGAGTGGCGCGCGGCCAGCTCGAACCGGTAGAAGTCTTGGTAGGCACCGGAAAGCCGCGACCGCCACTGGTCGGAGTGGATGCGGGCCAGGTCGACGCCGTCGACAAGAACACGGCCGGAGGTGGGCTCGTAGAACTTGGACAGCAGCTTGACCAGGGTGCTCTTGCCCGCGCCGTTCTCGCCGACCACGGCGACGATGGCGCCCGCGGGAAGGCTGAGCGTGACCTTTTGCAGGACAAGGCGATCGGTGCCCGGATAGGCGAAGCTGATGTTGTCGAGCCGGATGCCCTCGGTCAGGGTGGCCGGGGCGGGCGAGTCGGTCGCCGAAACCTGTGCCGCCGCATAGTCTTCCAGCCACGCCAGCCGCCGGGAGCCGTCCATCCAGATGCCGCGCAGGAAGCCGATCTCGCCGACTGTCGCCCCGATGTAGGCCGACAGCCGTGCCCCTGCCGCGAGGACCAGCAGCACGTCGCCGGGGGTGGTGGTGGGGCTGGAGGAGACGTAGACGATCGCGCCGATGTATCCGGCGGCGAAGAAGGCCCAGCCCAGGCTGTGCCACAGCGCGGAAACCCAGCGGGTGGCGGCCATCGGCCGGTGCCAGCGCTCCCATGCCTGGCGGCGCAGGCCAACCAGCCGGTCGGCGATGCCGGTGACCCGCACCTCCTTGCCGGGCGGCGCGGTGGTGGCCAGGACGAACAGGTGGCGGGCCAGCCGGGCGGAGGCAGCGCCGCGCTCCTCGACCTGTCGCTCCACGGCCGGGCGCCACGACGAGGTGAGCACGGTGGGCAGGGCGAACAGGGCGAGCAGGGCCAGCAGCGGGTTGATGGACATGAGCAGCCCGATGGTGATGGTCAGGCGCACGATCCAGCCGAAGGTCGAGAAGACCGACATGTACATGTGGTCGAGCACGAACACCTGGTCGCGCAGCACCGAAAGCCGGTCGAGGTAGTCGGGGCGTTCGTGGTGGGCGACGGTGACCACCGAGGCCTGCAGCCGGGCCACGTGCGACTCGAGGGCGATGGTCACCCGGTCGCGGAAGCGGCGCTGCACCCGGGTGGAGATGGTGCGCAGAAACCAGGTGCCGCAAGCGGAAGCGGCCAGGCCGAACAGCGACACGTAGATGAGGCGGTCGTTGCCGCCGATCACGCCGTCACCCAGGAACTTGAGCCACAGCGCCAGCAGCGCGTCGGGCAGAGCGGCCAGGACCGACAGCCCGAACGCGATCGACATCAGCCTTGGCTCGTAACGGAAGCCGAGCTTGCACAGCCGCCACATCGACGACAGTGCGGGAGGCATCTGGTCAGCTGAGGACGTCATAGGTCATCTCCTCCTCGGCGTCTTCCTCCGGCAGCCCGGCGGCGAATCGTTGCGCCTGTAGGTCGAACATGGTGCGGTAGCGGCCGCCCAGGTGCATCAGCTCGTCGTGGGTGCCCAGCTCCACCACCCGCCCCTGCTCCAGCACGCAGATGCGGTCGGCCTGGCGCACGGTGGAGAACCGGTGGGAGATGAGGATCGTGGTGCAGTGCGCGGTGGCGGTGAGCAGCCGCTCGAAGATCTCGGCCTCGCCGCGCACGTCGAGCTGTGCCGTGGGTTCGTCGAGCAGCACCACGCCCGCGCCCTGCTTGACCGCGCACAGCGCCCGCGCCAGGGCGATGCGCTGCCACTGCCCGCCGGACAGGTCGGTGCCGCCCGGATAACCCTTGGCCAGTACGGTGTCCAGCTCGGCCAGGCCGGCGGCACCCGCCTCGCGCAACGCCTCCTCGATCACCTCGTCGGGCGCCCCGCGCGGGGCCACGTTGTCGCGCAGCGACAGATCGAAACGGATGAAGTCTTGGAAGACCGCGGTGATGCGCTGCCGCCACGAGTCGATGCCCAGTGCCCGGATGTCGACGCCGTCGGCCTCGACCACGCCGTCGCCGGGGTCGTAGAGGCGGCAGATCAGCTTGGCGAGGGTGGTTTTGCCCGCGCCGTTGCGGCCCACGATGGCCAAGGACGACCCGGCCGGGATGGTGAGGTCGAAGCCTTGCAGGATCGGCCTGGCCTCCTCGCCTGGGTAGGTGAAGCTCACGTTGCGGAAGCGGATCTCCTTGGCGGGGCGCTGCTGCGCGGGCTGCTCGCCGGTGGTGGCCAGCGCGCCGCGCTCGCCGGTCTGCTTGCCCAGCCGTAGCACGGCGGCGACGGGGGCGGCCGAGCCGTCGAGGGCCCAGTTGAGGCCACCGAAGGCGATCAGCGAGGTGCCGATGGCGGCCTGGGCGAAGGTGACCAGCGCCCCGAGGTCGATGCCGCCGCCGATGACCTGGCTGCCCAGCGCCCAGAACACGGCGATGTTGGCCCCCAGCACCACCGCAAGGCTCGCCAGAACGGAACGCTCCCGCAGCCGGGTTGCCTTGTATTGCAGCTCGTGCAGGGTGACCCGATGCGCCGCGAACCGGTCGATGACCCAGCCGACCAGCCCGAACATGCGGATCTCCTTGGCCGCGGGGGCGTCGACGGCCAGCCGGTAGGCGTAGTCGGCCTGCTGCTGGGCGGCCTGTACCTCATCGGTGCGCCGGTCTTTCCACACGCCGCTTTCGCGCAGCAGCCAGTGCGTGGCCAGCCATGCGCCGCCCAGCACCAGCGGCGCCCACCACGCGAACCCGAACAGCACCACGGCCGAGGCCAGCCCGGCCAGCAGCTCGACCAGGCCACCGGCGATGAAGTCGAGCGACAGCGACAGCGGCGGGCCGGTCATGCCCAGGTCGAAGTCGCGGGCGGTGGTCATGTCGCGGGCCAGCTTCGGATCCTCCAGGTGGCCCATGCCCGGCGGCTGCACACAGGCTTCGGTGAGCCGGTCGTAGAGCCAGGCCGAGGTGCGATCACCGAGGTTGGCGCTGATGGCCGCGTGCAGTGGGGTGAGAACCTGAAGGGCGGCAAAGATCGCGCCGGTGGCGGTCAGCGGTGTGGTCAGCGGCTGGCCGTTTTCCACCGCGCTGACCAGCGCACCCATGGCGATGGCGAACCCGGCCGGCAGCAGGCCCCGCAGCGTCAGGACCGACCACCAGGCGGCGGCCAGGGGTAGGTCGGCGCGGTGCAACACGGAGAAGAACTGCCACTCTTGCCGCTCACGCAACCTAGCGATCATCGGCGCAGTCTAAAGGCGGCCTGTGACATTCACGGGGCCTCCATGGTCTGGTTGCGGGCGAGCTCGGCGAAGACCGCGGTCAGGTAGGGATCGAGCTCGCGGGCGGGCGCGCTCAGCAGGTGGGCGATGAGGATCGGAGCGTGCACGGCCAGGGCGGACGGGGTGGGCCGCGGCACGCCCTCGTGTTCCTCGGGATGGATGCCCAGCGCGCCGGCCAGCACGATCAGCAGGACGTGCGGGTCGGTCTCGGGCAGCCAGGAGGCGGCCCACCGGGTGCACCCCTCGAGCACGGCGCGGATGTCGTCGCCGTCGAGCCCGTCGGGGTGCTGTTCCTCCAGCAGCATCCGGCTCACCATGCCCTGCACCGTGCCGGTCTGCTCGGAGTCCAGTCCGGCCAGTTCCCCGGCGGCCTCGCGCAGCTCCTCGGCCTCGCCTCGGCTCGCGGCGCTCACCGCGCTGTGCAGGGCGGTGGCCACGGCTCGCGCCGCCGGTGGCAGGGAACGCAGATTCACGCGCTGGATCATCGCACGCTCAGCGGC
The DNA here is from genome assembly GCF_016862955.1 of Rhizocola hellebori. GTDB lineage: Bacteria > Actinomycetota > Actinomycetes > Mycobacteriales > Micromonosporaceae > Rhizocola > Rhizocola hellebori. Next base: position 84,689 of record NZ_BONY01000020.1, on the reverse strand, counting down.
TGATGAGGTTGAGCCCGACCGTACACAGCACCGAGAGCATCACCGAGATGGCAATCATCGCCAGACAACCCCACGCGCCGCCGAGCGGGCGCACCTGTGTATTCCCGATCCGCATAGCCCTTTCTTACCCCGTCGGCGGGCGGTTAACTGTGGCAGGCTCGATGGTGTGGAAGACAAACAGATTCTGCAGCGCATCACGAGTCTGGTCGACGAGGAGCACCAGCTGCGCAGCCGGCGGCTGGAGGGTGAGCTGAGCTCGGCGGAGGAGACCTCACGCCTGCGCGACCTGGAAGAGGCCCTCGACCAGTGCTGGGACCTGTTGCGCCGGCGGCGGGCGGCCCGCGACATGGGCACCGATCCCGACGACGTCAACTCCCCGAGCAAATCGCAGGTCGAAAAGTATCTGCAGTAGGCGTTACAGACGCGGCCATGGCTGGCGACCCGGCGGGCCGAGGGCGTGACTACGCTGCCGCAGCCGTGCTCGCGTTGGCCGCTGCGGCGGTGATCTGGTTTGGATGGCGTCACCCGCGTGGCTGGCTCGACGCCGGTGCGGCGCTGAGCGCCGGGGTCTGGGCGACGGGCCTGATCATTGTCTGGGAATCGGTGGGCGGCAAGCTGTTCAAGGATGCCCAGCGCGGCGCCTGGCGGCGCGGCCCGGTCAAGACTCCCGACGGCATGCGCTTAGGGCGGCCATAGGCCTGGTCATCGAAGCCCGGTGCGGGAATCGTATGGGGTATGGCTGTTCCCGACCCTCGGCCCGACCAGATCCTGCGCGGTTTTCTCGACCGGCTTCACGAGCTGAGCGAGTGGGAGTGCGATCTGTCCTATCACGACGGATTTGCCGCCGGGTACGCGCTGGCGACCGCCGAGTTCGAGGCCGCCATCCGGTTCGCCCTGGGCGGGCCGAAAACCCGTTCCTGGAGCCAGGCCGCCGAGCGTCATCACCGTGCCATCCAGGCTGCGCGGCTGCGCCAAGCCGCCGACCGTCCAGGCCGCCGCCCAGACGATCATCCTGGCGGCCCGGTCGACTTCCAGACCGGCCGGCCTACGCGGTCGTTGGAGGGCTAGGTGACCTTGCGGTAGCGGGACTGGAGCAGGCAGAAGACGCCGAAGGCGGCTAGGCCGGCGGCGATGACGGCGAGCAGGAGGCGGCCGTAGGGCTGGGCGGCCAGGGTGCGCAGCGCGGCATCGAGGCCCCGCGCTTTGGCCGGGTCGAAGGAGCGTGCGGCGACCATGAGCAGCGCCCCGGCCACGCCGTAGGCGACACCTTTGGCCACATAACCCGCGATGCCCAGCCAGCGCATGGTTCTCTTCAGATCCGCCGACATTTTGCCGGTACGCAGATGATGCATGAATTGTTTCTGAAAGCCGTAGATCACCAGGGCGATGCCGAAGATCGCCAGCGCGAACCCGGCCAGCAACACGATGGTCTGCCCATTCGGGCGGGTGAGCAGGTCGGACACGCTTTGCTGTTGCTGGTCGCCGCCGGCGGAGGCCCCTTTGAAGACCTTCCACGCGGTCCACCCGAGGTAGGCGTAGAGGATCGCCCGTCCGGCGGACGCCACGCGCTCGAAAACCCTTCTGCCGCCGGAGAATTCCAGATGCCCCACGGCCGCGGAAAGCACCTGCCACACGGTCATGGCGGCGAACCCGAAAGCGATCAGCAGCACCAGGATCCGCCCAGCCCCGGCGGAGGCCAGCACCCGCAGCGCGCCGGACTGGTCGACGTCGGTGGTCGGCTTCTGCAGGGCGATCTGCAGCGCCACCCAGGCCAGCAGCAGATGGGTCAGCCCATAGCCGAGGAATCCGGCGCGGGTCAGGTGTTCGAGCACCGGATGGCGCGCTACGGCCCTGGCCTGCTGTTCGGCCTCACGGGTCAGTGACATGCAGGGGAGATGCCCGTTGCGGCCGAGCCGCAAACCGCAGCCGCATTCGGCGGTCGGCGCAGGGCAGGCCTGCAACCAGGCAACTGGAGCGGGCGCATTTGCCGGTCAGCGCCGTGCGGGGCCACGTAGGCTCGGCACATGGCGGTGCGTTGCCTGGTCACCGGGGCGACCGGTTACATCGGCGGGCGGCTCGCGCCCCGGCTGATCCAAGCCGGTCACGTGGTGCGCTGCACCTCCCGGTCCGCGCTCAAGCTGCGCGACGTGCCGTGGGCGGGGCGGGCCGAGATCGTCGAGGCCGACCTGCTCTCGCCGTCGGCGATCCGCCGCGCGCTGCAGGACATTGACGTTGCCTACTATCTTGCCCATTCGCTCGGCTCGCCCGATTTCGAGAAGACCGACCGGCAGGCGGCCCACAATTTCGCCTGCGCCGCGGCTGAAGCCGGCGTCAAACGCATCGTCTACCTCGGCGGGCCCGAGCCCAGCGGCACGGCGACCTCGCCGCATCTGCGCTCCCGCGACGAGGTTGCCGAGATCCTCGCCGCTTCCGGCGTGCCGACGGTGACCCTGCGCGCGGCCGTCATCATCGGGTCCGGCTCGGCCTCGTTCGAGATGCTGCGCTACCTGACCGAGCGGCTGCCGGTCATGGTGGCGCCCAGCTGGGTGCACAACCGCATCCAGCCCATCGCGGTGCGCGACGTTCTTTACTACCTGCTGGCCTGGGCCAGCGTGCCGGACGAGGTGAGCCGCGGCTTCGACATCGGCGGCGCCGACGTGCTCACCTATGCCGAGATGATGCACCGCTACGCCCGAGTGGCCCACCTGCGCCGGCGCGTGATCTTCCCAGTGCGCACGCTGTCGCCCTGGCTTTCCTCGCATTGGGTGGGCTTGGTCACGCCTGTCCCGGGCCGCATCGCGAAACCGTTGGTGCTAAGCCTGATCCACGAGGCGGTGTGCCGCGAGCACGACATCGCCGACTTCGTACCCGATCCGCCGGGCGGTCTGAAGGGCTTCGAGGAATCGGTGCGGCTGGCCCTGAGCAAGATACGCGATTCCGAAGTGGAGACCCGATGGGCCAACGCCGCCTGGACGGGCGCACCGGCCGACCCACTGCCCACCGACCCGGACTGGTCCGGCGGCAGCGTCTACGAGGACCTTCGCCATCGCGACGTGCAGGCCTCGCCCGAGGCGCTGTGGCGGGTGGTGACCCGCATCGGCGGCCAGACCGGCTGGTACTCCTTCCCGCTGGCGTGGGCCTTACGCGGCTGGGTCGACCGGCTCGTGGGCGGGGTGGGGCTGCGCCGGGGCCGGCGCGACCCCGCCGAGCTGTATGTGGGCGAGGCGCTGGACTTCTGGCGGGTCGAAGAGATCGAGCACAGTAAACTGCTGCGGCTGCGGGCCGAGATGCGCCTGCCGGGCGTCGCCTGGCTGGAGCTCAAAGTGGCGGACAGCCCGGCCGGCAGCCGCTATGAGCAGCGGGCGATCTTCGTGCCCAAAGGCCTTGCCGGGCACCTTTACTGGTGGTCGGTGGCGCCTTTCCACGCGCTGGTCTTCGGCGGCATGGCCCGCAACATGGCCCGCGCCGCCGAACGCCTTCCCTGAGCGGCCCAGCCACGTGGTGTGGCTGGGCCAAGTCCGTGGGTCGATGTCAGGTGGTGCAGGTTATCGAGGTGTGGTACTGGTCGGCGGTGGTGGTGACGTTCTTGAGGGTCAGATGCCATTCGCGTTCGGTTATCGGGGAGAAATTGCTGATCACCACTCGTTCGTCGCGAACGAAGACTCCCGCGCTTGCCGCGATCATGCCCTCGGGGCATAGGAGGTGGATGTACCGGATCTCGCTGCCGGCGATGTTGATCCAATCGGTGCTGATTATTTGGTACGCGGGCGAGTCGGGAACGCAGACGGCGTAGGCGACCAGATCCATACTCGTGTCGCCGTCGTTGCGGATCTCCGCCGCCCATTCCAATCGCAGAAATGTCGACGTTGAGGTCACGGACGCTTTGTGGCTGGCCCCAGACACGAACGGGCCTCCGCCGATCGCCATCTTTCCGGCCGGGCAGGGTCGCCGGGATGAGCCGACACCGCCTGGCGGGACGTGAGTGGCGTTTGCCGACAACACTTCGTAGCCGGGGATCTCCGTCGCGCAGACGGCAAACGAGAAGAAGGTGGCGTCGGTGGAACCGTCGTTGCGGAGGGTGACCTGCCATGAGTTGCCGTTGGGGAAGGACGAGACCAGGACGACGTCGTCGCTGCTGATGTTCGGCCCTCCCGAGATCGGAAGCGTTCCGGCCGGACACTGCGCCAGTGCGGACAACTCGTCGGGGCCCGGCTCGATCCTTACGAAATCGCTGCTCACAGTCTGATACTCGGTCGCAAGCCTGGTGGAGACCCCGGGGGCCGCCGCCAGGCCAACCGGCTTCACCGGCCCCGCCGCGGCTCCGGCCATCGCGGCGAGCACGACACCGGCTGCCGCAATCCGAACCGGTCTGTTCCTCACAAGATTCAGCTTCATAACCGAATCGTGCCCTCTGACCTGCGAAAACTCGAAACGCCGCGCCGGTGATCTTCAGGTTCCGGGCGACGTTTCGGTCCACATAGGATGGTGACGTGCCTTGGTTATTTCGGCGTGCGAGGTCTGTTCAGCTCGTCCAGTACGGCCCCGAACTCATGCGGCGACAGGAGGATGCGGTTCTTGTGGCGCGCCCGCGAACCCTTTCGCCATATCGGCGTCTGGAGGTCGCGCTCGGGATCACGGGTGGAAATCCAGATCTGCCACGCGTCGTAGTGGGCGGCCTGGCCGGCCCAGGCGCGGGCCAGCCGCGGCCAGGGGACGACGTGGCTGCGCAGCACCATGCGGATCTTGACACCGGCGTCGCCGACGTAGACCCCGACCAGCACTATTCGCCAGATCAAGATCTCCCAGATCAGCACGAACAGCACGATGACGGGCGCGAAGACCGGGTCGACCTCGCCCATGGCGAAGCCCCACAACGGAAACAGGCCCCCCACGGACATCACCGCGGTGACGAGGTATATCAACGGGTACCACTTGTCCTGGTCGCGCTGGTACACCCTGGACCACTTCGGCACGACGTTTAGCCCGCCTCGATGATGGCCAGGTCTCTCACCGCGAACTCGTGGTGTGCCCATTCCTCGTTGAGGACCACGTGCACGCAGTAAAGGGCGGTGCGCGCGGCCGGCGACGGCCAGCCGGGCGCCGGGTTGGGCTCGCGGACCCGTTCGAGCTCCTCCTGCGTCACTTCGTCCAAAAAGGATTGGACCTTGGCCATCCGGTCGGCGCGGGCGGCGGCGACCTCCTCGAACGGCGCGGACTTCACGTTGTCGATGCCGTAGGTGTGCCCATCGTCGATGAACCCGGCCGGCAGCGCCAGCCGGTGGAACGGCCGCGACTCCGCCAGCACGGCATGGCTCAGCCACGAATCGGTCACGAAGATCAGGTGCCGCAGGGTCTGCGCAAAAGACCATTCGTCGTTGACGCTGCGGTCGAGATCGGCCGGGGGCAGCGCTTCGGCGCGCTTCATCGTGGCCGCCCAGATGCCCTGCATCCAAGCCCAGCCCTCGCGCAGCTCCTGCGGCGTGCGTGAGCGCAACAGGGCACGCTCCGGCTGGCGGCGGTTGAGCTCGGCCTCGATCAGCGGTGCCACCTCGACCCCGTTGACCCGCAGCCCCTCGATGGCGCCGTCGATGTCGGCGCCGATGAGAAGGACGCCGTGCATTTTCACGCCGGACAGGTCGGCCTCCCGGAAGACCGATCCCGACATGTTCGTATCGAGGAACAGTGAGCCGCTGAAATCGTCAGAGTTGGTGTAGTTCGCCACGGGTCAATCATGGTCGAGATGTCAAGCCCCCGCTGTCCCTGTGGATTCGCATCGGATCTGAAGCGGATTTATGGTGGCCATTGCGAGAATCCAGCTGCCGCCTGGCGAGTTTTGATGGAGGTCGCGATGACTGTCACCGGCACGTTGCGCCGCATGTGCTGGGTGTTTCCCGATCGGGAGTCGACCCGGGCCAAGGCGATGTGGCATCCGTTCTTCTGGGATCACTATGCCGAGGTCGCGCAGGAGCTGGGGCTGAGCTGGACCATGCACTCGCCCGACGCGGTGACGATCGACAATCTGGAACGCGGCAAGCCGCGGGTCTATGTCGACGACGAGCTGGTCACACCCGAGGACACGCTGTTCATCACGGCGCTTTACTCGCTGCCGTACCAGTCGATGGATATTTTCAATCAGTACGCGCTCTACGCGGTGCTGGAGCAGCTCGGCTTCTACCTTCCGTTCCCGCCGAGCCTGTCGCCGATCGCCAACGACAAGCTGGCCACGCTGCTGTATTTCGGCGACTCGCCGGTGCCGGTCATCCCGACCATCCGCATCGGCATCGGGCGTGACGTGGGCAAGCACGGCTACGAGGTGGCGCTGGAGAACCTGACCTATCCGGCCATCGTCAAACCGGCCGGGTGGTGCGGCGGGGGCGGCGTGAACGTGGCACACAGCTCCGAGGACGTCCGCGGCCTGGCCACGCTGGCCCAGGGCGGCGACACCACCCTGGTGGCTCAGCCGTACCTTGGCGAGGGGACGGTCGACTACCGCGTTTACGTCATCGACGGAGTGGCGCATCCGCATGTGCTGCGGCGCACCCCGCACCCGGGCTCGCCGGTGTCCAACGCCAGCCGCGGCGGCATTATGGACTTCCCGCACACCCCGCCGGAGCTGGTGGAGGCGACCGCCTATTTCGCTTCTCGGCTGCCGATCCCGTTCTACTGCATAGACTTCCTCTTCGACGGCGAACGGTTCTGGTTCTCCGAGCTGGAACCCGACGGCGTGATCGCGCCGGACTTCGACGACCCGCAGCGCGTGATCCAGCGCGACATCACCCGCGCCCGCTGGACCGCCTACCGCGACGGCCACGCACGCTGGCTGGCCAGGCCCGCCGCTCCTACCGTGCTCTCCTGAAGCAGAATTGGTGACGACATGACCTCATTTTCGCTTACGCCAGAAGCGGCCGAGCCGTATCTGCATGTCGCGCAGCGATCGCTCAAGCGGCTCAAAACCGTGCCGCAGCTGGCCGCCCGCTACACCGAGCAGGACAAGGTGCTCACACTCGACGACATCGCCGGGCTCGCGCCGCTGGTCAAGGACGATCTCAATGTGGCGCTGGCCCATCTGCAGCCCAAGGCCGAGCGCGGTGCCACCTGGCTGTTCCAGAGCGGGGGCAGCACCGGCGCGCCCAAGGTCGGCTATGCCCCCACCGGTTTCTACATGACCGGCGTGTACGAGCAATGGCGCCCCCTGGATCGCGACGACGTCTTCGTCAACGCCTGGGGCGCCGGCCGCATGTGGGGCGCGCATTTCCTGGCCGCCGCGTTCGCCGATCTGTCGGGGTGTCAGGTCATCGCGCTGGGTTCGGTGACCAAGGACGAGTACACCGACTGGCTGTCGCTTTTCGTCTCCCGTGAGGTGAGCGCCATCGGCGGAACACCCAGCGTGCTTCGGTTGTGGTTCGCCCACGCCCGCGCCGCCGGGATCGCGCTTCCCGCCCTGCGCAAGGTGTTGTGGCTAGGCGAGGCGTGGCACTCGCAGATCGACGAGGACATGGCCGCCGTAGCCCCGAACGCGCAGCGCTGGGGAATGTTCGGCAGCACCGAAACCTGGGTGGTGGGCACCAACACCCCGCAGTGCCCGGCGGACGTCTTCCACACGCTGCCCGAACAGCTGGTGCATGTGGATTCCGAGGAGCTGCTGGACTTCACCACCCTCAACCCGGACATGCTCAATCCGGTGCTGCGCTACCAGACCGGCGACGCGGGCCGGTTCGTCGCCTGCGCCTGCGGCCGGCCGGACAGGGCGATGCAGGTGCTGGGCCGCCGCGACAGCGTGGTGCAGGTACGTGGCCTCGGCCTGCACGTCGACGACATCATCGAGCAGGTGGAGCGGGAGCCGGGCGTGTCGCGGGCGCAGATCCTGATCACCGAACAGAACGGAAGAGTGTCCAAAGTGGACGTGCTGCTGATGACCGGCCCCGACGCCACCCCCGATCTGGCCTCACGGCTGCGCAAGGACCTGATATCGGCGACCTTCACCATCAGCACGGCCTTCCAGCACGACCCCGATTCGTTCCAGGTCAAGGTGGTGGACTCGCTCGTCGCCAATGAGCGTACCGGCAAGACCTCGAACTTCGTGGTGCGGGAACAGCCGTGAAACTGCCGGTGTCGCTTGGGCGCGAGTTCAACCTGTTCTGGGCCGGTCAGGCGGTAAGCAATATCGGTGACCGGGTCACCATCTTCGTGGTGCCCACCGTGATGATCTTCCTGCTCGACGCTTCGGCGTTCGAGGTGGGTGTGGTGGCGATGGCGCAATATCTGGGCATCCCGCTGCTCGGGCCGGTGGCCGGAATGCTGGTCGACCGGTGGGACAACCGTTTGACCATGCTGGCGTGCGACCTGATCCGCCTGGTGGCGGTGGCCGCCATCCCGCTGGCCTACTGGGGCGGCGTGCTGAGCACACCGCTGCTGTTCGTGTGCGTCGCGCTCATCAGCGGCGCCACCATCTTCTTCAACGTCGGCTATCTGGTCGCGGTGCCGGCCACCGTGCCCGAAAAGCAGCTGGTGCGCGCCTACTCCCGGCTGGAGGGCACGGGCTCGGTGTCCGAAGTGGCCGGTCCCTCCATCGGCGCGGGTCTCTACCACGCGCTGGGGGTGGCCGCGCTGCTCGTGGACGCGGCCAGCTATCTGATTTCGGCGGCGTGCTTCAAGTACATGCGGCCGTGGGGGGAAAGGACCGTCCAGACCGGGTCGGTGTGGTCGCGGCTGTCCGTCGGGTTCCGGCTCAACTGGGCCGATCCCGTGCTGCGGCGGGTGGTGGTGGCCGCGGTCACCCTGAACTCCGGCGGCCCCATCTTCGTCACGGTGCTGCCTATCCTTGCCTACCAAGGCCTCGGGCTGTCGGTGGGCGCGTTCGGCGCCGCGATGTCGGTCGCCGCAGCGGGCGCCGTCGTCGGCGCGCTGATCGCGCCGAAGATCGCGGAAAGGCTCGGTACCGGCCGTACCATGGCCTACGCCCTGTTGCTGCATTGCCTGGTCGGCCTCGGTGTACTCGCCACGCCCGTGCTGCCGCCCGGGCTGGTGATCGCGGTGACGATGGGGTGCTATGGCTTCTTCATGTCGTGCATCAATGTGTGCAGTGCGCCGGTGCGCCAGTCGCGGATGTCGGCGGAGAACCAGGGCGTGATGCACGCCGCCTTCCGGACGGTGACGTGGGGCGTGATTCCGTTGGCGGCCTTGGTAGGTGGCCTCGCGGTCACCCTGCTGACCGCATCGCTGGGCATCCGGGACGCGGCCCTGGTGACCATGGCCGGCGGCACCATCCTGGCGGCGTTCTCGTTCGTGTCCGCGGTGCGCATCCAGCCGCTGATGGATCAGTCCAAACGGGAGCGGGAAGCGGCCGCCGCGGCCGAGCCGCAGCTGGCCGAAAGCGCGCCATGAGCACGGTTTTGATAACGGGAACCTCCTCGGGCATCGGCCTGGCCACCGCGGTCACCGCGGCGCGCGCCGGGTGGGCGGTGGTGGCGACCATGCGCGACCCGGGCCGGGCGACAGCATTGCGGGAGGCGGCCGAGAATGCCGGTGTCACCGTGGACGTGCGCCGCCTCGACGTGACCGACGCCGGGTCGATCGCCGAATGTGTGCAAGGCGTGCAGGACACCTATGGCGGGTTGGACGCGGTGGTCAACAACGCGGGCATCTCCAACTTCGATCCGACTATGGAGATGTCCACCGCGGAGGCGTTGCGTACCAATATGGAGGTAAATTTTTTCGGGGTGATAGCGGTGAGCCGGGCGGCGATGCCGTTGCTGCGGGCCAGCCGTGGGCGCCTGCTGACGATCGGCAGTGTGCACGGGGTGGTGGGCCAGCCGTTCAACGAGGCCTACTGCGCGGCCAAGTTCGCCGTCGAGGGCTTCATGGAGAGCCTGGCCCCGGTCGCCGAGGCGCACGGGGTGCGGGTGTCGATCGTGGTGCCGGGGTTCGTGCCGGACACCAACTTCGGGGTGTTCCCAGACATCAACCGGGTGACCATCCAGGCCGCCTCAGGTCCTTATGCGCCAACGTTTGCCGCCTACATCGACTGGGTCATCGGGCAGGGCTGGGAGTCGGCCGGGCAGAAGGCACAGGAGGTGGCCGAGGTGGTGGTGCGCACCCTCGGTGAGGCTCGGCCGCCGTTTCGGGTTCCCGCAAACGATTGGGCTGCAAAGTATCTGGACCACAAGCTGGCCGACCGGGACGGCTCGGCCATTCAATCCCTTGCCCGCACGTGGATCGGGGCGTCTCGTTAGAAGGAGCGGAACATGCCCGCGAAGTCGTTACAGGACCTGGTGGACTTTGCCCGGCGTCATTCGCCGTTCTACGCGCAGGCGTACAGCGACGTGCCGCAGACCATCTCGCACATCACCCAGCTGCCGATCATCGATCAAGCCGCGTTCTGGGCCGCGAACACGTGGCCGGACAACAGGTTGCTGACCGGGCCGCTGACCGATGCGGGAGTGTACAAAAGCGGTGGCACGACCGGCGCTCCGAAGTTCTCGCCGTGGACGCGCACCGAACACGCCGACTCGGTGTCGGCCTTTGGTGCGGGCATGGTGCAGGCGGGGCTCAAACCCGGGCAGCGGGTGGCGAACCTGTTCTGCGCCGGCGAGCTTTACGGCGGTTTCCTTTACATCGAAGGCGCGCTGCACCACGCCCCGGTGGACAATGTGCGCCTTCCCGTGGGCTGTGCCGCGCCCAACGAGTACATCGCCGACCTGATCGCCAGTTTCGGTGTGCACGTGCTGGCGGGCGAGCCGATGAAGCTGGCCGCGGTGGCCGAATGCGTGGTGCAGCGCGGACAGTCCGCCGATTCGATCGAGCTGGTCCTGTTTGCCGGTGACATCCTCTTCAACGACCTGCGCCCGATGCTGATCCGTGCCTTCCCGAAGGCCGCCATTTCCTCGCTGGGTTACGCCTCGGTCGATGCGGGCCTGGTCGGCGCGCCGGTGCCCGGCGACGACGTGCGGGTGCACGAGGCGTTTCCCAACCGGACTCTGGTGGAGCTGGTCGACGACGTGACCGGGGAACCGATCACGGCGATCGGCGTGCCCGGCCGTTTGGTGGTCACCAACCTCTTTCGCACGCTGATGCCTATTATCCGGTACCCGGTAGGCGATCGCGCCGAGTGGGTCGATCCCGAGCGGCAGCGTTTCCGGCTGGTGGGCCGGTCGCTGGAAGGCGCCCGGGTGGGGACGGTGGCGATGCCGACCGAGGACATCCGCGCGGTCCTCATCGCCGCCGACCCGGCCGGGCACATCACCGGGATGCAGATGGTGCAACGCCGCTGGGACGGCAAGGACGGGCTCATCCTTCGCCTGTCGTGCGCGCAGACCCCTCCCGGCGATCTGGCCGCTCACCTGATCGCCGCGGTGTACGCCGCGCGCCCGCTGTATCCCGCCGAGGTCGAGCTGGGCGCGATCCACCATCTCAGCGTGGAATGGGTGCCCCGCGAGGGTTTGGTGACCAACCCGCGCACGGGCAAGCTCGTCCAGGTGGTCGACGAGCGCCCCCCGTCGTGACCCGAAGGGCGTTAAACTGCCGCGGTGAACGTGATCGATTGGCTGCTGGACGCCGATCCGGCCATCCGCTGGCAGACGTTGCGCGATCTCACCGACGCCTCACCCGGCGAGATCGCCGCCGAACGTTCCCGCGTGGAGCATGAAGGCTGGGGCGCCCGGCTGCTGGAGCTGCAGGACGCAGGCGGGCCGTGGGACGGAGGTGCCCTGTTCCCGGCCGGCTACACCGGAAACGAGCCGGGCCAGCCCTGGACACCGACCGTGCACACGCTGCAGACCCTGCAGATCTTCGGCCTCGACCCAGCTGGCCAGGCGGCCCGCCGCGCGATCGCCCTGGTGGCCGAGCACGTGCGCTGGGAGCACGACGGGCAGCGATATTTCGACGGCGAGGTCGAGCCGTGCCTCAACGGCAGGACGATCGAAGCCGGCGCCTACTTCGGAGTGGATGTCAGGCCGATAGTGGAGCGGATTCTCGGCGAGCGGTTGGCCGACGGCGGATGGAACTGTGAGGCAGAGAACGGCTCCGTGCGCTCCTCTTTCGACACCACCATCATCGTGCTCGAGGGGCTGGCCGAGTTCGAGCGCGTCACCGGCGGGTCGGAAGCGGTGGCGCAGGCGCGCCGGGGCGGCGAGGAGTATCTGCTCGAACGGGGCCTGTTCCGCCGCAAGAGCACTGGCGAGCCGGTGAAGCCGGGATACCTCGACCTGGCCTTCCCGTATTACCGGCACTACGACGTGCTGCGCGCACTCGATTACTTCCGCCGCTGTGGCGTCAAGCCCGATCCGCGGATGGCGCAAGCAGTGGAGGTGGTGAGTTCCAAGCGGCAACCCGACGGGCGCTGGCTGCTCGAGCGCGTCCATCCCGGCCGCGTCCACTTTGTCCTCGAGGGCGGCGTGGGGGAGCCCAGCCGCTGGAACACCTTGCGCGCGCTGCGGGTGCTCGACTGGTGGCAGAACGGAAGCTAGTTGGGCCAGCGCGGCGAGCGGCCGAGCACGGCGAGCAGGCCGTCGAGCGCCGAATCGCCTTCCTGCCAAGCGATCGCGGGCTGGAACGAGGCGCCCGGCCGCAGCCGCCGCGGCCCGTCGGGCACCTCGCGATCGGCGATCTCCCGGACCAGCTCGACCAGATCATCGGGATAGTCGACGGGCTGGCGCAGGGTGGCCGCCACATCCCAGCCGTGCACCACGTAGTCGAGCAGGTGGAAGCTGATCGCCTGGCGGGCCGGGAAACGCCTGTCCGGCGCGATCAGCGGCAGCCAGAACTCGCCTTGCAGCACCTCGGGTTCGCCGAAGGCGGCCATCACCCGCTGCGCCGACTCGGCGTAGTCGCTGCGCAGGTCGCCGAAGCTGCGCTCGGTCCACGCCGTCTTGTCCTCGGTCTCGCCGCGCGCGGCGGCGGCGAACCCGCGGTTCTCCAGGATCATGTGCTCGACGAGCTGGCGCAGGTCCCACTGCGCGCATGGCGTCGGCAACCCCCACTGATCGTCGTGGATCAGCTCCACGAGCTTGACGCTGTGCCGCATGGCCAGACAGTGCTGCTCAATCATGAAAGGTGACGTTAGCCCCCGGATGTCCGGCTCACAAATGCGTTAGGTTCGTGGCATGGCCGACCGAAAGCATGGACACCAGCCGCCGCCCACCGAGTCGGCCATCCGCTCGCAGGACTGGTACGGCGTCGATCTGAGCGGGCAGGAACACGTCCGGGTGGCCTTCATCGAGGTCGACATGACCGAGGCGGTGAACCAGGGCGCGGTCTTCACCGAGTGCACCTTCCAGGGCGTGCGCTTCAACGCCTCGTCGCATGAGGACGCCGCGTTCATCAACTGCACCTTCACCCGCAGTCACCTTTTCGACGCGTCGTTCACCAACTGCAAGATGGTCGGCACCATGTTCGACGGCACCGGCTTCGACCTGGTCAAGGCGATGGGAGGGGACTGGTCGTTCGTCGGGATGCCCGGGGCCGACCTTCGCAAGGCCCGCTTTGAGAACCTGCGGATGCGCGAGGCCGACCTGACCGGGGCGCGGCTGGAGGGTTCGGTGCTGCGCGGGGTCGACCTGTCCGGCGCGTGGCTGGCCAAGGCCGACCTGTCGCGCTGCGACCTGCGCGGCAGTGATCTGAGCGCATTGGATCCGCTCACGGTCCAGCTCAAAGGCGCCATCATCGATCAGCATCAGGCAGGCGTCATCGCGGCCGGCCTGGGCCTGGATGTGCGGGCCGAGTAGCGCGCGGTGGCTATAGTTCCGCCGTGTGGTCATTGGGCAAGCCTGCGCTGTTCACCGCCCTGGAGCCGGCGCAGCGGGTGCTGATCGCGGGCGCGGGCGGTGGATTTGACGTCTATTGCGGCCTGCCGCTTGCCTTCGCGCTGACGGCGGCGGGTAAACAGGTGCACCTGGCCAATCTGTCTTTCACCTACCTCGACCTGCTAGATCTTGAGGACTGGGTTTCGGCCGGGCTGGCCAGGATCACGCCCGAAGCCAAGGGCGCGTCGAACTATTTCCCCGAGCGCACGCTGGCCCGCTGGCTGGGCGACGGGCAACACCTGGCGCCGGTGGTCTACGCCTTCCAGCGGATGGGGGTCAAACCGCTGCGGGCGGCCTACCGCCGGCTGGTCGAGCTGCTCGATGTGGACGCGGTGGTGCTCGTCGACGGCGGGACAGACATTCTCATGCGCGGGGACGAGGCTGGGCTTGGTACCCCGGAAGAAGACATGGCAAGCCTGGTGGCGGTCGCCGGGATAGAGCTGCCGGTGCGGCTGGTGGTCAGCGCCGGGTTCGGCATCGACGCGTTTCACGGCGTGTGCCATGCGCATGTGCTGGAGAACATCGCCGCGCTGGACCGCGCGGGGGCATACCTGGGGGCGGTGTCGATTCCTTGGCAGAGCCCGGAAGGCGCGGCCTACCTCGACGCGGTCGAGCATGCGGCACAGCACACGCCGGGCAACCAGAGCATCGTCAACGGGCAGATCGCCTCGGCCATCCGCGGTGACTTCGGCGACAAGCACTTCACCACCCGCACCGGCGGCAGCGAGCTGTTCATCAACCCGCTGATGGCGATGTACTTCAGTTTCGAGCTGATGGGCGTATACCGCCATTTGCATTACCGAAACACACTGGAACAGACCGAAACCCGGCTGCAGGTCGGGTTGGCCATCGAGGGGTTCCGGCAGACCGTCGACACCCGACCGCGGCGTGCGCTGCCGCACTGAGGAGAGCCCGTGTCGAGCCTGCTGTTCCTTGCGTTGCTTTTCGTGGTGCTCGGCCCGTGTCATTGGTATGTGTACCGGCGCATGGTTTCCGATCCCAGCCGGCCGGGCCGGCTGCGGCTGGCGGGAATCGTTGCCCTGACCGGGTTTGCCGGGTGTGTGCTGTTCGCCTTCAGCAGGCGGGTGCGTGACTTCGTGCCGCCCGGCCCGGCCCGGCTCACCCTGATGCTGGTGGGATATGTGTGGCTGGCGCTGCTGGTGTATCTCGTGTTCTCCTTGCTGCTGCTGGAAATTCCGCGGCGGGTCGCGGTGCGCAAGAGCGAACCGGTCGATGAGGGCCGCCGCCTGCTCATCGCGCGCAGCACCGCCATAGTGGCGGGCCTGGCCGCCGGCTCGACCGTGGGATATGGCGTGGCGTCGGCATACCGCACTCCCGCACTCAAACGAATCCAGATTCCGCTGGCGAAACTTCCCCGAAGCCTTGACGGGTACAGGATAGGCCTGGTCTCCGACATCCACATGGGACCGTTGACCGGGGTCGGCCGCACCCGGCGCATCGTCGAGGCGGTCAACTCCCTCAACGCCGACCTCATCGCCGTCGTCGGGGACCTTGTCGATGGCCCGGTGGCCGAGCTGAGGGACCAGGCGCTGCCGCTGCGGGATCTGTCCAGTAAGGACGGTGTATTCTTCGTGACCGGCAACCACGAATACTATTCCGGCGTCGACGAGTGGCTGCGCGAGATCGTGGAGCTGGGCATGCGTCCGCTTCGCAACGAGCGCCTGGAAATCCGCGGCCTCGACCTGGCCGGCGTCGACGACTACGGGGCCGCCCCCGACTACGCCGCCGCGCTTTCCGGCCGAGACCCGGCCAAACCCGTTGTCCTGCTGGCACATCAGCCCGTGGCCGTCACCCAGGCCGCCAAGTACGGCGTCGACCTGCAGCTGTCCGGTCACACCCACGGCGGGCAGATCTTCCCGTTCCACTTCGTCGTCGCCAGCCAGCAGCCGCTTCTTTCTGGCCTGGCCGAGATCGACGGCACCAAAGTCTATGTCACCAACGGCGCCGGCTTCTGGGGCCCACCGGTGCGCGTCGGCGCCCCCAACGACATCACGCTCGTCGAGCTGCGCGCGACCTAGCCGTCCGCTGTTGGCCGGTGGGCGAACAGAATCGCCCCGGGGGTTGGATCGTCCGGACGCAACAGGTGTTGGGCGTCCATGGCGAAACCTGCCGCCCGGATCCAGCCGGCCACCTGCGACGGCAGGCGGTGGTACGTTTCGCTGCTTGACTTTTCACCGACGTGGAAGCCCACGGCCAGCACCCCACCTGGTTGCAGGATGCGATGAAACTGTTCGAGCACACCCGGCATCGCCTCGTCGGGGATGTGAATCAGAGACCACCACGCGAGCACTCCGGCGAGCGATTCGTCGGCGAGATCAAGGTCGGTCATCGACCCGACCTCGAATCGTGCGCCCGGGTGCTCGCGGCGGGCAATCTCAATCATTGCTGGCGATAGATCGATGCCGAACGCGTCGGTGCCCAGCTCTTGCAGCAGCGCGGTGGTGTGTCCCGGCCCGCAGCCGATGTCGGCGACAGGCCCGCCGCCGATCGCGCGAACCAGCTCGGAGAACAGCACCACGCCGGCGCGAACGTGGAGCAGCCGGTCGAGCAGGTCGCGTGTCTCGTCGGCGTAGCTTTCGGCGATGGCGTCGTAAGAGTTGCGGGTGTCGTTCAACCAGGTCATCAGATGAACGTAGTCCTTTCCAGATCGTCGCTGGAGTCTACGCAACATATTCCCGCTTCTGCAGCTTCACCGGCTGATCCGGAAACAGGAGAGCAAGGACCACGTGCGGTAGAGGCCGTCTGGGTCCACCAAGACCACATCGTGCGGTTTGACATTGATGGAAACATCGTCGAAACCACCGAGGACCATCCGTTCTGGAACGACACCGACAAACAGTGGCAGCGAGTCGACAGGTTCGACACCGGCGACACCGTCCTGGCCGACGACGGGCGCAAGATCGTCGTCCGTGGAATCCTCAACAAACTCGACAGCCCTCGTCCCGCCTACAACTTCACTGTTCCCGCCTACAACCTCACCGTTGCAGGCATCCACACCTACTATGTGATAACGGGTAACACGTCGGCCCTCGTCCACAACTCGGATACTTGTTTGACGGCGGGCGATAACTTTAAGGACCACTTCCTTAGGAAAAAGGCATTGCTTGGATCTGTTACAGGAAAGAAGTACAGCAAGCTCGCGGAGAATGGTCCAGAATTCCTCCAGGACTTGTCTGATATGGTGAACAGAGGCGATCTCGTGTTCGAGGGATATGGAACACTTAAGGCGGGGCAGCCTGCGGCAATGATCTACAGAGGACAGGGCTTGACTCTAGTGACGACGCGGAGCGGCGAATTCTGGACTCTACTAAAAATTGGTGAGGGTATGGATGCTGCAATTCGTATGCTGCCTAATACGCTCGGGTGATATGAAATGAATTCAAGCAACGCGAAACTGGTCGGTCTGTTCCGGGAATTCTCTATTATGGACAGACTGTGGGTGCCTGCGATTGTTGATCTAGATGATCCTGCTGGTGAGGTCCGGCCGTACACGCGCTTCGTTGCCATTGGAACACGCTCACGAAGCAAATATCTCGTATTTCATATCGACACGGAAACGGGCCAGCTGCGGCTTGGCGAACAACAGACCCTCGAATTGCCAACAGAGTTGACTGCCGAACCATCTGTCGAGCCGAGACTCTTGAATCTAACGTCTGTCTTTCTCGATACCGATCGCGTCAATAGCGTTGTTGAAATTTCCCTATATTTAGACAAGGATTCCGATGTGGAGTCCTGCCTATTTCGCGCGGCGGTACTTTCGATTGATGATGGTCGAATGATCGTCCTAGATCCATTTTGGACCACCGGAATTCGAATAGGCGGCGCCTGGGATCGGGAATACATCGAGCAAAATTCCAGGACGACCGGGACTTTGGACATACCGGTTTTGTGACGTATTGGCGACCGAGTGGTGCGGTTGCTGTTCGTTATGGGCGGCACTCCGCTGTGCTGAGGGCTTGGTTGTCACCTGCGTTACTGTTGGATAGTTTGCATGCATGCGAATCGGTGGATGTTGCCTGTCCGATGATCGTTCGGCGAGATGGTCCAGTGGCGTGGCGCATAGCGTCGTGGCGGCCGCAGAATTTTCTCCTCGAGAATTCGACGATTGCTGAGGCGTGGACCCTCTCGATGATCTTTTGGCCAAGTTTCGTCCGCTACCGCGGCTGCACGCTGGTTGAATGGAAGTTCAGTGCTGGCGCTGTTGACCACTGGTTAGAGGAATTGGATGGAGATGTGGCGGCAGTTGAGATAATGGTGAACCGCGTGCATCTCTGGGAAACCTTTGAACCTAAGAGTCCAGCCGAACACGTTGCATTCGTTTCGCTTGCCGAGAGGATTGGCGCGATGTGGAAGGCGAAACTAGGTGGATCATTCCCAGGCGAGGAATTCGAAGTGACGACAGCAGACGATCCAATTGGCTATGGACCAACCATCACCTTTAGCCATGTCGGAGCCAGCTGACAGTTATACCTGCTATGAGCTTTCAGCTGACCACTCGCGACTACGATTGATCGCCATGGCAGACTTACCAACGCGCCCACACATTGGATGACCAGGGTATGGTAGAAGACGTCGACGACACTCCAGGCAACAGTCTATTTGGATTCTACGTCAACTGCGCGAAGGCTTTGCTGGAGGGTGCAGCCAGCGCCGTCAACGGCCTGTGGGTGAGCAGCAACGTCAAGATTCCGATCAAGGGGATCGCTGGCCTTATGGGCGGCGGAACGCCGACTACCTGGTTCAACATCCGTAGGAACAGTAATGGATTTCGTTCACGGCCCACGGGGAATTCACCATGATAGACGCCAATGTCGCATTACGAGTCGCCCAGGCTCACGCAAAGTCGTGGACTGTGAGTGCCGCATTGGAGGTATCACGTGACCTTAAGCGCAGTACCGCAGCGACGTTGGATTTCGACAGCGGTGCAGGCGAAACCTGGATTCGCATCATAGATCAAGGGCGGGTGATCGCTCTAATATCGACAGTCATTCCGGTGGCGTTTGTAGAAACGAATTTCAGCAACACAGATGTCCGCAATGAATTCGCGACAACAATAGGCGTGCCGGATATGGACAGTCCGTGTCTGTGCGCCTGCAGGGAAACACTTAGCGATGCGTTCGGTGAGTCCTCGCGATTAGACTCAATTGACCTCAATGGTTTTTCAGCTCACGACCTCTGGTTTGCGACGGTTTGAACCTGGCCATGAGAAATGGGAGCACGGATCGAGGCTGAGCTGACAGCGTGAACTGTGCCCGTGTACTGAGGCGCTGCCTCGTGTTCGACCGAATGGGCTTGGCGCTCGCACCGACCCAGCTCGCGTTGGCATCCAGGTGGCGACAAATCCTCCGAACATTGTTGCAGCCTGGCCAGCATGTTCATTTTTGGCCGAGCCCGCGCGGCAGGCTCCATCAGGTCATACCCGAGCGCCCGAGTCGATTGAGGTCGAAGGTGGTGGAGCTGCGCGCGAACCAGGCCGCGCGCAGCCCGTTAATCAGCTGGGCTCAGCGCCCGGAATCCCGACCCGCCCAGTGCCGACCCAAGCCAGCACAGCGGTTTTCACGCTGCAGGCCGCCGTGACGGTGTAGGCATAAGGGATCGGGGCCACGCTGCCGCCGCTCTGGCCGGGGCCGGAGTTGACCAGGCAGTTGTCCACGGCCACCAGGCGTCCGGCGGGTGAGCTTGCTTCGCCGAGGTGGAACGGGTCGTCGACGTTTTCGAAGTAGTTGCGTTCCACGAGTACACCGGCGTTCATGGTGGACGCGACGCCGTAGTTGCCGGTGTCGTTGTAGTAGTTGTTGTACACGTGCACCGGGTCGCCGAAGCGAACGCGCGGGTTGCGCTGGGTGGTGGCGTCGAACCAGTTGTGGTGGTAGGTCACCTTGAGCCGTCCGCTGTCCTGGGCCGAGTCGCCATCGTCGCGGCCGAGGAGCATGTTTTTGTTGGTACCGTCGGCGTGGTTCCACGATACGGTTACATAGGACGAGCCGCGTTTGATGTCGACGCCGCCGTCAGTGCCGGTGCCCCAATGGTTGTGGTCGATCCAGACGTGGTGGGAGAACATCTGCACGTTGATCGCGTCGTCGGGCCACGAGTTGAAGTTCAGGTTGCGGATGATGATGTTCTTCACCGCGTTGGCCGGGGGTGAGGTGATGCCGTCGTCGATCGGCAGGCCGATGTTGAGCCCGCCTCCGGTGAAGCCGGAGTTGGCGCCCATGCCGACGATGGTCTTGTCGGAGGTGACGTCGTGCATCGGGCCGGGAAGGGCGATGGTGCCGTTGACCCGGATGATTCTCGGGCCCAGCATGGCGATCTGGGCGAGGAAGGCGGAGGCGGTGCTGACGTCGACGACGGGGCCGCCGAGGCCGCCGCGGGTGCCGTTCTGGCCCATCGCGTTGACCGAGGCAAAGCCGTCGGCGAACTGGCAGGTGGTGCAGGGCGTCGGGCTCGGGCCGGGCGGGGAGTTGGTCGGCGATGCGGTGGGTGAGCCCGTCGGCGGGGTGGTGGTGCCGGTGGACACGTCGACGTCGTCGAAGGAGGCGCTGGCGTTGAAGGTGGCCAGCCCGATGTTTCCGGCCGCGAATTGGGTGTCGGTGGCCGTGGCAACCAGCGTGCCGTCGACATATCCGCGCAGCGTCGAGCCGGACACATCAAGTTTTAGTGTGTACCAGGTGTTGAGCGTGACGGTCTGTGCCCGTGAGCCGAGCGTGGTGGACGATCCACTCACGAGCTTCTTCAGCTCGACGGTGTTGTTGCTGCGCAACGCGAGGTAGTAATAGCTGGTGTTGCTCTGCGCGCGGGCGAGCAAGGCGACGAATCGGTTGCTGCCGTTGAAGGCGGTGGGCTTGACCCGGGCTTGCACGGCGTAGTTCGACCAGCTTGACGAGCCGGACCGGCTTCGCGCGTCGCTGCTTGTGCCGGATTGTCGGTAGACCTGCGAGCCGTCACTGGCCACCGCCCAGCTTCCGCCGGAGCTGGTCCATCCGGTGGAGTTGCCGTCTTCGAAGTTGTCCGAGAACAGGGTGTCGGCGCGAGCCACCGACGTGATGCCGAAGACCAGCAAGGCGAGCATCGCGCTGATCGCTGCGGCGAGGAGAGCTCTGGATTTGTGCACTTCGCAACCTCCTTCTGGGGGCGGGAATGCGCTTTCCAGTCCAGCTAAATAGATAGCCTCAGATGAGTCAATAAGAGCGATTTGCAGATTATTTGCGGCGAAATAAGGCAACCGCAGCGGGCCGTCCGTCTGCCGGCCCGGCTATGACCGCTATTTGGGTGTTTTGCCGCACCCGGAGCACCCGCGGGATTTGCAGTATTGCCGGTATGTTAAGGCAAGCGCTTTCCAATTGGCAGTGCCATGTGCTCCCGGGGCCGGGTGAGGAACGGCGGTGACCCCTGATGACATTCAGCGCCTTGGTCCACTTCGGCCACCGCCTGCACGCCGGCACCGTTCAGCGCGCCACGATCGCCTCGGCGCTGTTGTCCGCGATCGGATGGGCCTGGAGCAGCTCGCTTCGCTAATGCCTCCTGGTGTCGCGGGCTAAGCGCCGGGAGCGGGTGGTTTGCTGAAGCCGGCTGGTGTTGCAGTCAGGTCGCGAGCTGGGTGCCAGGGGCGGGCGGTTTTGCTGGTGCCGCCTGTTGCGGTCAGATCGTGGGCTGGGTGGCGGGTTGGTTTCGCTGGTGCCGGCCGGCGTTGCGGTCTGGTCGCGGGCCGGTGGCGGGAGCAGGCGGCTTTGCTGATGCCGCCTGATGTGGCCGCCATGTCGTGGGTCGGGGGCGGGAGCGGGTGGCTGCGCGGGGCGGGTGGATTGGCTGGTGGCGGGTGGGGTTGCTGTCGCGTCGCGGGCGGGGCACGCATCGACTATCGTGACGGGCGTGTCAGTGGCGGTGGCTGCCGCGCCCGGTGCGGAGCGGGCGAACCGGTTCATCGTGATTCTGCTTGGGCTGCAACGGCTTAGCTACCTGCTGCCGGCGTTGTTGACCCTCGGCTCCGCCTCGTATCGTATGGGCGGGCTCAACGCGGCGCTCGTCGTGCTCACGATCGCCGGCAACGTGGCGATGTTCGTGGCGGTGGCCCGGGCGGGCTGGTTCACCGAGTGGATGGCCTGGGCCGATGTGGGGTGGGCGGCGATGCTCACGATGGTGGTTTCCGCCAACAGCGGGGTGGCCCACGACGACTCATCGGTGAACTGGTCGGGGCGCATGGCCCAGGCTGCGGCGGCGCTCGCCGGGGCGGCCATCCCGAGGATCGCCTGGGCGGCGGGGGCGGTCGGGGTGTTGCTCGTGGCGCACGTGTGGGCGGATGTGCTGGCGGGGGAGGCGTGGCTGGCGTGTCTGGGCTGCCTCAACGGGATCGCCTGGTTCGCCATCATCATAGGCTTCGCCGTGCGCTATCTGCGCCGCCAGGGCGGGCTGGTGGATCGGCTGACGGCGGAACGTGTTGCCGCGCAAGCCAAGCAGGCCGCGGCGCAGGCCCGGCTGGAGCATTTCCGCGTGCTGCACGACACGGTGCTGGCCACCCTGACCGTGATCGGGCGGGGTGGGCTGGAGCACAACCCGGAGCAGGTGCGGGAGAGGTGCGCGCGGGAGGCCGATCTGGTGCGCCGGCTGATGTCGGTGGACGGCGATTCCGGCCAGGAAACGTTGACACAGCGGCTGTCCGAGGTGGTCGACGGCGCGCAGGCGCTGGGCTTGACGGTGCATTTTCAGCTTGATTCGGTACCAGACATAAATGATGACGTAGCAAAGGCGGTTGCCGGGGCGACGCAGGAGGCGCTGAACAATGTGCTGCTGCACGGTGAGACTCGTCGCGCCTGG
Source organism: Rhizocola hellebori (assembly GCF_016862955.1). Classification (GTDB taxonomy): domain Bacteria; phylum Actinomycetota; class Actinomycetes; order Mycobacteriales; family Micromonosporaceae; genus Rhizocola; species Rhizocola hellebori. The sequence continues at coordinate 62,058 of NZ_BONY01000020.1, read as the reverse complement.
GTCACGGCCACCACGGTCGGCGAGGCGCTGAGTGTGCGGATTGTGGATCGCGGGGCCGGGTTTCGCGTCGGCGGCGAGGTTGGCGGCTCGGGGCTGGCCGGTTCGGTGGCGCAGCGGATGCGTTCGGCCGGGGGCGATGTGCGGGTGTCCAGCGCGCCCGGTGACGGCACCTGTGTGGAGCTGCTGTGGCCGGGGTGATCACGCTGGCGGCGGTGGACGACGACCGCATGCTGCTCGACGGGCTGGCGCGCTGGCTCGCCGATGAGCCGGGCCTGAGGCTGTCCGGCACCTACTCGACTGTCGACGAGCTGGTGGCTGGAAACCTTTGTGTGGACGTGGTCTTGCTGGATCTGGTGTTGCGCGATGGGTCGACGGCGGTGGAGAACGTGGCACGCCTCGTGGCGCTCGGCCTCAACGTGGTCGTGATCAGCGTGTGGCCCAACCCTTCTCAGGTGGCCGCGACGTTCTCGGCCGGGGCGCGCGGCTACCTGACCAAGGATCACGATCTGGGTGCGCTGGCGTCGGCGGCGCGGGTGGTGGCCGCGGGCGGGACGGTGTATTCGCCCGAGCTTGCCTTTGCCTGTTTGAACGATCCGAGGCCGGAACGGCCACGACTGTCCACACGCGAGCGTGAGGTGCTGCTGGCTTACGCCTCGGGCATGACGATGACCGCTGCGGCAAGGCATGTCGGGGTGCGCCCGGAGACAGCCAAGACCTATCTGGATCGGGTCAAGGCCAAGTATCAGGCGCTGGGGCGTCCCACCCATACCAAACATGAGCTGGCCAGCCGCATCCGCGAGGACGGCTTGTCCCCCGATTTTGGGGACATGCGCTGACGTCGATGCCCTCCTAGCCTGAGCCGCATGACCACAACCACTACGAGCCGACGCAAGAGATTCACCGCCCGTGTGCTGGCGTTCCTGCTGCCATTCGCGGCTGCCATTGCCGTTCCCACCGCGGCGCATGCCGCCAACTATTGCTATCTGACCGCCGCCCAGCCGAGCGGCTGGATCTACAGCTGGGGAGCGGTGGACTACTGCACCCAGCCGATTCAGGCGGAACTGCATCTGCGTGAGGACATTTCGTGGTCGCCGGACCGCGAGGTGAGCGCCGACATCCGCTACAACGTCACCTCCGCGTTCATGGAGGTGGGCGCGTTCTGCATGTATACACCGGGTTCCTGGTACAGCTACTTCGTCGAGACCCGGGTGAAGGTGAACGGCAGCTACCAGCAGAAGCAGCAGTCGCCCCGGTGGACCATCCAGTACTACTGCTCTTGAGTTCAACGTTATGAGCCCGCCCGGCACCACCCGTAGGGTGCCGGGCGACCCCGTTTGCTGCTGTCTGTCGGGTTTCCGGGTTCGCCGTTCCTGCTCAGGGCGATAATCAAGGGGTGGGAACGACAGCGCGGGAGGCGAGCGGGGCCGCCCGGCTGGCTGCGCCCGGCGAGGGGATCAGCGCCGAGGAGCTGCAGCTGGCGGCGCGCAACCATGCCATGCCGCTGGAGGCGCTGCGCTATGACGTGACCCCGGCGGGTCTGCACTATCTGCTGATCCACTTCGATATCCCCTACCTCGACGAGTCCACGCACACGCTGAGCATCGACGGGCTGGTGCGGCGGCCGCTGAGTGTCGATCTGGCGCAGCTGCGCGGCCGGCCGCGCCAGACCCACCGGGTCACGCTGGAGTGCGCGGGCAACGGGCGTGCCCTGCTGCAGCCGCGGCCGGTCAGCCAGCCCTGGCTGTCGGAGGCGGTCGGCACCGCCGAGTGGACGGGCACTTCGCTGGCGGCGCTGCTGGACGAGGCCGGGGTGGCGCCCGGCGCCCACGACGTGGTCTTCACCGGCGCCGACCACGGCATCGAACGCGGCGTGGAGCAGGACTACCAGCGCGGGCTGCCGCTGGCCGAAGCCATGCGCGAGGACGTCATCGTGGCCTACGAGATGAACGGGCAACCCCTGCTGCCGCAACATGGCGCTCCGTTGCGCCTTATCGTTCCCGGCTGGTACGGGATGGCTCAGGTCAAGTGGCTCACCAACGTCACCGTGCTCGACCGCGAGTTCGACGGCTATCAGAACGCGGTGGCCTACCGGCTGCGCGGCGACGCGGAAGACCCGGGCGTGCCGGTGACCCGGATGCAACCGCGGGCACTGGTTCGCCCGCCGGGTTTTCCCGACTTCATGAGCCGCACCAGGGTGGTCAAGGCGGGAGTGTCCACTGTGGAGGGACGGGCCTGGTCCGGCTTCGGCGCGGTCACCGCGGTGGAGGTCACCGCCGACGGCGGCGGCAGCTGGCATCCGGCGCAGCTGGGCCCGGTGGCCGGGCCTTACGCGTGGCGTGGCTGGAGCTGGCGCTGGGAGGCCGCGCCGGGCCGGGCAGTGCTGGGGGCGCGGGCCACCGATGAGACCGGCCGCGTTCAGCCGGTGCAAGCGGAGTGGAACAGGGGCGGCTTCGCCAACAACGGCGTGCAACAGGTCGAATGCGTGGTCGTCGACTAGCCCTTGTTGGTGATATATCGAAATGTAATAATCGATTTCGTGAAAGCGCTTTCCAGAGGGTGGGCCGCGTGGACGGCCCGGGTGGGTGTGCTGGCGGTTCTGATCGGCGCGGGCCTGGGCTGGCAGGTGGTGACGGCGCCGGGCGCGTCTGCGGCCGCGCCCGGGGTGACCCGGCTGGGCGACACGCTGCTCGATTCGGCCGCGCTGTATTTCGTCTCCTATGACGGGCTGGTCAACAATGCGTCCTACCAGCAGGACGCGATCGTCAGCTACGCCGGCTACCAGTACGCGGCCTGGTACACCGCCAATCGCAACGCGGTGATCGCCCGCCGCCAGCTGCCCGGCGGCGCGTGGCAGAAGGTGGAGCTGCCGCATGCGCTGAGCACCAACGACTCCCACAACTCGATCTCGCTGGGCGTGTCACCTGCCGACGGGCGGCTGCACGTGGCGATGGACACCCACAACAGCCGGGTCTTCTATGTGAAGTCCGAGGCCGGGCTGGTCGCCAACCCGGGCACCCGGTCCTGGGTGCTCAGCCGGTTCGGTGCGGTGCAGCGCACGTTCGACGGGGTCGAGCTGGGCTCGATCACCTATCCCCGTTTTCTGGTCACCCCGCAGCAACGGCTGCAGTTCAGCTACCGCACCGGCGGCTCGGGCAACGGCACGATGGAGCTGGCCGAGTACGACGGGACGTGGCGCACGCTGGGCCGCTGGTCGTCGGCGACCGGGCCTTACTCGGCCCGCGGTGTCACCAGCAGCACCCGCAACCTTTACCTGCACGGCCTGGGCTACTCGGCCGGCGGCCGGCTGCACGCCTCGTTCACCTGGCGCGAGGGCAACACGGCGGTGCTGTGCAACTCCGGCGGGCTGGCCAACCACGACACCGGTTACGTCTACAGCGACGACAACGGGCGCACCTGGCGCAACAACGCCGGCCAGGCGGTGGCCACCACCGGTTCGGGCACCCTGGTCGCGGTGGGCACGCCCGGTCACGTCGTCGACCCGCTCACGGTCGACCACGGCCTGATCAACCAGGAGAGCCAGGCTTTCGACTCGACCGGCAACCCCCATGTCGTGATCAGCTATGTTCCGGGCCGGTTCACGCAGTGCGTGTCCAATGTCGTGGCACAGCGCACCAGCTTCGGGCGCGCGTTCCATCTGCGCCGCGATGCCCAGGGCGGGTGGCGCAAGGTGGAGATTCCGGTGGCGCTCAACGCTTTCGGGCGTTCGCAGCTGGTTCTGGACGCGGCCGACAACGCCTATGTGGTGCTGCCGTTCGGGCGCATCGTCACCGCGAGCAAGGCCAGCGGCTGGACGGACTGGACGCTGCGCTTTGATGGGGCCGGCCTCAACGCCTTCGGCGAGGTGGTGGTGGACCGCAGCCGCCTCGGCGAAGGCGTGCTGTCCCTGCTTTACCAGCAGCGTTCCAGCGGGACCACGCCGTCGCCGATCAGGGTCGCCGACTTCCGGCTGGGCTGAGGCGGGCCCCGTACCCTCAAAATTGGTCTGTAACGTCGCAGCGATCTAGAGCGTGTCTTTGGAAACGAGACACGGAAGGAGCGCTGTGACAGCCTGGCATATCGTGGAAAAGCCGTTTAGCGACATAGAAGAGTTCTACGCGGCACATTTCCAGAACCTGACCGTCACGCTGTACGCGTACACGGGAGACTTCCACCTGGCGCAAGAGCTGGTCCAGGAAGCGTTCTGCCGAGCCATCCCGCGCTGGGCGAAGCTGGTGCAATACGACGACCCGTTGGCCTGGGTCCGCAAGGTGGCCTTCAACCTGGCCATCAGCCGTTGGCGGCGCGGCCGCACAGCGCTGGCTTTCCTGCGCCGCCAGCGCGACGAGCACGTCGCCGGACCCGGTCCGGACCGGGTCGCCCTCATCGCCGCCCTGAAGACCTTGCCCCACAATCATCGCCGTGCCGTCGTCCTGCACCACCTGGCCGACGTTCCGATCGCCGAAATCGCCCAATCCGAAGGGGTGCCGGAGGGAACCGTGCGGGTGTGGCTGCACCGGGGCCGCGCCGCGCTGGGCGCCCAGTTCACCGAAACCACTGTGGCCAAGCCGGTCGCGCAGCAGAAGGAGCAGGCCCGTGGCTGAGGACCAGTACGACCTCGAATCGCTGAACTCGGCCTTCGCGCAGCTGCGCAGCGACGCGGGCGGTCATGTCCGGCCGCCGGGAATCGCCGCGGCCCGGGCCACCGCTTCGCGGCGCAGGCAGGCACGTTTGGCCACGCTGGCCGCCGCGGTGGTGGCGCTCATCGTCGTGCCCGTGGCCACCTTGGCCAATACCGTTCCCGATGTCGCGCGGCCGTTGCCGAACGCCAGCGCGGGCAGCAGTTCTCCTTCCCAGTTCGAGCTTCCCAGCCCGTCGGCAGAGCCCTCGGCCGAACCGTCGGCCTCGCCCAGCCCGGCCCACACCGAGTCGGCGGCCGGGTCCACCGGCTCGAGCGGCAACCAGAACCTGGCCTACACCGCCATCTGGTACGCGGGACCGCTGGACGGCATCCGAGTCGAGCTGCCGCAGAGCCACGCGATCTCGGTCCCGATCGGCATCAAGGTGTGGAGCCGCAACTCGAGCAAGGTCGGCCCGGTCACCAACGCCAAGCTGGCGGTGGACCTGTCGCAGATCGCGTCCAAAGTGGACATAGTGGGGGTCACCGGCCCGTGCGTGCTGTCCGGGTCCAGCGTCCAGTGCGACTTCGGCACTCTGGCCACGGGCACCCATACCGAGTCGCTCTCCCTGCGCGCCCGGTCCGGCGCGGCGCTGGGCGATGCCGGGCAGGTCACGCTGACCGCGTCGGGCAGCGAGCCGAGCTGGCACAGCAAGGTCACCCACGGAAAGGTCTCGGTCCGCTTCGAAGACGAGGCGACGGACTTCACGGCCAAGGCGTCGGCGGGGACCGGGAAGGTCGGGGACACCGTTGCGTTGAAGTTCGAGATTTCCAACCGTGGCCCGCGCACCGGCACCTACTTCGAGGTGCAGGCCAGTTCGTGGGCCGGGGGCGAGGTGGTCGGCATGAGCCCGAACTGCCAGCCGGGGCAGGTGACCTCAGGGTGCCGGGTGGAGAACCTCGCCGTCGGCGCCACGGTGACCGTCGAGATCTACTTCAAGATCCTCAGCTGCCTCGCCAACGGCTTCGCGCCGCCGACGACCGTGACCTACGTGCCTTTCGACCCGGTGGTCTACGGAGTCCCCAACTCGGCCTTCACGATCACCGGCTGCTGATGCGAAGCACGCTACAGCCACGGGTTGCGGGTGCCGGTGACACCGTTACAGGTGGCGCTGACCCAGCCGCTGGAGACGCCGAAGGAGTTGAGCGTCTGGCCGGAGAAGTGGCCCGAGCTGTTGGTGGTGAAGTTGTAAGTGCTGAAGCCACCGGAGCCGCTGCTGGAGTTGAAGGTGCAGCTGTAGCCGGTGTTGGGGGCGAAGTTGTTCACGGTCACCACGATGTAGCGGCAGGCCGAGCCGCTGCAGCCGGTACGGCTCGGCGCGATAGTGCCGGTGGTCACGGTTACCTGCGGCGCGGGGTTGGTGGTGGCGCTCGCCGAGGCGCTGGAGCTGACCTGGTTCATGGTGTCGACGGCGCGCACCTCGATGCTGTGCGTCTGGTTGTAACCGTTGCCCACCAAGCGGTTTCCGTTGGAGGTGCCCACGCTCTCCCAGCCGCCGCCGTCGACGCGGATCTCCAGGCGCGCCAGCGGCCGGCCGTTGCTGCCGGCCGAGCTCCAGGTGAGGTTGATCTGGGTCGCCCCGGACTTCGCCGCGCCCGCGGCGGGCTTCGGGACGGGTCCGAAGGGTTGTTGTGGGGGGCTGGCCGCCGACCAGTCCCCGCACACCTGACTGGCGCAGGCGCGCAGCCGGACGGCATAGGCCGTGCCGTTGACCAGATCGGTGAGGAAACCGGTGGTCGCCGTCGAGGTGGCGTCGGGTGTCCCGTCACCGGTGTAGTCGAATTCGTACCTGACGATGGCCAGCGGGCTGGGTGGCGCTGTCAGCGAGAACGAAAGGCGGCGATCCAGGCCGGTGCCCCCGTTGTGGTCCAGGACGGCGAAGGTGGTCACCACGCCCGGTTTGGCCACGGGTTTGCCGGCCGGTGACGGCAGCTGGCTGGCGGTGCTAGAAACCGAAGGCGTAGGCGAGGTCTGTGGGCTCTCCGGCGGCGACTGGGCCGGTGAGGTGATCGAGGGCTGGGGGTCGGCCGCCGACGGCTCCCCGCCACGGGTGGCGGCGAAGGCGGCGCCCGCCAGGACAAGGGCGGCGATGACCCCGGCCACGAGGGCGGGCTTGCGGCCGCGCGCCGGCTTGGGCACCGCGGGCGTCACGGCCACCGTGGGCATTTCGGCGGTCGGTTGGTCACGAACCCCAGCTACGGCAAGCGCCTCGGCGTAGCCGACGAAGGGCAGCTCGCGCACCGGCTCGGGCGGGACGGCCGGCCAGGCCGGGGTGACCGGCAGGCGCAGGGCCCGCTGCGCCGAGCGCAGGGACTCGGCCAGCTCGGCCATGCCCGCGGTGCGCTGCTGGCGATCGACGAGCAGCCCGGCCCGGATGACCTCGGCGACCGGCGCCGGTATCGAATCGGGGACAGCGTCGGCCGGCAGGCCCTGCTCGACGCGTTTGATGAAGGCGCCAGGGCCTTCTCCGGCCCGCACCACGAACGGCGGAGCGCCGGTGAGCATCTCGAAAAGCGTGATGGTCAATGCCCAGACATCCGAGGAGACCGAGGCGCGGCCGTCGCCGAGCACTTCCGGCGCGGCATGGGTCTGGGTGAACTGGGCCACCGTCACCGAGTGCCGGCTGCCCAGGTGGGTGGCCACGCCGAAGTCGCTGAGCAGCGGCCGCCCCTTCTCGTCGAGCAGCACGTTGGCGGCTTTGATGTCGCCGTGGATGACCGGCGAGGCCAAGGTGTGGGCCCAGGACAGCGTGTCGGCCAGCCGGGTGGTCAGGTCGAGGGCCACCGCCAGGGGCAGCCGGCCACCGGCGGCGCGGATCCCTCTGGCCAGGGTGCCACCGGTGGCCAGATCCATGGCCAGCCAAGGGCGGGCCGAGGCGGTGACACCGGCGGCGCGCACCTTGACGACGCCCGGGTGCCCGCTGAGCAGGGCGGCGGTGCGGCACTCGTGACGGAACTGCTCGGCGTCCACGGTCGGATCTTCGAGGCGCTGGTGGAAGAGCTTCACCGCGGCCTGCTGCCCGCTGGACACCTCGAGGCATCGATAGACTTCGGCCCACCCGCCCGAGCCGAGGTGCTTGGCGTCGCTATAGCCGGGCGGCAGGTCAGTGAGCAAACCCGTCACGTGACGTCCTTTTGGTTCGAGGTGACGAGACAGTACGACTCACCGTTGACATGACGACACGAATCTATCCTTGAACCCCGAGTCGCGTCCCGCGCCGGGAAGGACAGAAATTACCGGCGAAAGGCCGGTTCGCTCGGCCTATCGGGGTTCGCCGGGGTCGCGCCGCCGCGCGGGAAGGGTGGCGCCGGTCAGGCGCAGGGCGAAGTCGGCGAAGGCGTCGGCGACCTGGTCTCGGGTGTAGGGCTGGTCCGGGCCGAACCAGTTGGCCACGCGCACCCCCATGCTGCTGATCGCGATCGCGGCCAGGGTGATGTCGGCGACGTCGAACACCTGCAGCTGCACGCCGCGGCGCAGCACGCGCAGGGCCAGGTCGCGTGACTGTTCGCGCAGCGCCAGCGCGGGCGCGGCGCGCTCGGGCGACAGCGCGTGCAGCTCCTGGTTGGCGACGAGGGCCAGCAGCGGGAAGTCGGTGTGCGCCAAGACCTGTGCCCTTACCAGTGCGGCGACCTGGGCCACCGGGTCGGCGTCGGTGTCGACGACGGCCTGCTGCATGCGATGGTGCAGCTCCTCGTGTCCAATGAGGACGAGCGCGGCGAGGATGTGCTCCTTGGACGGGTAGTGCCCGTAGAGGGTCGCGGAGTTGATGCCGATGCCGGCGGCGATGTCGCGGATCGAGGTGCCGTGGAAGCCGTATTCGGCGAAAAGTGACAACGCGGCGACCAGGATGCGGCCACGGGTTCCCGGCGGGGTGACTCCTTCGGGCAGGTCCGCGGCGACTGCGTTGAGGCGGCGCGGATCCCAGCGTGGCGTGGTCACGTCGGCGCGGTCCTCTCATCGAACGATCGGTTGACACGTGCACCTTTCTCGATGCATAGTAACAAACCAATCCGTCCAACCAATCGATTGATTGGATCTCGTAGAAGGGACTTGGTCATGCGCCCCCGGTTGATCGTCGCCCTCATCGCCGCCATGCTCCTGACCACCAATGCCACCCCCGCCCACGCCGCCGGCAACTACTTCTCCGGCGTCTACGCCAGCATCTACGGCGCGCGTGACTATCACGGCTACGTGCCGTCGTCCTACCGGCCGGGCACACCGATGCCGCTGCTGGTGGCTCTGCACGGATGCACCGAGAACGACGTCGGTTTCGACGTGCTGTCGCGCTGGAGCGCCGTGGCCGAACAGCGCGGGTTCATCGTGGTGTTCCCCGATCAGAGCAACCTGGCCAACCCGGCCGGCTGCTGGAACTGGTACCTGGAAACAAATCAGCACCGTGGCTGGGGAGAACCGGCCATCATCGCCGGCATCACCGGCCGGATCCGCTCCCAGTACACAGTGGACTCGCGGCGCATCTTCACCACCGGCGTCTCGGCCGGGGGCGTGATGGCCAACATCATGGCCGTGGCCTACCCGGATCTGTTCGCGGCGGTGAGCATCATGGCCGGCTGCGAATACGACTGCGACCCGCTGCAGCTGCAGCCGGCCGCCGAGTCCGGCCGCAAAGCGTTGCAGGAGATGGGAAGCCGGGCCCGACCGGTCCCGGCGATCGTGTTTCAGGGCACCGCCGACATCGTGGTGCAGCCGAGCACGGCGTATCGCATCGCCGGGCAGTGGGCCTACGTCGACGGCATCGACACCGTGCCTGATTCGGTCATCTCCGGCCGGGTACCGGGTGGGCGCACCTACACCCGGCTGGTTCACCGGTCAGCGGGCGGCCAGACGCTGATCGATCAATACATGATCGACGGCGCCGGTCATCAGTATCCGGGCGGCTGCCCCTGCAGCCTTTACGGCGACCCGGCCGGACCGGATGCCAGCAACCTGAGCTGGGACTTCTTCCTGGCCCACGCCAAACCCTGACGCCCACGCCAAACCCTGACGCCCACGCCGAACCCTGACGCCCGCGCCGAACCCTGACGCCCGCGCCGAACCTTGAGCGGCTTGGCAAACGCCTGACACGGCACGGCGACCGCGGCGAGCACTGTGCTCGCCGCGGTCGCACGACCGGCTCTAGCCAGACGGCAGATGGCGGGTAAACCATTGGGCGGCAAGGTCGGCGACCTGTTCCAGCGCGCCAGGTTCGGCGAACAGGTGGGTGGCGCCGGCGACCACCCGGATCTGGCAGGGCCCGCCGAGCATGCCGGCCGCACCGTTGTTGAGCTGAATGACCGGCTCGTCGTTGCCGCCGACGATGAGCAGCACGGGCGCGCTCACCAGGGGCAGCTGCGCGCCGGCCAGATCGGGCCGGCCGCCACGGGAGACCACCGCCCTGACCGTGTCGCTGCGGTGCGCGGCGGTGATCAGGGCGGCGGCCGCACCGGTGCTCGCACCGAACAGCCCCAGCGGCAGTTGCCTGGCGGCGAGGATGTCGGCGATCGCGGTCAGCCTGAGCGCCAGCAGCTCGATGTCGAATCGCAGCTCGGCGGTGCGCTGGTCTACCCGTTCCTCCTGTGCCGTCAGCAGATCGGCCAGCACGGTGCCGAAACTGGCCTCGCGCAACCGCGCCGCCACCATCCGGTTGCGCGGGCTGTGCCGGGAGCTGCCGCTGCCATGGGCGAAGAGCACCACACCCCTTGCGCCATCGGGGATGTCGATGTCGGCATCAAGCCTCGCGCCTGCGGCGTCGAGGTGGGCTGTGCTGGTCATGTCGCCTGCTTCCGGCCTCCAGCCTATGCCGGGCCGGATGCGGTGGCCACCCTGGCCACCGCATCCGGCTTGGTCACCCGGCTGGCTCGGTCATTGGCCCGGCACTGTCACCGGCCCGGCACTGTCATTGGCCCGGCACTGTCACCGGCCCGGCACTGTCATTGGCCCGGCACTGTCACCGGCCCGGCACTGTCATTGGCCCTGCGCTGTCACCGGCCCTGCGCTGTCATTGGCTCGGGTCGAAAAGAAGCCGCGATCGCACCGCGACGAAGCCGATCCGCTCCACTTCGGCTATCACCGACGGCCGGTCGGCGTCCACGTCGGCGACCACCTCCAGCGCACCGTTGGCGGCCAGGGCGCGGGCGGAGTCGGCAAGCAGCTCGCCGAGAACGCCTTCGCCGAGCACACCCAGATAGGCGATCATCGGATAGCAGGCGTCTCCAGCGGCTGCGGCAAGCCCGACCGGCTCGCCGCCGCGCAGGGCGATGCGCCAGTCCTGCGGCGGGCCGGTCAGCCAGTCCAGCGGCTTCCTCGCCAGATCGACTCCGCGAACCAGCCGCGCGGCTTCGACGCCGGTCACCAGCACGGGCTCGTCGATCCCGGCGACCAGGGCGTTGATTTCCTCGGCTGCGCTTGCGGGGCGGAATTCCAGCCGGCCCGATGCCGTTGGCGTGGGAGTGCTTGCGGCCCAAGCGAACCGGATCCGCTCTGCGCGCTCGACCAGGCCCGCCAGCCGGGCCGCGGCCATCGGGGCCTCCACCGCGGCGAGCACGTCGGGACGGTCGCGCCAGCGCGGCGGCATCGTGGCGTAGTAAGGCTTCGCGCCTCCCAGGGCCGCATGGGCGGCGTGCAGCAGCGCTTGGCCCACTTCGGGTTCGGCGGCCAGATCGAAGCGTTCCAGCCAGGGCTCGCCGACAGCGCCCGGCGGCAGAAGCCAGGCCGCCCGTCCCACCACCTGCCCGCCGCGCAAGGCGATCCAGGTCCGGTCGGGATGAAAGCCGCCGCTGGCAAGCCCGCTGGCGTAACTGGGCTGACGCAACTGCGGCAGCGGGTCAGGCATCGAGTCGAACACGTTCTCTTCGCCCGCGACGAGCGGGCGCACCACAAGATCGGTCATAGCGGATCCTCCAGGCAGGCAGCGCCCCGGTCAGATCCGCGTGGACGCCTGGCTGCGGAGGGGGCGCAGAACATCGGACATTGTTCTGACCTCCTTCCAGCTCGACGGCGCTCGGACAGAGTACGCAACCTCATGCCGAGCCCGCAACGCCGCATGATATGTCTCTTTTATGGATATCTCAGTGGCGAGTACCGACGACCTGCGCATGATGGCCCGATGGGCCGCAGACGAGGGGTGGAATCCCGGTGCCGTGGACAGCATCGCGTTCGCCAGCGCCGACCCGCAGGCCTTCCTGATCGGACGGGTCGAAGGCCAGCCCGCCACCTGCATCTCGGTGGTCCGTTACGGCGACGGTTTCGGCTTCCTCGGTTTCTACATCGCCCGGATTCCGTTCCGCGGCAAGGGATACGGCCTGTCCACCTGGCACGCCGGAATGCGGCGGCTGGCCGGGCGCAACGTCGGGCTCGACGGCGTGGTGGACCAGCAGGACAGCTACCGCGCCTCGGGTTTCGCCCGGGCCTGGACCAACCTGCGCTACAGCGGCACGCCTGCGCAGGCGTCCCCGCCCCCGCAGGTGGATCTGATCGACGGCCGTACGCTGCCCTTCAACCTCATCACCGGCTACGACCGGCGGTTCTTCCCGGCCGAGCGCGAGGCCTTTCTCGCGTGCTGGCTTGGGTTGCCGGGCCACACCACGCTCGCCGCGATGCGCGACGGTCACCTCGCCGGCCTGGGTGTGCTGCGGCCCAGCCACCTCGGCAGCCGCATCGGCCCGCTCTACGCGCAGTCGCCGGACGTGGCCGCGGCTCTGATCAGCGCTCTGGCGACACCTGCCGCCGGCCCCATCTTCATCGACGTGCCCGACCTCAACCCGGCCGCCGTCGCCCTGGCCGAGCAGCTCAACCTCAAGCCCGAGTTCGAGACGGCGCGCATGTACACCGGCCCGGTCCCCTCGATCGAGGCCTCCGGCCTTTACGGGATCACCAGTTTGGAGCTGGGCTGACGCCCTGATGCCGCCGTGATGCCGCTATGACAGGAGGTTGGGATTGTCGGCCCGCCACAGAAAGTGGCGCATCCCCTCGGTGGAAGAGGAGCCGAAAGTGTTCACTCGTAAGAGGAAATTGCTGATCGTCCCCGCGCTGCTGCTGGTCGGCATCGTCGCCACCGCCTCCGGTGCCTCGGCGCGCAATGTCGTGCTCGATGAGGACAAGGCCATCGACACGGTCGGCAACGGCGTCGTGGTCTGCAACGGCGGCGTTCAGGAGCAGTCTCTGGTCGTCACCAACGACGCGCCAACCAATATCGTCGAGACCGCCGGGGTCTTCACCCCGCTGCCGTTCGCGGCCATCACCGTGAACACCCCGGCCAACGACGCCGATCAGCTGGTGGTGACCTTCACTGCGGAGGCCAGGCTGCTCAACCAGCTGCTGACCTACGCCGTGCCGACCGACTTCATCCAGATCCGGGTCATGCTCGACGGCGTGCAGATGAACCCGGTCAGCGACATGACCTTCACGACCGATACCGGTCACGCGAACGCCATGGAGACCTGCAAGCGGATGCCGGCGGTGAACATGAACGTCGCACACCTGGTGACCGTGGAGTACCTGATCGTGGACCAGCCGATGTTGCAGGCCCTCACCGGCACCATTGACGACTGGACCTTGCACGTGGAGGTCAACAACTAGGCTGCCGCCACGGCCAGTACGCGAGGGCTAGCGCAGATAGCCCTCGCGCACGTACTGGTCGTGCAGCGCCCGTTGCACCTCGGCCACCAGCTGCGGGCGCCGCACGGCCAGCGCCGAGGCCAGGTTTTCGAAAAGCGCGATGGTGGGCAGCACGGAGAAGGGCAGCACCCCGCCCTGGGCCGGGACGATGGCGACCTCGCTGGAATGGCGTGTGATCGGGCTGTCGGCCGACGCGGTCAGCGCCACCGTGTGGCACCCGGCCTCACCGGCCAGCCGCATGACGTCGACGGACCCGCGGAAGGGCAGCCACAGCGTGATGCCGATGACGACGTCGCCGGGGCCGAGGCCGTGCATGTCCAGCACCCGCTCGACCGGCCCGCTGGGCAGAACCTCCGCGCGCACCCCCACATGGCGCAGCAGCCTGGCGAGCACACCGCTCAGCGAGGCGGCCGCGCCGTCGCCGAAGACGACCACCCGCCGCGCGCGCTCCAGAGCGTCGCAGATTCTGTTGAGCTGCAAGGTATTCACGCTCGTATAGAGGCTCTCCAGGTCGTCGCGCTGCTGGCCGCGCTGCTCGCTGAGCGTCTGGTTCCCGGCGCCTATCCCGTGAGCTCGAATGCCTTGCGGCGTCTGGGATGCGCCGGAGCCCGGCTCCGGCTCCGGTTCGTCGAGCAGGTGTGCCAGGGCAGCCCGGTCGAAGTCGGTGACGGTGGGGGAGCGGGAGGGTTCACGGCGTACCAGGCCTTCGCCGACGAGCTGGTTGACCGCCTCACGCAGCACGGTGCGGCTGACGTTGAGCGCCTCGGCGAGCCTGCGCTCGGGTGGCAGCTTGTCGCCCGGTTCCAGCCCTTCGGCCAGGAGATAGCGCTTCAGCGCCGCGGCGGAACGAGCGGCCAGGCTCTCCCGCGGCGGCATCGACAACGACGCCGGGGCAAGCTCCGAGCCGGTGTTCTGCTTCATCCTGCATCTCCCTGCGGTCCTAATGAGACCTTGGCGGCCGATCGATGGTACCCGCGTCCGAGTTGCGGAAACTGTGGCGCTGGGGTCGATAGGGAGATGAGGCCGCAATCCGTTGGGGTTACTGCAAGATGCCGCCGCGCATCACCTGGGTGGGGTGCAGGGTGCGGTCGGTGAGCAGAAGGTCGGCGCGCAGGCCCGGGGCCAGGCGGCCACGGTCGGGCAGGCCGAGGGCGTCGGCCGGGTTGGCCGAGGCGGCCCGGACCGCGTCGGGCAGGGGGATGCCGCAGGAGACGGCGAAACGCACCGCGGCCAGCAGGGTCAGCGCACTGCCCGCCAATGATCTGCCGTCGGCGGTGTGCACGGCGCCGTGGGCCAGCACGATGCTCTCGCCGCCCAGAACGTATGGACCGTCAGGCATTCCGGCCGCGGTGCAGGCGTCGGTGATGAGCACGGCCCGGTGGTTTCCGGCGGCCCGGAACGCCAGGCGGCAGACTTCGGGGCTGAGATGGTGGCCGTCGCAGATCAGCTCGCACCACACCCGCTCGTCGCCGAGCAGCGCCGTGACCGGCCCGCCTTCACGGTGGTGGATGGGGCGCATCCCGTTGAACAGGTGGGTGGCGACGGTCGCGCCGGCGCCGATGGCGGCCTGGGTCTCGGCGAAGGTGGCGTCGGTGTGTCCAATCGCCACAATGACCTGTTCGCGGGTGAGCCAGTCGACAACCTCAAGGGCGTAGGGCAGTTCCGGGGCGATCGTGAGCATCCTGACCGCGCCCTCGCCGGCGGCCAGCACCTCGGCGATCTCCTCCCAATCGGGGTCGCGCAGCAGGTGCGGGGGGTGAGCGCCGCACCGCAGCTCGCTAAGGAACGGCCCCTCCAGGTGCATACCCACCAGGGTCGACTGCCCGACGATGGGCGCCAGCGCCTTGACCTGGGACAGCAACCTTTCCCGGGTGGTGGTGCTCAGGCTGGCCATGATGGAGGTGGTGCCGTGGGCCAGGTGGAAGCGGGCGACCGCCTCGGCCGCCTCGGCGCCCCGGTCGAACGAGCTGCCGCCGCCACCGTGGCAATGCATGTCCACCAGGCCAGGCATCACGTACCCATCGGTGACCAGGGTGGGCGGTTGCGGCGCGGCTCCGGTGCCGACCTGCGTGATGAGACCGTCGCTGACCTGCACCCAGCCCTCGGTGACAGCGTCGGGTAGGACAAGCGTGCCAGCTATGACATTCATTCGGTGATCCTCTCCACCAGATCTATCGTCAAAGTCGCCGCACCGATACACGCCGAGCCGAGCGGTCGCCGCCGCCTCCTCCACGACACCTAACTGCAGATCGAGGGAAGCCGATGCGGTTGCCGGCGCACGAACAAGACGATCCACTGGCCAAGATCCCGTCGAACGCGGTCCTAGATATACCATAAGACCATTCGTTAGGGCCATGGTTACGTAAACCTGAGACGAGAGAGGTCTATTGTGGACCGACGAAAGACCAAACTCCGGTGCGGAGTCGACTGATTTCTGACAGTAATCTTGGTTGACATATGTGACGCTGCTTCCGCTCAAGATAGACGGGGATCACTCTCGTGGAAGGGCATCACATGTCGCGAATCCGTCCTGGCGCTTGGGCTGCAGCGTTGCTGCTGGCACTCGTCACCGGCATCACCGCCTCCGCCGGACCCGCTTCGGCGCAACCGTCCATCCAAGCGCTTCCCTCGCCATTGCGGTTCACCTCCAGCCTCGACCTGGAGTGCTTCCGCACCAACCCCTACATGCCGCCGACGACCACCGTCGTCACCCGGCACCTCAACCCGGTCCTGGCCAATCTTCCGCAGGAGGCGCACACCCTCGGCCTGCGTGAGAAGCTGTGCGTGCCGGTAGCCAAGAACAACATGATCCCGCCGGCCGGGGTGCTCGAGTTCGTGCGCTTCGTCGACCTGTCCTGCTACCGCATCACCGGTACGACGGTCGGTTTCCCGCTGAACCTGCGTCACCTCAACCCGCTGTTCCAAACCCTGCCGCCCCGAAACGTGGTCATCCAGTATCCGCAGCATCTGTGCGTGCCGGTCATCAAGAACGGGCTGGTTCCGCCGGCGGAGATCCTGAACCTGGTCCGCTACATCGACCTCAAGTGCTACTTCGAGACGCCGCAGGCCCCGTTGAACATCGGTGTCCAGCTGACCCACCTCAACCCGGTGCTGGGCGGGCTCGCCCCGCACGCCGCGGGCATCACCTTCAACCGCCAGCTGTGCGTGCCGGTGCAGAAGAACAACCAGCCCATCCCGGCGGCGACGCTCAACATCATTCGCTGGGTCGATCTGGAGATGTTCGACATCCAGACCGCGCCGCTGGCGAATCCGTTCACCTTGCAGATCCGCCACATCAACCCGTCGCTGGGCCAGCTTCCGCCCGAGACGGTCGTCATCCAGCAGGCCTTCCAGCTCGGCCTGCCGATGGCCAAGAACGGCCTGATCCCGCCGACGGCGTAAGCCGCGGTGAGCTGCCGGCCGCGCGATCGCGGCCGGCAGCGCTCGGTCCATAGTGGACGGAAGTCATTCGACGGTGGCGGCGTAACCCTGTGCCTGCAGCGAGAAGAGCTCGGCGTAGCGGCCTCGGGCGCGCATCAGGTGGTCGTGGTCGCCCTGCTCGACGACGACCCCCTCCTCCAGGACCAGGATGTGGTCGGCGTCGCGCAAAGCGTTGAGGCGGTGGGAGATGAGCAGGCTGAGCCGGCCGGCCCGCAGCTGCCCCAGCCGATGGTGCAGGGCGTGTTCGGTGACGGCGTCGAGCCCCGACGAGGGTTCGTCGAGGATGAGCAGATCGGCTTCCTCGCGCAGGAACGCGCGGGCCAGGGCGACCCGCTGCCATTGCCCGCCGGACAGTGAAGCGTTGGTCTCGCCGTTGAAGATGCGGCTCAGCAACGTCTGGTAGCCCTGTGGCAGTGGGGAAATGACGGTGTCGACGTCGGCCATCGCGGCCGCGGCCCGGATCCGGGGCAGATCCTCGAGCTTGGAAAGCTCGCCCACGCCGATGTTCTCGGCCGCGGTGAGGTCGTAAGCCATGAAGTCCTGGAAGACCGCGCTGATCCGGGCGCGCAGGGTGGCCGGGTCCAGCTCGGCCAGATCGATGCCGTCCCAGGTGATCCGGCCACGGGTGGGCTCGTAGAGGCGGGTCAGCAGCTTGACGATGGTGCTCTTGCCCGCGCCGTTGAGGCCCACCAGGCCGATCGCGCCCTGGCTGGGCAGCCGCAGGTTCGTGCCGCGCAGCACCCAGCCGAGCTCGTCGGCGTAACGGAACCACACGTCGTGAAACTCGATGCCGCGGCTCAGCCGTGGTGCGGGAAGGCTTCCCGCACCGGTGACCGGGTCGTCCACCACCGCCAGGTAGTGCTCGAAGAGCAGCAGCGCCGCGTAGGCGCGGGCGCAGCCGGCGGCGGCCGAGCCGATGGTGGTGTGCAGGGCGGCGATCGCCGCCAGGAAAACCGTTACCTCGCCAATGCTCAGGCGGCCGCGGCTGGCCAGCACCACGGCCGCGGTCAGGCCGATGACGGTGAGCAGACCGGTGAGCGTGCCGATGCGCACCTGCGCCCAGGCGCTGAAGCGATCGACGCGCATTTCGGCGTTGTTGGCCGCGCTCAGGTCCCGCAGCATCCGGCCCAGCAGGAACCGGCCCAGCCCGAACAGGCGGACCTCCTTGGCCGCCTTGACATCGGTCAGCAGCAGCCGGAAGAACATCTGCCGTCGCTGCAACGGGGTCACCTCGTGGGTCATGTCGGCGCGCAGCCTTCCCAGCCTCAGCTGTGCCAGCGCGGCCGGAACGGCGATGACCACCACGATCGCGGCCATCGGTGCCCAGAGCACCAGCAGCGTGACGGCGAAACCGGCCGCGGTGACCGTGGCTTGCAGCAGCTGCAGCCCGGTGCCCACCGCCTCCTCGGGCGCGTGGTCACCGGCGTGCTCGGCCAGCCGCACCCTGTCCAGCAGCTGCGGGGATTCAAAGACCGCTATTGAGGGGTACCGGTTCAGCCGCGCGAACAGTCGTGTTTGGACGATCACCCGCACCTGCCGGTGCAGCCCTGTGCGCAGATACTCCTCGAATGCGGACAGGGCGTCGGCGGCCAGCCCGAGCGCGGCCAGGCCGGCGATGCAGGCGAGCAGCGTACCCGTCGAGAAAGGGGGTTGGGTCAGCTCATCGAGCAGAACCTTGGTGATCCAGGCCAGCCCGACCGGCACCATGCCCTGGGCAACCGTCATCGCCGCGACCGCCAGCAGCGTGGCCGGCGAAGCGGCCCAGGCCAGCTTTCCCGCAGCGATCGCGCGGCGCAGGCTGTGTCGCATCGGCGAGGGTCAGCCTCAGACGCCGACCGGTGTGGCCAGCTTGGCCAGCGCGGACTTCACGCTGTGGGTGGCGGCGGTGACCACGGCCTCGCCGAGCACAAGGACCGCCGGGAACTCGCGCAACTCCAAAGCCGTGGCGAGCGGGCCTTCGTCTTCCTCCTGCACCACCTGCGCCGCGTCGGCCAGCTGCGCGGCCATCGCGAAGCGTTGCTGTTCGTCACCGATGACCACGACGACCGGTTGCTCGGGCAGGCGCAGCTGCTGGATCACCGGAATCTGATCCGTGCACGAGGAGCAGCCGGTGGTGAGGAAGATGAACAGCCGCTGCGGCCCGGCGAAGCTTTGCCGGCTGATTACCGTGCCGTCACTGCTTTTCACCGTGAACTCGGGCAGGGGCGTGCCAGGATCGGGCAGCCCGTCGCCCTCCGAAACCGGAAGGAACCGATTGACCTGGGTGACAAGCACTCTGACCCGCCGGGCCAGGGCCAGCGTGAGGGTCAGCGAGAATACGGCCACCAACGTCGACAGAACGAATGCGGCCCACAGCGCGGCCATTGGCAACTCCGTTTCGGGTCGGAAGGAATGGTGCCGAGCTGGATCGCCCGGCACCCAAACAGTTGGGGCTCAGCGCGGGCAGACCACGCCGGCGCAGCTTCCGCTGGTCCAGCTGGTGCAGGCCTTGACGCCGCCGGTGCAAAGCTTGCAGCAGCGGTGCTGGTTGACCCCGGATCGCTTCTCGCACCAGGAATCCGTGCAGGCCTCGGCCTTGGTGCCGGGCAGCAGCGCGTCGATCAGAGCGCTTCCGGCCTTGCCAATTCTGCGAAGCATCCATCCTCCTTGACGATGACATCGACGTTGATTGGAGTCGACCATTGAACGCCGTCTTTCCCAAGAGCAAAGCGGCCACTGTCCTCTAGCGGACAACGTCGCCGCGGCCGTCCAGCCAGCCCAAACGCACCGATGCCGCGCCCAGGGCGAAACGGCTGGAGACACCGGCGAGCAGCTCCAGCGAGGCGACGTGACGGCGCACCGATCGGGTGCTGACACCAAGCGATCTGGCGATCGTCTCGTCGCCCAGCCCGGACAGCAGCATGCCCACGATCAGGCGCTGGGTCCTGGTCAGCTGCCTGCCCTCCTCGCCGTCCAGCGGTGTGGCCTGGCGCCACAGCAGGTCGAAATAGTGCCGCAGCGCGGTGATCACGGTCGGCACCCGGATCACGGCGGCCATCTCGTACCCGGCGGGGGAGAGCATGACCACGGCCACCCCGTCGCACAGCGCCATCCGCAGCGGCAGCTCGCCGATCAGCTTGTACTGCCACCCGGCCAGGAACACCAAGCCGCTGCTGGACAGCAGGTTCTTGGTGTAGATCTGCCGATGCGGCGCGCGCGGCCTGGTGACGGCCACCAGCGGCAGCAGGTCGACGGCGCAGTAATCGCACGAGGACTGCGCCTGCAGCCCGCGCAGCGCGGCCAGCACCTCGGTCTCGCAGGTGAGCACCTCCAGCTGCGCGGAGGCCGGGCTGACGCTCTGCCCGATCAGCCTTTCGTAATCGGCCAGCAGCTCGCGGTGACTGTCCATGAGGGCTTGTTGCCTGCGCGCCAACAGATTCGTCAGCGCCGTCGCGGGGGCGATCGGCATCGCGCGCTGCCCGAAGACAGCTGCCAGGCCGTACTGGCAAAGCTCCTGTAGTGCCGGGTCGTTTAGGCAGACCTCGCCTGGCCCGTATCCGACCGGTGCGCCGACGCTGGCCATGAGCCGAGCCAGCAGGTCACCGGCCGCAGCCGAGAGCAACTCCATGAGACACCAACATACTTACACACGTAGACTCGTCGCCATGTCGGGCTGGGCATATGTTGTCGTGCTAATAGGCTTGGCAGCGTTGGTGTTGCTGCTCGCCCGCCGGGTTCTGCTGGTGGTCCGGGTCAGCGGCCCCAGCATGCTGCCGACCTTCGAGCACGGTGACGCGGTGCTGGCGGTGCGGCGAGGGCTGGGCAAGCGGCTGCGCCCTGGCGACATCGTGGTGTGCCGGTTGCCGCCCGCCGCTCGCGGCCCGGATTCGCTGGTCATCAAGCGGATCCGGGAGGTGGACAGCGATCAGGTCTTCCTCGTCGGTGACGGCCCGCACAGCTACGACTCCAGACAGTTCGGCCCGATCGCGGCCGGTCACGTCGTCGGCCGGGTGATAGCCCACCTGCGGCTGTAGCCCCCACCGGCACCTGGCGCGCGCATACCATGGGCGCCATGCCCGCGACCGTGTACGAGAATGGCCACATCCACACCCTTGACCCCGGCCTGCCGGTGGCGGAGGCGATCGCGGTGCGCGGAGAGCGGATTGTGGCCACGGGCGACGTCGCGTCTTGCCGGGCGGCCGCCGGTGCCGGGGCGGCCCGGGTCGACCTGGCGGGCCTGATCGTGCTGCCCGGTTTCACCGACGCGCACATCCATTCGGCCTCCTACGCCCGCCGGCTGCATCAGGTCGATCTGCGTGGCGCCACGAGCCTGGCCCAATGCCTGGAGCGGATTGCGGCAGCGGCCGCAGTGTCCACATCGGATGATTGGCTGCTGGGCGGCGGCTGGGACTTCAACCGCTGGGATAATCCGGTGCAGCCCACCCGCCACGACCTCGACGTGGTGTGCGCGCATCGGCCGGTGGCGCTGCCCAGCATCGACGGGCATACCACCTGGGTGAACACGCTTGCCCTGCGCCTGCTGAACATCGATGCCGGCACGCCGGAGATGCCGGGCGGGCAGATAGTGCGCGACGCCGACGGGCTGCCCACCGGAATCCTGCGTGAAGCCGCCGCGGCCGGGGTGCGGCAGGTGCAGCAGGAGGTGGGGGCGGCAGACCTGGCCGGGCAGCTGGCCGTGGCACAGCGCAGGCTGCTGTCGGTGGGGCTGACCAGCATCCACGACATCGACGGCGTCGACTGCCGGATGGCCTATGAAACCCTTTACGCGCAAGGAGATCTGGCCTTGCGCGTGCACAAGCTGATTCCGGTGACGGCCCTGGACGAGGCGCTGGAGCGCGGCCGGGCCACCGGCGATGGCGACAGCTGGCTTCGTACCGGCGCGATGAAGATTTTCATGGACGGCGCGCTCGGCTCGCACACCTGCCTGACCACCAAGGCCCTGGCGGACAGCCCCGGCAATCACGGCATCGCCGTCACCGGAGCGCAGGAGGCCTACGATCTGCTCGCGCGGGCGGCCACCGGCGGCATCGCGATCGCCGCGCACGCCATCGGCGACGCGGCCAACGCCATGGTGCTGGACGCTTTCGAGCGCTGGCAGGCGACCGGATGCGCGCCCGGGCTGCGGCACCGCATCGAGCACGCGCAGCATCAGCGCCCGGCCGACATCGCCCGCTTCGCCCGCCTCGGCGTCATCGCCTCGATGCAGCCCATCCACTGCACCAGCGACATCGACCTGGTGGAGACCCTGCTTGCCGGGCACGAGGTGGCGTCGTATCCGTGGCGCTCGCTGCTGGCCGCCGGCGCCACGGTGGTGTTCGGCTCCGACGCTCCGGTGGAGGACCCCAATCCGTTCCACGGCTTGCATGCCGCGGTCACCCGCCAGCGTGCGGAAGGCACGCCGCAGGGCGGTTTCCAGCCGCACGAGCGGCTCACCATCGCGCAGGCGGTGCGGGCCTACACGGTGACTCCCGCCTACGCGTCGGGGGAGGAGGGCAGCAAAGGGGTGCTTCGCCGGGGAATGCTGGCCGACTTCATCGCGGTGTCCACCGATCCCTTCACCGCCGATCCGGCTGCACTACGGGACATCGAGGTCGACCTCACCGTGGTCGGCGGCGTGATCCGCTGGCAGCGCTGAGAACGTCGGCGCTTTTCACCCATCGGCAGCCGGGTGGTCGGTGTCGATGGCGGCCAGGTCTGCGCGCACCCGGTCGGCCTCAAATGTGCCCAGTTCGGTGTAGATGGCAAGGGCGCGTTCGTAGTGCCAGCGGGCGCGGGTGGGGTTGACGAGGTTTCGGTGGACATGACCGATGCCCAGGTGGGCGCGGGCCTGCTCCTTGGGGATGTCCGCCTCGAGGCAGAGGGCATAAGCGGCGCTGTGGTGTGCCAATGCGGTGGCTATCCTGCCCGCGGCGTAGGCCGCTTCACCCAAACCGTTGATCGCTGAGGCTTCGCTGTCTCGGTCGGCGGTCTCCTGGAAGATCGCCAGCGCACGCTGATGGTACTCGATGGCTTGGGCGTGCTGCTGGAGGCGGGTATGCGCCAGGCCGAGAACATTGAGCGTCCACGCTTCACCGCTGCGACTGCCAAAGTGTCGATAGTGGACGAGAGCTTCCCGCAGGTGAACAGCAGCTGAGCCGTATTGGCCCAGCCGAACTTCAGCGTGGCCGAGGCTTTGCAGCGCAGTGGCTTCGGAGGCGCGATCGCCCGTCTCGCGGCACAGCGCCAAAGCCGCGGCGTGGTGATCAACAGCCGCCTCAAACTGGCCCAGCCGGGCCTCCAGCCCGCCCAGATTGATCAGAGCGCGCGCATGGACTCGTGGGTCGTTTGTCTGGCGGCCCAGCGCCATCGCCTCCACGAAATGATCGGTGGCCGGCTGATAGCGACCCATCCACGTTTCCACATGGCCGAGATTGCACAGCGCGCGAGCCAGCCCGGAATGATCGCCGACCTGCCGGAAAAGCTCGACCGCCTGCTGCAGGTCCTCGGCTGCGGGGCCATAGTTGCTCAGCTGCAAATGGGTAGCGCCAAGGCTGGTCAGCGCATGGGCCTGGGCGGCGACATCGCCGCAGTGGTGGGCCGCCTCGCGGGCGTGGCCGTGGACGATGAGGGCGTCGGCCGGGTAGCCGCCGTTGAGGTAACGAAACAAGATGTTGGCCAGCCGGATGGTGTGCGTCAGCCAGCCGTGGCCGGCGGTGTAAGCAGCGACGGCCACCAGGGTGGGACGTTCGGTGTCCAGCCAGGCGACGGCTGCGCCGAAGGCGGTCAGGTCTGGCGTGGCGGTGACCGGTGACGATACCTGCGGCCATCGTTGCATCTCCACGGGATGCAGCGTGTTCATGGCGGCAGCGGTGGTGGCCAGGTAGTGGTCGAACAGCCGGGTCAGAGCGCTACGGCGTTCGGACGGGGCGTCTTCATCGGCGCCTACACCGGTGGCATAGGCGCGGACCAGATCGTGGAAGCTGTACCGGCCAGGGATGCTTTGCTGCATCAGGTGATCGTCGTGCAACCGACGCAGGTCCGACTCGGCGACGTCGAGGCTGCCGCCGGTCAGGGCGGCCACGGCGTAGGCGTCCATGTCATCACCCGGGTGCAGCGCGGCCAGCCGCAGCAGGCGTTGCCGGCCGGCCGGCTGGTGTCGGTAGGACAGATCGAAAGCGAGCTCCATCTCGGTGTCCATACGCCGATCCCGGTGCCGCTGGTCGAGCCGATCGGCATGATCGGTCAACGTCCAGCCAGGCTTAGTGCGGATGTGCCCGATGACGAGCCCGAGAGCGAGCGGAAGGCGGCCGCAGCGCAGGACGATGCGGCCCGCGGCCGCAGGGTCGCGTCCGATCGGGGTCTGCGGGGTGGACCGGGCCAGGAAGGCCTTGGCCTCTTCGGCGCTGAACACCTCGATCTTCAGGTGGGTGGCGTCTTTGAGGTCGGTGAGGCTGCGCCGGCTGGTGATCAGGGTGAGGCAGCCGGCGGTTTGTGGCAGCAGGGACTGCACCTGTGCCTCGTCGGCGGCGTTGTCCAGCACTATCAGGACCCGGGTGCCGGCCAGGCGGCTGCGGTAGGCCGCGGCGCGGGCCGGCAGGCTATGCGGGATCTGCTGGCCAGGAACCCCAAGCAGGCGAAGGAATCCTTCCAGTACGGCGGCTGGGTTTGCCGGCGGCTGGGCGGCGTCGGGGTGAAATCCGCGCAGATTGACGAAAAAGATCCGGTCGAACTTCTGCTGGCGAGCGAGCCTGTCTCCAAGGTGGACGGCTAACTCGGTCTTGCCCACCCCGGCCATTCCGGTGATGGAAACCACCGCTGCGGCATCGTCTTCACGGTCATGCAGCGCACGGTGAGCCTCGGCCAGCTCGGCGACGCGGCCCGTGAATCCAGCCAAGACGGGCGGCAGGCTGTCGCGCACCCGAACCTGCGCCGCCGCCTGAGCCCTGCCGGTGACCACTTGAAGTGCCTGCCGCCATTGCGTCACGTATCCCACATCCGGATGCAGCGCCTGCACAATGGCTGTCACCAGATCGGTGTTCAGCCGCCGCCGGCCTAGCCGGAAACAGTCCGCGACAATCGTCTTGCCGGCAAGCTCTCCAGCGGGGCGTCCGGCGGCTGTCCAGGCCGCGTTCACCCGGTCTTTGATCCACTCGTAGGACGGGTCACCTGCCCAGATCTTCAGCAGCCGCAGGCGTTCGACGAGCTCCTCAATCGTCTCGGCCTGCCCAGGATCGGCTGGCGCCCGGAACCCCTCCAGCGATTGCGGCGAAGGCATGGCTCACCTCACAGGTTGAGGTCAAATGTCTGGCCTGTGCCCACAGTACCGACAGTCGCCGCGACTCTGCCGGGCGTGCCGCCCGCAGCGTCCATCCGGAATCGTTCGGATTTGAGGCACCTGTACCGCCCGCGCCGCAAAGTCACAGATGGCCCAAGCAAACCCACCGGCGACGCGAGCCGCGTCGCCACGAAATGAGGAGCAGTATGACTACCACCAGCCAATCCGCCGATCGCAAAAAGCGATCTGTGATGCGCGGCCTCGCCGTCATGACGGCAGCCCTCATCAGCACGGTCGTCCTGGGGGCGACGCCGGCTCACGCCGAGTCCGGGCAGAAGTGCACGGGCGGATCCATCACCAACGTCTGCCTATCCATCTGGCCGACCACCCCGGGTGAGTACGTGGTTCACGTCGGTATCGACTATCGCATCGGCCGGCAGCGGGCTCAGGCCATCATCGACCAGCCCGGCGATCCTTACCGGGTACGGATATTCGGTGTCGCGCCGTGGCCTTGGGGCAACCAGGCGATGTTCGACGTGCCACTGACCAACCTCGGCGCCTCCGAGGAGTCGGGGCTCAGCGGCGACTTCGAGATCAGGAAAACTGCGGCCGAGCTCAACCGGGACCTTGACTGGTTCGGCGTGACGATTCCCTTCTCCAAGGTGTTCGCCAGGATCGAACTCCTGCAAACCGGTCAGTCAACCGTGGCCTTCGACTCGGACCAATTCCTCCAGAACTTCTAGCCGACACAAGAGATCGGACCGGTGACGCCGTCGGCGGTGTCACCGGTCTTAAGCATCGGCCGGTGGGGACGGGTTGAGGCGGAACACCGCGGCCCGGATGTCCTTGATGATCCGGTCGGCGGCGTTGACCTGTTCCTGGATCGCTTCGCGCAGCTCGGGTTTGCCCACCCGGGCCACCGCGCCCTGCAGCGCCAGCCCCAGGTCGAACATGGGCTGGATGACCTTCTGGCGCAGGTCTTCGGCAATCTGCGCCCGGTCTTCGAGCAGGCGCAGGTCTTCGTTTTCCTGGCGCACCTGGGCCAGCTCGAGAGCGAGCCCGGCGTGGGCGGCGATGGCGCGGATGATCTCACGGTCGATCTGGTCGAAACCGTGTTCGCCCGGACGGCGGGAGGCCACCAGCACGCCGGTGATGCCGCGGTCGCCGCGCAGCGGCACGGCGAGGCTTTCCCCGACCTGGCCGACCGCCTCCTGCGCGGTGGCGGTGGTGCGCTCGTCGGTGGTGGGGTCGGGCACCACCACCAGATCTCCCGCCTGCACCGCCGTCGCCGTGATCGTCCCGTGTGGCGGGATGAGCAGGCCCTGCCAGCGGGTGAACGAGCCTTCGGTGACGGCCACCCGCCACATCGCGCCGTCGTCGACCGGTACGTTGACCCCGGCGCCTTGTGCGGCAAGGGTTTGACAGGTGTGGCGGACGAGTTCGCGCAGCGCGTCGGCCGGGTCGCCCCCGGCCAGCAGCCCGGTGGTGATCGACACCATGGTGGCTTGCCAGGATTGGCGGCGGCGCAGCTCGTCGAAGAGGGTGGCGTTTTCGATCGCGGTGCCGGCGACCGCCGCCAGCGCGGTGACCAGCTCTTCGTCGTCGCTGGTGAATTCGGCCGCATCCTGCTTGTCGGCAAGGTAGAGGTTGCCGAAGACGCGATCACCGACGCGCACCGGCACGCCGAGGAACGAGCGCATGGGCGGGTGGTTGGCGGGGAAGCCGACCGAGGCCTGATGGTCGCCGATGTTGGCCAGGCGCATCGGCTGCGGGTCGCTCACCAGCTGGCCAAGCACGCCCTTGCCCTGGGGCAGATCGCCGATGGCGGCCACGGTGGCGGGGTCCAAACCGGTGTGCAGGAAGCGGACCAGCTGGTTGTCGCGCACCACGCCCAGGGCCGCGTAGCGGGCGCTGACCAGATCTCGGGCGGCCTGCACCAGGTGGCCCAGCACCTCTTCCAGGTCGACCGCCTGGGTGACCTGCCGGTATGCCTGCAACAGCCCGCGCAGCCGGCTCTGGCTCTCCTGCACCTCTCGGGCCTGGCCGACCAGCTGTTCGAGGAGCTGATCGAACTCCAGCCGGGCAGCGTCGCTCACCTCGAACCCTTCCGGTGCGTCTGGGAACCCAGAGCCACATTCTGCGCTGTGCCGGCTACCCCACGCAATCGACCTACTCATCACTTGCCAGACGGATCGCCATGGAATAGACAGAAGGCGATATCCGGATTTTCCTTCGCAACCACCATGGAGGTGGATCATGCGGAAAATGCCTTGGTACATAGCAGGTCTGATTGCTGTGCTGGTCGGCGCGGCGGCGCCAGCCGCCGCGGGCGCGCCGGTGGCGGCGCCCGAGCTGACGGTTGGCGGCATCGACCTGGAACAGGCCACGGTGCTCGATCTGCAGAAGGCGATGCAGGGACACCGGCTCAGCTCGGTGGCGCTGACCGCCTTTTACCTGCGCCGCATCGACCGGCTCAACCCGAAGCTCAACGCGGTGATCGAGACCAATCCCGACGCGGTGCGTGAGGCGCTGGCCAGCGATCTGCACCGCGCCCGCCACGGCGCACGCGGCCCGCTGGACGGAATCCCGGTGCTGCTCAAGGACAACATCGGCACCGCCGACCGCCAGCACACCACGGCCGGATCGCTGGCGCTGGCCGCGGCCCGTCCGGCCAGCGACGCGTTCCTGGTGGCCCGGCTCAGGGCCGCTGGAGCGGTGATCCTGGGCAAGGCCAGCCTGTCCGAGTGGGCCAACTTCCGGTCGACGACCTCGTCGAGCGGCTGGTCGGCGCGGGGAGGCCAGACCAACAACCCTTATGTGCTTGATCGCAACCCGTGCGGCTCCAGCAGCGGCTCGGGCGCGGCGGCGGCGGCGAACCTGGCCACGGTCACCATCGGTACCGAGACCGACGGCTCGATCGTCTGCCCGTCGGGCGCGAACAACGTGGTGGGGATCAAGCCCACCCTCGGCCTGGTCAGCCGCGGCGGCGTCATCCCGCTCTCGGCGCAGCAGGACACGGCCGGGCCGATGACCCGCAACATGACCGATGCGGCGGCGGTGCTCTCAGTCATCCAGGGCGTCGACCCCGCCGACCCGGCCACCGCCGACGCGCGGCCCTTCGTGCGGCGCGACTACCTGCGAGCGTTGCGGCCGGATGCGTTGCGCGGCAAGCGGATCGGGGTGTTCCGCGGCGGCGGCGATGTCCCGGTGGTCAACGCGGTCACCGATGCCACCATCGCCAAGCTGCGCAGCCTCGGCGCCACCGTGGTGGACAATGTGGACCTGCCCGGCCTGGACGACGCCTTCAACAACGAGCTGCCGGCTCTGCTCACCGAGTTCAAACACGACATCAACGCCTATCTGAGCACGCTTGGCGGCCAGCATCCGGTCGATCTGGCCGGGTTGATCGCGTTCAACCGGGCGCACGCCGCGCAGGAGATGCCCTTCTTCCAGCAGGAGATCTTCGAGCTGGCCCAGGCGACCACGGGCGACCTGACCGACCCCACCTATGTCGCCCAGCGCACCACCGCCACCACCGCGGCGCGCCATGCCATCGACAGCGCTATCGCCACCCACCGCCTCGACGCGATCATCGCGCCGACCAACGGCCCGGCTTGGGTGACCAATCACGAGACCGGGGACGACTTCACCGATTTCGTTGCCGCTTCCGGCCCGGCGGCTATTTCCGGGTACCCGAACCTGACCGTCCCGGCCGGCTACGCCCGCGGCGTGCTGCCGATCGGGATGTCGTTCTTCGGCGGCCGGTTCAGCGAGCCGACGCTGATCTCCCTTGGCTACGCCTTCGAACAGGCCACCAAGGTGCGGGTGCCGCCCAGCTATCTGCCCACCCTGCCCTGAGGGGTGCGCCGCCCCCGGCATCGGGGCCGGGGGCGGCGCGCTAGCGTGGGGCATGGTTCACGACTGGCACATCGAGGAACGTGAGTACGCTCGGCAGGAGTCGCGCCGCGGCAGACGCCATGCTTACGAACATCTCGATCCGGCGCAGACCGCGCTGGTGGTGGTCGACATGGTTCCCTTCTTCCTCAACGAGAACGGCTACAGCCGCGCCATCGTGCCCAACATTGGCCTGATCGCCGATGCGCTGCGCCAGGCCGGCGGCACAGTGGCGTGGGTGCTTCCCGGCGCGGGCGAGCGCACGGAAGTCATGGACGAGTTCCTCGGAGCGGACATCGCCGAGATGTTTCGCCGCAGTGGCGGCGAAGGCCCGCTGGCGCAACGGCTTTGGCACGAGTTCGAGGTGCACGGCGGCGACATTCTGGTAGAGAAGACGGCGGCGAGCGCGTTCTTTCCCGGCCGCTGCGACCTGCCGGAGATGCTTGCCTCGCGCGGCATCACCACCGTGTTGATCACCGGCACCGTCACCAACGTGTGCTGCGAGTCGTCGGCGCGCGACGCGCACACCCGCGGCTACCGGGTCATCATGGTGGCCGACGCCAACTCGGCCCGGCGCGACCAGGACCATAACGCCACGCTCTACACCGTCTATCGCACCTTCGGCGATGTGCGCACCACCGCGGAGGTGCTCACGCTGATCGAGTCGGGTCAGGCCCGGACACCAGCCGCACCAGCTCTTCGCGAAGCTCGGCAGGCATAGCCGACCGGGTGGCGGCGATGGCCGGGGCCAGCTGCTCGGGCCGGCGGGGGCCGACGACGATGGCGGTTACGCCCGGATCGCTGAGCGCCCAGCGCAGCGCGAGCTCGGCCAGCTCGACGCCGCGCTGCGAGGCGAGCTCGCTGACCGCCTGGATGCGTTGCAGGGTAAGGTCGTTGGTCCAACCCGCGTAGGGCTCCGGCCGTAGTGTCATCCGCGAGCCCGGCGGGTAGACACCCGGGTCGCGATACTTGCCGGTTAGCCAGCCGCCGGCCAGCGGGCTGAACGCGGTGAAGGCGACCCGCCGCTGCGCGCACACGGCAAACGCGTCTGTGGCCGCCGAACGGCTCAGCAGGCTGTATTCGGACTGCAGGTTCACCGGCGCCGCCGCGCCCAGCTGAGCGGCCGCGTCGCAGGCGTCGGTGAGCTGCGCGCCGGTGAAGTTGCTCAGGCCGTAGTGGCGCACCTTCCCGGCCCGGATCAGATCGTCGAATGCTTTCAGGGTTTCCGATATGGGTACCGAGGGATCGGGCTCATGGGCCAGATAAAGGTCGACCCGATCGGTGCCCAGCCGGCGCAGGCTCGCCTCGATCTGGGTTCTGATGTGCGCGGCGGACAGGCCCTCGTCGCACGGGCCCGGCCCCACCCTGTTGCGCACCTTCGTGGTCAGCACGATCTCGTCGCGGGCCCGGCGGCTGGCCAGCCAGCGGCCGATCCATTCCTCGGAACGGCCGCCGCCGTAGGAGTTGGCGGTGTCGAACAGGGTGATGCCCTGCTCGCGCGCCGCGTCCATCAACGCGAACGCGGCCTGCTCGTCGTCACCGCGCCCGAAAAGCTCTGGCGCCGAACCGATCCCGCCGAAGTTGCCGCATCCCAGTGCGATGCGTGACACGGCGAGATCGGTGTCGGCAAGCCTGACATAGCGCACAGGCTCTTTCTACACGCCTTAGTGCTTGGTCAGCTGCAGCACCCCCCAGCGCGAAGTGTTCACATAGGACACCCCGGTGGGGTCGTGCCAGGTGGTGGCCGCCGTGCGGCGTCCGCCGGTGGCGTCGTTGACCTGCAGCTCCAGCCCGAGCAGGCTGTCTTCGTGCGGGCGGATGGTGTCGAGCTGGATGCGCGCCTCCACCAGGTAGCCGCCGGGCACGACGGCCGTGGCGCTGGTCAGATTGTCGGCCGCGGCGAACCCGCCGCCGACGCTCTGCCGGTTGGAGAAGCTGATCCGGTACTGGCCGTCGTCGTCGTCGAACCCGGTGGTCTTGCCGTTGTCCGGGTCCACGAAGATCTCCACCGAGTCCTGCTCGTAGAGGTTCGCGCTGGACTGGTCGAGCACCGCGTCGGTGACGTTGACGAGCACATAGAGATAGCCGTTGTCCCACAACAGCTTTGCGGTCGCGGTGGCGCCGCCGGAGCCGATCACGGGGATGGCGGTGGTGATCTGGCGGGCCTGCGCCCAGATCGGGTCGGCCACGCCGTCCACGATGGGCGCCGTGGTGGCCTCGGGCGCGTCGGCCTGGCCGACCGCGGGGATGAGCGTGACGGTTCCCCAGCGCGAGGTGTCGGTGTCCTGCCCGTGCAGCTCGCTGTCGTTCCACGACACCGTTTCGGCCGGGCGGGCGGTGTCCTTGACCCGCACATCCAGCCCGATGCGCCGGCTGGTCGTGCCGGGGGAGCGCAGCGCTATGGCCGCCTCCACCTGGTACCCGCCAAGGATTTCGCGGACGTCTTTGCCCCCTCGGCGCAACACATGGCGGGTGTCGTCACCCTGGTAGGTCGGGGTTTTGCCGTTGTTGTCGTCGACGAAGATCTCGACGGAGTCGGCCTTGTCCCTGGTGTCGTCGGAGACCTGCGCCAGCACGTAGAGGAAACGGCTGTCCCAGCGCAGCTGGAACCCGGTGGCCGGGCCGGTCGCGGACTCGATGCGGGTCATCGGCAGCTGATCCCACTGCAGCTCGGTCTTGCCGTCGATCTGCGGCTTGCCGGCCGGGACGGTCAGCGTGCGGGTGAGCAGCGGCAGCCGCGACGGGTCGACCACGCCCCAGTAGGCGGGCTTGGCCTGCAGCTGCTCGTCGAAGAACAGCGGCAGGTCCAGGCGGGGGATCGGGAAGTTCTTCAACCACGTGTTGGCGTCCGACGAACCCCACATGGTGACCGCCGACAGGTGCTGTTTGTTGCGGCGCAACACATCGAACAGGTCGCGGTAGCGGTAGCCCTGCGCGGTGATGATCTCCGGCGGCACCGTGGCATAGGAGTCGACGGCGTTGCCGTAGACACTCATGTCCAGCTCGGTGATCTCCTGCTGCAGCCCGATGTTGGCGAAGCGCAGGATCGACTGTTCGACCTGGGCCACCGGCGGGCGTTCCACGTTGATGTGGGTCTGGTGCCCGACGCCTTGCACCGGAACACCTTCCGCGCGCAGCTGCTGCACCAGGCTGAACAGGAACTCGCGCTTGCGCGGCAGATGGGTGTTGTAGTCGTTGATGTAGAGCACCGCGTTGGGGGCCACCTCGTGCGCCACCCTGAACGCCGTGCGCAGATAGTCCAGGCCGGTGACCTCGAACCAGCGGCTGCGCCGCAGCCCGTCGGGCTGGTACTCGTCGATCACCTCGTTGGCCACGTCCCAGGCGTAGATCTGAGCCGCGTAGCGCCCGGCCACCGCCCGGATGTGGCTCTCCAGGCGTTGCAGCAGAAGGGCTTTGTGCTCCGGGGAGTTGGTCAGCGGTTGGCCCGCGGCGTCCTGGAAGACCCAGGCCGGGGTCTGGTTGTGCCAGACCAGGGTGTGCCCGTGCACCCGCATCCCGTTGGCGGTGGCGAAACTGACCAGCGCGTCGGCTTCGGCGAAGGTGAACTGGCCCGCCGCGGGTTCGGTGGCATCCCACTTCATCGCGTTGCCGGGGGTGATCTGGCCGAAATGCTGCACTGCAAGCTCCGCGGGCACCCCGACGGTGTCGGTACGGTCGACCGCGGTGCCGATCGGGAAGTCGGCGGCGAAAACGTCGCGCAGCCGCGGGATATCGCGCTGGATCGGGATCGGCGGCACGAAAACCA
The DNA here is from genome assembly GCF_016862955.1 of Rhizocola hellebori. GTDB lineage: Bacteria > Actinomycetota > Actinomycetes > Mycobacteriales > Micromonosporaceae > Rhizocola > Rhizocola hellebori. The sequence continues at coordinate 29,414 of NZ_BONY01000020.1, read as the reverse complement.
TCTCGAAGTCGTCGAGATAGAACGACGGCGTGCCCGAGTTGGACTCCGCATAGACCGACAGGAAGTCCACGTCGTAGGCCAGCGTGTACTGCCCGGTGAACTGCACCCAGGCGTCGGCGGTGACGGTCTTGTTGCCCACCAGGGTGACATAGTTCGGTGTCCCGGCCAGCCTTCGCTCGATGCTGAAGCGCAGCTGCGCGGGCGCCTGGCCGGGGGCGAGCTTGAGCCACAACGAGAACGTGTAGACCTTGCCCTTGCCGATGCGGCCGAAGACGTTGAGGGCCGGGCCCGCGTAGGTCTGGGTGCGGGTCGTGGTCAGCAGGCTGAACCGGCCGCTGTGCGCGTCGGCTTCGGTGACCGTCAGCGTCTCGGACCCGATGCGCGGGCTCCACCCCTGGCGGGTGCCGCCCTCGAAGCCGGTGACGATTCCGGTCTCGTCCGGCGGGCCGCCCGGCGCGGGCGCGATCATCGTGATCTTCACGTCGTCGGTGTAGAAGGCCACGGTCGCGTTGTCGCTTTCCAGGTACAGCTGCAGCTCGGTCGAGTCGACCTGGTAGGAGTACTCGCCGCGCAGCAGCACCCAGCCGGCGTCGGTCACCGCCGCGCTGCTCACCCGCTCGAACGCGGTCGAGCCGCCCTCCGGGGTGCGCTGCATCGTCATGTGGATCGCGGCCGACGGCTGCGCCGCCACCATCCGCACGTAGGCCTCGATCACGTAGGTGGCGCTTTTCTGCACGATGCCAAGCACGTTGCGGCCCGGCCCGTTCCAGGTCGCCGTGCGTCCGGTGGCGCGCATGCTCTGGGTGCCGGTGTGCGCCGCGTCGAGGGTGGCCGCCAGCACCGCCGACCCGCGCCCGAACCAGCCCTGGCTGGTGCCGTCCTCGAAGTCGCTGGCCATCACCACCACCGGGTCGACCGCCTGCGCCATCGGCGTCGCCGCCACCATCGAGGCCACCACGCACACCGCTGTGACAGCAGCCATCCACACCCTGTTGCGACTCATGCTCGCCGCCTTCATAACGCTTTGGAGAAAGCCGAAAGTTTCGGAAGTGTTTCGGGGTATCAGCCGGACAATAGGCGGCGCCGATGACCCGGTCAACCATCGAAACTTTCGAAACTTTAGATAGGCACGGTTGGCACGTTTAGACCGTCCACGCTGTGGGTACGACGCCCCGGTGAGTCTCCACATTCGACACGCCCGGGTGATCCGCCGCTCGCGCCGTGCCAGACGCACCCAGGCCGCCCGCCGCATCCAGGCGATCTGCCTGGCTCGCCGGGCCAGGTACGTGGCCGACATGATCACCGCGGCAGACCTGGCTGCCGAGCGCCTCGCCCGCACCGCGCTGGCCGCGCCCGAGCTGGAGCGCCTGCAACAACGGCTCGGGCGGCTGCCCATCCTCGGCCCGCCCACCTGGCGCCGGCACTGGTACGAGTAGGGCTACCTGGCCAGCGGTGGCCGGATCCGAAACGAGCTGTCGGCGTGAAACGCGGTGCTGCCGTCGGACCGGTCGACCCACAGTTCGTTGCCCCGCCGATGCAGTAACCAGCCCGGGTAGTTCGACGATTCAAGGTGGACGGAAGCGGCCGTGTCCCCTGGCCGTACACAGAAGGTGGCGTCAGCCTGGAACAACCTGGTGCCCTCATTGGCGTTGAGCCGCAGCCGCCATGAGGCGTGGCGCAGGTAGCGGCCGTCGCGGCTGCGAAACGAGTAGCACTTCGGGTCGGCCAGGCCGGGCACGACGTCGAAGGTGGCCTGCTCACGGGCCGGGGTGCTGCTGGTGGTCGACAACGGCGCCAGGATTCCGAGCGCTGCGGTGGTGGTGACGAACAGCCCGGATCCGGCGCCCGCCTCCAGCGAGGTCGGGCCAAGCGCCACCACAGGCGCCGGGCTTCGGGTCGGGCTGGGCACCGCGGAGCCACGGACCGAGCCGGGGCCGGGTGTGGCCGCGGGCCAGGTGTTCACGGCGAGGGTGGCGCCCACGAGCAGACAGCCGGCCACGGCGATGGCCGCGATCGGTGAGGCCGCAACGCTTTTGGCAAACAGGCCGGTGATTGCCGACTTGCCTGCGGTGGCCGACGTTGCGGCGGCGGCCGACTTGCCGGAGCCGGCCGACGTTGCGGCGGTGGCCGAATTGGCGGAGGTGGCCGCGGATCCCGAGGTGGCGGAGGCCGCTACGGATGCTGAGGTGGCGGCGGTTGGCCACGCGCTTTTGGCGATCACGGTGGCGGCCAGCGCGAGGGGAACCGGCAGCAGCGCGAGCCCGACGAGCAGCCTTTCAGCGGGCAGCAGCTCGTCGGCGGCCACACCGCAGGCGTGGCAAGCCCGGAGGTGCCGCGCGATCCGCTTGCGCCAGGAGGAGCCCGGGACGCCGTCCCAGCCCGCCACCAGCAGGTCAAGATCGGCGCAGCGTGGCCGCGTCTCCAGGGCGGCGACCAACCCGCGGCACTGATCGAACTGCTGGCGCAGGCGCTGGATGCGCACTGCGGCATGGGCGAGGCTCAGCCCGGCGGCCGTGGCCAGCTCGGCGCGGGTGAGGTGACCGGCGACCTCCAGCCACCACAGCGACAGCAGCATCCGGTCCTCGTGTTTGAGCCAATCCGCCGCGCGAGCGGCCTGGCGCCGTTGCAGGGCAAGGCTCATCCGCCACAGCGTCAGCCCTTCGAAGGGCGCGTGGGCGTCCGCGGTGTCGGCCAGCGGACCGATGAGCCTCTCGGCGGCACGCCGTCGGCGCAGATGGGTGCTGACCTGCCGGACGGTGATGGCGCCCAGCCAAGCCCGGAAGCTTTGCGGGGTGCGCAGGTCGCGCAGCTCCCGCACGGCTCGCACCATGGATTCCTGTACCACGTCGTCTACATCGGCATCGTCGGCGAGCGTTCTGCGCACGATCGTGTAGACGAACGGCAGGTAGGCCTCGATGAGGTCGTCGAGCGCCCGACGGTCGCCGGCCTGCGCGGCGATGACGAGCGCGGTCTCATTCGATCTGGTGGGTGGCATGGTCCGTATCGCAGTCGTCAGTGGAATCGCGGTGGTGACTCTGACGGATTCAGGCGTGCCCAGTCAAGACACCTGCGGAAATTCGGGGTGCGACTACCGAACCGGCCGCCGCATAACAATTTTCGGGGCTCGGCTTTGTGTGCACTATGACGTAGTCGCCGTAGGCGTTGCGGCCCTAGCGTGCGGCGCGTGGAGTTTCGCATCCTCGGGCCGCCCGAAGCCGCCACGGCCGACGGACCGGTCCGGCTTGCCGGTCACCGCCAGCGCATGGTGTTCGCGATCCTGCTCGCCAACGCGCATCGGGTGGTTTCGGTCGACAGCCTGGTCGACGCGCTCTGGGAGGACCGGCCCCCGGCGACCGCGCGGCGTCAGGTCCGCAACTGACTTCCAGCGGATCCGATTCGTAGGCCTCGATCCGCACCGACGTCGGCGCGGTGGTGGTGCTGCCGTTGGGAACGATCTCGTCCACCACCACCGAGCTGGTGATCCCGCTGATGATGTAGGTGGCATCTGCTCCTCTTGTCGGTGCCGCCGTGCGGGCGGCCTCGGCAAGCAGCGTCGTGTCGGCGTGCATCGCGGTTGCATCATCGATGCATCGCCCCGGCCTGGTGTGCGCGGTTGTGTCTGATTTCCACAGTCGCGATGGGTGGCGAGGGTGGGGTGCCCCACACTGGGGCGATGCAGGTGAGGCTTCTCGGCCCGGTCGAGGTGGTGTCCGGCGGTCTGGTGACGGCGGTGCCCGGGCTGCGCCGTCGCGCCCTGCTGGCCGTGCTCGGCCTGCATCCGGGCCGGGCGGTGAGCAGCGACCAGCTCATCGACGCGGTCTGGGACGACCGGCCGCCAGCCACCGCGACCAACACGTTGCAGCGAAACATTTCCTACCTTCGCGAGCTGCTCGGGTCGAAGGACGCCATCGTGGCCAAGCCCGCCGGTTACCTGCTCGACATCGGCGGTGAGGCCACCGACGTCGAGCAGGCGGAAAGGCTTATCAGTCAAGGCAGGCAGGCTTCCAGCCCGCACGAGGCGGTCAGGCATCTGCGGGCCGCGCTGGCGCTGTGGCGTGGCCGCGCGCTGGCCGACGTCGCCGAGCTGCGGTGGCTCGGCGAGCAGGCGCGGCGGTTGAGCCACACCGAATTCGAGGCGATCCGCGCGCTCATCGACTGCCGGCTGGCGCTGGGCGAGCACGCCCTGCTGGTGCCGGAGCTGCAGCAGCTGGTCACCGCGCGGCCTTTCGACGAGGACCTGCACCGCCAGCTGATGCTCGCGCTGTATAGGGCCGGTCAGCAGGCCGAGTCGCTGGCGCACTATCAGCGGCTCAAGCGGACCCTCGCCGACGAGCTGGGGATAGATCCGGGCCAGGCCCTGCGCGACCTGGAGGCGGCCATCCTGCGCCAGGACAGCGCGCTGGATGCGCCCGGCTCGCCGGTGACCGTGGCCCCGGTGCCGGCGGTGCGCGCTCCGGCGCAGCTGCCCCTTGCCACAGCGGCTTTCGCGGCGCGCGCCAAGGAGATCGCACGGCTCGACGCGGTGATGGCCGAGCACAGCGAGAACGTGTGCCTGGCGGTGGTGTCGGGGACAGCCGGGGTCGGCAAGACCACCTTGGCCGTGCATTGGGCACACCGGGCACGTCAGTCGTTTCCGGACGGTCAGCTCTACGCTGATCTGCGCGGATTCGACCGTGGTGGCTCGGTCGCCGACCCGGCCGCGGTGCTTCGCGCTTTTCTTGACGCTTTCGGGGTACCCGTCGAAAAGATCCCGGCCGACATTGACGCTCAGGCCGCGCTTTACCGCAGCGTCCTGGCCGGCAAAAGGGTGCTGGTCGTGCTCGACAACGCCCGCGACGCCGAACAGGTCCGGCCGCTGCTGCCGGGCACGCCGGGCTGCGCGGTGCTGGTGACCAGCCGCTACCAGCTCACGGCTTTGGTGACGGTCGAGGGGGCGCATCCGGTGATGCTGGAGCTGCTCACCGACGATGAGGCGCGCGAGGTGCTGGTGCGCCGGATAGGCAAGGATCGGGTGGCCGGGCAGGAGGCCGCCGTCCAGGAGATCATCACCCGCTGCGCCCGGCTGCCGCTGGCGCTGGCGCTGGCCGCCGCGAGCTGCGTCACCCGGCCCGATCTGCCGGTGGGCGGGGTGGCAGAGGAGCTGCGCCAATCGTTGGGCGCTCTGGAGGCCTTGCAAAGTGTGGACTCCGGCACCGACATCCGCTCCGTCTTCTCGTGGTCCTATCACGCGTTGAGCCCTGACGCGGCAAGGGTTTTCCGTCTGCTGGGCGCGCATCCCGGGCCCGAGTTCAGCGCCGAGGCGGCGGCCAGCCTGACCGGCATGGCCCCGGCCGACCTGCGGGCCAAGCTGGCCGAGCTGGCACGGGCGAACCTGTTGACGCAGCCCAAACCCGGCCGGTACAGCCTGCACGATCTGCTTTGGACATACGCCGCCGATCTGGGCCGGGCCGAGGAAGGCTTCCCGCGCCTGCTCGATCACTACCTGCACACTGCGCTGTCGGCCGCCCTGCTGCTCAACTCGCATCGCGAGCCGCTAGCCGTGCCGGCCCCGATGCCCGGCATCGCGCCGGAACGGCTGTCCACCCGGGAGCAAGCCGCGTCGTGGTTCACCGCCGAGCGAGCGGTGCTGCTCGGTATGGTCAAACGGGCTGCGCAGCAAGGATTCGACGACTACGTGTGGCGGCTGGCCTGGGCCGCGCAGGATCATCTGGACCGCTGCGGCCACTGGGGGGATCAGGTGCTCAACCAGCAGGCGGCGATCCAGAGTACGAAACAGCTTGGCGATCGCGCTGCGCAGGCCCACGCCCATTGCAGCCTGTCCACCGCCTACGCGCGGATGGCGCGCTACGCCCAGGCGCAGTCTCATCTCGGGCACGCCCTTGACCTGTATGCCTCGCTTGGTGATTGCGGCGGTCAGGCGAAGGCGGAGTATCAGATGGGGTGGCTGTCCAACCGGCAGGGCGAGCACGCGCAGGCGGTGGGCCATGCCCGGCAGGCGCTGCGGCTGTACCGGCTTGCCGGGCAGCCGATGATGGCCGCGCGCACCCTGAACTCGCTCGGCTGGGGGTACGCGCTCAGCGGCGACTTCGCCCGGGCCCGCCCCAGATGCGAGCTGGCCCTGGCTCAGATGCGCGAGCTGGGCGACCTCACCTTTCAGGCCGGCACCTCCGACAGCCTCGGTTACATCTACCACCATCTGGGCGACTTCGACCTGGCCATCGCCTACTACCAGCGGGCGCTGGAGCTCTTCCGCGAGCTCGACGACCGCTACTACGAGGCCGACACCCTCAAGCACCTCGGCGACACCCATCACGCCGCCGGTGACGACAGCGCTGCGGGTGCCGCCTGGGCGCAGGCCCTGGAACTGCTCGACCTGCTCGGGCATCCCGACGCCGCCCAGGTACGGGCCAAGCTCACGTCATCGGCTGCTCCGAGTCCATGACCAGGACGACATCGCACTGGACTATGCCCAGCAGCCAGCTGCCCGGGCACGCCACCGTGAAGTCGCCGTCGACGAGGTCGCAGGCGAAGTCGGTGTCTCTGACGTTGAAGAACGAGCCGCGGCCCAGCTCGCACGATTCCATCAGCGGGGGCCGGGAAAGACGCTCGACGGTGGCCTGAAACTGGCAGCGTTCGGCACAGACGACATTGCCCTCCCTGACCTGGCAGACAGACGATGTCCGGTCCGGGATGAAGGTGCCGCGGAAAATCGTGCACATGGCGTTCAGGGTCTCCGCTGGGACTGGCCGGACGATCGTCGGCTCAGCGGACGCGGGGGCGGCGATGGCCAGCGCGGCGGCGGCGATCAGCGCCAATGCGGCAAGCAGCCTGCTCAGTTTCACCGTGATGTCCTCCTTCGTAGGTGACGTGCGCGGGCGATGGCCAACGATGGCATCCGGCGCTGATGCGGCGCTGAAACGGCGAAGGGCTCCCTGGTGGGGAGCCCTTCGCGGGCGGGATGGCCGGCTACCACTCGCTGCGGCCAAGGCGGGCCAGGATGCACTCCCACACCGTCTTGCCGCTGGCCATGCACATCGTCAGGCACCATTCGCGGGATTCCGGAATGGAGGAGGCGAAGACGATGGTGGAGGTGGCCGTGGCGCCGCCGCGGCCGTCGTAAGTGCCGTCGGCGAGGTCGGCCATGGTCGCGCCGGCGATCTCGCGGCCGGGCATCACTCCGAGCACCCGTGCGCCGGCGACCTCCTGGCCGGCGACGAGAGCCGCGAACTGGTCGATCGTCAGGCGCTGGCCCGCGGTGTCGACGGCGATCACGGTGTCCAGCGCGCCGACCGGCTGGCCGGTCTGTCTTTCCAGCCGCTGCAGCAGGTCTTCGGGTGCACCGCGCCGATCGGTGATGGTCACCGCAAACGCGCTGTCGTCGGCTTGTGCTGGTAGGTATGGCAGTGCCACCCCGGCCGCTGTCACCGCGGTGACGAGTGCGGCGCGCAAGGCGTTGCCCCACATGGCTTTCATGCGTTCCTCATCTCCTAGGTCCGGTTGGCTAGATCTGGCAGGTGACTTCGATGGACTGACCGTCCCAGGACGGGCCGATGTCGCAGTGCTCCTTGAGCCAGCTGCCCAGGTCGTTGAGCTTGTCGGCGATCCACTGGAAGAAGCCTTTGATGGCGCCCCAGATGCTGAAGTAGACGACGGTCGAGCCCGGCGTGCCGCCGGCCCCGCCGACGAGGTCGTTTGTGGACATTGCCGCGTCGGGCCGGTCGATGACGTCCAGCACCCGCGCGCCGGTGGTGTCCCGGCCGGCCAGCAGCGCCTCGATCTCGGCCGGGGTGCGTTGCCTTCCGTCGTCGGCCACCACCACCGCGCGCTCGACGACCGCTCGCCCGCTGCCGGTGGTGGCTTCGGCGATGGCCGCCATGTCGGCCATGGTGAGGTCTCGGCTCAGCGCCGGGCCGGTCAGCCGCCGGGCCAGCACGGTGCCGGTAGGATCGACCTGGATCTCGCTGGCGGTGACGATGTCGTCGCGGCCGAACGGCGCCCAGGTGAAGACCCATTGCCCACCGGCACAACGGAATTGGCCGTAGACCGCGCCTTCCCGCTCGACGGTGGTGCCGGTGACCCGGCCGCGCAGGTCTGTTTGCTGGACCACACATTCGCCGCTGCCCGCAAGCGGCTCGCCGGTACGGGCCACCGCCGCGGCGGGCATGGCCAGCGCCAAACCGCTGACCACGCCCAGTGCTGTCAATCGATGCGCCATGCGCCTCATCACACGCTCCATTCCTTGGGGAATCTTGATGCGTGCAGCGTGGCGGTGCGCACTGGCAGCGTTCTGAAACCGCGCTGAAAGCTCAGTACACGAAGGGCCAGCCCGCGGCGTCCCAGCCGATGAGGTTGATGCCGAGCTTGCCGCTGGTGGGTTGGCTGTTGCTCCAGTAGTAGTGGTAGGTGAGCACTGTCGCGTCGGCATCTTGGAACACGCTGGGATGCCCTGGGCCGTATACGGTTCCGTGGGTGGCGAGGATTTCCGTGCCGCCACCGTTGTACATGTTCACGCCGTTGCGGTCGGTGTAGGGCCCGGTGATCGATGTCGACCGGCCGACCATCGTGCGGTAGGTGCTCGACGCGCCGCGGCAGCAGAAGTCGAAGGACACGAACAGGTAGTAGAACGAGCCATGGCGGAAGATGACCGGCGCCTCCACCGATCCGCTGTTGACGGTGCGGCGGGCAAGGTTGTTGACTGTGCGGTCGGTGGCGTGGCGCAAGCCGGTGGACGGTTCCAGGCGGATCAGCTTGATGCCGGTCCAGAACGAGCCCAGCGACAGCCACCAGCGCCCGGAGGTGTCCACGATGAGGTTGGGGTCGATGGCGTTGAAGTTGTTGGCGCTGGAGGTTTCGAACACCAGCCCGCGGTGGGTCCAGCTGCCCGGCATCGCGGTCGGGCTGGTGGCCAGGAAGATGGCCGAGCGCTGCGAGCCGAACGAGGACGCCGCGTAGTAGAGGTAGTACAACCCGTTGCGGTAGGACAGGTCCGGCGCCCACAGGTAGGAGCGGTTGTCCGGCAACGTATACGGGTAGGTCCACGTCGGCTGGCCCGGCGCCCAGACCGAACCGATCCGCCGGAAAGCGGTGCGGTCGGCCGAGGTGCGGATCTCAAGCCAGTTTCCGGTGGAGATGAGGATGTAGGTCCCGTCGGGCGCCTTCATCATCGTCGGGTCGTGCACCCCAACCGTGTCACCGGTGACCAGGCCGGGATTGGGGTAGGCGGCGGAGGCGCCCGAGGCCATCGTCAAGGCTAAAGCCAAGCCGGCCAGCGCACTCCCCAGCTGTTTGAGCATGAGGGGCTCCTATCGACACCAATCGCGTGTTGTCGCCAGCCCGGAAGGCGCATTTGCCGGTACTCTAGCATGGACTGTGATCTATATGCAGCGACGCGGGTTCAGCCGCCGGGACACTGCCGCCCGCCGCTGATCGGGACGCAACCGGTGTATCGCGGCGGGTCGGAAGGCTTGGCGGGATGCAGATCCCGATAGCTTTCGCGAGCCAGCGCGGCCCCCGGGATCAGCAGCAACGCGGCCACCACCGCGAAGGTCACCGCGGTGCGCTTCAGGCGGGCAAATGCCGCCGCGACGGCGATCAGCGCGGGACCCACGACGAGTGCGATCGCCATGTTGAGCCAGATCTGCGCTCCGCGCCTTTCCACCTCCTTGAGGCTGCCACCGTCGTAGGAAGCGGCCCAATGCTCCCACATATAACCCCAAAATTGCCAGCAGAGCGCCAGTAACGCGACAATCCAGGCGACAATGGTGAGGCAGAACAATCCCCGTTTGTAAGGCACGCCAGGACACTAGCCAACGTGGCAGCGCCGCGGCATGAGGTTATGGGCTGGGGGGACAGGCGGGGGTCAGGTTGTTGACCATCTTGCCCGTTCCGGGCCCGGCGACCGGGTAGGGCTGAACGGCCGGATTGCCGGGATCGGTGACCTTGACGCTGGTGACGATCGGCTGGCGGCCGGCCACGTAGTAGTAGGCAGTTCCCACACAGGGCTCGAGCGGCGGACTCTCCACCTGCATCCGGACTTCCGGATTCTCCCAGGTCAGAAAATACTCCTTCCATCGATAAAGGTGGATTATCTGATTGGCGTCGACGGTGTAGGTGGCCCAGAAGACTCTGGCCTGCCCGCCGGGACAGAGAATCTGATCCGCGGAGGCATTCGTCGCCAGATAGGCGGTGGCCGCCGAATAGCTGACGTCCGTGAGTGTCACCCGCCCGTCCACCGCGCAGGTCGGCTGCGGCGGTGCTTTGCTCTTCTGCCCGTTGCCCGGCTGCGCCGCGGCCGAGAGGCCGGGAGTCGGGGTGGCGTCGGGTGTGGCCACCGCGCTGACCGATGGCGAGGGGGATGGGGCAGTGGGCGTCGCGGCCGGCGTCGTTGGTGGCGCGACCGGGCCGGCGCCATCGCGAGCCGACACGAAGGGGACCAGGGTCAGCAAACCAAGCATCACCACAGCTGCCACGAGACCGGCCCGCAACCGCTTGCGGCGCGCCACCGAGCGGCTCACCGCGGCCACGCCCGGCGGTGCGATCGATGGCAGGTCGTCGTTGGCCAGGCCCGACATGGCCCGCGCTATCCAGTCCTGCTGGTCAGACATCGCCCAGACCTCCGGTCTGTTCCCCGGTGGACAGGTCGCGGCCGAGGCGGCCGGCCAGGGCCGCTCGTGCGCGGTGTAGTCGCGACTTCACGGTGCCCTCGGCAACCCCGGCTATGCCGGCTATCTCGGTCACCGAAGCTCCGGCGACATAGTGCAGAACAAGTACCTGCCGCTGAAACGGCGGCAGATCGGCCAGCGCGCGGCGCAACTCCACCCGCTCGGGGTCCGGGCCCGGGATCGGCTCGATGCCGCGGTGGCTGGTGAAGTCGGTGAGGCGCTGCAATCGGCGCCACCGGCTGGTGGCCAGATTCCAGGCCACCTTGCGCACCCACGCGGCCGGGTCGTCATAGTGGACCAGTTTCGACCACCGCGGAAACGCCCGGCAGAACGCCTCTTGCACCAGATCCTGCGCCTCGGCCATGTCACCGGTGTGAACGTAAAGCTGCACGCAAAGCGGCCTGAACGTGGTCGCGTAGAAGTCGGCGAAGTCCTGGGCGCCGCCTTCCGCCGCAACGACAACCGTCTCTGGCCCCGCACCAAGCCCGGCCTGTGCCGCCACAAGTCCCCTTTGCCCGCCGTGAACAATCCACCGGTAACACGCTCAGCGGGGATGAAGGTTCCCGCCCGGTCCGAGGATTTTTGCACCAGGGGCCGGGCGGGTGTGCGGCGATCGCGTCAGGGCAGGAGCTGGCGCAGGTTGACGGCGTCGGCCATGGCTTGGCAACCGGCGTCGTTGGGGTGCAGGTGGTCGCCGCTGTCGTAGGCGGGCAGCAGCGTGAACGGGTCGGCCGGCATCGCGGTGGCGGCGGCGAAGTCGAACACGCCGTCGAACTGGCGGCTGGTGCGGATCCATTCGTTGACCGCGCTCCAGGTGGCCCGCCGCTGCGGGGTGTCCACGAACGACCCGCCGAAGGGGGTCAGGGTGGCGCCGAAGATTTGCAGGCCACGCGCGTGTGTTTGGGCGATTATCTGTTGGTACCCGGCGATGAGCTCGGCAGCGCCGGCATCGAACCCGATGTCGTTGACGCCCTCCAGCAGGATGACCGACTGCACCCCGGTCTGGGAGAACACGTCGCGTTCGAGTCGCGCCAGTGCCGGTACCCCCCAGAAGTCCCCGTCCGGGCGGGGTTCCAGGACACGGTTTCCGCCCAGGCCCGCGTTGCCGACCGACAGGGTGCGCCCGGGCCGGGCGTTGAGCCGTCGGGCCAGGTCGTCGGGCCAGCGCCGGTTGGCGTTGCCGGTGGTGGCCGAGGTGTCGGTGATGGAGTCGCCCAGCGCGATGACGGTACCGGAGACCCGGGCGGGCGCCCGCACTTCGATGCCGTCGATGAGCAGCCAGCACGGCAGGTCGGTGAAGCCGCTGCCGGTCGGGGAGGCTGCCGCGTCGCCGGTGGCGATGAAGTTGCCCTGTGCGGTGAAGGGATGCATCGTCACTGGGCCGGTGGGACCGGGGACGTAGACGCTGACCAGGAGGGTGGACAGCGCTGCCACGCTGAGCTGGACCGGGTCGCTGAGCGCGTGCCCGCCGGCCGCGAGGGTGACTTCGCGACGGCCGCCGAAGGTCAGTGACCGCAGGGTTCCGGCCACCACGTCGGCGTTGGCGGCCTGCACCGCCACCGTCGCGTGGCCGACCCGCATCGAGCGCTGCCCGAACGTGTTGGTCAGCCGGATCCTTACCCTGTCCCCGCCGGCGCTGACGAAGGCGACGTTGCGCACGGTCTGGTCGGTCAGGCCTGTCCCGGCCGGGCAGCCCGGGTTGAACGGGATGAAGACTCCGACCACGGGGCTGGCGGCCCAGGCGGTCACCCAGTTGTCGGGCCGGGCCCGGTCGTCGGTGCCCGCGGTTGCGCCGGCGGACGCCGAGGAGGCGGCGGCAAGCACCACGGCAAGGGCAATACTGGCAATGAATGGGCGGCGCATGTCCACTCCCCATTAGATTGATGAATCGACAAACAAAGATATCTTAGCGGCGGGAGATGCGCCGATCGGAAGACCAAGCCTGCCGTGTCTCAGTGGGTGGGCAGCGCCACGCGGTAGCGCACGACCGGCAATCCGCGCCAGACATCGCGGCCGCCGTCGGCGCGAAAGCCGAGATGCTGGTAGAAGCCGCGGGCGTGGGCGTTGGCGTCGACCACCCACAGCAGGCATTCGGCGAATCCGGCCTGCGCCATGGCGGCCAGGGCGTCCTGGACCAGAAGCCGCCCGATGCCCAGACCCTGCGCGGAGGGCAGCAGGTACACCGCGTCAAGTTCGCCGACGCTGCCGGGTTCGGCCTCTTGCGGGCCGCTGAGGGCATAGCCGACGGTCATCCCGTCGCACACCGCCAGCCGCAGCCGATGGGTGCCGTCGAGGGCGGCCAAGGCCCAGTTGTCGCTGGTGCGCTCGAGGTCAAGGCCATCGACCATGGCGGGATTCAGCTCGCCATAGGTGGCACGCCAGGCCGCGAGCTGGATGCGGGCCACCACGCTGCCGTCGTCCACCCGGGCCGTGCGCAGCGTGATTTCGGGCATTGGGCAAGGGTATCCGGTCTGCCTATACTCCGACCCAGCCCGTGGCAATGTCGATGCCGCGCTGAAAGATCGTGGGTGTGGTTGATGAATCGGGAGATCCGGCTTGTGTCGCGGCCGACCGGCATGCCGACGCTGGACAATTTCGAGCTGGTGGAGACGCCGATGCCGCAGCCCGGTCCGGGCCAGGTGCTGGTGCGCAATCTCGTGATGTCGGTCGACCCCTACATGCGCGGCCGGATGAACGATGTGAAGTCCTATGTTCCACCGTTTCAGGTCGGCCAGGCCCTCGACGGCGGCGCGGTCGGCGAGGTCGTGCAGTCGCAGTCCGACCAGCTCAGCCCGGGTGATCTGGTGCTGCACGGCCTGGGCTGGCGCGACCACGCGGTCGGCGACGCCAAGGGCTTCCGCAAGGTCGAGGCGCTGCCCGACATCTCGGCTTACCTAGGCGCGCTTGGCATGCCGGGCCTGACCGGCTATGTCGGTCTGGTCGACATAGCCGAGCTGCGCGAGGGAGACACGGTCTTCGTCTCCGGCGCGGCTGGAGCCGTCGGCAGCATCGCCGGCCAGATCGCCAAGCTGCGCGGCGCGGCCCGCGTCATCGGCAGCGCCGGCACCGCGGCCAAGGTGGACTGGCTCGTCAACGAGCTCGGTTTCGACGCCGCGTTCAACTACCGCGACGCCCCGGTGCGTTCGCAGCTCAAATCCGCCGCGCCCGAAGGCATCGACGTGTACTTCGACAATGTGGGCGGCGAGCATCTCGAGGCCGCGATCGGCGCGCTCAAGCCATTCGGGCGGGCCGCGCTGTGCGGGGCCATCGCCGACTACAACAGCGAGACACCTTCGCCCGGCCCGCGAAACATGACGCTGATTGTTCCCAAACGGTTGAGCCTGCGCGGTTTCATCGTCACCGACCACTCCCGCCGGATGCCCGATTTCCTGGCCGAGGTCGCCCCGGCGATCGCCAGCGGGCACATCAAGTTCGCGTCCACCTTCGTCGAGGGCCTGGCCAACGCGCCCGACGCGCTGCTGGGCCTGTTCCGCGGGGAGAACACCGGCAAGATGGTGGTGCGGCTCTAGCTTTCCTGGGCGAGCCAGAGCGCGCCCAGCGGTGGCACCCGCAGCCGTGCCGAGGCGGGCTGTCCTTGGTACGGCTCGTCTTCGGCGCGGACGGTGCCGAGGTTGCCGACGTTGGAGCCGCCGTATACCTCCGCGTCGGTGTTGAGCACCTCGCGCCACGGCCCGCCCGACGGCAGCCCGACCCGGTAGTCCTCGTGCGGCGTGGCGGCGAAGTTCACCACGCACACCAGGGTGGATCCGCCGGCGCCCCGCCTGAGGAAGGCCAACGTGTTGTGGGAGGCGTCGTCGGCGATCCACCGGAACCCCTCCGGCGTGGTGTCCTGTGACCACAGCGCCTCGCTGCCGCGATAGACCCGGTTGAGATCGCGGACCAGCCGCTGCACCCCGGCGTGGGCCGGATCGCGCATCAGATCCCAGTCCAGGCCGCGCGAGTCGCTCCACTCCCGGCCCTCGGCGAGCTCGCTTCCCATGAACAGCAGCTGTTTACCCGGATGGGCCCACATGAATGCCAGCAGCGCACGCGTGTTGGCCAGCCGCCGCCAGGTGTCGCCGGGCATCTTGGCAGCCAGCGAACCCTTGCCGTGCACCACTTCGTCGTGGCTGATCGGCAGCACGAAGTTCTCCGTCCACGCGTACATCAGGGAGAAGGTCACCTCGTTGTGGTGCCACTGCCGGTGGATCGGCTCCCGGGCAAGGTATTCGAGGGTGTCGTGCATCCAGCCCATGTTCCACTTGAAGCCGAAACCCAGCCCGTCGGCGTCGGTGGGCCGGGTCACCCCGGGCCACGCGGTGGATTCCTCGGCGACGGTGACCACTCCCGGATGGTGCTTGTAGACGGTGGCGTTCATCTCCTGCAGGAACCCGATCGCGTCAAGGTTTTCCCTTCCGCCGTGCACGTTGGGGATCCATTGCCCGGCCTCGCGGGAGTAGTCGAGGTAGAGCATCGAGCTGACCGCGTCGACGCGCAGACCGTCCACATGGAACTCGTCGCACCAGTAAAGCGCGTTGGCGACCAGGAAGTTGCGCACCTCCGGGCGGCCGAAGTCGAAGATCAGGGTGCCCCAGTCCGGGTGGGCGCCGCGTCGTGGGTCGGCGTACTCGTAGAGGGGTTCGCCGTCGAATCGGGCCAGCGCCCACTCGTCGGTGGGGAAGTGCGCGGGCACCCAGTCGAGCAACACCCCTATGCCCGCCTGATGCAGCCGGTCGACGAGGAACCGGAACTGGTCCGGGTCACCGAAGCGGGCGGTGGGCGCGTAGTAGCCGGTCACCTGATAGCCCCAGGAGCCGCCGAAGGGGTGCTCCATCACGGGCATGAACTCCACATGGGTGAACCCGAGCTCGGTGGCATATTCGGCGAGCTCGTCGGCTATCTCCACATAGGACAGTCCGGGCCGCCACGAGCCCAGGTGCACCTCGTAGACGGACATGGGTTCGCGGTGCGGCTGGGCGCCGGCCCGCTGATGCAGCCAGTCGTCGTCCTTCCAGCCGTAGTGGGACTGGAAAATCACCGAAGCGGTCAGCGGCGGCGTCTCGGTGTGCGCGGCGAGCGGATCGGCCTTGTCCCGCCAGTGCCCGTCGCGGCCCAGGATGCGGAACTTGTATCGCTGGCCGGGCAGGGCATCCGGTACCAGGATCTCCCACACCCCGCTGGCGCCCATCGATCGCATCGGCCACCCGTCGTGCGGCCCCCACCCGGTGAAGTCGCCGACGACCCGCAGCCCGCGGGCGTTGGGCGCCCACACGGCGAAGGCCACCCCGCCGTCGAGGTGCGGATGCGCGCCCAGCGCCGTCCACAGCGACTCGTGCCGGCCCTCGGCGATCAGGTGCAGGTCCAGCTCACCGAGCGTGGGTGGGTGGCGGTAGGGGTCGTCGTGGGTGACCCCGTCGACGTCGAGGCGGTAGTCGAGCACCTCGCCGGGAACGATGGCCTCGAAAACGCCCTCCGGCTGCACCAGGCTCATCGGATAGCGCCCGGATGCGGTGAGCACCGCCACGTCGCCGGCGCCTCGGCGCAGGGTCCGGATGACCGTGGAGCCACGCCCGGGATGGGCGCCCAGAACCGCGTGCGGGTCGTGCGTATCCCCGGTGATCAGGCCGAGCATGGGTCACCCCCGTGACATAGTGAGCAGCCGCTCGATCGAGTGGCGGGGAATCCACGACCAGCTCGGGCGGTGCTGCGCCTCATAGGCCGCCTCGTAGACCGCTTTGTCCAGCTCGTAGGCGGCCAGCAACGGCATCTGGTCGCGAGGATCGAACCCGGCCGCGTCGGCGTACCCGGCGCAGAAGGCATCCTCGTTGCGGTCGATCCACTCCCGTGCCCTGCTTGTCAGCTGCTCGTCGAGTTGTTCGCCGGCCAGCGGCTGGTAGGCGGCGTACTCGTAGGAGCGAAGCACGCTGGCCACGTCGCGCAGCACGGAGTCGGGGCGGCGGCGGGCCGGCATCGGCTGCCCCGGCTCGCCCTCGAAGTCGATCAGCAGCCAGTTCTCCGGGGTGCGCAACGCCTGACCCAGGTGCAGGTCGCCGTGGACACGCTGCACGGACACCGCGGTGGCGGCGGCCGCCTCATACCGGTCGCGCACCGCGCCGGCCACCTCGGCCAGCTCCGGCACGACCTCGGTGGCCGCGGTAAGCCGTTGCGTCATGGCCTGGGTGGGCGCCGGTTGCGCCGTCATGCCCAGCTCCTGGGCGAGGGTCTGGTGCACGGACGCCACCGCTTCGCCCAGGCGATGTGACTCGCTGGCAAAGTCGCCGCCCACCTCGTCGGGATGCAGATCGCCCTCGGCGAACAGGTCGCGGGCGCTGGCCATGGCCATTTCCCACCCGTCGGCGGCGTTGTCGGCGAACGAGGTCACCATGCCCAGCGACATGGTCTGCCCGTCCTGGATACCTTCAATCGCCCCAAGCAGTTTGGCCACATGCGGGTTGCCCGCCCGGCCGAGCACCCGGTTGAGTTCCAGGTCCGGGTTGATCCCCGGGCGGACACGGCGGTAGAGCTTGAAGATGGCGGACCGGCTGAAGATCACGCTGGTGTTGCTCTGCTCGGCGTCGGCGACCCGGGCCGGGATGTCGGCGGGCAGCAGGGCATCGGGTTCCGGGACGAAACGCAGATCGCCCACCCGGGCACCGTCGGCGACCAGCTTGAGCAGAAACTGCGCGGCCTCCTCGTCGAAGAGCGCGTCGAACGCGGTGCGCCCACCGTCCGCGCCGATGGTCGCCACCGCCTCGAACTCGTCCACCGGCGTGTGGTTCCAGCCGACGATGACCTGGTACATCTGATTGCTGCCACCGTCGGTGAAGGACACGTCGAGGATCACGTGATCCAGATCGTCGCGCAACGGTGTCACCGCAACCGGTTCGGCGGCCGCGATGGTGCGATGCCGCCCGGCATACCAGCGTTGGTGGGGCAGCCACTGGGCAAACGGAAGCTTCATGACGGCTCCTCCTCCGGTGGGCTCAGCCGGAACCAGTAGAACCCGTGCCCGGGCAGAGTCAGCAGATAGGGAAGATGGCCGATGCGCGGGAAGGGCACCCGCCCGGTCAGCTCGGTCGGCTGGTATCCGGCCCAGTCGGCCAGGCTCAGCTCGATGGGCTGCGGGAAGCGGGACAGATTGTTCACGCACAGCACGGCGTCGTTTTCGGTCTGGCGCAGGAACGCGAGCACCGAAGGGTTTGACCCGCCGAGGTCCTGGAACGTGCCGACGGCGAAAGCCTCATGCCTGCGGCGCACCGCCAGCATGGTGCGGGTCCAGTTGAGCAGGGTGGCCGAGCTGTCGCGTTGGGATTCCACATTTATCGCCTGGTACCCGTAGACGGCGTCCTGGTTGACTGGAAGGTAGATGCGTCCGGGGTGGGCCTTGGAGAAGCCCGCGTTGCGGTCAGGCGTCCACTGCATCGGGGTGCGCACGCTGTCGCGGTCGCCCAGCCAGATGTTGTCGCCCATGCCTATCTCGTCGCCGTAGTAAAGCACCGGCGAGCCGGGCAGCGACAGCAGCAGCGCGGTGAACAACTCGAACTGGTTGCGGTCATTGTCCAAAAGCGACGACAGGCGCCGC
This sequence comes from Rhizocola hellebori, assembly GCF_016862955.1. Taxonomy (GTDB): domain Bacteria; phylum Actinomycetota; class Actinomycetes; order Mycobacteriales; family Micromonosporaceae; genus Rhizocola; species Rhizocola hellebori. The sequence continues at coordinate 11,171 of NZ_BONY01000020.1, read as the reverse complement.
CGGATGCCGACGTTGGCCCGCATCCGCGGATCCTTGGCGTACTCGCTGTACATGTAGTCGCGTTCCTCGTCGGTCACCATCTCCAGCGTCAGCTCGTCGTGGTTGCGCAGGAAGATGCCCCACTGGCAGTTGCTGGGGATCGGCGGGGTCTGGTCGAGGATCTCCGAGATCGGCAGCCGCGACTCGCGGCGCACCGCCATGAAGATGCGCGGCATGAGCGGGAAGTGAAACGCCATATGGCATTCGTCGCCGCCGACCGAGGCGTCGCCGAAGTATTCCACGACGTCGGCCGGCCACTGGTTGGCCTCGGCCAGCAGCACCCGTCCCGGGTGCTCGTCGTCGACGACCTTGCGCAGGCGTTTGAGGAACTCGTGGGTCTCGGGCAGGTTCTCGCAGTTGGTTCCCTCTTTTTCGAACAGGTACGGCACGGCGTCGAGCCGGAACCCGTCGATGCCCAGATCCAGCCAGAACCGGATGACGTCGAGAATCTCGCGTTGCACGGCAGGGTTCTCGAAGTTGAGGTCGGGCTGATGGGAGAAGAACCGGTGCCAGAAGAACTGCCGGCGCACCGGATCGAAGGTCCAGTTCGACTCTTCGGTGTCCACGAAGATGACCCGCGCGTCCGGGTAGGCCTGATCGGTGTCGCTCCACACGTAGTAGTCGCCGTAGGGCCCGTCGGGGTTGCGGCGCGACTCCTGGAACCAGGCGTGGCTGTCGGAGGTGTGGTTGATCACCAGGTCGGTGATGACCCGGATGCCGCGGCGGTGCGCCGCGTCGACCAGTTCGACGAAATCGTCGACCGTGCCGAATTCGGGCAGCACCTTGTAGAAGTCGCGGATGTCGTACCCGCCGTCGCGCAGCGGTGAGTCGTAGAACGGTGGCAGCCAAAGACAGTCCACCCCGAGCCATTGCAGGTAGTCCAGCTGCCCGATGAGGCCCTGCATGTCCCCGCAGCCGTCGCTGTTGTCGTCGTAGAAGGCCCTTACCAGCGCCTCGTAGAACACGGCCCGCTGGAACCAGGTTCTGTCCTCGGGCAGGTTGCGCGCGTGCTCGAAGTCGTCGGCGGACGGGTGGGGCACAAGTGTGTCAGTCATGGCGATGCACCGTGAAGATGTGGGCGGGCTCGATGTGCGGGTTGAGGCCAACGACGTTGTGTTGTCCCCATTGATATTCGGCGCCGGTCAGCTCGTCGCGCACCGTGAACCGGTGGTGCGCCTCGAAGCCCAGCGCCGCCATGTCCAGCGTGACGTTTCCCCACTGCTCGTGGTTCGGGTCGAAGGAACAGGCGACGAGCACGGTGTTGTCGGAGTCGGGGTCGCGTTTGGACCAGATCAGCAGCGCGCCGTTGTCGACGTCGTGGAAGCGCAGGTTGCGCAGCCAATGCAGGGCGGGGTTGAGCCGGCGGATTTCGTTGAGCTTGCTCAAAAACGGTGCCAGCGACTCCCCGGCGGTGCGGGCCGCTTTCCGGTCGCGCGACTTCAGCTCGTACTTCTCGTTGTCGACATACTCCTCCACTCCGGCCCGTGCCACGTGCTCGAACAGCTCGTACCCGGCGTAGATGCCGTAGGAGGGCGAGAGCATGCCGGCGAGCACGGCCCGGATTTTGAACATGGGCGGCCCGCCGAACTGAAGGTCGGGGGTGAGGATGTCGTGGGTCGTCGGCCAGAAGTTGGGCCGCATGTATTCGGCGGCGCCGAGCAGTTCCTCGCAGTAGCGGCGCATGTCGGCGGCGTTGGTGCGCCAGGTGAAATAGGTGTAGGACTGGGTGAACCCGGCCTTGGCCAGACCGTGCATCATCGCCGGTGTGGTGAACGCCTCGGCCAGGAACAGCACGTCCGGATCGGTCTGCTTCACCTGCCAGATCAGCCAGTGCCACATGGAGACCGGCTTGGTGTGCGGGTTGTCCACCCGGAAGATCTTGACCCCCTGCCGCACCCAGTGCAGGACGATGCGCAGCACTTCCTCTTGCAGTCCCTGCGGATCGTTGTCGAAGTTGAGCGGATAGATGTCCTGATACTTCTTCGGCGGGTTCTCCGCGTAGGCGATGTGCCCGTCGGCCCGGGTGGTGAACCATTCCGGATGTTCGCTGACCCACGGGTGGTCGGGCGCGCACTGCAGGGCCAGATCGAGGGCCACCTCGAGCCCGGCCCGGTTGGCGCTGACGACGAACTCGCGGAAATCCTCCATGGTGCCCAGTTGCGGATGGATCGCGTCGTGTCCGCCTTCGGCGGCGCCGATCGCGTACGGTGAGCCGACATCGCCGTCTGCGGCGACCAGTGCGTTGTTGCGCCCCTTGCGGCTGATCCGGCCGATTGGGTGGATTGGGGTCAGGTAAAGCACATCGAAGCCCATCTGCGCCACTTCGGGCAGGCAGTGTGCGGCGGTGGCGAAAGTCCCGTGGACGCCGGGTTTTTCGCTCTCCGAGCGGGGGAAGATCTCGTACCAGGCCGAGTAGAGCCCGCGCTGGCGGTCGACCCATAGCTCATGGGTGGGCGAGGCGGTGACCAGGTGCCGCAACGGGAACTCCCACAGCAGCTCGCCAAGTTCCATGGCGCTGCTGACCCGCGCGAACAGTGGCCGCCCGTCGTCACGCAACGCCGCCGCGGCGCTGAGCACCCAGGCCTGGGACTTGGCGGGCACGAACTCGGCCGCCTGCTCGAACATGGCGGCCCCCTCGGCCAGTTCGTTGCCGAGGTCGGCAGCGTCCTGCCCGGCTTCGATCTTCTTGGTGACCGCGTGCCGCCAGCTCAGATAGGGATCGTCGAATGCTTCGACGGTGAACGTCCACATCCCGACCGTGTCGGGCTGGATGCTGGCGTGCCACAGGTCAAGGCCTGGCGCGCCCGGGTGCATTCGCACGAAGGGCCGTGTCACGCCGTCCGGGCCGGTCCAAGAAACGTCGCACCCCAAGGCCTCGTGACCCTCGCGGTAGCAGCGGGCCGCTATGGGCACCCGCTCTCCGACAACTGCTTTCGCCGGGAACTGGCCGCAGGCGATTTGGGGACTGACCTCTTCGATCGGCAAGCGTCCGATCATGCTATCGAGCGTATCCACCCCGGGCAGGCGTCGGCCCCAATAGCGATACTTGCGTACTCGTCGATGTGCTGTCCGCTGCTAGTGCCATTGGAGATGTTCTGCGACGATGGAGGAGATGTCGGTCCACGCGTCGTAGACGCTCACCAGGTCAAACCTCTCCACCTCGCGCTGCACCCGCCGCCGTGACAGCAGCGCGCCGTCCAGCTCGTGCACGAGTTCGTAGAGCCGATGAAGCGGCGATCCAGGCATGAGCGCCTCGTAGATGTCCGCCAGATCAAGCGAGATCGCCAGTTCGTAGACGATGTCGTAGACCGCTGTCAACAGTTTCGGATCCCACAGTTCTGTTCCGCGGGTCAGGTTGTCCAAGGCGGCGGGAATGTCGTACCGATGAGCCGGCAGGACGGCGATCTGCTTGGTGTGTATGGACTCCACCAGATCGGGCCAGGCATCCAGCTGAAGCAGATCGTGCTCGGTCAGCTCTTCGACGAGGCCCACCAAGCCTTCGGGGCTGCGGGCCAGGTGCAGATGACGATCGTCTGACAGGAACTGGGCACGGGTGTCGTTGTCGCGCAGCGATGGTGTGCACAAAGTCAGGCCGGTGCCCTCGTAGACCCGGATGATGATCGGTTCAAGGCCCACCCGCTGCCAGAAGTCGGCGGTATGCGGAGTGCGCACCGGCGGGCGAAGCAGCGCCAGCGGCCCGTTGTGGGGGTTGACGATGGTGGTGTCGGGTGTGGAGCCGTCATCGACAGCCGCTGGCATGAGCGGAGAATCCGACGTGAGGTGGGCATAGGCGGCATTCAGTTGCCTGACTTGCCGTTGCGCCTCCTCGCGTACGGTCTCGGGGGCGTCCTGCAGCCGGTCGGGATGGAACAGCTGCAGCAGAATCTGATATCTGGCCCGGATTTCGGGCCGGGTCGCGCTCGAATCGACTCCCAGCACCAGGCGCGACTCGGCCTCGCCAAGTTCCATTTCGGTCAGGCTCCTAGAGTCGGCGCATCGCGGCGGGGTTGATCTCGAACGGCGTGCGGCGTAACGGATGTGCTTGCTCCAAGGCGTATGCCAGCTGCAGCAGACGGGCGTCGGTCCAGGGCCGGCTCACCAGCATGATGCCCACCGGCCGCCGGTTGTCGGCGCGGTAACCGGCCGGGACCACGATGCTGGGCCAGCCGGCGCGGGCCGCCCAGCTGCAACCGGAGGCGCCGGGAAAGACAAGGCAGTCCAGGGTGTCGCCCAGCGCCGCGAGCAGATTGTCGTTGGCGAACTTCAGATCGCGCTCGCGCGCCTGCTGGTAGGCGTCACGATCGCGGTCGTGGTCGACGGCCACGGCGATGTCCACATGCACCTGACGGAATTTGAGCGCCTTGCCGGCGTTGGCGTTGTTCCATGCCTGGATGTCGGCCAGGCTGCGCATCTGCGCGTGCGGGCCGACCCCGGCGAGGTAGCGCTCGACGCTGGGGGCGAATTCGTAGTGCAGCACCGTTATTTCGTCGTCGCGGCTCCAGCTGGGCAGGCTGACCTCGACCAGGTGCGCGCCCGCGTCGCGTAGCGCGGTGAGCGCCGCGTCATGGACCTTGTCGGCGGCCGGATCGGGCTTGTCGTCGGGCTCGGGGTCCTGCCGCACGACACCTATCCGGGTGCCGTGCAGCGCCTGAGCGTCCAGGACCAGCTCGCGCAGCGCGGCGGCGACCGCTTGGGCGTCATTGGTGGCCGGGTCCGCGGGATCGGGTCCGGCGATCGCCGCCAGCAGCTGGGCCGCGTCGGCCACGGTGCGGGTCATCGGGCCGGCCGTGTCCTGGCTGGGCGCGATGGGCACGATCCCGGTGCGGCTGACCAGGCCGAGGGTGGGTTTCATGCCGACGATGCTCTGCTGTGCGGCCGGGCTGGTGATGGAGCCGTCGGTTTCGGTGCCGACGGTCAGCGGCGCGAAGCCCAGCGCCGCGGCGGCCCCGCAGCCGCTGCTGGATCCGCTGGGCGTGATTGACGTGTCGTAGGGGTTGAGCACCTGCCCGCCCAGCGAGGAGTAGCCCGACGGCATCTCCTCGGTGAGGAAGTTGGCCATCTCGGAGAGGTTCGTCTTGCCCAGGATGATCGCGCCCGCTTCGCGCAGCGCGGTAATGATCGGTGCGTCCGTGGTGGGCATGTTGTGCTCAAGGGCGAGCGCGCCGGCGGTCGTGGGCAGCCCGGCGACGTCGATGTTGTCCTTGACCAGGACCGGGATGCCCTCGATCGGGCTGCGCGGGCCGAGCTCGCGGCGGGTCCGGTCGCTTTGCGCGGCTTCGTCGAAGGCGCTCGATGCCAGGCAGCGGATCGCCCCGAACGCGGCATCGTAGCGGCTGATCTGCGCCAGGTGCGCTTCGACGAGGGTTTGGCTGGTCACCTTTCCGGTTTCCAGCAGGGCACGCAGCTGCGCGACGGTGACACCGGCGAGGTCGGGAATGGTCACCGCTGGAACCTACCAGCCATCCGGCACCCCGTCAGGCCGCCAGCATCAATGTCCTATGTGGACCAGGGCGCAATCGGCATAGCCAAGGTGTACGCGCGCTCATGCATTGATAAAACCGGATGCGTAGATGCGCATCCACTGACATCGAGGAGTTCGCGATCATGCTTCGACGAAGCGCCATGGCCATCGCCGCCATCGCCGCCATCGTTGCCGCGCTGGCAGCCTCGGCGACGCCGGTGACGGCGGCGACCACGACCACCACCATCACGCCACCGGCCGGATGGATCTTCCAGGGCAGTTTTCCACCCGGCGGGTTCCCCTTCGACGACCAGTGCGTCGCGGCCGCCCAGGCGATGATGGCCAACGGCACCGCTGTGGTGTGGCAATGCCTGCTCATCTCGGGGCAGACCAAGCTCTACACCCTGCCCGGCCCTTGGCGTTACCACAGCACCTACCCGCCGAGCCACAGCCACTTCGGCAGCCAGTGCGCCTCGGCCGGGCAGGCGCTGCTCGCCGCCGGCGCGATCCTGACCTGGCAGTGCATCCTGCGCAACGGCACCGACGACAATCTCGAAGTGCTCTAGCCGTTTCGATCAGGGGTTGACCCTATGTCGAGAAACGATAGAGTGCTCGCATGCGACTGACGATCCCGATGGCGAAAGTGCTGTCGGTCTTCCTCTCCGATGTGGAGGCCGCCCGCTACGGCGTCGACCTGATGGAACACTCCGGCCTGGGCAGCGGCACGATCTATCCGATCCTGCAGAAGCTTCAGGCGGCCGGATGGGTCAGCTCGTCGTGGGAGGAGGGCGACCCGGCCGCGCTGGGCCGTCCCGTCCGCCGCTACTACCTGCTGACGCCCGATGGGGCGGAGCAGGCCCGGCACAAGCTTGCCGAGCTGCACCGCAGCACCATGACCGCACCATCCACCGCGAGGGTGGTGCGGCCCGCATGATGCTGATGCTGAGCCGAGCGCTGATCAAGGCGGCGGCCCGACGGTGGCCCGATGAGTCCCAGACGCGCCGCGAGTGGCTGGCGGAGCTGGATTTCCTTGCCAGGCAACGAGGAGCGCTGCGCTGCCTGTCCTACGCGTTCGGTCTGGTCTTCGCGCGCCCCGCTCACGCACCCGCGATCGGCTTCACCTGGCGCACCGCCGGTACCGTGCTGTTCCTGCTGGCCGGCCCGTTCATGCTGGGGGTCGTTTGCCTCACTGCGATGATTGCCGTGAGCCGGCTGTCGCCGATCATCGGTCCCATCGAGTTATCTCGGTGGCTCTGGGGATTCGCTGCTATGAGCCTATTAGCCAGCATTGTCATCGGCCGCTGGTGGGGCGCTCGCAGCGTCCTGGCCGGCCCGGCGGCGCTGGCGGTGGGCCTCGGGCTTTCGGTCAGCGCGTCGTTCCTCATGATGCATCGGGCTATTAACAGCTATAGAGAGTTCTCGGAGCAGCTGCGCTTGAGCCGGGTGTGGGTTCCGGCCTTGTTTGTGATGGTGTATCTCGTGGCCAGGGCGGCGCAACGGGGGTGGGGCGGCCGGGTCATGCTCGTCGTCGTGCCGGCGTGGCTCGTGGTTCTCGACGTCGTCATCATGGTCCAGTTCTGGCATTCGATCGGTGCCGATGTGCATGCGCCGGGGGGCTACATGTTCGTCAAGGTGCATGCGCCGATGTGGTTTCTGGCGGCCCTGGCCTACGAACCCCTCGGCCTGGTCAACCCGGAGGAAATGGTCTCGATCCGTGACGACTCTGTCTTCACGCCACATTTCCTCATCGTCCTGGCCGCCTACGCGCTGTCGTATGCGACCGCCGCCATCCGCGCCTCGAAGGCAGCGGCCAAGGCGGCGGTCGCCACGACGACCTAGGCGGGCCAGGACGATAGGCGGTTATCGGGTCATCAGCTGGGTGAGGCGGCCCGCCATCGCGCGGGTGAACGCGGCCGGATCGTTGGGCTGCATGCCTTCGGCGATCTGGGCCAGGGCCAGCAGCAGGCGTGCCGTTTCGGCCAGGTCGGCGTCGGGACCGGCCGCGTGCTTTTCGCGCAGCGCGCCGACGAGCGGATGCGCCGGGTTGATCTCAAGAATGCGTTTGCTCTCCGGGAAGCCCTGCCCGGCGGCGCGCAGGTACTGCTGAAGCATCGGGGTGATGTCGAACTCCTCACCCACCAGGCAGGCCGGTGACTCGGTCAGGCGTGAGGTGAGCCGGACCTCGCGAACCTCGTCGGCCAGCTGCTCGGACAGCCACGCCACCAACGCGGTGAAGACCTCTTGATTCTCAATTTCTGACTGGGTACCCAGATCAGCCTGGCCTTTGGCGATGGACTGCAACTGTTTCCCGCCGAAGTCGGAGCGCTCGACCCACATCTCGTCGATCGGATCGCACAGCAGCAGCACCTCGTAACCCTTGCCCACGAAGCCTTCCAGATGGGGCGACTGCTTGAGCACCGGCAGCGAGCTGCCGGTGAGGTAGTAGATCTTCTCCTGGCCCTCGGGCATGCGTGCCACATACTCGGCCAGCGTGGTCGTGCTGTCACTGTCGTGAGTGGACGCGAAGGAGGCGATGTCCAGAATCGGGTCGCGGTGGTCGGGGTCGGTGACCAAGCCCTCCTTGACCACCCGGCCGAGCTCGGACCAGAACCCGGCGAAACGCTCCGCGTCCTTGGCACGCATCTCGCCGAGCGAGGCGAGCACCTTGCGCACCAGGCGGCGGCGCATCGCCTTGATCTGGCGATCCTGCTGCAGGATCTCCCGGGAGACGTTGAGCGACAGGTCACCCGCGTCGACCACCCCTTTGACGAAGCGCAGGAAGCTGGGCATCAGCGCGTCGCAGTCGTCCATGATGAACACCCGGTTGACATACAGGTGGATGCCGGAGCTGGACCCGCGCATAAATATGTCCGCCGGGGCTTGCGCCGGAAGGAAAAGCACCGCCTCGAAGGTGAAGGTGCCCTCGCCGCGCATGTGGACGGTCTCCAGCGGCGCCCGCCAGTCGTGGGTGAGGTGCCGGTAAAGCTCTTGGTACTCCTCGGGTTTGACCTCTTCGGGCGCTCGCGCCCACAGCGCCTTCATCGAGTTGAGGGTCTCGGTGACCTCGCTGGCCTCGCCACTGTCGCCGTCGCGCTTGACGCTCATGCGGATCGGCCACGAGATGAAGTCGGAGTACTTCTTGACCGTCTCCCGGATCCGGAACTCCGAGGTGTAGTCGTGCAGGTTGTCCTGGGTGTCCTCGGGCTTGAGGTGCAGGGTCACCGCGGTGCCCAGGGGCAGGCCGTCGACGGTGTCGATGGTGTAGCTGCCCTGGCCGTCGGACTCCCAGCGCACCCCGGCCGGCTCGCCCGCCTTGCGGGTGATCAGCGTGACCCGGTCGGCCACCATGAAGGTCGAGTAGAAGCCGACCCCGAACCTGCCGATCAGCGCCCGCACATCCGTGTTGTCCTGCACGGCTTTGAGCAGCTCGGCGGTTCCGGAGCGGGCGATCGTCCCGATGAGCTCCACCACCTCGTCGCGCGACATGCCGATCCCGTTGTCGCGCACCGTCAGCGTGCGCTGCTGCGGGTCGGCGGAGATCTCGATGTGCAGGTCGGTGAGATCGGCCTCGAGGTCTTTGTCGCGGAAGCTGGCGATGCGCAGCTTGTCGAGCGCATCGGACGAATTCGAGATCAGTTCACGAAGGAAGATGTCCTTCGTGGAATAGATCGAGTGGATCATCAGCTGCAGCAGCTGACGTACCTCCGCCTGGAATTCGAACGTCTCCATCGGGCCTGCCTACCTCCATCACTGAGACTACCTACGCAAGTATCTCAATGATCGATCGGCGTGCGCATCTGGGCCACGGCGCAGACGTTTGAAATTAGGAAAGCGCGTTCCTGTTATCGGCACGTAATACAGGCTTCGATCCCTGGTTGAGCCTCGAATCGGGCGTAGTTGGTTGGGGACTGCAACAATCCTGCAAACGGGGATCCATTGACATCTACTCGTTTGGTCTCCACCTTTGTAAAGGAATGCGCTTTCCTAATGCCGGGCGGAGGCACTACCCCCTACTGCGCATCATCGATGCGTTGATGAAGGTGAGACGAGAATGAGACGACCAGTCGCGTTGCGACTCAAGGCAGGGCTCGCCACGATGGCGGTTGCGGCCGCAGTCGGGATGGCACTGTCGGTGCCCGAAGCTTCGGCAGCCACTGGCGGTGTCACCGGCTTCGCGACCCAACACGGTGGGACCACCGGCGGTGCGGGCGGGCAGACGGTACGGGCCACCACGGGAACCGCGATCCATGCGGCGCTGTGCGGCCGTGCCAGCAGCAGCACCCCGATCATCATCCAGGTTGAGGGCACCATCAACCACGGCAACACCACCAAGGTCTCCGGCAGCAGCTGCAACACGGCCGCCGACAAGATCGAGCTCAAGGAGATCAGCAACATCACGATCATCGGGGTCGGCGGCGGCGCCGTCTTCGATCAGCTGGGCATTCACATTCGTGACGCCAGCAACATCATCATCCAGAACGTGACCGTGCGGAACGTCAAGAAGTCGGGCTCACCGCTGTCCAACGGCGGCGACGCCATCGGCATGGAGAGCACCGTGCGCAACATCTGGGTCGATCACGTCACGCTGGAGGCTTCGGGCGGGGAGGCGGAAGGGTTCGACGGCCTGTTCGACATGAAGGACAACACCCAGTACGTGACCCTGTCCTACAGCATCCTGCGCAACTCCGGCCGCGGCGGCCTGATCGGGTCCAGCGAGAGCGACCGGTCCAACGGCTTCATCACGTTCCACCACAACCTCTACCAGAACATCGACTCGCGCACGCCGCTGCTGCGTGGCGGCATCGCCCACGTCTACAACAACTCCTACGTGAGCCTCAACGAGTCCGGCATCAACTCCCGGGCCGGGGCCCGCGCGAAGGTGGAGAACAACTATTTCAAGAACTCCAAGGACGTGCTGGGCACCTACTACACCAGCGAGGCCGGCTTCTGGCAGGCCAGCGGCAACATCCTGGACAACGTGACCTGGTCGAGCCCCGGCAGCGACACCAACCCGGCCGGGCCGAGCATGCCGTCCAACACCACCGTGAGCATCCCTTACTCGTACACCCTGGACGGCGCCAGCTGCGTGCCGAACATCGTCGCGCTGACGGCCGGGGCGAACAAGGGGCTGCAGGTGTCCAACGGCAACTGCTCGCCGCAGACACCGCCGCAGTCGCCGTCGGCGTCACCATCGAGCCCGCGGCCGTCCACCAGCCCGACGCCGCCGACGAGCCCGACGCCGTCGGCCACCTCGTCGCCCAGCGGGCCCAACCTGAGCATCGGGGCCGGTTCCGACGGCTCGAGCAAGGCCGACGGGACCAGCTACGGCAACGTGCGCGACGCCAACATGACGACCTACTGGTCGCCCAGCGGCTCGACCGGCGACATCTCGATCAAGTGGAGTACGGCCAAGTCGATAGCGCGCATCATCATCCGTGAGGCTTCGGGTGCGGTCGGCGCCATCGGTTCGTGGCAGGTCATCAACGCCGACACCGGCGCGGTGCTGAAGTCGGGCAGCGGGGCGGGCACCATCACCTTCGGTGCGACCTCGCTGACGAAGGTCACCTTCAGGATTACCAGTTCTTCTGCTGTGCCAAGGGTTGGCGAGTTCGAAACCTACGCCGGATAGCCTTTGGTGAATGAGGCGGGGACCACCGGTTGTGGTGGTCCC
>NZ_BONY01000019.1 GCF_016862955.1 Rhizocola hellebori | reverse complement strand
GCCGCTTGGAGCGGCGAGCCGCCATTGGATGATCTCGCCTGGCCTCCCGGCGGCCGGGCGGCTCCGGCAGGCCACTCTTGGCCTCCGAGCAGGTCAAACGCGGATGAGCCGAGTGTCGTTGAACGTAAAACCAACTGGTCAGTGCCGATCCGTGTTCAGGTGATCTCTGCTCGGTGAATCATCTTGACTTGCGGCAAGAACCTGCCCAAATGTCGCCACAAAGCGCATCTCCGATGGCAAAAGCGCCCAGTTGCGTGGGCTAGTCGTCGCTCTCGGTGACGGGTACGGTCTGCCAACGCCGCCCCCGAGATCACCTAACCCTCGCCGGCGGTTTCTCTCACCCTTTCATCGAGGAGACACTTCGTGCTTCAGCGCCTGCGAGCCGCTCGTAAGAACCAGAACGGCTTCACCCTCATCGAGCTTCTGATCGTCATCGTGATCCTCGGCGTGCTCGCCGGTGTCGTCGTCCTGGCCGTCAGCGGCATCAACGACCGCGGCGTCACTGCGGCCTGCGACGCGGACAAGCGCACCGTGATGACCGCGGTCGAGGCCTACTTCGCCGAGAAGTCCGCCTACCCGGCCGGCGCCACCGACGCCGCCCGCCTGGGCGCGCTGGTGACCGAGGACTTCCTCAAGGAGGCCCCGTCGAACAACAAGAACTACCACATTTCCTTGGACACCAACGGCGACGTGAAGGCTTTCAAGTTTGCCGCCGACGGAGTGACCCCCGATACCGCCGTCGAGGCCTGCTGACGACTTCTCACCCCGGTACCCGGGAAGGCCGCTGGCGCCAGCGGCCTTCCCGCACTGGCTTTCCGCTGAAGGGTTTAACCAATGCATGAGCGACCGGTCACCGGTCCGGGAATCGACGGCCTGCTCGACGCCGTCTGGTCCGCGGGCGCCACCGATCTGCTGCTGACCATGGGCCGGCCGCCTCAAATGCGGTTGCACGGGCAGCTTTGTTCGGTACCAGGCGCGCCTATGCTCACCGGCAGCGAGACCGACGCCCTGCTCGCCGAGTTGCTCACCGAAGCACAGGCCGCCTCGCTGGACGTGCGCCAGGAGTACGACTTCTCGGTGACCTGGCGCAACATGGCCCGGGTCCGCGGCAACGCGTTCAGCCAGCGCGGCTTCACCGCCGTGACATTGCGGATCATCCCGATGGAGATCCCGACCATGGACGAGCTGGGCCTGCCGAAACCGTTGCGCGAGTTCACCTCTATGCACCAGGGCCTGATCCTCGTCACCGGGCCGACCGGCTCGGGCAAATCGACGACGCTCGCCGCGATGATCGACCAGATCAACTCCGAGCGGGCCTGTCACATCATCACCATCGAGGACCCGATCGAGTACCTGCACAAGCACAAGCGGGCCACGATAAGCCAGCGTGAGGTGGGCACCGACACGGTCTCGTTCGCCGACGCGCTGCGCGCCAGCATGCGCAACGACCCCGATGTGGTGCTCGTGGGCGAGATGCGTGACCTGGAGTCGATCCGGTTCGCGCTCACCATCGCCGAGACCGGTCATCTGGTGCTCGCCTCCTTGCACACCAACGACACCGCCCAAGCCCTGGCCCGCATCATCGATGTCTTCCCCGCCGATCAGCAGGCCCAGGTGCGCACCCAGCTGGCCGCCGCGCTCACCGGCATCGTGTACCAGCGCCTGCTCCCCAAGATCGGCGGCGGTCTCGTTGCCGCGCATGAGGTCATGGTGGCCAACACCGCGATCCGCAACCTCATCAAGGAAGGCAAGACGCACCAGCTGCGCAACGCCCTCGTCACCGGCCAGCGGGAAGGCATGATCACGTTCGAGCAGTCGCTCAACGCCCTGATCCGCGCCCGCACGGTCTCCTACGACGACGCGGTGGCCCGCAGCCTCTACCCGCGCGAAGTGGAACCGTCATGAAGCTCGGATCGCGTGGCCGCCAACCGGTTCCAGCCGCGCCGGAGGCGCCGGCCATGGTCGCGCCGCGGCGGCCGGCCGAGATGTCGGTGCACGCGGGCGGGCAGCGGCTGGGCGAGATTCTGGTCGACGCGAAGCTGGCCACGGCCAAGCAGGTGGTCGCGGCGCTGACCGCATCGCAGCGCGGAGTCCCGCGTTTCCTTGGCGAGCAGCTCATCGAGGCCGGGGTGCTCGACGAGCGGGTACTGACGGCGGTGGTGGCGCGGCAGCGCCGCCTGGAGCTGGTCGATCTGCGCGAGGTGACCCCGTCGCCGCAGGCCACCGCGCTGCTGGACGAGGCCGGCGCCCGCGAGCTGCTCGCCATTCCGCTTGCCCTGCGCGGCGACGCGGTCGAGGTGGCGGTGGCGTTCCCGGTGGAGGGCCTGGCGGCGTTGCTGCGCGACGCGCTCGGGCGGCCGGTGCTGATGCGCATGGCCACCCGCTCGGACATCCTGCGCGCGATCGGCAACAGCTACCGCGCATTGACGGGTATCGACTCACAGGTGCGCGCTTTCGAAGCGACGCATACGCTTCGCCGCGACAGCAAGCCCAACGACGACGCCAGTGACGATGCGCCGATCGTGCGGGTGGTACAGATGATCATCACGCAGGCGTTGCGGGACAGGGCATCCGACATCCACATCGAGCCCCACCCGGAGCGGGTGCTGGTGCGCTACCGCATCGACGGCGTGCTGCACGACGTGCTCGACCTGCCGAGCTCGATGGGCCCGGTGGTGGTCAGCCGCGTCAAGATCCTCGCGGGGCTCAACATCGTGGAGCGCCGCCGCGCCCAGGACGGCCAGATCAGCATGGAGATCGAGGGCCGCAGCGTCGACATCCGCGTCTCCACCACCGCGGTCATCGAGGGCGAGAAGGTGGTGATGCGGTTGCTGGACAAGAGCCGGCAGCTGTACCGGCTGCCCCAGCTCGGCATGCCACCGGAGATGGTGGAAAGCTACGCCAGGATTCTGCGCGCGCCCTACGGGATGGTGATTTGCGCCGGGCCGACCGGAAGTGGCAAGACCACCACTCTTTACGGCTCGCTCGGTGAGATCAACAGCCCCGAGCGCAACGTCATGACCATCGAGGACCCGGTCGAGTACCGCATCCCCAACACCAACCAGATTCAGATCCACGAGCAGGCCGGCATCACCTTCGCCGGTGGGCTGCGCTCGATCCTGCGCCAGGATCCGGACGTGATCCTGGTCGGCGAGATCCGCGACGTGGACACCGCCCGCATCGCCGTACAGGCCGCGCTCACCGGTCATTTCGTGCTCTCCTCACTGCACGCCACCGACACCGCCGCCGCCCTGCAACGGTTGCTGGACATGGGAATCGAGGGTTTCCTCATCGCCTCCTCGGTGACCGCGGTGCTCTCCCAGCGCCTTGTCCGCCGGATCTGCGAGCACTGCCGCGAGGTCTACCAGCCACCGGCGGAGGAGCTGGCGCTGCTGCGCGCCATCGACGGCCATGCGCCGATCGGCGGCTTCATGCGCGGGCACGGCTGCAACTTCTGCGCCCAGACCGGTTTCCTTGACCGGGTCGGCGTCTACGAGCTGATGCCGGTCAGCGACCGGATCCGCGAGCTGGTCGTGCAACGTGGCTCGCACGACGAAATCCTGCGGGTCGCCCGGCTGGAAGGCATGCGCACCCTGCAGCAGGAGGCGGCCCGCCTGGTCGAATCCGGCGTCACCACGCCGGCGGAAGTGTTGCGCTCCATCTACGTCTTAGGAACCTAGAGATGACCAACGTGCTCAAATTCGAGATCGTCGCCTCGCGGGTCAAGCGCGACGAGCTCATGCACCTGTCACGCCAGCTCGGCGCCTTCGTGCGGGCCGGTCTGCCGCTCATCGAGGCGGTACGGATCCTTGGCGAGGAGGCAAAGAATCCGACCGTGAAGAAGGTGATGGCCGACGTCGAGGCCGGCCTGCACCGCGGCGAGCGCCTTTCCGACTGCCTGGACCGCCATCCCAAGGTGTTCCCCGACTACTACCGGGGCATCATGCGCTCGGCGGAGCTGACCGGGCAGCTGGATGTGGTGCTGGCTCAGCTGGCCGCCTACCTGGAGCGCGACCTGGAGGCCAGGCGCAAGATCTCCTCTGCGCTCATCTATCCCCTCGTCATCGCCGCCATGTCGATGGTGACCGTGGTCGTCATGGCGGTTTTCGTGCTGCCCAAGTTCCGGGTGTTCTTCGACGGCTTGAACGCGGAGCTGCCGTTGCCGACGCGGATCCTGTTGGGGGTCACCAACTTCTTCGCGCAGTGGTGGTGGGCCGTGCTCGGCGGCGCCGCCCTGCTCTGGCTCATCTCCTTCGTGGCCACGCGCAGCTCCGGCGGCCGCTATGTGCGGGACAGCCTGCTGCTGCGCCTGCCCGTGCTCGGGCCCACCCTCCGCTTCGCTTTGGTGGAAAGGTTCTGCCGGGTCCTCTCCTCGATGGCGTCGGCCGGGGTGGCCCTGCCCGAGGCGCTTCACGTGGCCACGCAATCCTTGCGGAACAGGGTCTTCATGCGGTCTCTCGGCAGTGTCGGCGAGGCGATGATGCAGGGCGAGGGTCTGGCCCGGCCGCTTTCGGCCACCGGTCTGTTCCCGTCCACCGCCGCCCGGATGATCCGCGTCGGCGAGGAGACCGGCACCCTGGACGTGCAGCTCGAGGTGACGGCGCGCTACTACGAGGGCGAGCTCGACTATCGGCTCAAGCGGCTGACCGCCTTCTTCGAACCGGCGGTCATCATCGTGATGGGCCTCATCGTGGGCTTCGTCGCGATCGCCATGGTGTCGGCCATGTACGGCATCTTCGATCAGGTGAAGTAGATGAAGCCTGTGTCCACACACGACGATCGCGGGGAGAGCCTGATCGAGCTGCTGGTGGCATTGACCATCATGGCCACCGCGGTTGTGGCGCTGGTGGGGGCGATCGCCACCAGCATCCGCACCTCCGATCTGCACCGCCGCCAGACGGTCGCCGGGGGCTATGTGAAAGAGTTCGCCGAGGCGATCCAGAGCCGGGTCGCGCAGCGCCCGTCCGGCTACGCGCCGCGCGACTGCGCCTCCGATCCGGCGACGACCTATGGCAACTTTTACGACATACCAATGCCGGACAGGTCGCTCTACGCCCGCTCGGTGACGGTGAAGTATTGGGACAGCGCCCAGTCGAAGTTCGTGGCGGGCTGTTCGGGTACCGACCACGGTGTTCAGTTGCTTTCGTTGGTGGTCAAAGCGAAAGACACCTCCCGCGCCACGGTCGAGGAGAAGCTGGAAATCACCATCCGCCAACCCTGCCGGCCGAAGAACACCACCCCGCTGCTGGACCCGCCGGCCACCCCCGCGGAGGATGCGCCATGCAGCTGAGAAACCCGCTGACGGGCCGCGACGACCGCGGTGTCACCCTCATCGAGCTGCTCATGGCGGTAGTGCTGCTGACCATCATCATGGTGCCGTTGGCCAACGCCCTGATCGTCTTCTTCAAAAACACCGACGCCACCAACGATCGGCTCGCCGCCTCGCACGACGCGCAGATCGCCGCGGCTTACTTCGCCCAGGACGTGCAGAGCATCGGCGCGCACGACTGGTCCGACGCGCCCTATGTCTTCAGGCAGTCGGTGGCCGAGAACTCCAAGACGTTGCTGGGCAATTCCTGCTTTCTGACCGGCGCTGCGGACCCACGGATCCTGCTGGCGGTCGACAACCCCACCACCGCCACCTCGACCCCGCCGGTGGTCGTGGTCGCCTACGTGGTCAAGGGACAGGAGCTGCATCGGCTTCGCTGCGACGCGAGCGATAAGCAAGACATCGTCGTCGCGCACAACCTTGCCGCCAGTCCGGTGACCGTCACCTGTAGAGACTTGGCACGAGCCGTTCAGCAATGCGCCGGGGCCGGGCTGCCGGTGCCGCAATCCATCGAGATGCGGCTCGAAATCCAGGTCTCCGGTAGTGACGACACCCTCACCGTCAACCTCACCGGCCAGCGGAGGCAGACATGACGCTCAGGCAACGTTTTCGGGCCGCCCGCGACAGCGGTGACAGCGGGGCCGCTCTCGTCATCGCGCTCATCTTCATCACCGTCGTGGCGGTGACCATCGCCTCCGTGCTGGCCTACGCGGATGCGAACATCCGGGCCACGGTGGCGCTGCGAAGGCAGGCCTCCACCGCGGCCGCCGCCGAGGCCGCGGCCCAGGTGGCCATCAATGCCCTGCGCAAGGGCGAATACATCGGCGACACCGGGCAATGCTTCGACGCTGGAACCAGGTGGACGCTGGACAACTTCCACCCCGCCGCCGGGACGAAGTCGGACTCGGTGGTGGTGGACTGCCAGCTCGACACCACCACCAGTCAGAGGTATGTCACTGGAAACCCGTCCAGCTGGGCGCTTCTGGCGCTGCAGGACAACTCCGCGGCCGAGACCGCGATCGACATCAAGGCCAATGGCTCGGGACAAGGAGTGAATGTCGCCGGTGATGTCGGCTCGGCCAGCAACCTGGTGATGGACAAAGGCAAGCTCAACGTCACCGGCAAGGTCGAGGCGAAGAGCTGCAGCGGCACCATCGTCGCCACCGTCAGCAAGGTGTGTGGGCCGTCGGCGCCCGCCCAGACCGACCCGGGCTTCGCCTCGCCCGCGACGCCGACCAAAGCCGGGAAAATATCCGCTTGTGCCGCCAAGCGCACCTTCGAGCCGGGCGTCTACACCAGCCTCAAGGACCTCAACGAGGCCTGGTCCAAGTGCTCCGCCGCAACGGTTTTCGAGTTCCTGCCCGGCACCTACTATCTGGCTTTCAATGGCGTTTGGGAGATAGACCGGGCGACCATGGTGGCCGGGTCGGCCACGGCACTGACCGCGACGCCGCCGGCGATTCCCAGCAACTGCGTCAAGCCGGCGAGCCCCAGCACTCCCTACGGCGCACAGTTCGTCTTCGGCGGCGAGGCCCAGCTTAAGGTGACCGGCACCGCCCGGGTCGAAATCTGCGCCCCGCCTTCCGCCGACAGCAACAAACCGGCCATCGCCCTCTACGGTCTGCGATCCACGCTCGCCCCGGGAACCCCGCTTGAGGTGCCCGCGCAGACTGGCTGCGTGACCCGGTTCAGCGGCAGCGGAACCAGATGCAGCGTGATCCTTACCGACAACCACTCCACCAACGTGGTCTTCTACTTCCAGGGCCACGTCTACATGCCGCAAGCGAAGGTGGATCTGGATCTGCGCAAGTCCTCCGACCAGTATTTCAGCCGCGGGCTGACTGTCCGCTCGCTCAGCCTCTTCTCCCCCGCCAGCGCCACGCTGCCCACGCCGTTGAGTTCCGGCGCCATCGTCGAGGAAGTACCCGGACGCACGGTGGTCCTGCTGAACATCTACGTATGTCCGGAGAAGGCCACCTGTGCCGTCGACCCGAAAGCGTTGCGGCTGCGGGTGAAGGTCGGCCTCGACGACCCGGACGGCGAGCCGGTCGCGGGCAAACGCGGCGTGACCATTTACAGCTGGAGCGTGCAACGCTAGCGCCCCAACAGGTCCAGGTACCAAGCCGCGACCGGCTCGCCCACGAAAATGGCGAGCAGGGCACCGGCGATCATGAACGGGCCGAATGGCAACGCGGTCCGGCGGTCACCCCGCCGGGCCGCGATCACCGCCAGACCCGCAACCGCACCAAGCAAGAACCCGGCGAAGGCGCCCACGGCGAAGACCGACCACGACAGGTAGGCGGTAACGCCGCCGACGATCCCGGCCAGGCGGACATCGCCGAAGCCCATTCCGGCCGGATAGATCAGCACGAGCACCAGATAGAGGCCGAACAGGGCCAGGCCGCCAACCACCGCCCACAGCAGCGGCCACCAATCGTGTTGCCACGCCGCCGAAATCGCGAGCAGCCCGGCCAGGACAGGGTAGGACGGCAGCACTATCGCGTTGGGCAGCCGTCGCACATCCAGGTCGATCGCGGCCAGCGCCACCCCGATCGCGGTGAAGTAGAGGTAGGCGGGGATCGCGCTGCCCAGGCTCAACCCAGCCAGCCGCCAGGTGACCGCCGCGAAAAGCACGGCAGTCACCAGCTCCACCAGCGGGTAGCGAACGCTTATTGGCGAGCCGCAGTTGGCGCACCGGCCACGCAACACCAGCCAGCCCAGCACCGGGACGTTGTGCCACGGCTTGATCGGCGTGCCGCAAGCCGGGCAGTGTGACCCGGGGTGGATCAGCGATTCCCCACGCGGTACCCGATGGATGACCACGTTGAGAAACGAGCCGACCACGAGACCGAGCAGGCCCGCCCCGAGCACGACCCAGGTCACGCCGCGAGCGCTCGGACCGCCGGGATGATGGTCTCGCCGTAGGCCTTGAGCGTGTGCTCCTTGTCGTCGTGCTGCAGATAGACCGCAAACTGGTCCACGCCAAGCTCTTTGAGCGTGGTCAGCTTGTCGATGTGAGCCTGGGCCGGACCGAGGATGCAGAACCTGTCCACGATCTCGTCGGGCACGAACTCCGCATGCGTGTTGCCGGCCCGGCCGTGCTCGGAGTAGTCGTATCCCTGCCGGCCTTTGATGTAGTCGGTAAGCGCCTTGGGCACCGCGCCCGAGTCGCCGTAGCGGGCAACGATGTCGGCGATGTGGTTGCCCACCATGCCCCCGAACCACCGGGTCTGTTCCCGGGCGTGATCCAGGTCGTCACCGACCAGAGCCGGGGCCGCGACGCAGAACTTCACCGCGGCGGGGTCGCGCCCGGCCTTGGCGGCCGCGGCGCGCACCGCTTTGATCATCCACTCGGCGATGTCGGGATCGGACAGTTGCAGGATGAACCCGTCGCCCACCTCCCCGGTGAGCTTGAGCGCCTTGGGGCCATAGGCGGCCACCCAGATCTCAAGCTGTGAGTCGGTGACCCACGGGAACTGCAGCTTGGTCCCGCGATAGCTGATCTCGCGGCCGTTGGCCAGCTCGCGGATCACCTCCACCGACTCGCGCACCTCGGCGAGATCCATCGGCGGCAGGCCGAGCGTGCGGCGGGCCGAGTCGCCGCGGCCGATGCCGCAGATGGTGCGGTTGCCGTACATCTCGTTGAGCGTGGCGAAGGTGCTTGCGGTGACGGTGGCGTCCCGGGTGCCGGGATTGGTCACCATCGGGCCGACGATCACCTTCTCGGTGTTGGCGAGGATCAGGCTGTAGATGACGTACGGCTCCTGCCACAGCAGGTGCGAGTCGAACGACCACACGTGACTGAAGCCGGCCGCCTCCGCTTTCTGCGCGAGCTCGACGACCTTCCTGGCCGGTGGGTCAAGCTGGAAAACGACGCCGAAATCCATCGCCGGATCCTTTCGTTTGTTGGTGGTGGGCTAGACCAGGTAGGTGGACAACCCGCGTGGCAGATACCGGCCGTGGCCCTTGCGGCCGTGGTACTGGCCGTCGGCCACCACGACGGATCCACGGGAGATCACAGTGTCGACCTTGCCCGCGATCTCGTACCCCTCGTAGGCGGAGTGGTCCATGTTCATGTGATGCGTGTCGACGCTGATCCTGGTGCGCCCGTTGGGGTCGTAGACCACGATGTCGGCGTCGGAGCCGGGCGCGATGACGCCCTTGCGCGGGTAGAGCCCGAACATCCGCGCCGGGGTGGTGGCGATGGTCTCCACCCAGCGCTGCAGCGAGATCTTCCCGTCGACGACACCTTGGTAGAGCAGATCCACCCGGTGCTCCACGCCGCCGATCCCGTTGGGAATCTTCGAGAAATCACCCAGACCGAGCTCCTTCTGGTCCTTGAAACAGAAGGGGCAGTGGTCAGTGGAGACGATGGCCAGGTCGTTGGTGCGCAGACCGCGCCACAGATCCCGTTGGTGCGGCTCGTGTTTGGTGCGCAACGGGGTGGAGCAGACCCACTTGGCGCCCTCGAAGCCGGGCGCGCCCAGCTGGTCTTCGAGCGTGAGGTAGAGGTATTGCGGGCAGGTCTCGGCGAAGACGTTGCGCCCGTTGTCGCGCGCCTCCGCGACCGCGGCCAGTGCCTCGTAGGCGGACAGGTGCACGATGTAGAGCGGCGTGTCGCCGGCCACCTTCGCCAGCGAGATGGCCCGCCTGGTGGCCTCGGCCTCCAATTCGGACGGCCGGGTCAGCCCGTGGTTGATCGGGTCGGTCTCGCCGCGGGAGAGCGCCTGCTGGATGAGAACGTCGATGGCGATGCCGTTCTCGGCGTGCATCATGATCATCGAGCCGTTCTCGCGCGCCTTCTGCATCGCCCGCAGGATCTGGCCGTCATCGCTGTAGAACACGCCCGGATAGGCCATGAAGAGCTTGAAACTTGAGACACCTTCGTTGTCCACCAACGCATCCATCGCCTTGAGCGAGTCGTCGTCGACTCCCCCAATGATCATATGGAACCCGTAGTCGATGTGGCAGTTGCCATCCGCCTTGGCGTGCCAGGCGGCCAGTCCTTCGTGGACGTTCTTCCCGGTTCGCTGGACCGCGAAGTCGATGATGGTGGTGGTTCCCCCAAAAGCCGCTGCCTTGGTACCGGTGTCGAAAGTGTCCGAGGCGAAAGTGCCCCCGAACGGGAGCTCCATGTGGGTGTGCGCGTCAATGCCACCCGGGATGACGAACTTGCCGGACGCGTCGACGACCGTGGCACCGTCGATCGCCGGGGCGAATCCGGGTGCGAACAACGCGGCGATCGACTCACCTTCGACCAGCACGTCGGCGGCATGGGATCCGGTGGGCGTGATGACGGTGCCGCCGGTGATCAAAATGGACACGAGTGCCTCCTGGATTGGCGGATCAGGCTTGGGTCAGCGGGCCGTAGGCGTCCGGGCGCCGGTCACGGTAGAAGGCCCATCGGTCGCGCACCTCCGCCAGCAGTCCCATGTCCAGATCGCGCACGATCAGCTCCGGGGAGTGCGCGTCGGCCGGCTCGCCGACGAACTTGCCCTCCGGGTCGACGAAATAGGACGTGCCGTAGAAGTCGTTGTCCCCAAGCTCTTCGATGCCCACCCGGTTGATGGCGCCGATGAAGTATTCGTTGGCCACCGCCGAGGCGGGTTGCTCGAGCTTCCACAGGTAGGCCGACAACCCGCGGTGGGTGGCCGACGGGTTGAACACGATCTGGGCGCCCGCCAGCCCGAGCGCGCGCCAGCCTTCTGGAAAGTGCCTGTCGTAGCAGATATAGACACCGATGCGGCCCACCGCGGTGTCGAAGATCGGGTAGCCCAGGTTGCCCGGACGGAAGTAGAACTTCTCCCAGAAGCCTTTCACCTGAGGGATGTGCGTCTTGCGGTACTTGCCGAGATAGCTTCCGTCGGCGTCGACCACGGCCGCGGTGTTGTAGAGGACTCCCGGCTGCTCCTGCTCGTACACAGGCAAAATCATCACCATGCCGAGCTCGGCGGCCAGCGCCTGGAAACGCTCGACGGTCGGCCCGGGGACCGACTCGGCGTAGGAATAGAACTGTGGGTCCTGCACCTGGCAGAAGTACGGGCCGTAGAAGAGCTCCTGGAAGCAGATCACCTTGGCGCCCTGCGCCGCGGCCTGCCGCGCGTACTCCTCGTGGGCCTTGATCATGGACTCCTTGTCCCCTGTCCACGATGTCTGGACCAGGGCAGCGCGAACGATGTTCGCCATGGGCAGCGCCTCCTCTTCGTCGGATCCGGCGTTCTTCCAGATAAACAGAAATAACGGGTCACTGCTTGTTGGGACAGGCATGATGCCGTAGAACATTTAATGACACACGATTAGCCGTACAATGATGGAATTGTCAAGGATCAGTTCTCGAAGGCCGTGCCAATGCTTCAGTTGATCTCGACCGCGGTGACGGACAGGGGCGCGCGCGGCATTGCCGTGGCGGTCAGCCAGCTGATCCACAGCGGCGAGCTGGCACCCGGGGCACGCCTTCCCACGGTCCGCGATCTGGCGCGCGAGCTGGGCACCAGCCCGACGACGGTGAGTGAGGCCTGGAGTTCGCTGACCCGCGCCGGGCTGATCGCGACCCGCGGCCGCTCCGGCACGATCGTGCTTTCCGGCGAGCGGCTGCGCGCCCGCCTGCGCTATTCGCACATGTCCGGGCTGCTGGGCGGCGCGGCGCAGGACCTGTCCACCGGCGTGCCCGACCACGATCTGCTCCCCGACCTGACCGACACCCTGCGCAGGCTCGGCGACATGCGGCTGACCACCAGCTACCTCGACGACCCGGTGCTGCCCGCGCTGGAGGAGCATTTGCGGGCAAGCCTGCCCTACCCCGCCGACCAGCTCATCGTCGTGGACGGGGCGCTGGACGCGCTGGATCGCACCATCGGTGTCGTGGTGCGCTTCGGCGAGCGCGTGCTCGTCGAGAATCCCACCTTCCCACCCATCCTCGACCTGCTGGAACAAACCGGCGCCGACCCGGTCGGGCTGCCGATGGACAGCAGCGGGATCGTGCCCGAGGCGCTCGCGGAAGCGCTGAGACGCGAAGTCCCGGTCGCCGTGGTGCTGCAGCCGCGCGCGCAGAACCCGACCGGGGTGAGCATGAGCGCGCAGCGCGCAGCGCAGCTGGCGGAGGTGCTGTCCGGTTATCCAGACGTGATCATCGTCGAGGACGACCACGCGGCCGGCATCGCGAGCGCGCCCGTTGTCAGCCTCGGTGTCCATTTGCCGCATCGCACCGTTCACATCCGCAGCTTCGCCAAGAGCCTCGGCCCAGACCTGCGCCTGGCCGCGGTCATCGGCCCGGCGCAGGTGATTTCACCACTGGCCGATCGGCGGCTGCTCGGGCCGGGCTGGTCCAGCCGGCTGCTGCAGAACGTGCTGCTCGATCTGCTGACCGCGCCGAGCACGGCGGCACTGCTGGAGCAGGCGCGGTCCGAATATGCGCGCCGCCGCGCCGCATTGCTCCAAATCCTTGCCCAGCAAGGGATAACGGCCACCGCCGACGACGGGATCAACCTGTGGCTAGAGGTGGCCGATCAGCAAGCGGCGTTGGTGAGCCTGGCCGCCAACGCCATCGCCGTGGCACCGGGCACCCCTTTCGAGGTCACCCCGCTTGCCACGGCACACCTTCGGGTCACCGCTGGTCTGGTCCGTGAGGGATTCGACGAATTAGGAAAACTTCTGGCCGACGCCGCCCGGGCTGGGGGCCCGGAACGAGCGTCGAGCCGCCTCAATCGTGGGTTGCCTCGCGGCCCCCGCTGAATAGGAGTGTTGCTGTGAATGATGACCTGCTGGCTCGGCACCGCGCGGTGCTGCCGTCGTGGATCAGTCCGTTGTACGGCGAGCCGATCGAAATCGTGTCGGGCTCAGGATGCCGGGTCACCGATGCGCAAGGCCGCACCTACCTCGACTTCTTCGGCGGGGTGCTGACCAACATGATCGGCTATGACGTCGCCGAGATCTCCGATGCCGTGCGCGCCCAGCTCGACACCGGCATCGCGCACACCTCCACGCTGTACCTGATCCGCAAGCAGGTCGAGCTCGCGGAGAAGATCGCCAAGCTGTCGGGGATAGAAAACGCCAAGGTGTTCCTGGCCAACTCCGGCACCGAGGCCAACGACACCGCGCTGATGCTGGCCACCCAGTTCCGCCGCTCCAACCAGATTTTGGCTATGCGCAACAGCTATCACGGGCGCAGCTTCGCCGCGCTCGGGGTGACCGGCAACCGCGGCTGGTCGGCGACGTCGCTGACCCCGGTTGCGGTGAGCTATCTGCATTCCGGCGACCGGATCCGCGGCGTCTTCGCCGGGCTGTCCGATCGCGACTACATCAACCGCGCGGTCGCCGATCTGCGTGAGGTGCTCGCCACCACCACCGCCGGCGACGTGGCATGCCTTATCGCCGAACCGATCCAGGGCGTGGGCGGATTCGTCGCCCCACCCGACGGCTACTTCAAGGCCGTCAAAGAGGTGCTCGACGAGCACGGCATCCTCTGGGTGAGCGACGAGGTGCAGACCGGCTGGGGCCGCACCGGCAGTCACTTCTGGGGCTATCAAGCCCATGATGTGGTACCAGACATGATCACCTTCGCCAAGGGGGTCGGCAACGGATTCGCCCTGGGCGGTGTCATCGGCCGGCCCGAGGTGATGGACTGCCTGACCGCGACCTCCTTCAACACCTTCGGCGGCAACCCGGTTTCCGCCTCGGCCGGCGCCGCGGTCATCGATTACCTGCTCTCCCACGACCTTCAGGCCAACGCCGCCCACGTCGGCGCGGTTCTGCACCACGGCCTGCGCGACCTGAACGCCCCGAGCATCGCCGAGGTGCGCGGCAAGGGGCTGATGCTCGCCGTCGAGTTCGTCAAACCGGGCACCCTGGAGCCCGACCCGGCCGAAACCCTTCGCGTGGTGGAAGCCTGCAAGACCGCTGGGCTGTTGGTAGGCAAGGGAGGTCTCTACGGAAATGTGATCCGGATGGGCCCGCCGCTGACCCTGACCGAAGCCGAAGCAAAAGAAGGACTGGAGATCCTGTCATGCGCGATCCAGTAACCCATTTCGTCGGGGGCAAGCCCTGGACTCAGGGCGCCGCCCGGCAGGGCCCGCTCTACGATCCGACCACCGGCGAGAACAGCGCGATGGTGGACTTCGCCTCCGCCGCCGATGTGGCGGCCATCGTCGAGGTCGCTTCGGCGGCCTCGGCCTCGTGGAAGAACGCGTCGCTGGCCAAACGCACCACCATCATGTTCGCGTTCCGGCAGCTGCTGCACGAGCGGCGCGACGAGCTGGCCGCCGTGGTCAGCGCCGAGCACGGCAAGGTGCACTCCGACGCGCTCGGGGAGGTGCAGCGGGCGCTTGAGGTCGTCGAGTTCGCGTGCGGGATCCCGTCGGCGATGAAGGGCGGATTCTCCGAAAACGTCTCCACCGACGTGGACTCCTACTCGATCCGCCAGCCGCTCGGGGTGGTGGCGGTGATCTCGCCGTTCAACTTCCCGGCCATGGTGCCGCTGTGGTTCGTGCCGATCGCCATCGCCTGCGGCAACACGGTGGTGCTCAAGCCGAGCGAGAAGGACCCTTCCGCGTCGGTGATGCTGGCGGCCTGGTTCGCCGAAGCCGGGTTGCCCGACGGCGTCTTCAACGTGGTGCACGGCGACAAGGAAGCCGTCGACGCGCTGCTGACCAACCCGACGGTCAAGGCCGTCTCGTTCGTCGGGTCCACCCCGATCGCCCGCTACGTCTACGAAACCGGCACCGCGCACGGCAAGCGGGTACAGGCGCTGGGCGGGGCGAAGAACCACATGGTGGTGCTGCCCGACGCCGACCTCGATCTGGCCGCCGACGCGGCGGTCAACGCCGGGTTCGGCTCGGCCGGCGAGCGGTGCATGGCCATCTCGATGGTGGTGGCCGTCGATCCGATCGGCGACCAGCTCGTCGCGAAGATCGCCGAGCGGGTACGTGAGATCAAGCTGGGTAAGGACATGGGCCCGCTGGTCACCGAGGCGCACCGGGACAAGGTGTCGTCCTATATCGACGCCGGCGTGCAGTCGGGCGCCGCGCTGGTCGTGGACGGCCGCTCGGAACAGGCGCGGGAAGGGTTCTGGCTCGGGCCAACACTTTTCGACCACGTGACGCCGCAGATGTCGATCTACACCGACGAGATCTTCGGGCCGGTGCTCGGGGTGACCCGGGTGGCCGGTTACGACCAGGCGCTGGAGTTAGTGAACTCCACGCCCTACGGCAACGGGACAGCCATCTTCACCAACGACGGTGGCGCGGCACGCCGGTACCAGCATGAGGTCGAAGTCGGGATGGTGGGCGTGAACGTGCCCATCCCGGTGCCGATGGCCTACTACTCCTTCGGCGGCTGGAAGTCCTCGCTCTTCGGCGACACCCATGCCCACGGCGCGGAAGGCGTGCACTTCTTCACCCGCGGCAAGGTCGTCACCAGCCGCTGGCTCGACCCGAGTCACGGCGGAATCAACCTCGGCTTCCCCACCCACACCTGACCGGCGGGTGGCGCTGGCCCGTCGGCTCCACGTATTCTGCCTCGCTGACGTCGAAATCCGGCGATGAGGAGGCCACCGGTGAGGCGACGGGGAATACTGCTGCTCGGAATCGTCGGGCTGCTGTCCGGCATGCTCGCTCTGGGCTCCGGCCTGCAGCTGGCCCGGGATGTGCCCGCGATCGGCATGCAGCTCGCCGCGCCGGCGCTGACCGCCCTGCCCGGCGCCGCGCCTGTCATCCCGTGGCCCACCGAGGGGCAGGCCGTGCTCAACGTGGCCGGCGTTGGGCGTTTCGGTAGCTTCGGCGAGGCCAAGTCCACTCCGATCGGCAGCGTCGCGAAAGTGATGACCGCCTACGTGGTGCTGAAGAAGTATCCGCTCGGGGTCGGCGAGCCGGGGCCCAAGATCACGATTACCCAGGCGGACGTCAACGACTTCAAGGCGCGGATCCCGTCCGGGCAGTCGCTGGTGGAGGTGCGGGTCAACGAGGTGCTCACGCTGCGCCAGGCGTTGCAGGCCCTCATGCTGCCCAGTGCCAACAACATCGCCCAGACCCTGGGCCGTTTCCACTCGGGCACCCCGGCCGCGTTCGTGGCTCAGCTCAACGCGACGGCCACCGAGCTCGGCATGACCAACACCCGTTACGCCGACGCGGCCGGGTTCGACCCCGACACCGTCAGCAGCGCCGCCGATCAGGTGATCCTTGCCGAAAAGGTGATGGCGATGCCCGCCTTCGCCGAAATCGTGGCCCTGAAGTCGGCGAGCATCCCGGTAGTCGGCACGATCAAGAACTACAACGATCTGCTCGGCGTGGACGGCGTGATCGGCATCAAGACCGGCTCGACCGACCAGGCGGGCGGAAACCTCCTCTTCGCCGCGCGCTACCCGGTCGGCACGCGTGAGGTGACCGTTTACGGCGCGGTCTTCAACCAGCCCGGACGGGACACCCCCAGCCAGCTGGCGGCGACCAACACCGCGGTCCGCAAGCTGCTTGGCGCGCTGCGGTCAGCGCTGCAGATCTTCACGGTGGTGGCCGCCGGGACGGACCTCGGCCCGGCTACCTCAGCGTGGAAGCAGTCGACCAGGGTGAAGGTCGCCACGGCGGTCGAGGTGCTCGGCTGGCCGGGCATGCCGGTGACGGTGTCCCTGCAGACCGTCTCGGCGGGCACGCAGCTGACGGCCGGCCAGGTGCTCGGGGTGGTCACGATTACCGCCGGGGAGGCGACCGCCACCGCCGATCTGCACGCCGAAGGCGCCATCGCCGAGGCGACACCGTGGTGGCGGCTCACCCGCACAACCTGACGCTTCGGTCTCAGTCGCGTTCGATGAAGGCTGCCCGGAGCCGTTCCACGACGCTTCTGTCCAGCTGCAACCCGTCGTAGAAATAGCCTTCGATGGAGCCGAACCGTTGCCGCATCTCGTCAACTGTGGTGTCGAGGTACTCGGCTTCCACGCTCAGAATCGGTTTGAGGAGACTGGGGTTGCCGCCGGCGGCGACAAAATCGTCCACGATCGGCTGCAACGCGGGAAGCAGCTGCTTGTTGGTGAGCAGATAGTCGGCGTAGACGTCGTCCTCGGATACGCCCAGGAGCAGCAGCAGAGCCGCCGAGGCCCAGCCGGTGCGGTCCTTGCCCGTGGTGCAGTGGATCACCGAAGACCCGCCTTCGGACTCGGCGAGATCAATGAACAGCTGGCGATATCCGGCTAGAGCACTCGGCAGGCTGATCATGCTGCGGAAGCTCGCCTCTATCCGGGCGGCGGTGTCAGGGCTGCGCAGAATCATCTCGACGGCTTCCGGGTCCGACATCGCGTTGACCAGCCGTGCCGGCCCCGCCGCGCTGTTGAGATCGCTCAGCACATCGATGGAGATGTAATCGACGCCGGGCGGAACCTTGTCTGGTTCCAGTTTGCGCTCGTCGGCCGTGCGCAGATCGTAGATGTAACGGACCCCGAGTCTGGAAAACGCCTCCGCCTGCTCCGCCTGGCGTGCGGTGATGGAAACCGTGCGAAAAAGCACCCCGCTACGGACTTTGCCGCCACGCGCCCGCCAGCCCCCAAGATCGCGCAGATTCGGCGCATCCTTGACGCCCAGATCCGCACCGGGTCGCCGACTGATCGCCACCACAGATGCCTTCTCTCATATATGGCATATCCACTGTTGATCATACGCCGGTACAGGGGGTGTGACCTGCGGACAGAGCACATGTGAACCCGCCAGGCCGGAGCCTGGCGGGCGCGGGGGTGCTAGAGGTGGGGCAGGGTCAGGTCGTAGGTCAGCTCATACTGCGCATCGCCGTTACTGAATTGCCTGGTCTGGTTGGTTCCCGACGGGCCGACGCCGCACAGCAGCTGCTGAGGCTGTGGCGGGACATCGACATTTGGCCGCGGCCAGGGCTCGTCCACGACCACGTTGAGGCCGAAGCTGCGCACGATGATGTTGGCCGACGCGGTGGGATAGTCGAACGCCGCCGCGGTGTGCACGCTGTTGAGGAAGAACTTGATCGACTTACCGCCGCCCGGCCAGTTGCGTCCGTCAGTCTGAAAGTAAACAAAATCGGAGTCGCCGTCGTCCCAAAGATTGATGGCCTTCAGCGATTTGAAGGTGAATTCGCAGTGCGGCAACGGTGGCGGCGGATCGCCGGCGGAATCCGCGTAGGCCGGTGCCGCGGTGGCGATGATGGCTGCGGCCAACACCGCTGCGGCGGCTTTCGTTCTGATGTTCATCGTTTCTCCTTATCTGGTTTCGATATCGGCGGACAGGTAGTAGAACTTCGGGCAGGACACCGGTGAGCGGCCCGTGGGATCGGCCCAGGGACCAACTTTGGCGTATTCGCTGATGTCTTCCGGATCACCGATCCCGGCCCAGAAACACCAGCCGTCGGCTCGGTGCTGATAGCCGGTGCCGGATTGGCATTGCGAATAGCCAGCGTTGTCACGCAGATACACGAACTCACACGACGCCGAAGTGGTGGCTGCCGGCATGTGCAGGCCGGCGGCCAATGTCATCGCTGCGATGAGAAGCTGCATGCCTTCGACGCTATGGGCGTTCCAGCGCCGCCACATCGGAGTGATCTCCTTAGATCCGGGCGATAGCTCCTTAGATCGGCGGTGTCAGGTTCCTTACCCTGTAACGTTTCCGCAGGCCCCGGCTAGCGCATGCGATAGATAATCCGATGATGAGCGCTCTGCTGGTGGCCGGTCAGGCCCGGGTGGCGATGTTGTGGTCCAACCACGGTGAGGCTTTGCGCTTCGGCGGTCAGGCGGTCGCCTCCGGCGTGCCGCTCGCCGTGGTCCAGGGACGCATCGCGGTGGGCATCACCCAGATCAAGATCGGTGACATCGGCGCCGGCCTGGACCAGTTGCGCCAGGCCCGCAACGATTGCGCCGCCTTGGCCGACCCCGACCCGGACCAGCTGCTGGTGTCCTACGTCAACCTCGCCTGCGGGCTGCGCCTGGCGGGCAACCTCGACGAAGCCATCAAGGTGAATCTGGAAGGCCACGAGCTGGCCACCGTCATCGGCGAAAGCCGCGGCCGGGGCGACCTGATGCTTGCCAACGCCGCCGAGGCGGAGTTCGCCCTTGGCCATTGGGACAGGGCGCATTGCCTGGCCGGCCAGATCACCGGACGCGCCAGCGATCCGATCGCGGTGCGCGCCGCACAGCGGCTGCTGGGCCGCATCGCGATTCAGCGCGACCCGCTCTCGGCGCACGCGGCTCTGGGCGCGGCCGCCGACGGGGTGGCCGCCGGACACTCGCGCCCGGCTTCCTCTGTGGACACGCGCATCGCGCAGGCCGAGCTGACGATGTGGGCCGGCGACGTCGCCGCGGCCAGGCGGCTGCTCATCTCGGCCTGGGAAGCCGTGTGTGGTACGGGTGAGGCCGCGCACTCCGGCCACCTGCTGACGCTGCTGGCCCGCACCGGGTCCCATCCGCAGGTTTGCCTGGCCGCGCTTCCCGAACAGCAGGCCTACGCCAGCCAGTGCCAAGCCGAGCTGACCGACGACCCCGACGCGTGGCAGGAGGCAACCCAGCAGTGGACAGCCCTGCGCCGCCCTTACCAGGCAGCCTATTGCGGCTGGCGCTCGGCGGCAGCCCTTGTCGCCCAGGCCACATCGTGGGCGGGTGCGGACGCCGCGGTGCGCCGCAGGGTGCAGGAGATGCTCGCGATCGCGGCGCACCAGGCCTCGGCGCTCGGCGCGCGCACGCTGCTCAACGAGATCGAAGCCGTTGCCCGTCTACACCGGTTGCCGATCTCGGCCCCGTCCGCTCCGGCGCAGGCTCCCGCTTTCGGCTTGACCAGCCGGGAATCCGAGGTGCTCGCCTGGATCACGGCGGGCTGGTCCAACCGTCAGATCGGCGAGAAGCTGTTCATCAGCCCCAAAACCGTGAGCGTGCACATCAGCAACATCCTGCGCAAGCTCGAGGTCACCAGCCGCTACGAAGCGGCGGCGGTGGTGCGCCACCACGGCTTGCCCCGCAACGGTTCGGCCACCGGCGGCTAGCCGCGCCGCACCACCGCCACCCCACGCGGGGCGAGCACGCCCGGCTCGGTGCCGGACAGCGGGTAGAGGACAGTGCCCTCGATCCCTTCGACGCCGGCCGGATCGTCGGTGAGGTTGATGAGGAACCAGAACTCGCCCTGATCGCCCTCGCGGATGGCCAGCTCGACGCGCCCCCGGGCCGAGGCGGGCAGCTCGCTGTGCACGTCGGCGACCGCCAGAAAGCGTTGCAGGAAAAGGGAAAGGCCGTGCGGGCCGAGCCTGGCCGACACGTAGCTGGCGCTACCCCCGGCGACGGGCCGGTGGGTGATCGCCGGGCGGCCCGAGTGCTCACCGGAGGTGTAGCGGGCAAACACCTCGACACCCGGGTCGGTCAGGTCGATCCGATCGGTCCAAAGCGTTGCGGTGCAGCCGTTGTCGAGGTCAGCCGACTCGCCGTCGCGCAGCGGCGAGAACTCCTCGATGCGGATGCCGAGCAGGTCGCGCAGCGCGCCCGGGTAACCGCCGAGAATGATGTGGTCGGATTCGTCGACTATGCCGGAGAAGTAGGTGGTGACCAGGTGGCCGCCGGCGGTGACGTAATCGGTGAGGCGTGTCGCGAGGGCGGGCGGGACGACGTGCAGGATGGGCGCCACCACGACGGCGTAGCCGTCAAGCGCGGCCGACGAGGGGACCACGTCGGCGCGCACACCCAGCTGCTGCAACGCTATATACCAGTCGAGGGCCTCCTGCTTGTAGCGGAGCCGCTCGGTCGGATGGGAGTCCTGTTCACAGGCCCACCAGGAGGGCCAGTCCACCAGGATCGCCACCGACGCGGGCTTGCGGCGGGTGGAGGCGACCGGCGCGAGCGCCCGCAACGCCCGCCCGAGGTCGGCCACGGAACGGAACAGGGCGCTGTCCGTACCCGCATGAGGCACCATCGCTGAGTGATACTTCTCGGCACCGGCGCGGGCGGCCCGCCATTGGAAGAAGCACACCGCATCCGCGCCATGGGCGACGTGGGAAAGTGAATCGCGGGCCAGCTCACCGTCGCGTTTGGACACGTTGATGGGCTGCCAGTTGACCGCGCTGGTGGAGTGCTCCATCAGGAACCACGGCCGCCCCTGGGCGAGGTTGCCGGTGAGGTTGGCGCAGAAGAGCAACTCCGGAAAGCCTTGTGTCACATAGTGATCGTTGGCGAGGAAATCCACCTCCCCGGCCCAATCGGCGTAGTCCATGCCGTTGATGTCGCCGGTCACCATGAAGTTGGTGGTGACCGGGATGTCCGGGGTGATCGCCCGCAGCACTTCACGCTCGGCGCGGAAGTAGTCCTTGAGCGCGTCGGAGGAGAAGCGCTTGAAGTCCAGCTGCTGGGTGGGATTGGGGAAGCTGGCGGCCAGGCGCGGAGGAATGATCTCCTCCCAGTCGCTGTAGCGCTGCGACCAGAAGGCGGTGCCCCAGGCCTCGTTGAGCTGCTCGACGGTGCCGTAGCGCGCTCGCAGCCAGGTGCGAAACGCGGCGGCGGCGTCGTCGGAGTAGTCATAGACGTTGTGACAGCCCAGCTCGTTGGAGACATGCCAGGCGGCCAATGCCGGATGCCCGCCGTAGCGGGTGGCCATCGCCTCGACCAGCCGCAGGGCGTAGCCGCGAAAGACCGGGGAGGTGGGTCGCCAATGCTGGCGGCCGCCGTGCCACAGCGTCTCCCCCCGCGCGGTGACGGGCAGGATCTCGGGATGCAGCCTGGACAGCCAGGGTGGCGGGGAAGCGGTGGCGGTGGCCAGATCCACGGCGATTCCGTTGTCGTGCAACAGATCCATCACCTCGTCGAGCCAGCCGAAAGACCAGGTGCCGGCGGTGGGCTGCAGCTGCGCCCAGGAAAAGACCCCCAGCGTCACGATGTTCACCCCGGCTTCGCGCATCGCGCGAACGTCTTCCGGCCAGGTTTCGCGCGGCCACTGCTCGGGGTTGTAGTCGGCGCCGAACGCCAAGCCCGCCTCTTGCAGGGCGGCCGGCCAGCGCAGCCAGCGTGGGCCGGTCATCGGGCGAGCCAGCCGCCGTCGACCGGCACCACCGCGGCATGCATATAGCGCGCCGCGTCGGAGGCAAGGAAAACCACCACCCCCATAAGCTCCTCGGGGGTACCCCATCGGCCGGCCGGAATTCGCTCCACAATGGACCGGGCACGGTCGGGATCGGAGCGCAGCGCCTGCGTGTTGTCCGTTGCCATGTAGCCGGGGGCGATGGCGTTGACGTTGACTCCCGCCCCGGCCCATTCGTTGGCCAGCGCCTTGGTCAGACCGACGACAGCGTGCTTGGCGGCGGCATAGGCGGGCACCCGGATGCCGCCCTGGAAGGAGAGCATCGAGGCGATGTTTATGATCTTGCCGCTGCCCTGCGCCACCATCACCCGGCCCGCCGCCTGGCACAGGTGGAAGACCGCGTCGAGGTTGACGGTGAGCACCTCGTCCCAGTCGGAGGTTGGGTAGTCGAGGGCGTCGGCGCGCCGGATGATGCCGGCGTTGTTCACCAGAATGTCCAACCGCCCCAAGCCATCCACCACCGAGCCGACCGCTGCCGCGAGATCTGCCGCGGTGGCACCGCTCAGGTCGCATGGCACCCAAAAAGCTCGGCGTCCCAGCGCCTGCACCCGCGCCAGCGTTTCAGCGGGCTCGGTCCGGTCGAGCAGCGCCACGTCAGCGCCCGCCTCGGCGAGCGCGATCGCTCCGGCCTGGCCCAGGCCGCGGTTGCCGCCGGTGACGATGGCCACCCGGTCGTCCAGGCGGAAACTATCCAAGATCATGATCAGAGCCCTAGCTTGCGCAGGGTTGGCACGGTGCCGCCGACCCAGGCCAGGTTGGCGTCCTCCAGCGCGCCCTGGGTGCGCTGAGTCCCGGCCAGGAACCAAAGGTAGTAGGTGGTGTAGCCGGGCGCGCTGACGACCGTGTGGTAGCCCGACGGCATCATCTGCATGCTGTGGTCGCGAGCGGTGAAGTTCTCCTCGTAACCCTCGTCGGTGTAGACCCGGCTGATGCCGAAGCCGCCCGGCGCGCTGACCCGGAAGTAGTACATCTCCTCGTGCGCGGCTTCGCCCGGAAGGTTGTCCTCCTTGTGCCGGTGCGGCGGATAGGTGCTCCAGTTGCCCGACGGGGTATACGTTTCGCCGACGATGAGCCGGCCCGCAGGCAGGCCCGGCTGGGCGACCTCGGTGAGGATCTGGTGGAAGTTGCGCCCGAAGTTGGCCGCGCCCCACCGGCCGGTGGCCACCGCTTCCGGCTCGATGACGTAGGGATCCACGGCCAGATCGCTTGGCGCGCTTGGCAACGCGATTTCCACCGGCTCGAGGGCCTCGACCGTGACCGTGCTGCCCGCCGGGAGGTACACCGAATGCGGCTTGCCGGAGAACACGTCGGCGCGGCCGCCGACGCCTTCGAACCTGTGCTCGCCCACGGTGAAGGTGGCCCGGCCGCCGAGGATGACGGCGAGGATCTCCCGATCGCCCGACTCCCCCGACCAGGACTGCCCCGCGTCGAGCTTGAGCAGCGTGAAGTCGAGCAGCTGGCACGGGTTGACCGGCAACGTGTTGCGGCCGTTGTCCGCTGGGATGGTGCAGTGGTAGCGGTAGGTCATGGCAGGTCTCCTGATCACCAGTGACTGATCCAGTTCGGGCTGACGGCGCGGGTGAGGGCCTCCAGATAGAAGTAGTCGCCCCACAGGCACCCCTCGTCCACGCCGGCCGCCTTTGGCTTGTCGTAGACGCCATGCAGGATAAGCGCATTGGACTGCGGATGGCCCGTTGCGGAGTAGTTCGTCACAAGCGAGTCCAGGATCCGCCTGGCCGCGGCGCGGTAGCCCGCCCCGCGCGCATCGCCGCCCAGCTGCTCGGCCAGCTCGATCAGTCCACATGCGGCGATCGCCGCGGCGGAGCTGTCGCGCTCCTGGTCGCTGCCGTCGGTATAGACGAGATCCCAGTAGGCCACCCGGTCGGCGGGAAGATGGGCCAGAAAGTAGTCGGCGCAACGCATGGCGGCTCGCAGCAGCGACCCGTCGCCGGTGTGCCGGTGGTTGAGGGCGAAACCGTAGATGCCCCAAGCCTGTCCGCGCGCCCAGCAGGAATCGTCGGCGCTGCCCTGCTCGGTCGCGCCGCGCAACGGCTCGCCGGTGGCCGGATCCCAGTAGAAGGTGTGGAAGGTGGTGTCGTCGGGCCGCAGGATGTGGTCGCGCAGCTGTGCGGCATGACGCCGGGCCACCTGCGCGTAGCGGGGATCACCGCTGATCCTGCTCGCCCAGAACAGCAGGGGCGTGTTCATCAGGCTATCGATGATGGTGCGCCCGCGCTGGCTGGGGTCCTGAAGGTCGCCCCAGGCCTGGATGATCCCGGCCGGCTCCAGCACCCGGGTCATCAGGTGATCGGCGGCGGCGAGGGCGGCCTGTTTCGCGGTCTCGTCGCCTGTGCGCTGCCAGGCGGCCACGCAGGACAGAGTGTAAAGGAAACCGAGGTCATGGGTGTCGAGGCCGATCCGGTTCTCGACCCGCCGAGCGAAGCTGTCCACATGCGACGATGCCGCGGCCAGATATCGTTCCTCGCCGGTCAGATCGTGGGCCAGCCAGAGCACGCCCGGCCAGAAACCGGTGGTCCATCCCACGTTGGAGCCCTCGGGGAGATCACCCGCAGCCGGGCGCAGCGGATAGATGTTGCCCGCGGTCGTGTCGTCCGGGTAGAGGCGGCCGAACGCCGAGATGTTCGCGTCGACCGTGCGCAACGCGCGGGCAGCCGCCTTCGCCTCGGCTTCGGAGCTTGGGCCGACGCGGCCCAGGAGTTCACCCGGCGGCCCGCCAACATCGCGGATCTGCCAAGCGCGGGCTCCAAGGCCGTCGATCGCTGTCATGGATGTGCTTCTCCCTTATGAGCTTTGGTGGTGCCACGGGGGTGCGGCTAAGCGTGGTGCGCCAGCGGGCGTGAGTCGGGCAGGGCCGTGCGCAGGGTGAACCGGCTGTTGGCCCACACCACGTACAGCAGCGGGGCCGCGGCGAGCCCGAGGGCGATCGCGGGCCGGGTGACGATGAGCTGGGCGAGCAGGGCTAGCACGGCTAGCGAGACAGCCGTGAGGTACCAGCGCCGCACCGCGAGATAGGCGCCCGCCCGCGCCACGTCGCGCAGCCGTGCCGCCGGGGCCTCGGAAAGCGCGACCAGGCCGAGCAGTGTGGTCGCCACCGTCAGCGCGATCAGGGTGGCGAGCACCGGAATGGCCAGCGCCCCGGCGGTGCGCCCCCACGCGAAGCGAATGTCCACCGCCAGCACCACCACGGCGGCGGAGCTCAACGCGGCCAGGGCTGTCGCGCGCCGCCACGACGCACGCCAAACCCGGCCGAAGGTGGACAGCACCGCGGTGGACCGGCCGCCGGAAAACTCGCTCAGCACGGCGAACACGCCGCACAGCCCCGGCGCGCACAGCGGCGCGATCGCGGCGAGCAGCGGCCAGGACCGCGCCGGGTCGGTCAGCGCCAACCCCGCCAGCAACGGCAGGAATCCGGCGATGAACAGAAGGTTCGCCGCCAGTCCCACGTAGACGGTGTCGAAGATGGTGGCGAAAGTGTTGTGGCGAAAGCGCATCTCAGGTCACCCCTTCAGACCGGTGGACGTGATGCCCTCGACGAAGTAGCGCTGGCCGAACAGGAACACGATGGCGATCGGCAGCACCGACAGCACCGATCCCGCCATGATCAGCGCGTATTCGGCGTTGTACTGGGAGATGAACGTGCGCAGGCCGAGCTGCACTGTCCACAGGTCGGGCTTGCGCAGGTAGATCAGCGGGCCTAGGTAGTCGTTCCAGGTGCTGACGAACGTGAGCAGGGAAAGGCTGGCGATCGCGGGCTTGGACAGCGGCAGGATGATGCGCCAGTAGATGCCGTACTCGCTGAGGCCGTCGAGGCGGGCCGCTTCGCTGAGCTCCTCGGGAATCGTTTCGTAGAACTGTTTCATGAGGAACACCCCGAACGCGCCGAAGGCCTGCAGCGCGATGATCGAGAACAGGGTGTTCGACAGGTGCAGCTTCGACATCAGGATGAACTGCGGGATCATGTAGGACTGCCACGGCACCGCGATCGTCGCGATGTAGGCCAGGAACAGCACATTGCGCCCGCGGAAGCGCACCTTGGAAAAGCCATACGCGGCAAAGCTTCCGGTGAGCACCTGCAGCAGGGTGACCGTGACCGAGAGGGTGAGCGTGTTCGTCAGCCACGTCGTCATCCCCGACTTGGCGAAGATGTCGCCGTAGTTGCGCCACATGAAGGTGTCGGGCACCCACTTGAGCGGGATGGTGAAGACGTCGTTGTTCGCCTTCAGCGACGAGGAGACCATCCAGTAGAACGGCAGCAGCAGGGCGGCGGCGGCGATGATCAGCCCCGCATACAGCAGCACGCGGCCGGCAGTATTGCGTTTCATCAGTCGTTCCACCGCCTGTTGACGAAGTACTGGAAGATGGTGACCAGGCAGCAGATCGCGAACAGCACGATGGAGACGGCCGACGCGTAGCCGAACTGGTTCTCCACGAAGCCCTTCTGATAGATGTACTGCGACAGCACCAGGGTCGACTGGCCCGGACCGCCTTCGGTCATCAGCAGGATCAGATCGAAGACCTTGAAACTGCCGATAGTCATGATCACGACAACGAAGAACGTCGTGTGGCGCAGCCCGGGGAGTGTGACGAAAAGGAAGCGCTGCCAAGGGTTCGCGCCGTCCACCCGGGCGGCTTCGTAGAGCTGCGCGGGGATGGTCTGCAGGCCGGCGAGGAAGAGCAACATGTAGTAGCCCATCTCGCGCCAGGTACCGACGAAGATGACCGCGGGCATCGACCAGTCGGCCGACGTCGTCCACCCCGGCGGGTTGGCGATCCCGATGAAGCGCAGGAAGCTGTTGATGGGCCCGTAATCGGGGCTGAAGAGCATGTTCCACACGTAGGTCAGCGCGACCATCGACGTGATGTAGGGGAAGAAGGCGGCGGTGCGGAAGAAGGCCACTCCGCGCAGCGAACGGTTGAGCAGCAGCGCCAATCCCAGCGAGGCGCTGAGCGTGAGCGGGATGTGCAAAGACGTGTAGTAGAGCGTATTGGTCAGCGCGGTCCAGAAGCTGGCGTCGTGCCACATCCGGATGAAGTTGGCTGTCCCGGTCCAGCGCGCCTTGCCGAAGACGTTCCAGCTGGTGAAGGCGACGTAGAAGAGCACGATGACCGGTGCCAGGGTGAGAGCGGCGAAGCCGGCGAAGTTGGGCAGGATGAAACTCCATCCCACCAACGCGTTGCGCCGCTTCAGCGGTGTCGTTGCCATAACGGCCTCCCGAGCTGGGCGAGCCCGCCGGTGGTTCCGGCGCGGCCGAAGCCGGAGGCCGGAACCACCGTACGGGTCACTGGTTGAGGACCTCGTTCTTGGCCTGGGTCTGCGCCGCGGTGATCGCGTCGTCGATGCCCTTGCTGTTGGAGAGCACCGCCGAGTGCAGGGTGTTCAAGACGTTCTGCAGTCCGGCCGTGTGCTTGGACACCGGGTTCTCCGGCTTGGTGTCGTGCTTGCTCCACGCGAACTTCGACAGCGCGTCTCCCGGTACCCCGTCCAGCGCGAAGAACGTCGCCGCCACCGCGTCGGAGGTGTTGGCGGGGGTGATGCCGATGCCCGCGAGCGCCTTGGCGGCCGCTTCACCGGCGGCGTAGGCGAGGAACTCCTTGGCCACGGTCACCTTGCCGCCGTCGCTGATGGCCGGGTTGATGCCCAGGCCGGTCGGGTCGCCGAAGGTCACCGGAGTCTTGGAGGTGCCGGTGGTGCTGGAGTCGAACTGCGGCGCCGGGGCGATGCCCCAGTTGAACTTGTTGGCGTCGCCGGTGCTGCGCTGCTTGATCAGCGTGGCGATGTACCACGTGCCCATCGGCAGCATCGCCGCCGACTGCTTGCCGAACTGCGCCTGGTAGGTGAGCTTGTTCGTGGTCACGGTGCCGAAGTTCGGCTGCGCGCCCGAGGCCTGAAGGTCGGTCACCCGGTTGTAGTAGGGCTTGACGTAGGAGAAGTTGCCACTCTCCAGGCTGGCGCCCGCGGTCTGGGCAAGCGCGAAGCCCTGCACCGTGGACTGCCACGAGTGCTGGTAGGTGCCGACGGCGGTGGATCCGGCCGCCTTGAGCCCGGTGGTCAGCTCCTTGGCCTTCTTCGCATAGTCGTCCCAGGTCCAGCTGCCGTCTGGGTAGGCGACCTTGGCCTGGTCGAACAGGTCCTTGTCGTAGTACAGCACCCACGAGTCCTGGCGGTAGGGAACCGCATAGGACTTTCCGTTGACCTGATAGCCCGACAGGCCACCGACGGTGTTGCCGAGCTTGCTCGCCACGTCGGAGACGTCGGCCAGCTGACCGCCGTCCTGGTAGGTGGTGAAGTTCTTCAGGTTCTTCAGCACGTAGACATCGGGGGCTGTTCCGGCGGCAAGGTCGGCGGTCATCTGCGTGTCATAGTTGGCCGCGTCGTACTCCTTGAGCTCCACCGTCACATTCGGGTGCAGCGCTTTGAAGCCGTCGGCCAGGGTCTTGAACTCCGGAGTCGTCGACAGGCTCCAGCCGGCCAGCGAGATGGTCACCGGCCCGGTCGGGAAGGGCTTCGCCTCCGGGAGATCCTCCTCGCTGCTGCAACCGGCGAGGACCAGCGTGATTGCCGTTGCGACGCCCAGGGCGGCCGCGAACGTGCGCTTCATCCTTGCTCCTTCTCTTCAATCGGGGCCCGAGGCCGGGCCCGTATGTTGGTGGGCCGCGCCGATGGCGTGCCCTGGGTTATTCGTGTTTTCAAGGCAGGTCAGCGTCTGGACGCCGTCCGGCCAGTCGATGCGGACGTCCAGGTCGTGCTCGCGTTGCGTGAGCACGACTCGGCAGCCCTGCCGGTCCGGAGGCTGATCGCCGCCGGATAACTCGATCAGGCAAGCGATCCAGGCGCCAAGGCGCACCGGATACTCAAGCCAGGGAACCGATACGCGTCCGCCGAGCGGCCCGCCGTCCGCGCGCCGGGTGATTCCGGCGACGCCTTCTCCCGTGGCGCAGTGGGCTCGCGAGGTGAGGCCGTCGCCGGTCGCGGTGACGCTGCCGGTCGCGATCCGCACCTCACCGCGGCCCGCGACCGGCCAGCCGCCCACTCGCAGGCGCAGCGTTTTGGCTTCGACGCCCGCAGCGAGTGTGTCCACTCGCGACAGTCGCAGCTCCCATGCCCCACGGGCGAGGGAGAAGACGGTGAGGCATCCGGCCGCTTGGACGTCGCCCTTGCGGCCGCTGCCGTGGTCGGGCTGACCCGGATGCGGGTCGACCCAATGCGCCTGCGTGGTCGAGCCGACGATGCCCAGACCGTCTTGCAGGCGCGGCGGCACAGTGCTCATGCCCGCCCGATGGGTCGCCCGGCCCGCGTCGTCGACCAGGGTCACCGATTGGTCCAGCGGCGTCACCCAGCCGCTTTCGTCCAGGATCGGGCTGGTCGCGGTCGAGTAGCCAAGCCGTGCATAAAGGGGCGAGTCGCCCCCGGTGGAGCCTTCGACGGCGTGGTCGGTGCCGTGATTGAGCACCCGGACGATGCCGTCGGCGCGGGTGGCGCTGATCAGCCAGCCCGGTGCGCCCACCGTGCGCAGGGTGTCGCCCTCCTCGACCGGCAACGGCAGCTCGGCGGAGGTCCACACCGGATGGTCGGCCGGCAGCGCCAGGCCGAGCAGTCCTTTGCTTGCCCAGTAAGGCGAACCCGGCCCGGAGTAGGACTGGGCCAGCCGTGGCCACGCCCCGTGCCAGCCGAGGGTGAGCAGCCCGCGCTCGTCGGGCACGCTGTGTGCGGTGAAGTGGCTCAGCACGCCGGTGGCGGCCCGCCGCAGCAGACCCGGGCTCAGCGATGGCACCTCGGCAAGGGCGCCCACCCAGAACGGCGCCGCGGCGGCGAACCGGTAGATGAGGCTGCGGCCCTGGATCAGCGGGGAGCCGTCGGCGCCCACCAGCGCCACGGCATCGAGCAGGAAGCGGTCGAGCATCGCGACATCGCGCTCGCGGCGCGGGGCGGCGAAGTCGGCCGCGCCCGCCATCCGTGCCCACAGCGCTGGATAGAGGTGAAGCGCCCAGCCGACGTAATGGTCGTAGGAGCGTTCCGGTCCGTCCGACATCCAGCCGTCGGCGCGCTGGAAGGTGTCATGGGTGGCCAGATCCTCGGCCATCTCCCCGGCCGACCAGGGGCCGCCCACCGAGCGCAGGAAGGTCTGCACGACGAGGCGGAACCACACCCAGTTGATCCGCGGGTAGGTCGGATCGCCGACGGCCGGGGACAGGTACTCGACCACCCGCTCCTGCACCTCGGGCTTGAGCCTGTCCCAGATCCAGGGACGGGTCAGGTCCAGAATCAGGGCGATGGAGGCGGCCTCCACCTTCGCCTGGGGATGTTCGTCGAGGCGCACCCAGCGCTCGGGCGATGCCGGGTCGGTGCCGGCGGCGATGCCCGCCATGTACCGGTCGGCAAGCTCGTCGAGGCCTGCGCCTCGTTCGCCCGCGATGCGGAAACCGGCCAGCAGGAAGGTGCGGGCGAATCCCTCGAGCCCGTCCACGTCATGCCCATAGCCACCTTGCGGGCCGGGGAACGCGATCCGAGCGTGCCCCGGCGACGCGAAGGGCGCGGCCGCGGCCAGCATGCGGTCCGCGAGATCGACCCAGTGCTGCCGGGTAGTCATGAGGGGCCTTCTTCATCCGGGGTGGGGTGGTCCCGAAAGTTAAAACGATCAAAAGCGCTCATGTCAAGACTGTTGCGAAACCGATACGATCACATCCGATCCTGACGCGCGCTCGAAACAACCCACTGCTGGGACTATTCGGACTCTAAACGATCTGATACGTTCACAAACGTTCACGATCGAATACCGCGAGGGAGTCATGGGTACCCAAGAGCAGCGCTTCGCCGGCCCGCTGGCCGCCGCCTGGCCGGCGATCGGCGTGAGCACCCTGCAGGAGTTGCTCCTCGCCCCCGCGCAGGCGTTGCCGGTCTCCCCCGCTTCGCAGCGCCAGGTGTGGGCGG
Source organism: Rhizocola hellebori (assembly GCF_016862955.1). Taxonomy (GTDB): domain Bacteria; phylum Actinomycetota; class Actinomycetes; order Mycobacteriales; family Micromonosporaceae; genus Rhizocola; species Rhizocola hellebori. The sequence goes on along the minus strand of NZ_BONY01000019.1, from coordinate 119,189 downwards.
CCCAGCACGTGCACGCCGAGACGCTGCAAGCTTTGCGTGAGCGAGCCGAAGCCGACCTCGCCTCGCCCTGGCCGCAGCCGCTGGCACACGACTACGCCCGCTACTTCCGCGACGGCGACCGCAATACCTACGAGCAAGCCGTTTTCGCCCGCCAGCAACGGCTCAGCCGCGCCACCGTTCTCGCCGCGGTCACCTTGGATCCAATGTGGATAGACGAGGTGACCGACGGCGTCACCTTGCTGTGCGAGCAGAGCAGCTGGTGCTGGCCCGCCCACGACGACACCAAACGGGTTCACGGCGCGGTGGTCCCCACCGTCACCGACCCCTATCTCGACCTCGGCGCGGGCGAGGTGGCCTCGCAGCTGGCCTGGCTCGACTACCTGCTCGCCGAGCAGCTCGACGAGCAGGTGCCAGGGTTGCGCGCCCGCATCCGCCACGAGGTGCGGCGGCGCGTGCTCGCCCCGTTCACAGCCCGCCGGGACTGGCATTGGCTCGGCCTTGACGGCGATGTGCACAACTGGAACCCATGGATCCACGGCAACGTTCTCGTCGCGGCGCTGCGCCTGGAGGACGACCTGAGCCGCCGGGCGGAGCTGGTGGATCTGGTCATCGAGGGACTCGATCGCTACGTGGCGTCGCTGCCGGCCGACGGCGCCATCGACGAGGGCTACTCCTATTGGTGGAACGGGGCTTGCCGCGCCCTGGAAGCCCTTGACGTGCTTGCCCACGCGACCGGGGGCGCGCTGACCGCCGCGCATGTGGTGGCGCTACGGGAAACAGTTGCCTTTCCACACCGGACCTATCTGGGCGGGCCGTGGTATCTCAACCACGCCGACGGCCCGGCGCGGCCCTCCGAGCGCCAGCCATGGGACGCGCTCTACCGGGCGGCGGGACAGGTGGGTGACCCGGCGGCGCGGGCGCACGCCGCCATGCACCGGTTGCCGGGCGAGCCGCTGTCCTACCCGGACCTTGGTCTGGGCCGGCTGCTGCGCGCGCTGACCGATCCAGACTGGGCCGCGGCCGCCTCTTGCCCGCCACCGCTGCCACGCGACGTCTGGTTCGAATCGACCCAGGTCCTGCTCGCCCGGTCACACGAGGGCAGCGCCGCCGGGCTGACCCTGGCCGCCAAGGGCGGACACAACGGCGAACACCACAACCACAACGATGTGGGCAGCGTCGTCGTGGCCCTGGGCGGGGTGCCGGTGCTCGTCGACGCCGGACGCCCCACCTATACCGCGCAGACCTTCGGGCCGGACCGGTATGACATCTGGACCATGCAGAGCGCCTGGCACAACGTGCCGCAGATCCTTGGCAGCGCCCAGGAGCCGGGCCCGGGTTACGCGGCGCGGGGCGTGGCGGCGGTCATCGGTACACAGACGACAATCACCCTCGATATAGCGCAAGCGTATCCACGTAAGGACATTCACGGCTGGAAGCGCGTCGCCTGTCTTGACCGCGAAGCCGAACGGATCGTCGTCACCGACTCCTGGCAGCTGGCGGCGGCCGATGGGCCGACCCGGGTGCAGTTCGTGGCGGCCGGGCAGGTGAGCATCGACTCCGGCCGGGTCGTGATCTCCGCCCTCGACGACGCCGGAGACATCGCCTTGACCTGGGAACCCGCGCACGTGCCGTGTGCGGCAACCGTGCGCGAGCTGGATGACCCTATGCTCAGCAATGTGTGGGGCAACCGATTGACACGCCTTGAGTTTGACGTGACCGCGCTGGGCCCGGCCGGCACGTTCGTCCTGACGGTTCGGGAGGGGCGATGACCACGCCGAACGCGCGCGGGCCGCTTCAGGTCGCCCGCCAGCAACAGCTCCTGGAAGCGCTCCAGCGCGATGGCTCGCTTCGGGTCTCGGATCTGACCGAAGCCCTGGGCGCGGCCGCGGTGACCATCCGCCGCGACATCGCCCAGCTTGCCGCGGAAGGGCTGGTGCGCCGGGTCCACGGTGGAGTGGCGCTGATCGGGCCCGGCGAGACCGCAGATGCCGCGGCCGCTGACGACATTGCGCCCAGCCCGCTGGAAACGTTGCGCGGCTGCACCATCGGCATGCTGGTGCCCTCGCTGGACTACTACTGGCCCGACGTGGCGCGCGGCGCCGAGGAGCTGGCCCGCGAGCTGGAGATGCGGGTCGTGCTGCGCGGCTCCTCCTACGAGACCGAGGACGACCGGCCGCAGCTGACCCGCCTGGTCGAGCAGATGGGCGTCGACGGTCTGGCCATCGCGCCGCGAATGGACGCCCCTACCGCCCGGCGCACCCTGGAATGGCTGGCTTCCACCGGGATTCCGGTGGTGTTGCTCGAACGCACCGCGACGGCCGGGCCGCACCACGCCGTCGTCGAGTCGGTGGTGACCGATCACGCACTGGGCGCGGAGATGGCCGTGCGGCACCTGCTCTCGTTGGGGCACCGCAAGGTGGGCCTGGTGCTCGACGAGCACAGCCCGACCCGGCCGCACGTGCGCCGGGGGTGGCTCGAGGCGGTGACCGATCACGGTATCGACGGCTCAGACACGGTGGATGTCGTCATCCCGGGTGCCCGTTCCCCGTTGCGGGACAAGGCTCTAGACGAGGTGCTCGACCGATGCCTAGCCACCGGCACCACGGCTTTGCTGGTGCACGCCGACGCCGAAGCGGTCGCCCTGGTGCAACATTGTGAAGAACGCCATCTCTCGGTACCGGGTGATCTGTCCATTGTGGCCTATGACGACGAGATCGCCGGCCTGTTCAGCCCGCCGCTGACGGCGGTGCGGCCACCGCGGCGCTCGATCGGGCGGGCCGCCGTGCGGATGCTCGCCGACCGCCTGCTCGAGCCGAACCGGCCCGCCCATCGCGTGGTCATCAGCCCGTCGTTGCGGGTACGCGAGTCGACCGCACCGCCGAGGCTGGCCACCCTCCCCCGCCAAAGCGACGACCGGCGTCGATAGCGGTGTCCGAGTTCGACTACTGTCCTTGGCTCTATTGGGAAAGGGCCACCGACGACGACCGCGCGCAGCAGGCCGCTTGGCAGGAAAAGTTGCGCGGCCACGGGTTGCGCGAAGCGGGCGAGCGCACCTTCCTCTCCCCGCTGGCCGCCATCTTCGACTTCCACCTGAGCATCGGCAGTGATTCCTACATCGCCGGGCACGCGTATGTCACCGGACAGGTGCGGCTCGGCGATCACACCACGCTGAATCCGTACACAGTGGTGCGGGGAAATGTCACGATCGGCGACGGGGTCCGCATCGGCGCGCACGCGTCGCTGCTGGGCTTCAACCACTCAGCCGACCCGGCGCTGCCGATCCACCGCCAACCCGTTGTCAGCAAAGGCATTGTCGTCGGCGACGACGTGTGGATCGGCTCGAACGCGATAATCCTCGACGGCGTCACCGTCGGCGCGCATAGCATCATCGGCGCGGGCGCGGTGGTGACCAAGGATGTGCAGCCGTGGTCGGTAATGGGCGGCAACCCAGCCCGCCTCCTACGCGACCGCCGAAAGCCCCGCCCGTCCAGCGGCTCGACCGACGGCTTGGGCGGCGGCGCGCCCAGCGGCTTGGGTGGCAGCGCGCCCAGCGGCTTGGGCGGCAGCGCGCCCAGCGGCTTGGGGGGCAGCGTCTCCGGCGGCTTGACCGGTGGCGCGTCCGGCGGCGACCTGGACGGGCGGCTGGAAGGCTTTGCGCGGCAGGCTCGCGATCAGGCGCCATCTCTGTTGCAGCGCTATTGGAGCGGTGACGGCTGGTTCCGCAACCTGCCCGGCCTGGCGGCGACGGTCAGGCCCACCTGCGACGCGGTGGAGGTGGCCGACCTGTTGCTGGGCACGGCACCGCCACAGATCCCGGCGCACGAGCTGATCGAGCGGCTCGCCGGTCTGCAGGATCGCACCACCGGGCTCAGTCCCGAGCTTGGCGAAACCGGCGCCACTGTCCACAGTGGATCGGCCTACCATCTCCTGGCCGTCGGCTACGCGCTCGATGTGCTCGGCGCGGCCCTGCCCCATCCGATCGCCGCGATCCAGCAGATCGACGCCGGTCAGCTGCAGAAAATCCTCGGCGATCTCCCGTGGCACAGCCACGCGTGGAGCGCCGGGGCCTGGGTGGACATGTACGCCACCGGCCTGTACTGGAACCGCCGCCTGTTCGCCGTGGACGGCCCGCTGGAAACACTGCTGGGCTGGCTGTTGACAAGGCAGGACAAATGGTCGGGCCTGTGGGGCGGCCCCACCCCGCAGGAGGGCCGCCGGCAGCCGGTCAACGGCTACTACCGGCTGACCCGTGGCACTTTCGCCCAATTCGGAGTTCCGGTTCCGCGGCCGGAGGCGGTCATCGACAGCGTCCTGGCGCACACCCGCGACCCCCGCTGGTTCGCCGACGGCCGGGGCACCGCGTGCGACGTTCTTGACGTGATCCACCCGTTGTGGTTGTGCGGAAAGCAGACCGGCTACCGCCGCGGCGAGGTGCAATCGTGGGCGCGGGAAAGGCTTGCCGACGCGCTGACCAGATGGCACACCGAGGCTGGCTTCGCCTTCAGCCCGATGCCCACCACCGGCCGCGAGCACGAGCCCAGCCTGATGGGCACAGAGATGTGGCTGGCGATCATCTGGCTGCTGGCCGACGTGCTCGGCGAAAGCGGGGCGCTGGGTTACCGCCCGCGCGGCGTGCACCGCCCCGAACCCGCCCTCGATCCAACGTCACTGGCAAATATTTGAATCCTTCGGTTGAATGGCCTACGACCACACTCGCCATTCCACACCAAGGAGGCACCCGTGCGCACCTCACCCCGTGCGTTCACGCGGACAACTGCATTCCTGGTCGCCGGCATCGTCGTGCTCGCCTTCGGATCCGGAGGCCAGGCGGCGCCGCCACAGGCTGGGGTCCGGGTCCAGACCGATACGGCACCCGGGGACCACGTCACCACAAAGATCAAAGACAACCGTCCCAGCAAGATCGAGCCCTCGGCGAGCCAGCGCCAGCGCGCGGGCCAGCTCAGCGCCCGAGTGCGCTGGAATGCGCTTGGCACACCGGCAGTCCTGGCGTCGACCGGCGCACCGCTGGCCACCGGCCTGCCCGCCGATCCGGCTCAGGCCGCCCTGGCCTATGTGGCCGCCAACCGCGATGTTCTTGGGCTGACCGAAAGCGGGGCTGCCGCTCTGGAGGTGCTGACCGTCGCGCCCATGGGGCTCGGCTCGGCCGTCCTGCTGCGCCAGCGTTTCGGCGAGCTGGCCGCCGCCGTCGACGGCATGATGTCGATCGGCGTCCGCGACGGCTCCGTCTGGTACCTCACCTCATCGCTTGCCCCCGACGGAAAAGCACCCGAGCCGGCGACGCTGACCGCCGCCGACGCCGAACGCCTCGCCAAGACCGACGCGCAGGCGCCCGACGCCACGATCGCCTCCACCAAGCTGGTCGCCGTCCCGACCTCAGACCGCGGCGCGCGCGCCGCCTACGAGGTGGTGCTCGCCGCGGACCTCACCGGCGCGGAACCCATCGCCTACTCGACCTATGTCGACGCACGCGACGGCACCGTGCTGGTGCGGGAGAACCTGGTCGACTCCGACAGCGACAACCCCGAGTGGGAAGTCTTCCCGAACACCCCGAAGCTGGACTACTCCTCCCGCGACACCCGCGATCGCTGGTGCCTGACCCGGGCCCGCGGCTGCGACGAGACGATCGGCTCCGCTTGGGATATTGACCCGGCCACCGGCACGACGACCCAGACCACCAAGGGCAACAACGCCATCGCGGTGCACAACTGGTTCAGCAACAACGGTGGCACCGTCGGCACGGAGACCGCCACCGCTCGCCCGGACCGCGACTACAGCTACCCGTGGACCAACCAGTGGCAGACCCAGCGCTGCGACCCGGCGACGTTCACCTCGCCGCAGGCGGCCGACATCGACGCCGCCCGCGCCAACCTTTTCGCCATGCACAACCGCATGCACGACTGGTCCTACCACCTCGGTTTCACCGAGGCGACCTTCAACATGCAGCAGGACAACTTCGGCCGCGGCGGTCTCGGCGGCGACTTCGAGCAGGGCAACGCCCAGGCCGGAGGCGTCAGCGGCGGCCCGCCCACCTTCGCCGCCCGGGACAACGCCAATCAGTTCACCCCGCCGGACGGCCTGCCGGGCATCTCCAACATGTACCTGTGGCAGCCGATCGCGGGCTCCTTCTACGCCCCGTGCGTCGATGGCGACTTCGACATGACCGTGATCGCGCACGAGTACACCCATGCCATCACCAACCGGATGATCGCCGGACCGAACGCGGGCCTCAGCTCGCCCCAGGGCATGAGCGAAAGCTGGTCGGACCTGCTGGCGATGGAATACCTCAACGAGAACGGCTATGCGCCGCGCGGCAAACAGGCCTTCGCCATCGGCCCCTACGTCACCGGCGATCAGGTCACCGGGATCCGCAACTACAACATGAGCGACAGCGACCTCAACTACAGCAGCGTCGACTACGACTTCGTCGGGCTGCAGGTCCACTCCTCCGGCGAGGTGTGGTCGGCGACCAACTTCGACATCCGCCAAGCCATGATTAAGCGGTACGGCGACGGCAACCCGCGGCTGCAGAAGTCCTGTGCCGCAGGCGAAACGCCGGTCACTTCGTGCCCGGGCAACCGCCGCTGGGTGCAGCTGGTGTTCGACTCCTTCCTGCTCATGGCCAACAGCCAGAACAGCCAGGTGGACGCCCGCGACGCCCTGCTCGCCGCCGACATGATCCGCTTCGGGGGCGCGAACCAGGACCTGCTGTGGAACGCCTTCGCCAAGCGCGGCTTGGGCGAGACCGCTTCCAGCAACGGCGCCGGGGACGCCAATCCTGTGCCAGGCTTCACGTCACCGCACGCCACCGAGGCCACGATCACCTTGCGGCCGGCCGGTGACGGAGGCCCGATCGCCAATGCCGAGCTGTTTGTCGGCCGGTACCAGGCCCGCGCCGTCCCGGTGGCCGACACCGACGCGGCCACCCCGCTCACCGACACGGTAAGCCTTGTCCCCGGCGTCTACGAGTTCGTCGTACGCGCCCCCGGCTACGGCCACACCCGGGTCGGCCCGATCGAGGTCAAGGCGGGCCAGCTGCGCGACCTACCGGTCAAGCTGCGGGCCAACTTCGCCTCCGCCGCCGCTGGCGCCACCGCCACCGGCGACGGCATCAACCTCGACAAACTCATCGACGGCGACGAGGTCACCAACTGGGCCTCCCTGGGCGCCCCCGTCGCCGGAAGGCAGATCACCGTCGACCTCGCCGGTGACACCGCCCAACACGTGCGGCGCATCCAGGTCAGCGCAATGCTGCGCCCGCAGATCACCACCGACCCGGACAGCGGCCCGCAGAGCCGTTTCTCGGCCCTGCGCCAATTTCGGTTGTGGGCGTGTGAGGCCAAGGGCACGGTCACCTGCGCCGACCCGGCCGACTTCCACGCCGTCTACACCAGCAAACCCGACGCGTTCCCGTCGGTGGCCCCACGCCCCAGGGCGCCGGAGCTAATCATCGAATCGTTCGATATTCCACGGACGAAGGCCACGCATCTGCGCCTCGAAGTGCTGACCAACCAGTGCACCGGCGGCCCTGGCTACGCCGGTGAGCAGGACAACGACACCCGCGCCAACACCGACTGCGCCACCACGAGCCCGCAAGCGCTCAACGTGCGCATCGCCGAATTCCAGGCCTTCGAACACTAACCGCCATATCAGTGGCCGCCGGCTGATTCGCTTGCCGGCGGCCACTTTCACACCCCGGCTACGCGACCACCTTCACGATGCGCGTCACCCTCAGCGCGCCACGCCGACCTTGCCCGGATCCGGCAGGTAAAGCGCCAGCTTCTTGCGAATGAGCCCGTTGTAGGCATATCCCCACCACCGGGTCCCCCGGAACGTGTGCACCGCCCCCTGCGCGACATCCACGATCGCCGGATGCGCCATAGCCGCGAACCCGCCCATGTTCAGCCGGAACGCCTTCGCCATCAACGCCACCGCGCCCGCATCAACACTCTCCGACACAAGCACCGGCATCGCCAGCACTCCCGACTGCGCCCCGCGCCAGGTCCCCTTACGCACTTTGGCCAGATCCACGACGCTGCTCGTAAACTCCAGAACCGCAGCCTCGTCCACCTTCTCCCGCACCGCCACCACCGTGAACGTGTGCATCCTGGTGGCCGCCTTGGCATTCCCCCTATACCCGACCGTCACGGCGTCGCCGGCCAACAGCTCCTGCGACACCTCACACCCGTCCCCCACCAACGCCCCCCGCACCGCCTCGACATACTGCTCAACCGTCGCCATCGCGCCACACTCCCCGTCGCTCGCCCTGATGCGGACCACCCGTCACCATAAACCGCGACGAGACTACGGTTTCGCCCCAGCCCCACAAGAAGGCCTTCCTTCAATACATTTCGCGGACCCGCCGCGGTTCGCTAGGCATTCCAGCGGCCCGCGATCTGTTCCGGCCTTACGCGAAACTCGCAGATGTCGTCCTCGATCGCCTCGACTTCGGCCCGCACCACCAGAATTTCATTGCCCTGACTATCTAGCCCAGATTGCAGAATTTCGCATCTACCATTGCCCATCACTGGCAATGGCGTGGAACCCGTTGGCTCGTCTTGGTCGAAGAACATCGGCGTCTTCTCGGCAAAATGCCACGTGTTCCCATCAGCATCAACCAAGCGAGCCTTCACCCATGGCGGCCACCCGTCGTCGACGAACTCGTAGCATTCGACCGTCAGCAGGTACAGCGGTTGGGTGTCATGCATTCGCGGCATACGTTGTCCTTCCTGTGACGCTCGCAAGATACGCCACGCCACCGTTCCGGCCAGCAGTGAGCCTTCCCAACTCGGTACCATCACCTGCTCATTTGTCTGAAATATCAGCGCCGTTCATCGGGTCGAACGGCAGCGTCCAAGTGCATCGAGACAACCGCCTCGCAGTACTCAAGAGGAGGGCAGTATTCGTGCACCTCCATGTAATGCGCTACAAGTACGGGCGAGAAATAGCAAACTCCATCGAGCCCCGTCACCAAAATCTCGCCATTGCCGAGAGCGCCTAAGTCGCGAAGTTGGCGCACAAGTGCACGCGAATCGACCTTATGATTCCTGAGGTGATCCACGCAAAATTCGCACGCATGATATCCGCGCGTGAGATTAATCGGGTTCTCCACCAGTACTTTGACTCTTGACATCACTGCGCGCGAGATCGCGCCCATTACAAATGGTGCCGAGAGGGCAAGCCAGCCGACAGCTAATGCTCCTGTGCAGCTCTTCGGCCGCTCCCCGTAGGTATATTCGCTAAGGTCATCGAAGTGCACAAGAAAGGACCTCTTCCTTCCTGGCAGCGCGCCGCTGGCTAACCGGAGAATGCCACTTACTTGCCCTTTGCGCAGGAAATGACTCAACCTCGGCCAGCGCTTCGGACTCCATCGATCACAGCGCAAACGGCTTGTACTCTAAAGCCTTTTCCACCATCTCATCGTCGGACAACTCCGGATCCGAGTTGAACAGCAGGTCGGAAACCCTCGGGTATCCCAGCAGACGTTCGAGTTCGGTGAGTAAGGCGTCAGCCGACTCATCGGGCAAGGTCGGGTCACGTAACTGTCGAATCAGCAGGCGAGCCCTCTCGTTCGCTGCGCTATCTGGAGCCATGATCAGCCGTTCCATACTGGTAACTGAGCTTGAGAATCTGCGAATGATACAACGGGGCTGCCATAACTAAGTTGTCCACATCGTTCGGCACCCGCCAAGCGGGCCAGCCGCGACCAGAAGACTGCGAAATAGACACCTGCCGCCCAGTGTCAGGTCTCATGATCCGGTGACGGATCGTTATCGAGACGTGGGTGACACGTCCCGGCTAGACGACATCGGGCCGGGAGCGTCGAGCCGCGTGGCAGCCTGGGGGTTGTGGCCGAAGCCCCTGTACCGATACCCCCCTGACGGCGGCCAATCAGGTATCGGGATCATGGGTTTGTGCTGGTGATACGAATGAATGATGGTGCCGCGGCTGGTCTGGGAGTGCTAGCGGGCGCCGGCTTCGCGATGCCCTCGGGCGGGCTCTCAGCGGGACTGCGGGCGATGGTCGTGGACGGCATCGAACTCCGTGAGCAAGTGGTGGTGTGGAACGGCGGTGCGCTGTGGGCGGCACCTCCTCCGGGCAACTTTGGCGACCTCACAGGCTGGGAGTGCTTCGTCAACAGCTTCCACCTTGAGGATCTGGTCCCGGTGGATGTGGCGCTCTCTGAGGAGGGAGAACCGTCGATCGGTGAGGTGGACCAGGTTGTGCTCTTGCGACACGGTGTGGCGTTCGCGTTGGAGATCTGCCGGTTGGTAGCTGACATGGAAGACCCGATTCCGGTGCGGTGCATAGTGTCCACGAACCGAACGAACGGCACGTTCCGATTCCACAAGATCCGCGATGGTCAGTCTGGGGTTTATGAGAATCTTGACGTCTACCGGGAAGAGAAAGTGGCGGTCGTTGACTTCCAACCAGCCGGTTGATCAATCGATGTGACTGGATCCCGGTGATCAGGTCCATCTGATCTGGTCCCCTGGTGACCAAGATCCGGGGTCCAGTCAGATGGCTTTGCCTTACGCCGCTGCGCCAGTTGGGTTCGCCTGCCGCGCGGAGTGGCCGGGGCGCAGGTGGGCAGCTTTTGTTTTCTGTGATGAAAAATCAGGGCGACTGGGCAATCCAAGTCGATCATTGTGTGCCCTTTATGGAAGGTACTTGACGGCAACCCAGGCCACCGCCACGACCTTCACCACATTGCGCAATACTCTCGGTACGCAGCGTAGCGCGCAAGCGGACACGCCCTTCCCCCGAGTTGGGTTATGCACAGCGCCGATCGGAGGCTGATCAAAGCTTCAATCGCATCGACTCAAGGAATGCGTTGGGTCGATTGGCGTAGTGGTCTTGGATGCGGCGTTCGATATGAACCGCCGCCCAGACTGCACTCCGCTCCAGCCCAATACATTCCGCCGGACTAGCCTTTCGTGTCACTCCAGATGCCTCGACGATTTCACAGTCGTCTGCGCGCATCACATTCTGGCGATAGAAGGACGGGATCTGCGGCAGATCCCGTTCCCCCAAACGGAATAGGACTGGTCCCCAGCCGCCGCCGGAATAGGCATTCTTCTGCACGGCAACCACAAACAGAGGTCGCCCGCTTGGCGGCTTGTGATCAACCAAACCGTCATCCTCGCCGTAGAATGCCACATACGGGAATGTAGCAAGCATGACAGCGTAGGCGACCTCTTCGCCTGGTAGCGGCACTCTCAGAACACCACCTGACACGAAACGCACTGCCATCTCGTTGCCTTCCGTCCTCGCTCAATCCCTGCGGCCTCACCGGATTCTACCGTCGGCCTGAACCGCCAAACGCTACATTAGCAGCGTTCATGAATGTATCAAGTAATGGGTTGTCTGCCGCAATTCCTCGAATTGCATTTCCAGATGTTCCGCCATCGCTTTGCGATCCCCCAAAGAAGTCTATCAACCCTTGTTCGCGACCTCGAATAGCTTGGTACGCAGGATCGCTGTGACGACTGGCGTGAGGGAGTGTCGCGTCTTGGAATTGATCCAGCACAGCGGGGCCGAAGCCCTTGTCATTCATGTGATGACCAGCGTCGCGCGCCGCCACGATCTGCTCTGGTGTACCCGTTCCATATGAGCGTCCGGTGTACACCTGGCCTGTCTCCGGGTGCGTCTTTGTATAGGTCACATACTTCTCACCGCAGTTGTGCACCAGGACCGGCGTATTCCCTGCGACCACGTAGTACGTGTGCAGAGCGGCGACGGTGAGGTCGCGCATTTGTTTGACGCCGACGACCTCGTGCAAGGCCGTGACGTGCACGGTCTGGCCGTCAGGGCCGACGAGGGTGGAGTTGCCGGGGCGCAGTTGGGCGGCGTTTACCCACTGCTTGGCGGTGCTGTCCCAGAACGGGTGGTGATCGGTGGTGTGCAGCGTCGCGGTGGGGCCGCGAGTGCTGCGGTCGCCGTTGCCGACGCCATTCCTTTCAGAGGCCTCCGGCTGGTCGAGGCTAACTGTGACGTCGATCAGGTCGTTGTCGAGGTTGACGTGCAGAGCGGTGACCAGCTGGGCGGTGGTCTGCTCGGTGGTGGGGTCGGTGGCGGTGACTTCGTCGCCGACTTTGATGTCCTTGAGCGCCTTGGTGGTGCCGTCGGCCATCAGGACTTCAGTGTCGGGACTGAAACTGTGCGCTGTCGCGGCGGCGGAGGCACCGGCGGTGACTGCCTGAGCGGCGGTGGCCACGGTGCACTTGCCGAACTTTTCTTCGGCCTTGGCCACCAGGCCACGGGCAGCGGCGGTGATACGACCCAGTGCGGTGTTGGCCAGTTTGGCGCCGGCGTTGGAGACGCTGGAGCGGATGGCGCCGCTGAACGCCTGCCCAGCCACGGTGCCCAAGCCCTTGCGGATGAGGACACCCAGACCTGCACCCAGGCCGAGGGTGACCAGCCCGACCGCGGCGCCGATGAGACCGTCGATGGCGGCACCAACCCACAGCTCTGCGCCATGTTTGCCTTGCATGGCACCGGTGGTGAGGCTGCCGACGAAACCGCCCACCAAGCCGCCGAGCGCCCCGCAGAATATCGAGCCAGCTCCGGCAGTGACCGCAAGGCACACCGCACCGGCGATGGTTCCCGCTACCGCGCCTACGACGGTACCGACCCAGCCTGCGTTGCGGCAGGCCCAGCTCGCCTGACAATCGGCGGCGGATTTGGCGTCGGTGTTGCGCTGGTCGAGGTCGGCCTGGCGTTGAGCTGCGACGTTGATCGCTTGCTGCAGGACGACGCCCATCAGGATTTGTGCAGTGGTCGGGTCGTCGCCGTAGCCTCCTCGTCTGCCGACCGCGAGGTCGAGTTCAGAGCCGAACAGCACTGGGCTGACTCCGCCCATTTGCTCTTTGGTGAAGCACATCTCCACTTCGTGGGTGACGTCGGCGACACAGCTGAAATTGCCGCCGTTGTAAGTACCGACGCCGGTGCAGTTTTCGAAGATCCAGTCATAGTTGCCGTGGGCACAGCCGTTGACAGTATTGCCGGTGCGCCCCGGGAAACCCGGATTGCCCGTGTTGACATCGCGAGTTGGGCTCGTCACGCAAGGAGGTGCTAGGCCACCACCGTGGCGGTAGTACCAGTCCGCGGACCTCCGACACGGGTCCAGGCCTTCCTCGTTCTCGGCTGGGTCCACGCTCCAGCCGCCACCACCGGTTACGTCGGAGGCGTGTCCGGTGGGGTCGACTCTGGTCAGCGGGTTGGCGTTGGCGTAGGCGAAGCGGTTGGCGTTGATGGAAGCGGGCAGCGGGCTTTGTGAGGTCGTGTCGCGCGAGTCGAATTGGCCGGTGTCGGTGTTGTACCAACGGGCGTGCATGTTGACACGCTTGGTTTGCGGGTCGGTCCACGCTGACTGGTAGCCCAGGTTGCCCTGCGTTCCCCCGGTGGCGGTGACTTTGCCGAAGGGTTCGTAGGTGGTCGACCCGGCCAGGGTGGTGCCGGTGGCGGTGAACTGGGCGACGACGTCGGTGTGCAGGTCGGTCCAGGCGTAGGTGGCGTTCGCTCCGGTCTTCGAACCGAGCAGCTCACCGCCGGGGCCGCGGATGTAGGTGGCGGCTGGATCTGCGGCCAGGTCGTTGCCCGTGCCCGAATAGGCAAAGCCGGCCTGAAAGACCCGGCCGAAACCGTCGTAGCTGTAGTCGCTGTATTGGGTGGCGGTTGAATACTGGCGGGTGACCTGATTGAAGGCGTCGGAGAGAGTGTCCGTCGACACCGTGCCAACTGTCGTGCGGCTCAGAGTGCCGCGGGCCGTGTATTGGTAGGTGGTGCCGTCCGAGGCCGACTGCAGGCGGTTGGCTGCGTCGTAAGTGAAGGTCTTGCCACCGGCCTGGGTGCGGTTGCCCGACTTGTCGTAGGCATAGACGGTCGCGTTCCAGGACACGATGCGGTCAGCCCAGTCGTAGGTATAGGTGTTGGCGCTTGAGCCTGCGAAACCGGTGGTGGTCTTCGAGGTTTCGTTGTCGTTGGCGTCCCAGCCGTAGGTGATTTTCGCGATCGACGTTCCAGCGGCGGTTTTCAGTTCGTCGCTTTCGAGCCGGTGCAGGGTGTCGTAGCCGAGGATTCGGCGGTTTTGGTTGCTGCCATAGGTGATCTGGGACGGCTGGGAGAGGTTGTTGTAGGTCAGGGCGAGATTTAGTCCGGCGGAGGAGTTGGCGGCGGTCGCCAGGCGGCCAGCCGCATCGTAGGTGTAGGAGGTGGTGGCGGCGGCATCGGTGCGAGAGGCCAGAAGGCCATCCGCGGTCCAGCTGAACGACGAGTTGCCCGACGGCCCGGTCACCGAGGTCGGCAGGCCGCGGTCGTCGTAGGTCAGGTTGTTGGACCCGCCGCTGCCCGACACCGAAGTAACCCTGCCAAGGCTGTCGTAGCCGTAGGTCTTGTCCACTGTGGACACCTCGGCGCCGGTGCCGGTGACGCTGGTGAGGTTACTCATCAGGTCGTAGTGGTTGGTGAGTCTGACCCCGCCCGGGGAGAGGGTGTTGTCGACTCGGCCCAGGCTGTCATAGGCGGTGAGGAAGGTGCTGTTGCCGGGGTCGACTTGCGCCTCGGGCAGATTCCAGCTGTTGTATGTGGTGCGGAAGGTGTTGTTGCGACCATCGGTGAATCGAGTGCGGGAGCCGTTGGCGTCATACCCGAAAGAAGCGGTGATTGAATCTGTGGCCGAAATTGGTTGCACGGCTTGGGTTACCCGGCCAAGGGCGTCATAGCTGAATGACTGGACGGTGCCACGGCCATCGGTAGCCGACAGCACATTGCCGTTCGCGTCGTAGGTGACCGAGTTGGTGCGAAGCACCGCATTGGCCGCGCTCAGTTCTTGCTGAGCAATAGGCCGACCGGTGCCAGCATCCACGATCGTTTTGCGTTTGGAGCCGTCGGGAAGTGTGGTGAGCACCTTGCGCCCTGCGAAGTCATAGGCGCATTGGGTCACGTTGGTGACCGCGTCGGTGGTGCTGATGACCTCGCCGACATTGTTGTAGCCGTTGATGGTGGAGCCGCGCGACGGGTCTGGCGAGACCGCCTTGAGTAGCCATCCGCCGGTGGTGTAGAGATACGACTCGGTCAGGCTTTCAGTGGCCTGGCCCGGATGGCGCAGTAGGATTCGCTCCGCTGCCACATGGGATTGGGGTAACGGCGTGAGGACAAGGCTGCGCACGCTACATGCAGCCGGGCGCGCGTTTGTCTGGCGGGCTGAGATTCGTCACGTGCAGGGTGAGGCTGGCTGTCACCGGTGTATCCGGGTGCGGATCTGGGGCGCGGGAAGGACCAGCTGCGCCGCTCAAGCCGATCTGTTGTCAAAGTCATGGCCAGCCCCGTGGGGCGCATGCGCGACGGACAGCGCCTACCCGACACCTTCTGATGTACGGGCCATTATCGAGCGCGCGCTGGCCGCAGGATGGGATCCCGGCATCATCGGCGGAACATTCCAACTCACCGAGGCTACCGGGTGGGAGTTACCCGCGTTCCTGCTCACCGACCGGCTGAACGATCCCACCGCGGCCGACCCCTCCAGAAGAGTGATCGATGCGCATCGGCGAAAAGCTCTGGAGCAAGACAGCTAAGGGCAGTGGCCCGGTTGTGCGAGGTATCCCGTGACGAAGGATCGCACAGACTCGAGCCATTGCGCGCAGTCCCAGCGCGGAGCAATGAAGAGCGACCGTCTCTGCATCACGTGTCGGATGCAGAGATGGAGGTACTCGCGACGAGCAGTCGTGCCTGGGAGAGAGCTTGGAGATGATCTAGCGGCTGCGGGCTGACGGCGTAGCCGCCCGGCGCGGCGAAGCACGCATGGATGTGCAGCACTGAGGAGGTGGTGGCGGCGGCATCGGTGTGAGAGGCCAGGAGGCCGTCCGGCTGAACGATGACGAGTTGCCACCCAGGGAATGAAGGGGCACCCCTCGGCGATCAGCGGTTGAGGTTCCGACGAAAAAATCTTGGTGCGTGATGTCGAAGGAGTGGGGGCTCGTTCGACGTGGGGGTATGAAGATTCTGTTGTGGATAGTGTCGGCGATTGCCGCCTTCTTCTTCGTGACCACGGGACTGTCGAAGCTGGTGGTCTCCACGGCCGAGCTGGAGGCCGTGTATCACGCCATTCCGGTGGTGCTGCTGAGGATTGCCGGGGTCGCCGAGGTGCTCGGCGGGGTGGGGCTTATTGTCCCGGCGGCGACTAGGGTTCTGCCGGGTCTGACGCCGGTGGCGGCGGGCGGGCTGGTTTTGACGATGGTCGGGGCGATAGTCACCAACATCGTTATCGGTGAGTATGCCACGATCCTGATTTCGCTGGTGTATCTGGTTCCGGCGGCGGGGATTCTGTGGGCCCGCACGACCCGGTACCCGATAGCGGCGCGAGGCGTCAGCCGGTGAAGCCGGTGTCGCGGGCGAGTAACGCGGCTTGCACCCGGTCGGCGACTTCGAGTTTGGCGAACACGCTGGAAAGCTGATTGCGCACGGTTTTTTCGCTGACGCCGAGTTGGCGTGCGATGCGTGCGTTGCTTTCGCCGTTTGCCAGCAGGGTGACGATGTCGCGTTCGCGCACGGTGAGGCGGTCGAAGGGGGCGGGGACCTCCGTCGGGGCCCGGCGCAGGGTGGACAGGACGGAAGGGCCGATCCTCGGGCCTAGGACGACACCGCCCACAGCAACGGTGTGCAGGGCCTCGACGATGGTGTCGGGGTCGGTTTCCTTGACCAGGTAGCCGCGGGCGCCGGCGCGCAGCGCGCGGGCGATGATTTCCTCGTCGTCGGCCATTGTCAGCATGAGGACTTTAGCCTCAGGGCGGGCGGCGAGGATCCGGGCGACGGCCTCGACTCCGTCACCGTCGGGAAGGGAGACATCCATTGATACGACATGGATTCCGCGGCTGACGACCTCGCGCAGCGCCTCGGCGGCGGTGGCGGCTTCGCGTACCTCGCTGACCCAGGGTTCGCCGTCGAGGAGAGTCCGCAATCCGCGCCGCACCACGGGATGGTCGTCGACGACCAGAACCCGGAAGCCGCCGGAGGTGGAGGTGGGCTCAGCCATCGGCGTGTTCCAGGGGAAGGGGAAGCCGGACCCGGATGGCGGTGCCGTGCGGCGAAGCTTCCCCGATGGTGAACTGGCCGCCCAGCTCCGCGGCGCGTTCTCGCATCGAGTCCAGGCCAACGCCGCGCAGGGCGGGTGAGGCGATGCCCACGCCGTCGTCGAGGATCTCCAGCTTCAGCGATCGCTCCCGGTCGACGGTGACCCGGCAGGTGCGCGCCTGGGCGTGTCTGGCCACATTGGTCAGTGCCTCAGCCACCACGCGGTAGGCGGCGACCTCCACCGCCGCGGGGAGCCCGTCCATCCTTCCGCTCGCGCGCAGCTGAACCGCAAGGGTGGTGCTGGCGAAGCGCTGGCATTCGTTGCGCAGCGCCGCCACCAGACCCGCGTCCAGCGCGGGCGGGCGCAACTGGTCGACCAGGCGGCGCACTTCCCCGGTACACATATGAAGGTCTTCGGCGATAGCGGTCAGGATGTCGCTGACCCGGGGATGGCCCGTCACAAGCTTTTGTGCGGCACGCACCTGCATCGCCATCCCGGCCAGGGTCGGGCCAAGCCCATCGTGCAGGTCACGGCGGGCGCGGCGGCGTTCCTCCTCGCGGGCCATCACCAGCCGCTCACGCGAGTTCTGCAGGTCCAGCACGAACCGCGTGGCCTCGACGGCGACGGCGGCCTGGACCGCCAGGTCGCCCAGCAGCCGCCGCTCACGCTGGGTGAACCGGCTGGTGGGGCTGCGATTGGCGACGATCAGGCGGCCGAGCCGTGCGCCGTGCGCGACCATGTCGAAGGTGTCCACTGTGGTCGTAGCATGCCCATGTTCGGCCAGCAGAACGAAATTCCCGTCGCCCTCCTCCTTCTGTACGGCAACGTAAGGCACCTGAAGCGAACGGGCGATGGTCTCGGTCAGCTGAGGAAGGACGGCACGCGGCTCCACCGTGCGGCCCAGCAGCTCGCCGAGCCGGGCGATGACCCGGTAGGGGTCGTCGCGATCGCCGTAGACAAGCCGGTTCACGACCCGTTGCACGCGCTGGCGCAACGGCTCGAAAGTCACCGCGATGAGCCCGGTCGCGACCAGAGAGGCGGAGGAGACGCTGCCGCCGAGCACCGCATCGCGAAGCAGCGTAACGATCGCGATGAACCCCACGATCACCAGCAGGGTCATCAACAGCCACACGATGGTCCTGTTGACGACCTGGTCCAATCCGTAGAGCCGGTATCGCAGGATGGCGACGCACATGCCCAGCGGCAAAGCCACCGCGATCACCACGTAGCCGCCCGAGATGTCGAGCGGATCCAGTACAGCCAAACCGAAAACGAACAGAATCGCAGCCGGCAGCAGACAGGCCAGCTGGTGCCGGGTGTCTCCGTCGGCCCGGCGCCAGCGCAGCCACAGCGCCCACAGGGTCGCCAGCAGCCCGCCGACGGCGGCCAGCGCGGCGACCGCTGCCACCCGGATGAGCAGCTGAGCACGCGGGGTGAAGTCGATGACGCTGGTGAGCAGGTTACGCGGGTGATCCAGCGCGGCCAGCGCCAAAGCCAGGCTGGCCACCGCCGTGCCCACCGCGATGGAAACGGCCACCGGCCGCCATCGCGGGGAGGGCAGCCGGCCGTCCGGAAACACCAACAGCGCCAAGGTAATCAGCCCGAACGGGGGCCACCAGGCCCATTGACTCAGCCAGGCCGCGGGAAGCCACGCCGCCCAGCTGTAGGCCAGCAGCGCCACCGCCGCGGCCCCACCCGCCGCCACCATCATCCGGCCCACGAGGTGGCCGGGAACCCCGGTGAGCACGACGGCTCCCATGATGGCGTAGGCCACCATCGGAGCCGTCAGCGCGGTCGCCCGGCCGGACACCTCCCCGGCGCTGACCAGATTTCCTACCAGCACAAGCAGCAGCACTGTGATTGCCATGCCGGCCACGGCCAGCCGGCGCATCCCCATGACGAACATCGGCGGGCTCCTGCTGTGTCGGTGGGCGTCGGCGTTTAGAAGATGCCGTGCACCCAGAAGTTGTGCCAGGGATCTGCCGAATGCGATCCCAGGAAGTGACCGAGCACCTGGGCCCAGGCCTCAAGCGCTGCTTCCAGCGATGCTCCCTGCATGCTTGGCAGCCGGGCAAGCCCGTCATCGACATTCAGCCCGGCGCTCTCGACCGCTTCCAGGTTGGCGCGCAGGTCGCTTCGCATGTGGCGGACGGTCGCGCGCAGCCGGTGCAGCACCACCTCGGGCTGGGCCTTGTCATTGGTCTCGACCAGGTCCAGCAGCCGCCAGTTCGGGCCGAAGACCGGTGCCAGCCGGTGCCCGGCGGTGCTGAAGAACTCCACCGCGCCGGGGTTGCCCGTGGCGCCCGGTGCGGAGCTTCTCAGGAGCTGTTCCATGTCCCGAAAAAGGTGTGCTCGGGTGTCATCGCTGCGGATGACCACGATGCCTAACGCTCTCTCCTCTTGCATTAGTTGTCCTCCCCCTGCCGTCTCCGGCACGCCGAGCATAGGGCGGCGTTCACCCATCGACGCTACGGAATCTGTTGTCCGGGCTGTCGGGATAGTGATTGCGACGGCCCCCCTCGGCCATGATGGACGGTGCTGAGTCCCGAGAGCATGGGCGTCGTTCCCACACATTCGGGATATCCGCCCATTGATCTATACTCCCGAATATTCAAGTAGAGGAGATGGGTTATGGACCGGTGGGTGCGCCGCTGCAGTCTGGCCTTGGTCGTGAGTGTCGTCGCCGCGGGTGCGGCGAACCCGGCGCAGGCCGCGACGATGACCTATACACAGCTCGATGCCCTGCGCGATCGTCTTGTCCGCGAAGCGCCGGTGGACAGCATGGCCTGGGTGGATCGCAAGGCCAATCGGGTGGTGCTGCGGCTGACCGCCCCAGCGCCGGCCGCGGTGTCGGCCATGCTCGCCGATCATCTCGCGAAGGTCGACGTGAAACAGACCTCGCCCGCGAAGAATCTTGAGAACCTCTACAGCGGTCACGGCATGCAGGGCCAGCGCCAAACCGTCCACTACTGCACCACCGGCCCGATGACCTCGATCGGGTCCACCACCTACATCCTCACCGCCGGGCATTGCGTCAGCACCTCGGCGCACTGGGAACGCAAGGGCAACTACCTCGGGCAGCGCACGGACGACTGGGTCTACGGCCCGGACGGCGACTTCGGCCGGATCACGGAAAAGGGGGTCACCTTCACCCCGCAGTACGCCGTGAACACCAACCTTTCCATCGGCTACCCCAAGCCCGGCATCATCCAGCTGGCGTTGGGCGTCGCGACCGCGGAGGTCGGCCAGACCCTGTGCAAGATGGGCAACACGACGAAGTACACCTGCGGAGTGGTGACCGCCATCGATGCCAGCCAGAACAAGCCGGGGTTCGTGATGGAAGGCCTCATCCGCGCCGAGATCTGCTCCGAGCCCGGTGACTCCGGCGGCCCCCTGATGACGCCGGTCCAGGTCGGCCCGACCGTCTACGCCTGGCCCGTCGGGATCACCCTCAACGGCAACGGCGACTGCAATGAAGCCGAGATCTACACCAACTTCGAGCCACTACAAAAGATTCTCGACTGGTACGGGCTAGAGCTCGGCCCGGCCCGTTCCTAACCCTGTCGAGGTGACGAAAATGCCTTGCCACCGCGGCGATCGGCCCGCCAGTCTGGTCTCATGGTGCTGCCGGTGATCGAGTTGGTGGTCGCCGCCGCAGGCTATGGCAAGACGAGCCTGCTGCGCCAGCGATACCCCGCTGCGACTTGGCATAGCGGCGTCGCCGGGCTCACCGGCGGCGACACCGTCATCGATGATCTTCCGATGCTGACGCCCGATGCGGCGCAGGCCTTGTTCGCCAGCGTCGACGCGCTGCCGTCCGGGGCCCGGGTGGCGATCGCGTCGCGGTTCCCGCTGCCCGTCCTGCCGGCCCGGCTGCGCGGGCTGGCCCAGGTGCGCCCGGCCGAGCTGGCCCTTTCCGCCGAGGCTGCTACCGAGCTGCTGGAAAACGAGTACGGGCTGCGCGATCTGGATCTGTCGGATCAGGTACACACAATGACCGGCGGCTGGCCCGCCCTGGTGCGCCTGGCCGGGGAGGCGGTGGCCGCGGGGGAACCTGTGCTGCCCGAGCCCGGCTCCGCATTGTGGAGCTTCGTCAGCGAGGAGGTGCTTGCGCCGCTCCCGCAGGAGGTGCGGGCGCTGCTGGTCGATCTCGCGGACCTCACCCCGGTCTCGGCGGGCCTCGGCGAAGCGCTCGGCCACGCGGAGGCCGCCTCGTGGCTTCGCATGCTCACCGCGATGGGCCTGCTCTGCGACGACCGGGTGATCCCGATAGTCGCGCATGTCGCCCGCGAGGACGCACCGGGCAACGGCCTGGCGA
Organism: Rhizocola hellebori; assembly: GCF_016862955.1. Lineage (GTDB taxonomy): Bacteria > Actinomycetota > Actinomycetes > Mycobacteriales > Micromonosporaceae > Rhizocola > Rhizocola hellebori. The sequence goes on along the minus strand of NZ_BONY01000019.1, from coordinate 97,782 downwards.
TGCTGGCGGCGCGCTGGTACGAGGAGGCGGGGCACCCCTGCGCCGCGCTGAAGGCCTTCGCCCGAGCGGGCGACTTAGTCCAATGTGGACGGCTGCTGGATCGGCACGGGCAGGAGATCCTGGCCGAAGGCCACGGCTCACTCATCATCGACATCCTGACCAAGAACACCAACCGCAGTCGCCAGCAGCAGCTGCTGCTCGGTGACGCGGTGCGCACCTCCGGATCATCCCTGGCCGCAGCGCAGATCTACGGGATCGTGGCCGAAGCCGAGCCGGTGTGGGACGCCGCGATCGCCTGGCGGATGGGAATGCTGCACTATCACCGGGGCGATTCGCGGGCTGCGCTTGAGACGTTTGAACGCGCACGCGACGACGCCGAGCCGTCCACCGACCAGGCGATGCTGTCGGCCTGGCGGGCGAGCGCCCGGCTGCAGCTCGGCGAGATCGACACCGCGGTCGCCCTGGCAAACCTGGCCTGCCAACAAGCGAGCGCCGTCAACGACGACCTCGCCCTGGCCACCGCCCACGTGACGCTCGCGCTGTGCGATAGCGTCTCCGGTCGCGACGCCGACAGCGAGGAGCACAACCTTCGGGCGCTCGAGCTGGCGGAGAAGGTGGGCAGCGCTCTGCTGCGGGCGCGCATCCTGGCCAGCCAGACCTTCCGCCACCTGTGCGAGGCGAAATACGTTGCGGCGCTGGCGACCGCTCAGCAAAATGCGCACTTCGCTGCGCTCGCCGGCCACTCCAACCTGCGCGCTGTCGCCTACTGCAACTCAGGCGACGCCCTGATGATGCTTGGCAAATACGACCAGGCGATCCGGCAGTTCCAGCGGGCCGAGGCGATATTCCGCCGGGTCGGCCCGCGCCGCGCGGCACCCGCGCAGCTGGGCCTGGGCGAGGTCTATCGCCGCCGCGGCTGGGCCGAGCAGGCCCGCGCCGCCTTCGAGAGCGCCCTGGAGCTGGCGCAAGAGGCTGGCACACACCATGTTCAGGTGTCCGCGCTGTGCGGCCTGGCCCGGTTGTTCGCCCCCGAAGATCCGCAGCACGCCGCCACCTTCGCCCAACGCGCCACCGAGCTCGCCTCGGACCGGGTGGTGGTGGCCGCGTTGCTGGCCAGCGGCTGGGTTGCCCATCACGCCGGGGACAGGGCGACCGCCACCAAGCTCGCCACCGAGGCGGCCGAAAGGGCAAGCGCCGAGCGCGACCCGGCCGGCCTCGCCGACTCGCTTGAGTTGCGCGCGATCGCTGAGCCCGACCCGGCTCGGGCCAGAAACGCGCTGCGCGAAGCGTTTGCGGTGTGGACCCAGGCGCAGGCGGACGTCGAAGCGGCCCGGGTCGGCCACCGCCTCGGGCATCTCGTCGGTGCCGGGGTGGGCGACCGGCTCGGTGCGCTGGAGGCGGCCGAAACCCTTGCCCGGGCGGGGGTCGCCCCCGAGACGGCCGACACCGCGGCGGTGACGGTGCGGGCCTTCGGCCGGTTCGAGGTGTGGCTCGACGGGCAGCCGGTGCCGGCCGCCCGATGGCAGTCCCGCCGGGCGCGAGACCTCCTGCGCATCCTGGTGGCGCGGCGCGGCCGGCCGGTGCCCCGCGACGAGCTGCGTGAAATGCTTTGGCGGGGCGAGGATTCCAGCGGGCACCGGCTCTCGGTGCTGCTGTCGATCATTCGCCGGGTGCTGGATCCGGAGCGCGTGCTCGCCTCGGATCACTACATCGTGGCCGATCAGGCGAGCGTCGGGCTGGACATCGGGCGGCTGCGGGTCGACGTCGAGGACTTCCTCGCCGACCTGGTCCACGCCCGCCGGCTGCGTGAGCGGGGCGCTCTGGACGAGGCGGAGCGCCTGCTTTCAGCCTGTCTGGACCGCTACCGCGCCGATGTCTTCGAAGACGAGCCCTATGCGGAATGGGCTGTGGCGCTTCGGGAAGAGGCCCGCGGCGGATACCTGAGCGTGTTGCGCATGCTCGCCCAGATCAGCCGCAAACGCGGGCGTCCCGGTGTCGCCGTCGGGCATCTGCTGCGCCTGCTCAGCGCCGACCCCTACGACGAGGCCGGCCACCGCGCCCTAATCGAGGCGCTGGTGGCCGGCGGCCAGCACGGCGAGGCGAAGCGGGCCCGGGACCGCTACCTGAACGCCATGCGGGCCATAGGCGTCAAACCCGCCTAGTACCACGTGCCGATGCAGACCCCGTAAGCCGTCACCGTGTCGTCGTCCTCGGTGCCGGCCATGGCTTTCGCGGTTTTCGCGGCCACCCCCGTTCCGCGGGACATCCGGGCCCACCCACCGTCGAGCGCGGGTGAAGGTCCGAGCGCGTCAATGAACATGCCTGGCCGGGTCGAGCTCGCGCCCGCCCCGAAGATCCAGTTGACTCCAGCGATCGAGATGTGCGCCTTGTCCGCGGTCGCGGTGGTGGTGGTCCCGGCGGCTACCGGCACGGTGTCCTGGGTGCGCTGCTTGTAGAACGGGTAAGGGCCCGGCATCCGGAAGCCGCACAGCGCGACCGCCTTCACCTCCACCTGGCCGAACAGGACGCCGCCGCCGTGAACTTCCACCGACGACAGATCGAAGGAGGGCACCACCGAGTCGATGAAGGGGTTTCCCGAAGTGGAGGTCACGACGAACCCGGTGGAATAGACAATCTTCTCACCCTGGCAGGACGCCGTTGCCGAAGCCGTGCCATTGGTCGTGACAACCCGGTGCAGCGCAAGGTTTCCGGGTGCCCAGCAGCTGGCCACGGCCATCACCGACCAGTTGCCGGTCCAGCCGCCGCGGGCCTGCGCGACCACGGTCACGGCGGTGAGCCCGATGTTGGGAAGGATGGAGGTGAGCGCGACCTGGCCATCGCCGTCCTGGGTCGCGCCGCCGAAACCGTAGACGATCTGCCCGTCAGGGCAGGTCACCGTGATCGTCTTGGGCGACGAACTGTCCGAAGCCGACGTTTCGGTGAGGTAGTGGTCCGCCACGGAGGCGGCGGCGGGAACGGACGGGAGCAGGGCCACGGTTAGCGTGGCAATCAGACCGGTGAGCAACAATCGCATGCCGTCCATAGTGGGAAGCGGCTGTCACGGTGGCATCACGGCGCGGGCTTCGCCACCGGTGTCTGCCACAATTCCGACTCTGCGAGACTGGCCGGATCGCGGCGAAGGAGAGGCGACATTGATGATCGACGAGTTGACGGCGGCGCTCAATCAGCGGCTGTGGCCCGACTACGTGATTGGGGAGCTTGGGGAAAGGGTCGGTGACGCGGTCACGCCGTTCCTGCATCCGGTGGTGGGGGCGGCGATGGCGGAGCCGTCCGAGGGGCCGTTGCCGGTCGGGGTGTCCAAGGTCGGCGGGTTGCCGCATGTGGACGAGGCTTTCGTGTGGCCGGTGGAGGACGACACCGACGAGCCGCTGGCGCTGGTGTGCCAGATCAACCTCGACGACGTCCGCAAGACCGGGGTGGCGGGAAGCGCTGGGCTTGCCGGAATGATGTACCTGTTCGCTATCTACGACAGCGACCGCGCCTATGGGTACGAAATAGATGCGGCCACGGCGAAGCTGCTTCACGTGCCACGGCCGGGCCTGCTCACGGTGGCGCAGCGCCCCGATGGGCTGGCCGACGACGGCCTGTTCGCCGAGCGGAAGCTGCGGCTGGGTCCTTCGTTCGTCGCGCAGGAGCGCGATGAGAACGGGCCAAGTTCCAAGCGGTTCGACTACGAGGTCGAGCGCGCCATCGACGAGGAGCTCTCCCTGCTGGGCGGGGTGCCCTGCGGCGTGGTGCAGCTGCTGGGCAGCCCACACCCGTTCCGCGAGGAGACCCGCGAGCAGCTCGATGACCTGGGCTCACCGCAGCTGCTGCTCTACGTCAACGGCTATTCGGTGCAGCGCTACGCTTTCGGCGAGGGTGATTTCCTGGTGGTGGTCGACGAGGCCGAGCTGGCCGCCGGAAAGCTCGACAACGCGGAGATCCTGTTTGAACCCGGCACCTGAGTTTCGAGATTCACCGGAGGTATGGCGATGGCCGACGCCGATGACGTGAGGCGTCTCGCGCTGGCCCTGCCCCACGTCGTCGAGATCGAAAGCGACGGCTTCGATTTTCGGGTGGGCAACAGGGGTTTCGTCTGGTCCTACCCGGAGCGCTTGCCGGGAAAGCCACGGGTCATCCGCAGCGACATCGCGGTGCTCTATGTCGGTGACGAGGCCGAGAAGCAGGCCCTGCTGCTGGGCGAGCCGAAGCTGTTCTTCACCGCGCCCGGCTACGACGGCGCGCCGCTGGTCATGCTGCGCCTGGCCCGGGTGAAGGTGGACCGCCTGCGCGAGCTCATCACCGACGCGTGGCGGATGCGCGCCCCAGCCGAGCTCGCCGCCGACCTCGACTAGCCGGCGCCCGCCACCAGACTTCGGGCGAAGCCACCGGCCGCGGCGTCAGGTCGACAGCGAGCCGGCGACGCCACCGGGTTTCGGGCAAGCCGCCGGCCGCGGCGTCAGGTCGGTAGCGGGCCGGCGACGCACAGGAGTTCGCCATGCACGACCGAGAACCAGGCGCTCGGGTCGTCGGCCCAGGCCAGCCAGGCTGCGCTGAGACGGTCGAGGTCGGCCTGGGTGGCGTGGCCGGACTCGAGCGCCTGGGTGGCGATCGACGAGTTCTTGATGCGCTGCGCCCACATGCCACCCCAGAACTGCCGCTCCTGGGGCGTGGCATAGCACCAGGTGCTTGAGCCGGCGCTGATATCGGTGAAGCCGGCCTGCCTGGCCCAGTGCAGCAGCCGCCGCCCGGCATCCGGCTCACCGCCGGCGCGGCGGGCCATGGCGCGGTAGAGGCGCAGCCACTCGTCGAGTTCGGGAAGCATTGGGTACCAGATGAATCCCGCATAATCGCTGTCGCGAACCGCGACGAGCCCACCCGGCCGGCAGACCCTCCCCATCTCCCGCAGCGCGCGCACCGGGTCGGCGACGTGTTGCAGCACCTGGTGGGCATGCACGACGTCAAAGGTGTTGTCGGCAAAGGACAGCGCGTGCACGTCGCCCACGGCGAAGGTCACGTTGGGCGAGGTGACCTCGCCGCGCGCCAGCCCGAGCACCTCCTCGCTGGTCTCCAGCGCGGTGACGTGGCCGACGAGATTGGCCAGGTCGGCGGTGATGGTGCCGGGGCCGCAGCCCACGTCCAAAAGCGACTGGTGCGGTTTCAGATGCGGCAGCAGGTGACCGGCGGAGTTCTCGGCCGTGCGCCAGCGGTGCGAGCGCAGCACCGACTCGTGATGTCCATGCACGTACATGCCCAGAGCCTAGCGAAGGCGTCTCACAAAGCAGGAAGAAAATCCCATTGCGTGGACAGGTAGATCCGGCGCGGGCCAGGGCATAGCATTTACCAATGGAAGTTGCGCTGACGCCTCTGGAGTTCGCCCGCCGCACCAGGCAGCTGCACGGCGCCCGGGAGGCTGTGGTCGACGGCGCGCTGCGATTGTCTTATGCGCAGTTCTTCGACCGGTGCGATCGATGGTCGGCCGTGCTGCAGAAGGACTTGGCGGTGGCGCAGGGCGAGCGCGTGGCCACCATCGCCCCCAACGTGCACGCCCAGCTGGAGGCGTTCTACGCGGTCCCGCAGCTGGGTGCGGTGCTCGTGCCGATCAACTATCGGCTCACCCCGCAGGATTTCGTCTACATCATCAACCACTCTGGCGCCGTGGTGGTCTGCGCGTCCGGCGACTACCTCGACGCGATCGACGCGGTGCGCGAAGAGCTGCCGCAGGTGCGCCACTTCGTCGCTTTCGACTCAGGGGCGGATCGGCCGGGCTGGCTCGACTACGAGTCCGCGGTCGAGCAGGCCACGCCCGACTTCGCCGCGCCCGAGATCGGTGAGCGGGACCTGCTGACGATCAACTACACCAGCGGGACGACCGCCCGGCCCAAAGGCGTGATGATCACACATCGCAACGCGGCGATGAACATGATCGGGACGCTGCTGCACCTGCCGATGGCGGTCGGCGAGCGCTACCTGTGGACGCTGCCGATGTTCCACGCCAACGGATGGACCTATACCTGGATAGTCACCGCCGCCGCCGGAACCCACGTCTGTCTGCCGAAAGTCGAACCGCCCCAAGTGTTTCGGCTCCTGCGCGAAGAGGGTGCCCGCCTGTTGTGCGCCGCGCCGACGGTGCTGATCTCACTGGCCAGCGCGCCGGCCGAAGCGCGCGGCGAGGTGCCGAGCGGGGTAAGGGTGGTCACCGCCGGAGCGCCGCCGGCCGCGGCGACCATCGAGCGGATGGAGGGCGAATTCGGCTGGGAGGTGACCCAGGTCTACGGCCTGACCGAGACCGCCCCGTTCATCACCGTCTGCGCGCCGCTGCCCGAGCACCGCGACCTGTCACTCGCGCAGCGCGCCATCGTCAAGGCACGGCAAGGGGTGGAGCTGCTGACCTCCGGCGAGCTGCGGGTGGTCGGCGACGACGGCGCGGTGGTGCCCGCCGACGGTCAGACCCTCGGCGAGATTGTGGTGCGGGGCAACGTGGTGATGCACGGCTACTACAACGATCCGCAAGCGACACAACAGGTTATGGGCGACGGCTGGTTCCACACCGGCGACGCGGCGGTGGTGCATCCGGATGGTTACGTGGAGATCCGCGATCGCCTCAAGGATGTCATCATCAGCGGCGGCGAGAACATCTCCTCGGTGGAGGTGGAAGGCGCGCTGCTGCGCCATCCCGCCGTGCAGGAGGTGGCCATTGTCGGTCTGCCGCATGAGAAATGGGGCGAGACCCCGCACGCCTTCGTGCTGCTGCGCGACGGGGCCAGCGCCACCGAGGAGGAGATCATCGCCTTCGCCCGTGAGCATCTTGCCCACTTCAAAGCGCCGCGCGGGGTGAGTTTCGTCAAGGAACTGCCCAAGACGGCCACCGGCAAGATCCAGAAGTACGTGCTGCGCGGCAACGCTCCAAATCTCGCCCGGCAGTGATCATATTCCCAGGTCACCTCATGGTGAGAACCTGATCATGGTGGGCTGTCGTCTTGCTGGGTGTGACAGGCAGGATAGGCGCCGTGACCTCGATGGACGAGGAGCAGCTGGTGCGTCGCGTGGCTCGCGGCGACCGGGGTGCTTTCGATGAGCTTTACCGGCGAACGTCGCCGTGGCTGGGTACCCGGCTGCGCCGACGCTGCGCCGACGACGACCTTGTCGCCGAGGTGATGCAGGAGACGTACCTGGCGGTGTGGCGGGCGGCTGCCGCGTTCGCGGGAGCGGCCGTCGGCGGCTCCGCTGTCGGCTGGATGTGGACGATCGCCGCCCGGCGGCTGGTGGACGGGTTGCGCCGGCGGGCACGGGAAGCTCAGCCGCCCCCGGCCAGCCTGGTTTCGCGGGCCGCGCCCGCGGCCGAGGAGCAGGTGGTTGAGCCGGTGCTGGGCGACGCCATGGGTGATGCCCTGCGCAGGCTGTCGCCGGAGCTGCGCCAGGTGCTGCAGGCCATGGTGCTCGACGGTCTCACCGTGCGGGAGACGTCCGTGCTGCTGGGCCTGCCGGAAGGAACGGTGAAGACCCGCGCGCGGCGGGCCCGGATCGCGTTGCGGGAGGCGCTGTCATGAACCCTTCGGACCACCTCTCGGCGACAGCTTTGCACCACTATGTGGCGGGCGACGTCGCTGTCGCCGCGGATGTTCTCTGGGCGATCGAGGCCCACCTGGAAAACTGCGCACCCTGCAGGGCGCGCCTCGGCGACACCGTGATCCGGCAAAGCCCGAAGACGGTGTCGTTGCTGGCCCGCGTGGAAACAGATCTGGCGGTCTCGTTGGCCCGAAGCCCGCAGATGCCCGTCGCGAGGCGGCACCGCCGGGTGGGCCGGTGGGCGCCGCCGGGCCTGTGGCCGCGACTGGCGATGACGGTGCTCGTGGTCGCGGCCGCGCTGGGGCTGGACCTGGCCGGTGGCGCTCGCGTGTGGCCGTCGCTGGTGCTGCTGGTGGCACCGGTGGCGCCGCTGCTGGGGGTGGCCGCGCTCTGGTCGGCCGGGCTGGACCCGGCGCACGAGCTGGTGGTGGCCAGCCCCCGGGCGGGCCTGTATATGGTGCTGCGCCGCACGCTCGCGGTGCTGGTGGTGATCGTCCCGGCGCTGGCCGTGGCCGGTTGGCTGACGGGCGCGTCACCGGCGGCATGGCTGTTGCCGTGTCTGGCGTTCACGGCTGGCGCTCTTGCCCTGGGCGAGCTGATCGGGCTGCGCTGGGCGGCAGCGGCGCTCGGCTTGGCGTGGACAGCCGCGGTGATCACCCCGAGTCTGCTGACCCTTCGCGTCCCCTTGCTGTTGCAACCGGTCAGCCTGCCCTACTGGGCAGCGCTGATCGCCATGATCGCGGTCGCGCTGGTGGTGCGCCGCGATGCCTACACCGGATTGAGGAGCACCCCATGGTTCGTGCGGTGAGCACTGCCGAGACCGCGCCGACTACCTACGGCTGGACTATTCAGGCCGAAGCGCTGCGGGTCCGTGCCGGGCGGAGGATGGCGGTCGACGGGCTCGATCTTTCGGTGGATGCCGGGGTGCACGGCCTGCTCGGCCCCAATGGAGCGGGCAAGACCACGCTGATGCGCTCGATCGCCACCGTGCTGCGCCCGGCCGGCGGAACATTGACACTGCTGGGGGAAAAGGTCAGCGGACGCCTCGACCTGCGTGGCATACGCCGCCAGATCGGCTATCTGCCACAGGAGTTCGGCTTCTACCGCCGCTTCACCGTGCGGGAGTTCATCGAATACATCGCCTGGCTCAAGGAGATGCCCGCCGCCGAGATCCCCGGCGCGGTGCAGCGCGCGATCGAACGGGTCGGGCTGACCGACCGGGCGCAGGACCGGATGAAGACTCTCTCCGGTGGCATGGTGCGCCGGGTCGGGATAGCCCAGGCCATCGTCAACGACCCGGCCATCCTGCTGCTGGACGAACCCACCGCCGGCCTGGACCCCGAGCAGCGCATGCAATTCAGGGCGCTGCTTCGTGAACTTGGCACCGACACCTGCGTGGTGGTCTCCACCCACCTGGTGGAGGACGTCGCGGCCGCCTGCACCGATGTGGTGCTCATCGACAACGGGCGGCTGGTGTTTCAAGGCGTGCCCGCCGACCTGTCGGCCGCCGCGGGCGATGAGGCCGGCGACGGGGACAGCGCAGCCGAACGCGGGTACTCGGCCATTCTGCGCCGCCACCGCGACAAGCAGGTGAAGTGATGGGCGGCCGGATTCTGCGCATAGAGCTGCTCCGCTCGGTGGCCCCGCTGGCCGCGTTGCTGATAGCGGCGGCGGGCCTGTTCGTCATCTACGCCGGCAACCTGCCGGAGGCGTCATGGATGGACCTGGTGGTAAGGCAGCGCACGCTCCTCGTGCTGATTCTGCCGCTGGCGCTGGGCGCCGGTGCCTGGCAAGGCATCCGCGAGCGACGCTCCAAAGTGGAGGAACTGTTCCACACCACGCCACGGCCCCGCTGGCGGCGCGTCCTGCCGACCGCGGGGGCGATGGCGATCGCCGCGGTCGCCACCTACCTGGTCACGCTCGCCGGCGCCACCGGCCACCTCCAACACGCCAATGGCTACCTGCCGGCTTCGGCGGGCCCGCTGATCGCGATCGGAGCGCTGTCCATGGTCGCCGCGGTCTGGGTCGGCCTGGCCGTGGGCGCGCTGCTGCCCTCGCCGCTGACCTCACCGATGGTCGTGGTCGCCGGGTTCGTGGCGCTGACCCTGGTGCCAAACATGATCCATCCAACGGGCCCGGGTTCACCCGGGAGTCCGGGCGGCTATCTGTTCTTTCCCAATTTGCAGGTACCAGACCTGAATGAGGGCAAGGTGGATACCGGTGCCGCGTTGCACATGCTCACCGGCCGAGCCAACCTGGCCCAGGCGCTGTGGCTGCTGGCGCTTGCCGTCGCCGGGCTGGCCCTGCACGCCGCCGCCCGGCCCGCCACGAGGCTTGCCGCGCTGCTGCCGATCGCGCTCGGCGCGGTGGTCGCGGTGGCGCTCCTGCCCGCCAACCTCGCCGCCGCCTGGGTCGACAACCCGCACGCCACCGAGCTGACCTGCACCACCGACCAGCCTCGGATCTGCATTCCGCGGGCACAGTCCCACATGCTTGACAAACTGCGCGATCCGGCCGGGCAAGCACTGTCCATTCTGGACTCAAAGCTGCCTTCGGCGCCCGTCGCGGTGACGGTGCAGATCGACGAACGTGCCGACGACACCCGGCCGGCGGCCGACACCCTGCTGCTGCGCCTGGAGCTCAACGCCTCCGACGCCGCGCTGACCCGCGACAGGCTGCTGGCCCGGATGCTCGAAGGTGGTGGGGTTCCGCTCTGTTTGAGCCTGATGGGCCGGGAGCCGACATCGGAAACGACGACGCGGTACATGGCCGCACGCCTGGCCGTCGTGGGATGGCTGCTCGACCGCGAGCCGCCGCAAAGAGGTGGCCCCGAAGGGGCTCTGGCGATAGCTGCCCTCGGCGCTCTGCGAGCCTTGCCCGCCGACCAGCAGCGCGCCCGGGTGACCGCCCTGCGCGACGCCGAGCGCGGCTGCCTCACGGGCGACCGGCTGGATCTGCTCACGGGTTCTGGTACCAACGGATGAGAGCACTGGCCCTTTACCTTCGCTCGCGGGCGGTGCCCGCCACGGTCGCGGTGGTGCTCGGCTGCGCGGTGGCGCTGTGGGCGCTCGGCCGGACAGTCGACCATCCCCTGGCCCGTGCCCTCGCCGCCATTCTGATCACCTTGGCCGCCACCACCGCCATCAGCCACGGGCTGGCCGGGCCAGACCACGATCTGGACACCACCGCCGCCATCGCCTGGCCGCCCCGACGCGCAGCCCACATCATCGTGGCCGGCGCCGCGGTCCTCGGGCTGCTCGCCGCGGCCGCGCTCGCGGGCGAGCCGATGACCAGCATCGGTCAGCTCCTGCGCAACGTGGCCGGGCTGACCGGATTGGTGGCGTTCGGGGCGGTCGTCCTCGGCGCGGCCAGAGCACCGCTCATCCCGGTGCTCTGGACCCTGCTGGTGCTGGGGTCGGTGCCGGAACCGCCCGCGCGGCCCACGTACAAAGTGATATTCACATGGATGGTTCAGCCCACTGACAACCGGACAGCCATGCTCGCAGCTACAGCCATCGCCGTAAGTGGAATCCTCGGCTATGCCATGCTGGGCAGCCGACGCTAAGTCGCACAGGGCTGGACACCTGCGCCCGGAAACGGATCGGCGTAAGCTCATATCATGATCAACAACCTTGATCCAGGCTCGGCGAGGATTCGCGACATGGGCGCCGCTGCGGTGCAATGGATGGCGGCCCACGAAGACGGCCTGCGTGATCTGCCGGTGGCCCCGCAGGTCAGCGCCGCAAGGCTTGCCGAACAGCTCACCGAGCCGCTACCGCGCGCCGGACGCGACTTCGCGACTCTGCTGGCCACCTTCGACGAAGTGATCGCCGCCGGCAGCCGCCACAACGGACATCCTCGGTTCTTCGGCTACGTCTCCGCGCCCGGCACCGCCATCGCCTCGATCGCCGATCTGCTGGCGTCAGCGCTCAACGCCAACCTGCCCGCGTGGCGTTCGGCGCCCGCACCGACCGAGCTCGAACATGTCACCATCGATTGGATCAAACAGGCGATCGGACTGGATCCAGCCGCGGGCGGGTTGCTGCTCAGCGGCGGATCCATGGCCAACCTGTGCGCGCTGGTCGCCGCGCGGCATCGCCGGTGCGGCGACACCGTGGCCCAGCATGGAATCACCGCCCAGTCCCGGCCGCTGACGGTCTATGTTTCGGCCGATGCCCATCATTCGATTCACAAGGCGGCGGCGCTGATCGGCATCGGCAGAGCCAACGTGCGGCAGGTGGCGCTGGATTCTTTGCTGCGCATGGACGTCGCCGACCTGACCCGCCAGATCGACGCCGACCGCGCCGCCGGCGCCGATCCGCTGTGCGTGGTGGCGACCGCCGGCACCGTCGTCACCGGCGCGGTCGACCCCCTCGCGGCGATCGCGGCGATCGCCCGCGATCAGGGGATGTGGATGCATGTGGACGCGTGCTACGGCGGGTTCGCCCGGCTGGCGCCTTCGGCCGCGCCGCTCTTCGACGGGATCGAGCAGGCCGACTCGGTGGCGCTCGATCCCCACAAATGGCTCTATCTTCCGGCCGATTGCGGCTGCCTGATCTATCGCGATCCCGGCGCGGTGGCCGGCGCCTTCACCCTCGGCACCGCCGACTACGTCAGGATCATGCAGGACGATGCCGCGGAAGCATTTGCTTTTTGGGAGTACGGGCCGGAGCTGTCGCGGCGTTTCCGCGCGCTCAAGGTCTGGATGACCATCGCTCATGTGGGTGCCGACGGGCTCGCCGAGGCCATTGACTCCAATATGGACTGTGCTCGGTATCTCGCGGAGCTGGTCGACCAGAGCGAAGACCTCGAGATGGTTGCGCCGGTGGGTCTGTCCATCTTCTGTCTGCGGTACCTGCCACAAGCGATGCGCAGCAAGGATTTGTCAACGGAGCAAGAGCTTGAGCTCGACCGGATCAACGAGCAAATCATGCTGCAGGTTCAGCGCGACGGCAGCTCCTATCTGAGCAACGCCACGGTCGCGGGCCGGTTCGCGCTTCGCGGTTGTGTCCTGAACTACCGGACGACCCGCAAAGACATGGAAGTCTTGCTGCACGATGTGCGGCGGGCAGCGGCTCACCTCGGCTACCGCTGATGCGATTGGCAGCGGTGGCCGAGGTGAGCGGCTAGGGCTACGCGAGGGCCTCGAAAGCGCCCACGTCGTAGTCGTTTCCACCGGCCGGCGCCACATCGATGACCGCCGTGTCGTCGATGTCGGTGGCGTGGCCGCTGAGCAGGTTGCAGCGGTCAAGGCTGGAAGCACCCGCGACCGGCATGTAGTCGGTGCGCGTCGTCGCGGTGAAGGTGATGACCGCGACCAGCAGGCCCGGGAAGTCGGCGGCGACAGCGCCGATGTTGCAGTTGCCCGCTGGAGTCGCCACCAGGGTAAGGGTGCCGGTCGTGGTCAGCACCCGGCTGGTGGTCGCGGTGGCGGTGTCGTCGGTGTCGAGCAGCGCCTCCGTCTGATCGGCGGAGGTCACCCCGACCAGGGTGATCGACGACGTGTCGTGGCCGGTGACCAGAGCCTCGCCGCCGAAGGTCGTCTCGGTGTTCAAGATGATCAAAGCCGCCTTGACGCTGACCACCGCGTCACCGAACGCGATGATGACGGCCGCGTTGGCCGCGCTGTTGCCGATGAATCCGGTCTGCACCGCGGTGAAGTCGCCGCCGCCGGTGTAGACCGCGCCGCCGGTGGTGCCGGCCGTGTTGTCGCGGAACTCGTTGCAGTAGTGCTCCTTGGTGAAGGTGGCAGGCCCGCACGCGAGGTTCTCGGTGATCGTGACCGAGCCGGTGGCGCCCAGGTACAGGCCGCCGCCTTCGGTTCCCGAGGTGTTGTCCACGATGTGCACGGTGTCCAATGTGGAGGTGTTGACGGTGTAGATGCCGCCGCCGAAGGTGCCGGCCGTGTTCCCCGAAATCTCGACCGCCTCCGTCCCGCTACCGTCCGCGTCGAGGGTGGCGGTGTTGAAAACGCCCACGCCGCCACCGAATCCGGTCGCGGTGTTGCCACGGATGGCTGCGCCCGCGTTGAGGTCGGCCAGCGCGCCGCTCGTGACCAGGACACCGGCCCCGTTGCTCGTGGTGGTGTTGGCCGTGACCACGCCACCGCTGTCGACACGCAGGGTGGTTCCGGCGCCGAGGCCGTACATGCCTGCACCGAAGCCGCCGCTGTTGGCGTTGACCGTGCCGCCCGAACCGACCGTCACGGTCGACCCGCCCTGGGCGAAGATGCCGGCACCGAGGTTGGCGGTGTTTGCCTTGGCGGTGAAGCCGACATAGGTCGCCCCGCCGGTCACCGACAGCGTCGACCCGGTGTCGACAAAAGCGCCACCACCGCGGGAAACCGCGTCGTTGTCGATGATATCGGCGTTGTTGGACAGAACCGCGGTCGCGTTGTTGATGGCGTACAAGCCGCCGCCACTGCCCGAGGCCGTGTTCAGCTCGACGTTGGTCAGGTCGTCGATCGTCACGGCGCCGTCGTCGACGTAGATGCCGCCACCGGACACCGCGGTGTTGTTCTCGATCTGCGCATCGTTGATCGTTGTCAGCGAAGCCGTGGCGTCGCTGACCCGGACGCCGCCGCCGCCGACCGTGGCCGAAGGATTGTTGCCGTTGCGCACGATCGCATCGTCGAGGGTCACATTCGCGCTGCCCGACACGAACAGGGTGCCTTCGGCCGAGTTGCCGCCCTCGATGGTGATCCGGTCGAAGCGCACGACGGCGGTGCCGAACACCTCCATCACCGCGTCGACGGTCGAGCCCGCGTTGCGCTGCAGGACGACGTCGGTCGAGGCTCCACCGACCGTGGCCACGCAGGCAGAAGTACCCTTAACAAGATTTAAATTCTTCGAGATGTTGAAGTCGACATTCGCCGTCGTGGCCACGTAGGTGCCGGGCGCGATAAAGATCGTCGAACCGGCCGCGGCCGAGGCGATGGCGTCCTCGATGGTGTTGTAGGTGCAGCTGACCCCGTTGTCACCGGCGATCGGGACGTTGATGCCCGCCCGGCCCGCGGGTGCGGCGGGCGCGGCCAGCCCAGCGCCCTCACCGGCCGTTTCCACGGCCTTGGTGTCGCGCACCGCCGGGGTTTGCGGCACCAGCGGTTTGCCTACGCTGCGGTCCTTGGTCGCGGCGCGATCGGCGGCGTTGTTGTCGGCGGCCGCCTTCTCGTGGCGGTCCGGCCCGGCCAGCGGCGTGGCCGCGGCGAGGGTGCCCAGGCCGTCGCCACTGTCCGCGGCGACGACCGCGCCGCCCGGGGCTGCGCCGGCGGCCGGCACCCCGATCGGCAAGGCGGCCACCATCGCGATCACTACCAGAGCTGTTCGGAATCTTGTACCTTTGCGCATCGTCGGATCCCTTCGCCTGTCGATGATCCAGCGGTGCTCATAGACGAACACCGACGCCCACCGTCGTCGACGGGGTCACGGTCGCGTCACGGTTGGCTCTCGGCCGCTCCCGCGCAGCCAGTTTGGCGCGGACCTCAGCCCGCCTCATGACGGCTCGGATGCTCAAAGATCGCCAGCGCCGATCGACCCTTCGAACGGCACCGGATCACTGCAAACCCCAAAGGCTGCTACGTCGTGGCCGACTTTGCTATGCGGCACAGCGGATCTACCTGTACCCGGGGGCGCACCTGCCGGCCGACCGCGGTCAGGATCGAATCTTCGACGTGATAGCCACGCAGCCGGATGGCAGTGGTGGGCAGCTCCTCCGGCGTGGCGCACAGCACGGTCGGCCCGACGTCATCGAGCGGCAGGTAACGCACCCCGCCCTGCTCCTGAAGGATCACCAGGTGCAGATCGTCCACGCTCACCACGTGCCCTCGGATGAACTCGGGCCGCTCAACCGGCCTCCCCTTCAGCTCGATGACGACCAGCGGCAGGATGGGAGTCCGGACGGCATAGAAGAAGCCCGCGGTGGCGATCCCGATGACCGCGAGCAACGCGATCGGTGAGAAGGTGCGGGCGAACCAGCCAGGGATCGGGCCGGCGACGCCCAGCGCAATCAGAGGTGGAAGAACAAGCAGCCAAGCCACCAAATATTCGCTACCGCGCCAGGCCTGCATCACGGCCGGACCGATCAGCCAGCCGTAACCGCCCAGGGCCGCCAAACAGAACCCGGCCGCCAGCCAGCGCGGCGGCAGCCGCCATGGCGAGAACTGGAACGCCGCCATCGCCGCCGGCAGCAGGAGGGGAAGGTAAACGATCCGCCAGGTCAAGATCGCCATTAGGTAGGCCGCCGCCATGAACCACACCGGCGTGGCCACGAACACCCTTGCCAACACTGGCGGCCGAAGGCGCAGCGAGCTTGCTGAAGGCGCGGCCTCGACCGCCGCCCGCAGAATGCCCCCGGCGCTGAACAACGCGATCAACACCACGGTGGCGACCTGAGTGACGGTGGCGAACAGCGCGGCAACGAGATTCAGCGGGCTCACATTGGACACCAGC
Organism: Rhizocola hellebori; assembly: GCF_016862955.1. GTDB lineage: Bacteria > Actinomycetota > Actinomycetes > Mycobacteriales > Micromonosporaceae > Rhizocola > Rhizocola hellebori. The sequence continues at coordinate 81,763 of NZ_BONY01000019.1, read as the reverse complement.
AACAGTGTTATCTGGAGATCGCCGCCCGACTCCACCCAGAGCCGCAGCACCGATAGCGCGGCCGGCAGGCCCACCACGAGACTCCAGAACGCCGCCTTATGATCTGTGCGCCTTGGCAGAGCCTCCTGCGTCATCTCGGCTGCGCTTTGGAATCGTAGTCGACAAGAACCGGCGGTTTGTCGACCCTCGGCTGTGATCGGTACTTGGCTTCCAGGTGCGGTCCGATGGTGCGGTCATAGGCGCGCATCCAGGGACTGGGCTGCGGTCCGATGAGCCAGCGATTGAGGAAGTAGGCGACCAGGTCGCGTAGCGCGGTGTCACCCTGCGGCACGGCGACGCCTATCCGCTCCTCGGCGTCGGACACGAGCAGTTTGAGGATCTCGAACTTGTCCGGGTCTCGCGCCAGGACACTCGCCAGAACCTGCAGGTCGCTGCTGTAAGCGTCATACTTGTTCGACGTCATTCCGTCTATACACATCAGGCCGTCGTTGACCAGCTCCGGCTTGATTCCCTTGGCCTCCAGCGCTTTCGCCGAGGTGCTCGAAATGCCGACACAGGTCTTGAAGTCCGGCGCCTTGAGATCGGCAATGCTCTCCACCCGTTTGGTCCGCTGTTTGTGTACCAGAATCGCCTGCGGCATAACCAGATAAGGTCCCGCGAAATCCACCGGGCGATCGGGTGCCATGGTCAGGCTGGCCACCACGATGTCCGCCTGGTTCGCCTGCAGCACATGCATTCTGCTTTGGACATCGGTCACCGGCACCCAGTCAATCTTTTCCTCGGTGAAACCCAGGTCCGAGGCGATACCCCGGGCGAGTTCGACCTCGAACCCGCTGCGGATACCCGTGCTCGGGTCGCGGTAGCTGAGAAACGGCAATGTTTCCCGCACTCCGATCCGGAGCCTGACCTTGTCGCGCAGGGTCGGCGACTTCGCGCGCAACGACTGCACCGACTCCTTCGGATCCTTGTTCTCCACACACGCGGCCGCTGCGCCGGTGATGAGAAATGCGCCAATGCACAACACGGTTAGAGCGTCGCGAAGTTTCGACACGCCACGAAATGTACCAACATCATCAACTGATTAGCCAGATGAACTAACTCGATCCGGGTAGACCGATGAGTCATGTCGCAGCTTGCGATCGCCTGGGATACTTCTACTCTGGTTGATCCCGGAATCCTGGGAGTCCTTTGTGCATAAAGCAATGAGGATCGCAGTAGCGCTGTTCAAATACGGATTCGGCGGTGCGATCCTGATCCTGATCGCCGTTTACCTCTGCGGCGCGTTTCTCACGCGGGAGATCGGCGTCGAGAAGTACGAGAAGGAGTTCCTGGCCGCCACCCTCTTCTGGCTCGTCGGCCTGGCGCTGGCACAGGCAGCGAGCGCGGCGGCAGGCAAACGGTCGCTCGCCGCCGCGCAGGCCGACCTGGCCACGTTGGCACGCGTGGCAGCTGAGGCCGGGACAGCGCCCGAAGTGCGCTTCTACGAAGGCGACGAGGTGTACGAAGCCACCCGCCGCGCGGTCAGTCAGGCCCGCAAGCGGGTTTGGGTGACCTATCTACGCGGGGAAGGCCCGGCTCGCTCCGCGGCGGCCGAAAAGCACTTCCAGGCGTGCCGCGAATGGGCCATGCGGTTTCCTGGACGCAGCTTTCGCCGCATCATCCTCTACTGCGACACCCCCGCGATGAGCGACTTCTACGCCATGGAGCTGCGGACAGCGTTGGAGGCCGACGACCGTAAGCGCAGTTACCACGTGCGGTTGCTCGACGGATCCGTGCATGCCACCGAAGCGTTCAGCGTGGGGATCTACGACGATGTGGTGATCTTCACCCACAACGACGGCCCCGACCACGTCTTCGCCTTCAGCATTCGCAGCGAGAAGCTGGCCAACCAACACATTCGCGAGTACTACAACCGGTTGTGGAACCTGGAGGTGACCCGGCCCATCCAGGAGGTCTTCTCCGCCGACGACTACGCACGCCGCTAATCCGCCGGGCGCACCCCTTCCGATCGGCGCGCGTATCCTCTATCTTCAATGCCACGGGCATACTCGCACTCTGTTGTGGAGGTGTCCCGTGACCTTTTTCGTGCGGCTTCTCGCCGTCCTACTCGCGACCAGCTCCTTTTTCGTGGTGCCGCCCGCCACTTCCGGCGGTGCCGTTGGGGCGCTGGCGATCGACGATCCCCTTGACCCGCAACGCTGGCAGGACCAGCAGGACATGACCTGGGCCGACTACCGGCCCGTTCCCGGCGCCACCTGGGCCGACCCCGCGCGCGTGCCCACCCAGCGCAGGCTGAAGATCGCTTTGGTCGCGGTGGACTTCAGCGACCAGGCCTTCGTCATCACCCAGCCCAAGCAGGGCGATCCGTTCGGCAACCCCCAGATCGATCCGATCGCGCGGGCTAATGTCGCCCAGTTCTACGCCAGCTTCTGGGGCACCCCAAGCACTCTGAACCACGGGCACACCGTCAACGAGTACTGGATGGAGCAGACCAACGGCCGCATCGGCGTCACCTTCACGCCTTTCGGCCCCTACCGGATGCCCCGCCCGCTCTACGAATACGGCCTCAACGACATCGGTGGCCAGCAGGCCAACTGCCCGGCCGGCCACACCTGCAACGGGTCGCTCGAGCCCGACGCCGACGCGCTGTGGCGAGCCGCCGCGGGCAGCAACATCGCCGCGCAGTTCGACCTGGTGCTGCGCATCTACGCCGGCTATGACGAGACGTCGGTGTGGCAGGAGTTCGGCGAGATGAAGTTCCAGACCAGGGAAAGCGTTCCCGACTCGTGGGGCCCGCCGGACCCGAACCTGCCCAACTGGGCGCCCACCCGGTACGTGCCGTGGACCTCGTGGCGAGCCGGAGCCCAGCTGTGGGGCAGCTCCAGCATGCGGCAGGGGGAAAGCTCGGGAACCATCACCCACGAGATCGTGCACACCTTCGGCATCGCGGACAACAACAACAATCCCTACGCCCAGCCCTACCATCGCGTGGGATCCGGGCCGTGGGACGTGATGGACCGCGGCTCGTTCAACGGCCCCGGCGGCCCGCACATGCGCTGGGTGGTCCCGGCCACCATGGGCGCGGCCATGCCGGCCGGGCAAACGTTGCGCAGCAAGACAAAGCTGGGTCACATCGCCGAGGCGCAGGTGCTGCGGATCTCCCGCGACGCGCTGGCCTCCACCGGAATGATCGTGGCCACGGTGAAGGCCCGCTCGGCCATTCCTAACCCGACAGATCTGCAGGGCATGCGGGTCGAGCTGAGCCAGGACCGGACGCCGGCCTGCAGCACCAACACCAATCCGCTCTGCGCGGGCAGCTCGGTCTACAACTTCTACTCCGTCGAAACCGTGCAAAGGATCGGCGCGGACTCCTTCACCCCGGACAATGGAGTTCTCCTCGCCAAGAACAAGAACGCGGAAACCAGCACCTGTGGGTACCTGTGCTTCACCTGGGTCATCGATGCCAACCCGCAGGACATCAACCGGGTCGACTTCACGCGGCCCGACGGCACCCCGGTCATGCGCTCCATCGCCGACTACCGCCAGCTCAACGATGCGCTCTTCCACGCCGGCACCAACTCGGGCAGCCAGTACGAGTTCGTCGACAGCGCTAACCGGCTGCACTTCTACATCCTGTCGCGTTCCACCGACGCCAATGGCGTGCTGTCCTACCGGATGGGCGTTCGCTCGCTCGACGGGCGCGGCCCGCAGCCGCGCGGGGTCTCGCTGACCGCCGGCCAGCCCAGCGGCCCGGCCACTCCCGGCGCCACGTGCACCTTCCCCTTGCGCAACACGGGAACCGCGGCCGGAAACGGGTCCGGTCACCCGGAGAACGTACAGGCCTATCTCAACTCCGATGTCTACCGGCTCACCGCGTCGGTGACCGGAACCGGCTATCGAGTGGTGCTGCCCAACGCGTTGGCCAGCGCTTCGTTCGGGAACACCACCAACGTCACGGTCAACGTGGCCGCCGCGACTGGGGCCGCCGCGACTGGCACGGTCACGCTGCGCGCGACGTCGGAAAGTGACCCGTCCAAGACCGCCACGGCAACCTGCGCGGTCACCCGGTAACCGGTAACCGCATCGAGGCGATTGACGCCCAACGGCCATTGATGACCGATTGCTGCCTGATATCGCCTCGGTGCGGCCGCGCAACCTGCCGCGTTCCCGCACCGGGGCGCCCGAGTGCCACCTAGCCTGAAGTGCGTGACCGAAATTCGGCTCGCCCCGCGCCTCTCGGGGGCGCCGATCGCCGATCATGCGCTTTTGTCCGACTGCCATTGCGCCGCTCTGGTCACCATCGACGGCTCGGTGGACTGGCTGTGCTTTCCCCGTTTCGACAGCCCTTCGGTTTTCGGCCGGCTGCTCGATGCCGACGCGGGGCACTGGTCGATCCGGCCGGCGGATCACTACACGGTCAGCCGGCGCTACCTTGACCGCACCCTGGTCCTGGAGACCACGTTCAGCTGCCCGGCGGGGACGGTCGTGCTCACCGACGCGCTGGCGATGGGCCCGGACAACCGCGGCCACGCCCTCGGCAAGGGTGCCCCCAGGCTGATGATCCGCTCAGTGACCTGCACCGAGGGGACCGTGCCGGTCGAGGTGTCCTACGCCCCGCGCCCGGAGTACGGGTTGCTCCGCCCGCTGCTGTCCACGGTGGACGGTGGGGTGACGGCCCGCGGCGGTGCCGAGTGGCTCGTGTTCTCGGCACCGGTGTCGATGGACATCGCAGGCTCCACCGCCACCGCACACCTGCCGATGTCGGCCGGCCAAACCCACTACTTCGCGCTGCATCGCTCCACATTGGAGGAGGAGCCGGCCTGGATCTGGTCGCAGGCCCAGCTCGCCGACCGGCTGGACGCGACCGTCGAGGCCTGGGAGTCGTGGTCCGAAATGCATCAGCACTATCAAGGCCCGTGGCGGGAGCTGGTCCACCACAGCGGCCGGGTGTTGCAGGGCTTGACGTTCCAGCCGAGCGGCGCGATCGTCGCCGCCGCGACGACATCGCTGCCGGAGGCCATCGGCGGCGAACGCAACTGGGACTACCGTTTCTCGTGGGTGCGCGATGCCAGCTTCACCATGGAGGCGCTGTGGGTAGCCGCCTGCCCGGACGAGGCGAGCGACTTCTTCGAGTTCATGACCACCGCGGCCGCGGGCTCGATCGGCCCCGGCACGCCGCTGCAGATCATGTTCGGGGTGGGCGGCGAGCACGACCTCAGTGAGCGGACCCTGCCACACCTGGCCGGCTGGCGCGACAGCCGCCCGGTGCGGGTCGGCAACGGCGCCTGGGTCCAGCAGCAGATCGACGTGTACGGAGAGCTGCTCGGCGCGGCCCACCGGCTGGCCGATCAGATCACCGAGGTCGACGACGAGACGCTCGCTTTCCTGACTGCGCTTGCGGAAAGCGCCGCGCAGCGGTGGCGGGAGCCCGATCAGGGCATCTGGGAGGTACGCGGGGAGCCCCGCCATTTCCTCTACTCGAAGGTGATGTGCTGGATGGCCCTGGACCGCGCGATCAAACTGGCCGGCGCGCTGCGCGCGGGCCACCGGGTCGATGCCTGGCGGCAGATCCGCGACGAGATCTGGCAGACCGTCATCAGCGAAGGCTGGAATGACAAGGCGGGCGCCTTCACCCAGTACTACGGATCGTCCGATCTGGACGCCGCGAACCTGATGATGCCGATCGTCGGATTCCTGCCCGCCGACGACCCCCGCATGCTGGCCACCATCGACGCGATCGCCGACCGCCTTACCGACGACCGCGGCCTGGTCTACCGGTACAGCACCGAGGCCGGGGTGGACGGCCTGGCCGGCACCGAGGGCGCCTTCCTGCTGTGCACCTTCTGGCTGGCGCAGGCACTGGCCATGGCCGGGCAGGTCAGCCGCGCCCGCGCGGTGTTCGAGCGGGCCGCCGCCTACACCAACGATGTCGGCCTGCTCGCCGAGGAGGTCGACACCGAGTCCGGCGAGCTGCTCGGCAACTTCCCGCAGGCGCTGAGCCACATCGGCCTGATCAACGCCGCCTGGGCCATCAGCCAAGCCGACTCGACAGCCTGACCCCGACGCCGTAGCGGCGTCGCCGTGGCGCGGCCGACCTGCCCCCAGGGTCGTATTGCGGCGCCTGACGTAAGACCCAGGGGTTAGGCGCGAAGTCCGATCGCTGCCGGACGCGCGCAGGTACCCTTGCCGCCGACCATTTCTGCTATGTCCATCTTCGATTGGCGACGCGCCGCTCTCGCGTCACTCGTGGCCATGAGCCTGGTCGGCCTGGCCACCACCCCGGCACTCGCGGGCGAGAAGCCCACCCCCATCAGCGATGACCTTCCCGACGGCGCGAAGCTCATCATCGCGCAAGCCCCACTGGTCGACCTGGCGCAGGCGGTCAGCGAGGTGGACCCCGAGCGGGCGAATCTTGGCGGCATTCAGCTGGAGGTGGAACGGCGGGCCGTGCACATCTACTGGAAGGGCGACGTTCCCGACGACGTCTACCGGCTGGTCGAGCAAGCCCGTGGCAACGGCATCGACGCGACCATCGAGGAGGCTCGCTATGCCGGTGTCGAAATGACCAAGGCGCAGACCGAGGTCATGGACAAACGCGACGCCTATAGGGGTCTGACCAGTGTGGGGCCGATGCCCGACGGCAGTGGCCTGCGGGTCGGCGCGCGCGATCCGGAGGCGTTGCGGAGCGAGACCTTCCCGCTCGAAGTCACCGTCGTGCAGGAGGACGAGATCGTTCCGACGGCGGGCCGGCAGGACGACACCCGTCCGTTCTGGACCGGCGGCGCGGCCCGGCGCGGGTCGGCGTTCTGCAGCACCGGCTTTGCGGTGGCCCACTACACCTGGTGGGGTGCGGAGATCGATCGCGGCCTGCTCACCGCCGAGCACTGCGCGCCGGGCGGCAACGCGACCTATCTCACCGGATCCTTCAAGCCGCTGGGCACCTCCGGCCCGTCCGGCCCCAGCTTCCTGGCGCCCTTCTCCGACACGCAGTTCATCAAAACCTCCTCCGCGCCAAGGGCTTTCACCGGCGGCACGAGCAGCACCGGCAGCCGCGCCGTGGCCGGCTGGACCCCGGTCTGGCCCGGGATGGTGGTCTGCACCTCGGGCGCCTCCACCGGTGAACACTGCACCAACCTCGTCTACGCCGTCGGCGTCTTCGCCATCACCGGCTCGGGCCTGGTGCTGGGAATGGACTACGCCTTCGACTTCAGCGGTGGCGCGGCCTCGGGGACAGGCGACAGCGGCGGCCCGGTCTACACGCTGGCCTGGTGGGACCCGACCCGCAAGGTGCTCGCCGCCGGAATGATCGACAACGGTCTGTTCGGTGTCACCTGCCCGCCGGGCTCCAGAACCACGGCCTGCTTCCGCAACGTGGGATTCGTCGACATCCACTACGCGCTCCTGGCCCAGAACGCGGGGCTGCTCATCTCGCCCTAGCCGCACACAAACAAAGGGGGCTCCCTCCACTATGGAGGGAGCCCCCTTTCAGCTAGTTCTTGAGCTCGAATCGCCTTGCCTGCGACCAGGTTCCGGGCGCACCGCCGCTGGCGTTGGCGCGCACCCGCCACCACATCCGCTGCGTGGGAAGCCCACTCGCCGTGTGCTGTGACACGACGACGGTGAGATCGAGGGTGAGCGGTGAACCGAAAGTGTCGCTGTCATCGATCTGGATGGTGTAGCTGGCCGCTCCGGTGACGTCGGCCCAGTCGAAGGCGACCACCGCGCCGGGGGCGAAGCGGGCATCACTGGCCGGACTGAGCAGTGCCGGTGCGGGCAGCGGTCCCCCCGGCGGGGGCGACGGCGAAGGCGAGGGAGGCGGCGCGGCCTGCACCGTGATGGTGCGAACCTGGGACCACGGCCCCGGGGTGCCGGCCGGGTTCACCGCCCGTGCCCGCCAGAACCAGGTGCCCGCGGGCAGCGCGCTGGTGGTGAAGGCGGAGCCGGTGGTGCTGGCGGTGAGAATCAGCGGCGCGCCGAAGGCGGAGATCTCATCGACCTCGATGGTGTAGGACGCTGCCCCGGTGACGTCGGTCCAGTCGAAAGTCACCGGCTGGGCGAGGGTGGCACCGTCGGCCGGAGCCAGAAGTGTTGGCGCGGCAGGAATCGGCGGCGGTGGCGGAGGCGGCGGAGGCGCACCCGGGCCGACGGCGAGCTTGGCCACCCACGCGTCGGCGCCGAAGATGAACGAGTCGCCGCTGTAGACCCGGTCGAAGGCCCCGGCGGTGGTCGGGAAGTCGGCCGAGCGGGTGCTCCCGGTCATATAGACGTTGCCGGCCGGGTCGAGCGCCAGGTCGGCGATGCCCTCGTTGTCGGTGCCGCCGAGGAAGGTGGCATAGACCAGAGCCGTGCCGGTGGGGTTCAGCTTGGCCAGGTAGGCGTCCGTGGTCCCGCCGCTGAATTGACTGTCCCAGGCGTCGGGGGTGAGGAAGGCCGACGGACCCGCGCCACCGCCCAGCCAAACGCTGCCATCGGCGGTGATGGCGCCCAATCCCGCGCCAGCGCCGCGCAGGAACGTCGAATAGATCAGCGCCGAGCCGGCCGGGTTCAGCTTCGCGGCGAACGATTCGCTTGTCCCGTCGAAGACCGGGTCGAAGGTGCCTGGTGTGGTGGGGAATGCCGGGGACATCGTGCCACCGCTGAGGTAGGTGTTGCCGGCCGCATCGAGGATGACCTCGCCGACGCTGTCCTGCTTGTTCCCGCCCAGGAAGGTGGAATACACCAGCGCCGAGCCCGCAGGGTTCAGCTTGGTGACAAACCCTTCAAACAAATCAAGAAAATCCCCTCCACTGTGTACCGGTTGCAGCGACCCAGGCGTCGTCGGGTAATCCGCCGACCGGGTGGCGCCGCCGATCACCGCGTTGCCGGCCGAGTCGACGTCGATCCCCCCGGGCAGCTCGTTGTCCGCCCCGCCCAGCCGGGTCGAGTAGACCAGCGCCGAGCCGGTCGCGTTGAACTTGGCCACGAACGCGTCGTAGCCACCGTTGGCCGTGGTGTCGAACGCGCCCGCGGTCATCGGGAAGTTGCTCGACACCGTCTGCCCGGCCACGTAGGCCTGGCCGCTGCCGTCGATCGCCAGGGACAGGATGTCGTCGATGTCGAACCCGCCGAGGAACGTCGAATAGACCAGCGCCGAGCCGGTCGGGTTCAGCTTGGTGACGAAGGCGTCGTACTGGTCGATGCCGCACCGCGGGCAGGTGTCCACATTGAACGTTCGGTCGAAGGCGCCGCCTGTGGTCGGGAAGTTCGACGACTTCGTCTGTCCGGCCACGTAGGCGTTGCCTGCCGCGTCGATCGCGAGGTCGCGGCCCCACTCGAAGTTGGTTCCGCCCAGGAAGGTCGAGTAGACCAGCGCCGTACCCGCCGGATTGAGCTTGGAAATGAACGCGTCCAGGTCATTGGAAGCCGACCCGGTGCGGTCGAACGCGCCAGGCGTCGTCGGGAACGTCGGGGATTGGGTGAAGCCGGTGACGTAGGCGTTGCCCGCCGCGTCGACCTCGATCGCCGCGCCGGACTGGTTGCCGAAGCCGCCGAGGAACGTGGAGTACTCCAGACCCGGGTCGATGACCAGCTCCCGCGCCGGGTCGTAGCCGTCGACCGCGAAGCCGTAGGACTGTTCGCCCGCAAGCAGATAACGGCTCGACACCGGGATCCGCTTGCCCTCGATCACCTGGTACGACACTGGCGGCGTATCGCGCAGAGCGCCGATCGCCGTGTCAACCACGAGCCCTCCCCCGGTCTCGTCGACCGTCAGGCCTTCGGCGCCGCGATAGGCCAGCCTGATGTCGTCGACACCCGCGCCGGGCGCGACCCGGAACTCGTACTTCAATACGCCGTCAGTTCCGGTGACGGCCATGTCCACGCCCGGCCACAGGTCCTGGTAGACGATCTCGCCGAAGGTCGGCAGCCCGGCCGGAGAACCCGGGCGCAGATAGCTGGCCAGGCCGGGCGCCTGGTTTGCCGCCGCGACCGCGACGTCCGGGTTGGCGCCGACGAAGTCCAGGCACAGGTTGACCCCGGTCGCGCCGTCGCGCTGCAGCAACGACATCACCAGCGAATCGGGCGTGAAGAAGAACCCGTAACGGGAGCCGTGGGCCAGATAGCGCACCCGGGCGTCGGCCTGACCTCGATTCTGCACAAAGGTCAGCGGCAGGCGGGCGTAGGCGTCCGCTGCCCGATATTGGCGCTGCCGCAACGACTCCGCGTCGTCCGGCGCCACGGCGACCTGCACCATGGCGGCGACACCGATCAATGCCGCGACCGCGCCGACGGCGATGGTCAAGCGGCCTCGGTCCATGCCCAAGAAACGTCCCATGCCCAACAGCACGGCGAGGACATCCAGACAGTTCACTGCCGGTCTTGACACGCAACCTATGTTTGCTTCAAAACTATGTGGATAACTCGCCGGGCCGGTTGATGGAGTCGACATGACGATCGTGATCGTGGGCGCGGGGATAGGTGGCCTCGCCGCCGCCCTGAGCCTGCACGAAGCCGGATTCCGTGACGTTCGCATCTTCGAGCGGGTCGCGCAGCTGCGGCCGCTCGGGGTCGGGATCAACCTGCTGCCGCACGCGGTCCGCGAGCTGACCGAGCTGCGCCTGGGCGACCGGATGGCCGGGGCCGGGGTAGCTCCCGGCACACTGTCCTATTTCAACCGTTTCGGCCAGCAGATCTGGAGCGAGCCACGCGGGCTCGCGGCCGGCTACCGATGGCCCCAGCTGTCCATGTATCGCGGACGCCTACAGGCCGAACTCCTCCAAGCCGTCCAGGAACGCCTGGGCGAACAAGCCGTGCAAACAGGCCACCGCCTCATCGCCGTGGAGCAACGCGGCGCGACCGGCAAAAGCCCGGCCGGGACAGCCGTCGCGCCCGGGCCTGACACGGCCCAGAGTGACAGCTCGGCCAACCACAGCGGCGCGGCCGAGGGGGCGGTGGCTCGGTTTGCCACGGCTGAGGGTGAGGTGGGGGTGGAGGCCGAGCTGGTGGTCGGGGCCGACGGCATCCATTCGGCGCTGCGCCGCCAGCACTATCCGGACGAGGGCCAGCCGATCTGGAACGGCCTGACCCTGTGGCGGGGCACCGCGACTGTCCCCGCCTACCTGGACGGCAAAACCATGATCATGGCGGGCGATGGGTGGCAGAAGTTCGTCGCCTACCCGGTCGGCCCGCCCGGCCGCGACGGACGCGCGCTGATCAACTTTATCGCCGAACGGCGGCAGGCGGACGCGGACGGCGACACCGTCGACTGGAACCGCAGCGTTGACCCGGCACCGATAGTGGACCTGTTCGCCGACTGGCGCTTCGACTGGCTGGACGTGCCAGCCCTCATCGCCGCCGCCCCGGAGATCCTGGAATATCCCATGGTGGACCGCGATCCGTTGCCGCAGTGGACCTTCGGCCGCTGCACGCTGCTAGGCGACGCGGCTCATCCCATGTACCCCAACGGCTCCAACGGTGCCTCCCAAGCGATCCTCGACGCGCGCACCCTCGCCTACCACCTCGCGACAGCGCCCACGATCGATGCCGGGTTGCAGGCCTACGAAGCCGACCGGCGGCCCGCCACCACGGCGCTGGTGCTCAGCAACCGGCGGCAGGGTCCCGAGCAGGTGATGGTGCTGGCCCACGAACGCGCGCCGCGGGGTTTCCGCGACATCGACGAGGTGTTCGCCCCCGGCGAGCTGGCCGAGATCGCGGCCGGTTACAAGCGGGCAGCCGGCTTTCACCCCGACGCACTCAACACCCGCGCCTCACTGACCCCGTGAGCGCGCTCGATCCGGCCGGGCTGGCGGCGGTCATCTCGCCGTTGAGGCGTGCGCTGCTTGCCGCGGCCCGGGCGGCCGAACACCTTCCGGAGATCCCCGACGCACAGATCGAAATCATCCGGGCCCTCCCCCGGGGCACGGTCGCGGCGCCCGGCGAATTGGCGCAGCGGCTGGGTTTGAGCCGTTCGACGGTGAGCAACCTGCTGCGGGCGATGGAGGCCAACGGGTTGATCGCCCGCCAGCAGCGCCGCGATGACCGGCGGCAGGTCGCCGTGCTGGCCTCCGCGCGAGCCTTGGACCTGTTCGGCCGCTTCGATCGCGCCAGCGCCCGGCTCGTCGCCGACGCCGCCGCCACACTGTCCACACCGGACCATCATGCCCTCGCCGCCGCACTTCCCGCGCTGCAACGGTTGTGTGACGCTGTCAACGCGCAGCGGCTCATCGCCGGTACCACCAAATCGGAGGAAGAGAAATGAGCACCTTTCGGCAGCGGATGTCGCGTTGGCTGCAGGCCCGGATGATCCGAGGGCTGACGCCGGGGCCTTACGACTTCACCCTTCGCAAGAACCTGGCCGTGCCCATGGACGACGGCGTCGAGCTGCTCGCCGATCTGCGCACCCCGGTGGGTGAGGTGAACCCGCCGCTGCCGACCATTGTCATGCGCTCGCCCTACGGGCGGCGCGGCCTGACCACCCAGGCCTCCGCGCTGGCCCGAGAGGGGTTCACGGTGCTGGTGCAGAGCTGCCGCGGCACCTGGGGATCGGCCGGGGTCTTCACGCCGCAGCTCGACGAGCAACGCGATGGCATCGCCACGCATCGGTGGGTACGCCGCCAGCCATGGTTCACCGGATCGCTTGCCACCTATGGGCAAAGCTACCTCGGCTACACCCAATGGGCGGTGGCCGGGCGGCTGCAGCGCGAGGATCCCGGCACCGCACCCGATGCGCTGTGCCTCATCACCACGATGCCCGACTTCGGCGCGATCACTTGGGACAATGGGGCTTTCTCGCTGCGCAACGCGCTCGGCTGGACCCAGATGATGGACCGGATGCACCGCCGGGCCATGGTGCCGCTGATCCTGTCTCAGTTGCGGCCCGATCCCAAGCTGGAAAAGGCTTTCGGCGTGTTGCCGCTGCGCGGCGGGGACACCGCCGCGGCGGGCCACCCGGTCGGCTGGTATCAGGATTGGCTGGCGCACGAGAAGCTCACCGACGAGTATTGGACCCAGCAGTCGCACACCGCCTCGGTTTCCGACGTCACCGCCCCGATCTACATGATTTCCGGCTGGTACGACATCTTCCTGCCCTGGCAACTGCGTGACTACGCCCAGCTGGCCGCCGCCGGGCGCCCGCCGCGGCTGACGATCGGGCCGTGGGGTCACGTGTCGGCGGGCATGGGCGCGCCCGCAGTTTCCGAAAGCGTGGCGTTCCTCAAGGAACATCTCGTGGGCGCGAAAAGCAACCGGGTCGCGCCGGTGCGCGCCTTCCTCACCGGCGCAGAACAATGGCACGACCTTCCGGCGTGGCCGCCACCGGGCTCGCAGGCCCAGCCGTGGCACCTGCACGCGTCGGGTCTGCTCGATCCCGCGGCCGCCGAAGGCGGGGTCACCCGCTATTCCTACGATCCCGGCGACCCCACCCCGGCCGTGGGCGGGCCGAGCCTGCGGCCCCATTCGGGTCCGGTCGACAATGTCGCCCATGAGCGGCGCGACGACGTCGCCGTGTTCCGGAGCGAGCCGCTCGCGGCGGCCACGGTGGTCGCCGGGGAACCGGTCGCCCGCATCAGGTTTCGCTCGTCGCGGCCAAGCGCCGACCTGTTCGTACGGCTCTGCGACGTGCACCCGGACGGGCGGTCGATGACCGTCTGCGACGGAATCCGGCGCATCGGCAGCATCGCGACGGCCGCGACCGATCCGCAGCCCGACGCCGAGGGTTTCCGTGAGATCGAGGTGCGGCTCTGGCCCACCTTCCACCGCTTCGACGCCGGTCACCGCATCGGTGTGCAGGTCAGCTCGGGTGCGCATCCGCGTTACGCGCGCAACCCGGGCAGCGGTGAGCCGTCGGCCACCGCGGCCACCTTGCTCCGCGCCGACCAGGAGATCTCGCACGCCACCGCCGCGCCTTCCCGAATCGACCTGCCGGTGTGGGTGCCGGACGGGTATGCGTCAGTCATAGTGGAGGAATGACGGCTACTGATAGCTCAGATCAGTACAAAGAGGTCCCTCCGAGCGAGGCGCCCAAGCTGGTCCCGTGGACAGAGGACAGCAACTACCTGTCCCCGGGCGGTTTCGTGGCCGGCGTCTCGGCCTTCGCCGATGCGGCGACCAGTTCCCATCGCAGCCGGGGTGCTGTGATCTTCACCCGGATCGTCGTCGTGGTCATGCTGATTTCCGTTCTCGCCGCCTCGGTGTGGCGCATGGGCGGCGGATTCTGACCCGATCAGGGTGGGCAGTGCAGGCGTGGTGCGGAGGGGGTAGCTATCCGCGCCACCCGCTGCTGCTGTGCGGTGACGATCCAATCGGCCGAGCCGGTCACGGTACCCGCCACATCGAAGGCGGCCCCGGTGCTCAGGTCGAGGACGGAGGAGGCGGTGCCGCCGTACCACAGCAGAAATCCCCCGGCGAGGTGAAGAAACTGGAAGGCGTGGTGACGGTCGGCAACAGTGAAGCTCTTGCGCTGCTGCGTGCCGAAGTGCCACACGTCAAGACGGGAAAGATCCTGGCTGCTCCACGCCAGGTAGTCGGGCGATCCGCTCAGATAGGCCACGGAAGCGGGATGGCGAAGCGGTTCAGGCAATTCGACGCTGCGCAGTGTCTTCGCGTCGACCGCGTGCAGGGTGTAGCTCATCGCCGAATCCACCTTGGCCCACAACAGATATGGACCCGCGAAGACCGGCGAGCTGAGCCGCCCGGTGTCCAGCGTCGTGACACCCCGAGCAGCAAGATCAAAAGATTTCAGTTCTGATTCCACGGTACCGGCAGAGCCGCGCACCGGTTGCGCCCACGCGACGATGCCGTGCGCCAGCGCCGGAAGCGGCTGCTGCCCGGCAACGTAACCGCCATCGGGCCCCGCAGAGGTGGCCACCACCAATCTGTCCCCGGTGTCCTGATTGAACGCGTGCACACTCCAGTCGGACAGATTGGTCTTCGAGTTCAGCTGCTCCCACACGATCCACGGCGACTCGGCGGCCATCGCGCCCAGCCCGGACACGCCGGGCGCGTAGTCGCCGATGGTGGTGAGCTTGCCCGATCGGGGATCCAGCGCGCCCACCCCGCGGCCGGCGCTGGAATGGAACTGTCCAAACACGACCTCGCCCGCGACCGCGTGCACCCCGAAGGTCAGGCCTTGCGATGTCGTGGTGGCCACCGCTTGCGCCGCCCATTGGGCCGGCTCGGGTCCGAAGCACACCTGCTGGCTCAGGCCTTCCGGCGCGGGGTCGGGCGCCGGCGGGGCGGAGCAGCCGGTGCCCCACCCCGTCAGCGCGACGACGGCCAGCGCGGCCAGGTATTTACCAGATGTAGCCCGCGCCACCGAGAATGACTCCCATCGTATTCATGTCGAACCATGAGTAGGCGGGCACCGAACTCCACACCGTGGTGGCCGGGTCGGCGTACCAGACCTGGCTCGGGCTGGTGTTGTAGCCCCCGATTTCGATCCAGTGCCCGATCTCCTGGCTGACCGGATGACCCACCAGATGCGGGCCGTAGGGCACCTCCCAGGCCAGCCCCGCGATCGGCGAGCTGACGCCCACGTCGGAGACAAGGTTGTTGTAGAACGTGGTCCGCTGCTGCTGGGTCGGCGGATCCGACAGCCACGCCATCCCGTAGAAGGACCACCCGAAGTCGGGGATGCCGACGAAGTTGTTGAGCCCGTTGGTTTCCATCGACCAGCTGGTGCCGCCCGCGCCGGGCGTGCCCATGTAGTTGGCCACCGTCCACTGATCGAGGTTGTACGGGCTGGATCCCGGCACGGTGGCGGAGAACATGGAAACCACCGCGGGGCCGCAGAAGTAGTTGGTGACCTGGCCGTAGTGGTACATCCAGCTGATCTGCCCGGACGCGTTGGTGGAGAACCCCGCGCACGGCACTGCCGCGCGTTTGATCTCACCCTTGCGGAACATCTCTTCCTTGCGGGCCTGGTGCGCCGCTGAGTCCGCGAGCTGCGCCGCGGTGGGCCGGTCGGCGGCGAAAAGGTCGTGCGCCGCCTTGTAGCTGGAGACCGCAGCCACGACAGCATCGCTGAGCGGGGTGGTCTTTTCCCCCTTGCCGAAGTTCAAGTCATGTGGCGCAAGCAAGTTTGCGCAGACATCCTTGTCGGGCTTGGCGAACGCAGCCGCCGGCGGTGCCCCCAACAGGATGACCGAGCCGGCTACGAGGCCGGCCAACAATTGTGCAACTGCTGATCTGGCTGAACGCATCACCAGGCGAGTGTGCGGCCTGGATAGTGATGAACGCAGATTTCTTGCGATGATTGTGCGGGGTTGCAAGAAAGGTAGTTGTCTATATTCTCCGGGCATGAGGGATGCCCGGGGGCGACGGCCCGATCCAGGACCGTCCGCCCCGCCGGTCACCGCGAGCCAGGGCTGCGAGACAGTGATCGCCTGGCTGTTGCGGGTCAACCGGATCTATGGCAAGGACGAAAGTCTCGCCGTCGCGGCCAGGTTCATTCGAGCTTTCAGCGGCGGCCCGGAGGGCATACCGGCCTCCGAATCGCAGATCAGCCGCTGGGAGCGCGCCACATTGCGGGTCACCCCCGGCGTCATCCGGCGCTACGAACAGGTGCTGGATCTGTGCGACGGCCGCATCGGCGCTGTCGCCCATACCCTTTACCGCGAGTCGCTGGGCCGGCTCGGCCCTCCCGCGCTGCGCGCTGCCGTGAACGCCGACGACGGGGCCGCCCGCGACGGCCTGAGCCAGCTCCTCGACCGGGCACTCGGCGCGGAGGTGATGTCGGGCCGCGACTGGGACGAGCTTTCGGCCGGCCTGTGGACCGTGCCCGTACTGCTGCACCCGCGGCGGCTGTTCGATCAGCTGGCCGACCGCCTGCTGGGCGAAATGCTGATCGCCGAAGGCACCGCCTGGCTACTGCGCTGCGAGGCCATCAACCGGCTGCTCGGCGTGCGTGACGGCACGTTCGCGGTCATCGAGGCCTGCACCACCGTCATCGAAGATCATCGCAGCCAGATCCTCATCGAGCCGATGGCGCTGCTGGAGATGACCCCACACCCGGCCGCCGCCAGCCAGCTGCTGCGACAGATCGATTGCCCCGGCAACGATCACGCGTTGCGCGCGGCCTGGTGGGCCGTGGCCGAGAAAGCCGGGCGGGGACACTTCCGCCCCGAACAGCTCCACCAGCTCTCCAGCGCGGCCGCAGACACGTTGCAGGACAACAGCTCCCACCTGGCATGCCGGGTCGCCGCCGCCGAGACCGTGCGCCAGGTGCTACCGGCCGCCACCCCCGCCACCCGCCGCATGCTGACCAAGGCCACCAAGGACGACCTGGTCACCAACAACGTCCTCCGGTCCGGAAGGACCTGCGCGCGGGAAACCGTACAGGCCGTGGCGCACCGGCTCGGCGACTCCGCGCTGGCGTTGATGCATCAGGGAATCCTGCGGCGCGACCCGGTCCTCACATGGCTCATCACCGAAATGCTCTTCCACCCCCAGGGCACCCGCCGCGTGGTAGCGGCCCAGGCCATCGCCGCCACGCCCTACCGCCCCGCGCTGGCCCGCGCGATCGCGCACGAGCTCGGCAAGAGCGCGACCCTGGCCAACCCCACCCTGGCCACACCCCTCGTCCAAGCGCTGGGCCACCTCGGCGGCGCCCCCGAAATCCCCCTGGTATGGCGGCTCCTGCTCAGCCGCAACCTGCCCGCGCCCATCAGCGAGTCAGCAGCCTGGATCGTGGGTCACCTCCGCGCCGAACCCGACACCCACCCCTGGCCGCACGCGGTAAGCCGCCTGCTCCGCGAGCGCGACAACCCGCTTCGCTGTGACGCCAAAGCACTCCTCTACAGCCTAGGCACCGCAGGTCGCCGCCACGACCTGACCAACCTGCTCACCGCCCCCGACCTCCATCCCGACCTGCGCACGGCGGCGCAATGGTGGCTCAACATCCCCGAAATAATCCAACGCAGCGCCCAATCCTGACCCGCCCGCCCCAATTCGTGCCAAGGACGTCATCGAACTGCGCCGGATCAAGCTCAATCCGGCGCCTCCCAGAGCACCAGCACTGCCCACCCACAGCCCCACTACCACCTACATCTCTGCATCACCCAGCCAACACAGAGATGTAGGCCCCACAAAGACACCCCACATCCTCGCCACCACCTACATCTCTGCATCAGCCAGCCAACGCAGAGATGCAGGCCCCGCGAAGACACGCACGTCTTCCTGGAGATCGAACAGGTCGGCAGAATCGAAGTGCCTCGACTGCCAAGAGAACTACAGCGGTCGAGTCGGTGAAGCCATTGAGCGAAAGCCGATCAACAAAGTCACCAGATTGGCGATCGAAAATTTCGACGACCCAGGTCCAGGTCAGCACCGCGTCCTCGTCGGCGCTGTGTCCGGCCGCGGGAGGCGGGTGGTCAGTAGGTGGCGGATGCCTAGGATCAGGCCCGCTGCGGCGGCTGCGGCGCAGAGCCAGAAGAGGAGGTCTAGGCCGAGTAGGTAGATGTTCAGGGACCAGCCGTCGCGATCGAGGATCCAGGAGTAGGGATAGCCGAGGGCGAGTGGGCAGCATTGCTCGATTTGCCGTGCCAGGAGGCCTAGCCCGGTGCCGGTCAGGGTTGCCAGCGCTATGGCGGCCCAGACGAGGCGTCCTTTCAGGAGGATGGGCGCAATGGCGTCGAGTCCGAGGACGATCGATCCGGCGAGGTAGATCGGCCATGTCGCGGGGCTGCCGGGGCTGTCCAGCGAGGGAACGATGGCCAGTGCGGCCAGCAGCGCGGCGAGGCAACAGGCGACCTGAAAGAAGCGCTTGAACACAGGCACGACTATCGCACACACATCCTAACCTCGCGATCTAGGCAAACATTGATCTCAGTGCGCGGACGGAACTAAGGTGAGGGAATGGACCATTCCGTGGCCACAGCGCGCCTGCAGCGTAGTTATAGTGCTTTACCTGCGGATTCTCCCGTTCGGCTGGCCAAGCGCACGTCGAATCTGTTCCGCTTTCGAGCCGGCGACCCAGCGACAAGGCTCGATGTTAGCGAGTTCGGCAAGGTACTGAAGGTCGACGCGCGTGAGCGCACCGCCGACGTACAGGGGATGACCACCTATGAAGACCTGGTCGCCGCCACCCTCGCCCATGGGCTGATGCCCTACGTGGTGCCGCAGCTCAAGACGATCACCATCGGTGGTGCGGTCACGGGTCTGGGCATCGAGTCGACCTCGTTCAAGCACGGGCTGCCCCACGAGTCTGTGCTCGAGATGGAGATTCTTACCGGAGATGGGCGGATAGTCATAGCCCGTCCCGATAACGAGCATGCCGCGCTTTTCGATGCTTTTCCCAACTCCTACGGCACGCTCGGCTACGCGCTGCGGCTGAAGATCGAGCTCTTGCCGGTCAAGCCTTACGTCAAGCTTCGCCATGTTCGCTTCGACGATGCGGAGCAGGCGTTTGCGGCGCTGGTCAAGGAATGCGCGAACGAATCCAACGACTTCGTCGACGGAACGGTGTTCAGCCGTGATGAAATCTATTTAACCTTGGCCGAATTCACCGACGAGGCGCCAGCCACCAGCGACTACACCGGAATGGACATCTACTACCGCTCCCTGCAGACCAGGCAGACCGACTATCTGACGGTGTCGGACTATCTATGGCGCTGGGACACGGACTGGTTCTGGTGTTCGCGGGCATTCGGGGTGCAGAACAAGTTCGTGCGGGCGCTTTGGCCGCGGCGCTATCGACGCTCCGACACGTACCACAAAATAGTGGCCTTTGACCGGAAGCATCGCCTCACCGACCGGGTCCGCAAGGCTCGCGGCCAGCAGGCCGAGGAGCCGGTCGTGCAAGATGTCGAGGTGCCGGTGGGACACGCGGCCGAGTTCCTCGACTTTTTTCACCGCGAAGTGGGCATCACGCCGGTGTGGCTCTGCCCGCTGCGCCTTCGCGGATCGAAAACGTGGCCGTTGTACCCATTGGAGCCGGAATCCCTTTACGTCAATTTCGGTTTCTGGTCGAGTGTGTCATTAAAACCAGGAATGTCAGTTGGGTACTACAACCGCCTCATCGAAGACGAGGTGACCTCGCTGGGCGGGCACAAGTCGCTGTACTCCACCGTCCACTACGGACGCGAAGAGTTCTGGCGGCTCTACCACGGCGATGCCTACGCCCCGATCAAAGCGGCTTACGATCCAGCGGGAAGACTTCCAGACCTGTACACCAAATGCACAAATGCGAAGTGAGGACGACAGCTATGGGATTGGCTGAAATTCTTGCGGATGGCACCGGACTCACCGATCAGATTGAGGTCCGGGCCTTTGACGGCAGCCGTGCGGGCTCGCCGGATGCAGGGGTGGCCATCGAAATCAAATCGCCGCGGGCGCTGGCCTATGTCGCCCAGGCCGGTGGCGACCTCGGCCTGGCTCGCGCCTATGTCATGGGCGACCTGGAAATTCACGGGGATGTGCACACCGCCCTGGCCCATGCCGGCACCCTGGATCTGGGCACCACGCTGAGGCGCAAAATCGAGCTGTTCCGCAAGCTCGGTGGGCTCAAGCTGCTCAAGCGGGTCCCTGTGCCGCCCGAAGAGGTGCGGCACCTGCCCGGCCGGCGGCACTCCAAGAAGCGTGACCAGGCCGCGATTTCGCACCATTACGACGTGTCCAACAAGTTCTACAGCTGGATTCTGGGCCCGTCCATGGCCTACACGTGCGCGGTCTATCCGAGCGAGGAAGCCACCCTCGAGCAGGCGCAGTGGGCCAAACACGATCTGGTCGCGAAGAAACTCGGGCTGCGCCAGGGAATGCGGCTGCTCGACATCGGCTGCGGCTGGGGCGGCATGGTCATGCACGCCGCCGAGCATTACGGCGTCAAGGCGCTCGGCGTCACGCTTTCGTTGCGGCAGGCGGAGTGGGCGCAGAAGGCGATCGCCGAGCGCGGCCTCACCGAGCTGGCCGAGGTGCGCCATCTGGACTATCGCGACGTCGCCGAGACGGGCTTCGACGCGATCAGCTCGATCGGCCTGACCGAACACATCGGCAAGGCCCAGCTCCCCGGATACTTCAAGTTCCTCTACGGCAAGCTCAAGCCGGGCGCCCGGCTGCTCAACCACTGCATCACCCGGCCCAACAACCTCGAGCCGGCGGTGCGGGAGAACTACTTCATCAACCGCTACATCTTCCCCGACGGCGAGCTGGAGGGTCCCGGCTACCTGCTGTCCCTCATGACCGACACCGGTTTCGAGGTGCACCACGAGGAGAACCTGCGCGAGCACTATGCGATGACGCTGGCCGCCTGGTCGGCCAATCTCGACGAGCACTGGGAGGAAGCCGTCGCGGAGGTGGGCGAGCGCAAGGCCAGGATCTGGAAGCTTTACCTGGCCGGGTCGCGGTGGGGCTTTGACCGCAACAACATTCAGCTCCACCAGATCCTGGGGGTGAAACTCGGGCCGGACCACCGGTCGGGGATGCCGCTGCGCCCGGATTGGTGAGGTGACGCCAGTCTTTTGTGGACGATGAAGCCGCAGGTCGGCGGCCGTGTCCGTTTCGCACACTGGAACGCCGTCACGGCACAGGTCTAGGCTCACGCCCATGTTGGTGAATGTCTTGGCAACGGGGATGTCTTGGGCTGTGCCGGCCGACGAAACGGCACCTCCGACGGTCAGTGTGGGCCTGGCGGTGGAAGACTTCGTCCCTACGCTACTGGCGTTCCTTGGCTTTGTGCTGCTCGCACCGTCGGTGCTGGGCCGCCTCGGCGCTGTCCTCATGGGCGCTGGGGGCGCGGCGAAGTCGACCTGGAAGCTGCTGCACGCCGCCTGGGGCATGGACGTGCCCTGGCTGGATGATCTGCTGTTCCCCCTGCTGGCGGCCGGTGGGCTGCTGCTGGCGGTGTCGCTGCACCGATCCTTGCGCTGGTGGTCCTCCCCGCTGGTCATCGCGGGCGCGCTCGTCGCGGCGCTCGCGGTGGTGCAACGTTCGGTGCAGCCGACCTTCGTCTTCGCCACCGTGGCGGTGGTGTGGATCAGCATCCTGGGCACTGTCCGCGCCGCAAAGCACGGCAGCGGCCTGGGTGCGGCGCTGTTCCCGGTGAGCATCCTCGCGGTGATGGCGCTGATCCCGCTGCGCGGGCACGCCGCCAGCGGATCGCTTGCCTTCCAATGGGTTCAGCAGGGCATGAACACCATGGCGCAGGCCGTCTTCTGCATCGCGGCCGTGCTGACCTACCGCGCGGTCAGGCGCAGCCGAACCGATCAGGCGCAGCCGGACTGGCCGAGCAGCCGCGACCTGAGAGCCAACCTGGCCCGGGAGGACGCCCGACACCGCCTGTAACCCCGACCGGGGCTCAGCCTTTCCGCTGAGCCCCGGGATAACCGGCGCCGCGCCGCTGGTGGCCGGTAGTCTGTTTGGTGTTCGCGTCGCTACGACGCCGCCGGCCGGCCGCCGATGAGGGCAGCCGGCAAGGGCAAACCTCACCAACACGCCAGGATCGCCCAATCGGCGAGGTAAGGCGCTGTCTGTCTCTACCCGCCGACTGGAGAGCAGGGGGATGCACGATGAGCACCGGCAGGGTAACCACCAAGGACGGAACAGAAATCTTCTACAAGGACTGGGGCACCGGACAGCCCGTGGTCTTCAGCCACGGCTGGCCGCTGACCGCGGATGCCTGGGACGACCAGATGTGGTACGTGGTCTCCAACGGATTCCGCGCGGTCGCCCACGACCGGCGCGGCCATGGCCGGTCGAGCCAGCCGTGGGACGGCAACGACATGAACACCTACGCTGACGACCTCGCTGAGGTCATCGAGCGGCTCGATCTGCGCGACGTCGTCCTGGTCGGCCATTCCACCGGCGGCGGCGAAATCACACGTTACATGGCGCGGCATGGCACCGGGCGGGTCGCCAAGGCCGTGCTCGTGGGCGCCATCCCGCCACTCATGCTGCAGACCGACGCCAATCCAGATGGCTTGCCCCGCACGGTCTTCGACGACCTGCGCAGCAACGTCGAGCGCGACCGCTCGCAGTTCTGGCAGGACCTCAGCGCTCCCTTCTACGGCGCCAACCGCAAGGGCTCCAAGGTGAGCCAGGGACTGCGTGACAGCTTCTGGCTGATGGGCATGACGGTCGGTTTCAAGGCCGCCTACGACTGCATCAAGGCCTTCTCCGAGACCGACCTGACCGAGGACTGCAAGAAAATCGACGTGCCCACACTCATCATCCACGGCGACGACGACCAGATCGTGCCCATCGTCGCCTCAGCCAACAACTCGTCCAAGCTCATCAAAAACAACACTCTTCATGTGTACCAAGGCGCGCCGCACGGCCTTACCGCCACGCACCAGGACGAGTTCAACGCCGACCTGCTTGCCTTCCTCAAGGGCTAGAGGGCCGCGCAGTCGCCGGTCTTCGCGCCGCGCACCGTGTTGGGCGCGCCGAAGTCCTTGACCGCGGCGCTGTTGCCCGAACAGCTCAGCGCACCGTTGACCCGGTTGCCGACCAGCATCGGCCCGTAGGCCCCGGCGAGCCGGGAGTAGCGCTCGTTCGCCGAGACCTGCGTGTTGCCGGCCAGGACAACGGCACCGTTGAAGGTGTTCCCGGCGAGCGTCACGTCCTGGCGCGTCATCGTGAGCGTGACAGCACCATTGACGGTTGAGCCGAAGAGCTGCACGGCTTGGGCGCCCACCGAGACCAGCGAGCCGCTGATGGTGCTGTCCCGCACCACGAGCGACGCTCCCGCACGCACCGTCACCTGCCCGGCCACCTGAGCGTTCGTCAAGCACGTCACGCCGGTGCTTGCGGTCACCCTGTTCTGGCGGCCGGTCAGCGTGGTGGTGCACGCCGGGGATGCGCCGGGCAGCACGGTGGCCCGGTAGCTGTCGGCGGGGCCGATGTTCCCCGACGGGTCGATGGCGCGGTGCTCGACCAGATGCGTCCCGAAGCCGGGAATGAAGCCGCCGCTGGGGTGGTCGTCGGGCAGGGTCTGCTCGAACGTCGCCCGGGAAAGCCCGCCGGTGCCGAGGTTGCCGTAGGTCAGCGCCTTCACGTTGGTGCCGGAGTGGCGGAACTGGAACGGCGAGGAGGGCATCGGCCTTTCCGGGAAGCCGAAGTAGTTGAACCAGCCGTCGTGGTCGAGCCGCAACTGCCCGACAACATGCCGCTGCCCGGCATAGCTGGTGAGGTCGTCCTGTGGCTGCAGCAACATGTCCCAGCCGTCGAAGTACACCGGATGCTCGATCGCGCCGGGCAGGGTAGTCAACGGTGTAGACAGGGTACGGGGTGCGGTCGGCGCCGAGTTGTCGATCGTCCACTCGACACGGTCGGAGACGCCGCCCGGGTCGGCCGGGTCGGTCACCGTGGCGGCCAGCTGATGCGAGCCCGCGCTCAGCGCCAGCGCGCCGAGGTCGAGGTTGCGGCTGTTGTCCGGGTTCGGCAACGGTGAGCCGTTCAGCGACCACACCACGTTCAGCACCCGGTCGGCCGGATGGCTGGTCTCCACGAAGACGACCTCGTCGCCGGCGACCGGCTGGCTCGTCATCGTCGACGCGGTGATCTCGGCGGTCGGCGGTTCCGGCGTCACACCTGGCTCGCCGACCGTCCACTCACGACTCTGGACGAACCGGGGCCCGTTGTAGCCGGAGTTGGTTGACGTGTTGCCGTCGGACGGATTGCGTACCCAGTCGATTCCTTGCGGCCCAACGGGATCGCGTACCTCGACCCGGATCACCGTGCCGGGCGGCAGGTTGAGCGAACCCAGATCGAGGCTGCGGCTGCCGTGGGTGTCAAGGACGGCGCCGCCTGCGCTCCAGGTCACCAGGAGCTCGTGATAGCGCGGGTGCCCGGTTTCCACCCACAGCACGCCATCGGCCGGTACTGTCCCGAGCGCGGTGTGCCGCAGGCTCATCTGGCCGGCGTTGCGCATGCCGGTGAGCCGGGCGACCATGTGCTCGCGCCCGATCTGGTCCCAGTCGAAGCCGATCCACCGCATGATCGAATGCTCGCTGGGCCGGCGCTGGCCGCAGGGGAACGTGCCGCCGCCCTCGTGCAGCCCGATCGTTCCACCGGACAGGCTTTCCTCGCCCAGCCAGCGCCACCACTTCTGCTGATCGGCGACCATCTGCTCGGTGCTGGTGTAGACGGTGTGGTGGAAGCTGCCCGGCTCGCCGCCGGTGTAACAGGGCCGGATCACGTCACGGGAGGAGTAGGGGTATTCGTCGGCCATGGTGCCCAGCGAGTGACCCAGCTCGTGCAACGAGATCAGCGGGCCCTGCGGGGAGCCGCCGGAGGTCGTCGCGCTCGTGCCGCCGATGCCGCCGTAGGTGAAGGTGTTGAAAATAGCCAGGGTCTGGACATTCTGTGAGGTGCGCGGGATGCCCAGTACCGGCATGACATAGGTGTCGAGGATGCGATTGTGCGCCTGGTTCCCGGTTTCGCACGGGTTCACGCCCGGCGGATAGGCATCGGCGTAGCTTGCGCAGTCGACCGGCGCGGCACCGTAGACGGTGCCCCGGGCCAGCGGGTCGTTGCAGCCGTTCTGAAAGATCATCCGCAGGGCGGTGTTCTTGGTGTCGATCGGCCCCTCGCGCTGGCCGGTGTCGCGGATCGTCCCGTCCGGGTGGCGTACCCGGCCGTCGGGGTCGCAGCGCACGCCGTAGTGGATCGAGGCGATTTCCACCGCGTAGACGTTGAGGTAGCTGCGGTACGTGCGGAACGGTTCGGTCGCCCACATGACCGCGAGGTTGCGGTCCACATCGGCCAGGAAGATGCTCTGCTGATCCGCCTGATACCCGTCACCGAGAATGATCAGGTTGAGCCGCTCGGCCGGCGGCCCGGTGACCTGAATCGGGTGCACCACCGGCACCGGCAGTGCGGCCAATGGGGCCGCCCCGGCCGGATCGGCCACCACCGCGTTCGACAGCGCCGCCAATGCGGCCACCATGACGAAAACCATTCTGCGTGGCACGCCAATCACCTCACTTGAGGATCAGCTCGCGAAGACGGGTACATCGTAGCCTCGTTCGTGATCACAAAATAGATGCATTTAAACTCGTGCGCCATCGGCCGGATATTTGGTATCGTCGAGAAAATCGTTGTGCGCGAACTTGTACACGGGCGAGCAGTTCACGTCACCTCCATGGAGAGGTCAGTTGCAATGCTCGACCGACGAGACTTCCTCAAGGCTGCCGGCGTGACTGTCGTCGGCTCTGCCATCGCTACTCCCGGATCAGCCTCGGCCGACGTCACCGTCGCCGCGGAGCCGCCGCAGACAGCGTTTCTCGACGCCAACCCGCGCTGGGTGGTCAAACCCTTCCCGCTGCACCGGGTATCCATCGCCAACGGCACCATCTTCGCCGAGAAGCGCGATCGGGTGCTCAACTACGCCTCGGCCTACTCCGTTGACCGGGTGCTGCACAACTTCCGGGTCACGGCTGGGCTGCCGACGCCGGCCGGCTCCTCGCCGCCCGGCGGCTGGGACGACGCCACCGGCAATCTGCGCGGGCACTTCAGCGGTCACCTGCTGACCATGTTCGCCCAGGCCTACGCGGGCACCGGCTCGACTGTCTACCTGGACAAGGTGAACCAGGTGGTGGCCGGGTTGGCGCAGTGCCAGACGGCGATGGCGGGAAGGTTCAGCCACCCCGGGTTCCTTTCCGCTTACCCGGAAACACAGTTCATACAGCTGGAATCGTTCGCCACCTACCCGACAATCTGGGCGCCCTATTACACCCTCCACAAGATCATGCGTGGCCTGCTCGACTCCTATCTGTTGGCGGGCAACACGCAGGCGCTCACCGTGGTGACCAAGATGGGCGACTGGGTGGCCCAGCGGCTCAACGCGCTGCCACGCGCGACCCTCAACCGGATGTGGTCCATCTACATCGCGGGAGAGTTCGGCGCGATGAACGAGGTCATGGCCGACCTCTTCGCGCTCACCGGTCAGCAGAAATATCTGACCGCCGCGCTGTGCTTCGACAACCGGCAGGCGCTTTTCGGCGCGACCCTGGCCAACACGGACACGCTGACCCGCCTGCACGCCAACACCCATGTGCCGCAATTCCTCGGCTACCTGCGCGTCTTCGACCAGAACGGGGTGGCCGACTACCGTACGGTGACCGAGAACTTCTTCCGCATGGTGGTGCCCAACCGCATGTACGCCCACGGCGGGACCAGTGGCACCTGGCCCGCCGCCACCGGCCTGCCCGCCAACACCAACCCTGAGCTGTTCCAGCCGCGCGGCAACATCGCCGGGTCCATCGGCGGCAACGGCGCCGAGACGTGCACCACCTACAACCTGCTGCGGGTGGCCCGCAATCTGTTCTTCCACGACACGAACGCGGCGTATATGGACTACTACGAGCGAGGCCTGGTCAACCACATCCTCGGCTCGCGACGCGACGCCAACAGCACCAGCAGCCCCAACGTCACCTACTTCTTCCCGCTGCAGCTGGGCAGCGTGCGCTCCTTCGGCAACACCGGCACCTGCTGCGGCGGCACCGGCCTGGAGAACCACACCAAATACCAGGAGACCATCTACTTCAGAGCGCCCGATCACTCGGCCCTATGGGTCAACCTTTACATCGGGTCCACTCTGCAGTGGACGGAGAAGGGCGTCACCATCGCGCAGGCCACCGACTTCCCGCGCGCGCAGGAGAGCACGCTGACGGTCACCGGCAACGCGACCTTCGCACTGCGTCTGCGGATTCCCCAATGGGCGGACGGGTTCCGGCTGTTCATCAACGGTGTCGAGCAGACCGGCACGAAGACGCCCGGCACCTATCTGCAGGTGAGCCGGTCATGGGTCAGCGGCGACACGGTGCGCGTGATGTTCCCGTTCAAGACCCGGAGCGAGTCCACTTTGGATCAGCCGAGCGTGCAGTCGCTGCGGCACGGCCCGCTCATCCTCGGCGCGATAAGCACCGCGACCACGTTGCGCAACTTCTCGCTCTACGCCAACGCCAAATTGGACGGCCGGTTGGCGCTGACACCGGTGGCGGGCTCCACCAACCAGTTCGACAGCAACGGGTTGCGCCTGCGGCCGGTATATCTCGGCGACACCCAGGCCCATCACCTTTATGTGCGGCGCAACGAGCCCACCATCGTGTTCGGCACCCGCAGCTCGGGTGTGCCGAACAGGCTCTCCGGCACGCAGACCTTCCTGGACGCGGTCTGGGTGGCGGCACCTTTCGCCAGCCACGCGGCCTTCATGACCCAGGTGACTAACGTCGGCAACACCTGGCGCAGCCGTGGCCTGCTCAGCACCACCGAGCAGACGGCCGTGACGAACGCCGCCCAAGCCGCCGAGCCCGATCTGCGGCCCTAAATCCCCTATCCCCCAAGGAAAATCCCGCCACTCGCTACAGACGCGAGTGGCGGGCACCTTCGCTGTCCCTCACGAGATGGAGTAGATCCGTGCCCAGACTCTTGATGTCCCTTGTCTTCTCAGCCTCGCTGGTGGCTTCCGGCATTGTCGCGCCGGCGGCAGCCGCAGCCGGTGACATGCAAACCGCTGTGGTGCCGGTGGATGCGCCCGCTTCGCCGAACCTCGCGGGTCTCGGACAACTGTCGATGACCCTCTTCAGCACCGAAAAAATCGACGTTACCCAGGTCGATCCCGACACCGTTCGCCTGGGCGGCACCGGCGTCGCCCGCTGGGAAAGCGGACAGCCGCTGACCGTCGTGGCGGACCGCAACTCCGATGGCCGCGCCGACCTTGGGCTCTTTTTCGACAAGCAGGCCTTGCGCGACAACGGCGCGCTGACCGCGGCCACCACCGAGCTGACCGTTACCGCCAAGCTGCCGGACGGCCAGCCCGTCACGGCCTCGCAAGCGGTGAAGCCCAACGTCCTGCTCGAAATCAAATTCCAGGAAACTTTGGGGGTACGCGGCACAAGCGCCACCCTGCACAGCGCTCGCGGGGCCGACCTGACCGCCGTGTCCACATTGCTGCAACGCCACCACGCCGTTCTGCTTGACCCGCTGCTCAACGAGCAGACATTGGCGAGCCTTTCCCGGGCCTCCATCTCGGCCACCGCGCCGGACATGGCCTCGTGGTATCACCTCACCCTGCCCGCCGAGGCCAATGTGGACAAGGCGCTCGCCGATCTGGCCGCATCGCCCGTCGTGGCATCGGTCTACCCGGCCCCCGAGGCCGCGCTGCCGCCGGTCTCGCCGAACTTCACCTCCATGCAGGGCTACCAGCGGCCGGCCCCGCAGGGCGTCGACGCCGACTACGCCCGCAGCACCATCAACCCGCGCGCCCGCGGCGCCGGGATTCGCATCGTCGACCTCGAATACGACTGGAACCCCTTCCACGAGGACCTGAACCTGACCTGGTCGAGCGACCTGGGCGGCACCCAGTTCCCCCGCTACACCGGCTTCGCCGACGAGCACGGCACAGCGGTCTTCGGTGAGCTCGTGGCCGACGAGAACGCCTACGGCGTGACCGGCGGCGTTCCGGACGCCTCGATGTTCGGCATCTCCCCGATTCAGCGGCTCAGCTCCGGCGGGACAACCTACCGCCCCGCCTCGTCGCTGTCGTTCCTCGCCACCATCCTCACCCGCGGCGACACCGTCCTCATCGAACAGCAGACGGTCGGCCCGAACGGCGGAACCCGTTACGTACCACTGGAATGGGTTCAATCGGTCTTCGACGCTTTCGTGGTGCTCAACCAGCTCGGCGTGGTCGTTGTCGAGACGGGCGCCAACGGCGGTGAGAACCTCGACGCCGCGAATTTCCAGGGCCGCTTCAACCGTTCGGTACGCGACTCGGGCGCCATCATCGTCGGCGCCGGTTCCAGCACCAGCCGTTCCCGCCTTAGCTTCTCCAGCTACGGCTCCCGCGTCGACGTGCAGGGCTGGGGCAACAACATCACCACCACCGGCAGCAACGGCAACCTCTTCGGGGGCACCACGCCGGCCAACATCAACGTCCGCTACACCCGGTCCTTCGGCGGCACCTCCGGCGCGGGCCCGATCGTCACCGGGGTCGTGGTGGCCATCCAGTCCTACCTCAAAGCCACCGGCCGCCAGGTCATGACCGCCAGCCAGATGAGCAATCTGCTCAAGGCCACCGGTTCCGCGCAGACCGGCGACCTGAGCCAGCGCATCGGCCCACTGCCCAACCTCCGCGCCGCCCTAACCTCAGTCGGCCCCGCCGCCTAGCAGGAGCCGGGTTAAGCCGGGGGTCGGTGGGCGCGCCCGCAGTAACGCGAGCGCGCCCACCGACCTCTCGAGCGCGGATGGCCGCTCATGCCTCCCGGCGATAGGCGAGCACGGCCATCATGCCGGCCGCGGCGTGGTAGACGTTGTGGCAATGAATCATCCACAGACCGGGATTGTCCGCGTCGAAGTAGGCCTTCAGCACCTGGCCGGGCAGGACGATCGCGGTGTCCTTGCGCGGCCCGGCCGGACTGCCGAGCGCGAAGGTGTGACCGTGCAGGTGGACAGGGTGGAACATGCCGGTGGTGTTGATGAAGTCCAACCGCACCCGCTCCCCGATCACCACCTCATAGGGGTTCTTGAGCGGCTTGGCGTGGTCGAAACGCTTGCCGTTGAAGCCCCAGTTGTAGCCGCGCATGCTGCCGGTGAGCTGAAGCCGGATCGATCGGTCCAGCAGCTTTGACTGCATCTCCACGGCGGCGGCCGGCTTGAGCTGACGGTAGCTGACGATGTGGCGGTTCAGCTCGGCCGGGCGCACCGAGGCGGGCGGCGCTTCCCCGCCCCCGGTGCGGATGATCGCGAAAGCGGCGTCGTTCTTGCCCTCGGCCAGCGCCACCAACGGGAACACCCCATCGCCGAGCGTGACGATGACGTCGTACCGTTCGCCCATACCGAGCAGCAGGGCATCGGTTTGGACCGGCACTACCGCGTAGCCGTCGGCGTGGGTCACCTGCATCTGGTGGCCGCCGACAGCGACCCGGAAAACGGTGTCGGAACCCGCATTGAGGAACCGGATCCTGACCCGCTGCCCCGGTTTGGCTTGGAACACCGCGGCATCGGCGGGCGAGCGCCCATTGAGAATGAAATACGGGTACTGCACGTTGCCCGCATCGCCTCCCAAAAGGTTGCTGGTGGCCCTGGTGTGCCCCATCCCGGCGTGCGTCATCCCCTTTTCCAGATCGGCGAGCACCTCGTCGGGATCGCGTTCCGTCCAGTCGTCCAGGACCACGATCCACTCGTTGTCGTAGACCAGAGGCTCATTCGGATCCTCGACGATCAGCGGCGAGTACAGGCCGCGATCCAGCTGAGTTCCGGTGTGCGGGTGGAACCAGTAGGTGCCCGGGTGGGTCGCGGTGAACTGGTAGGTGTAGTCGGCGCCGGGGGCGACGGGCTCCTGCGTCAGGTGCGGCACGCCGTCGGCGTCGTTGCGCACCGGGATGCCGTGCCAGTGGATGCTGGTCTCGTGCGGCAACCGGTTGGCCATCGTCGCCTTCAGCCGGTCGCCGACCTTCACCCGCACCGGCGTGCCCGGGATGGCTCCGCCGTAGCACCAGGCCGGCATGACCCTGCCGCCGAGGTCCACCTCGGACGTCCGGGCCTCCACCCGGAACTCGACCACGGGGCCGCGCGATCGCGCCTCGTCGGCGGCCAGCACCTCAGGCCCGTCCGTGGCCACGAACGGCGACGTGCTGTATCCGGCGGATGCCCCGAGCGTGCCCATGGCCAGGCCGCCCAACAGCAAACTCCTACGATCAATCATTTGGCCCTCCGGGGTTCAGCCGCGCGGGGCGATGAGGCGTGCTTGGGCGATCTAGCGCCATGATCCAAGCCGGCGATACTGGTGGTACACATGGCATAAGCTTTCCTCATCGCAATGGTTGACGAAGTGAGGACACGCAGGCGACGCTGGCGGCAGCGATACCGTGGAGCCCATGCGTGCCGTGAAGGAATTGCTGGGGCTGCAAGCAGAGCAGCGCCGGGCACACCTGGAGGGTGATGCCGCCGCGATGGTGGCCATGTTCGCCGGCGACTTCGTGTCCGTCTCCGATGGCGTAGTGTCCCGGCCCAGCCGCGAGGAGAGCCTGCAGCGCTTCGAGCGCTACTTCGGCCTGGTCACCTTCCAGGCGTGGGAGGACATCGCGGAGCCGGTCATCGAGGTTTCCGGCG
Source organism: Rhizocola hellebori (assembly GCF_016862955.1). GTDB lineage: Bacteria > Actinomycetota > Actinomycetes > Mycobacteriales > Micromonosporaceae > Rhizocola > Rhizocola hellebori. Next base: position 49,741 of record NZ_BONY01000019.1, on the reverse strand, counting down.
ACGGCAGTTTGGCGACGGTGCTGGTGACCAAGCGGGTCCAGCTGACCTATCCCGACGACACCGGCGCCATCACAGCGGAGGAGACCTTCTTCGCCTGGGCCGAGACCTGGCGGCACGCCGACGGCACGCGATGGGAGCTGGCGATGGTGGTCTCCACCCGCCGTGCGCCGTGAGCAAGGTGGACAGCCACACGATTCCTCATCGGACAGTGGCCGTGTCGTAGCGCTCGCGGGCGTCGTGCACCGCGCCGATGTGGGCCTCCGCCCAGGCCTTGATGGCCTTCTGCAACGGAAGCAGGCTGTGGCCCAGCGGGGTCAGCTCGTAGTCGACCCGGGGCGGGACAGAGCCGGTGACGGCGCGGCTGACCAGCCCGTCGCGTTCGAGCTTGCGCAGGGTCTGGGTGAGCATCTTCTGGCTCGCGCCCGCGACTGTCCGCCTTAACTCGCTGTGCCGCAGTGGGCCTTCCCCCAGCGCGCTGACGACCAGGGTCACCCACTTGTCACTCAACACCGCCAGCAGTTCGTGACCTGGACACTGCGCCAGGTTGGCGTTGTACTCATGACGGGTCAGCTCACGCTTGTCCGTGGCGCTCATCGTGGTGATGGTTTCCTCCGGGTGCTCCAGGCACTCGAAAGTGCTCTCTTTGCCGACCAACCGCCGCTGCCTAGCGTTCATTCCATGAAGTCGATCATCGTACGCACCCCCGGCGGCCCCGACGTGCTCGAGCTTGCCGAAAGCCCACTGCCCCAGCCCGGACAGCTGCAGGTCCGGGTGAGGGTCGCCGCGTCCGCGGTCAATCCGATAGACCTTTCCGCCCGCGCGGGACGCCTCATCCACGCCGGGCTCATGCCCGCCCTGCCACAGTTCGGGCTGGGCTGGGATGTCGCGGGCCACATCGACGCCACCGGCGCGGGCGTCACCCGCTTCCAAACTTCGGACGCGGTGATCGGGCTGCGCGACCTGCTGTTCGCCCCGGGCGCGCACGCCGAATACGTGGTACTGGACGAGTCCGCCGTCGCCCCCGCCCCGGCCTCGGTTCCGCTCACCGACGCCGGCACCCTTCCGCTCAACGCGCTCACCGCCGATCGCGCCTTGGACCTGGCCGGCCTCGAGCCCGGCGCAACGCTATTGGTCACCGGCGCCTCCGGCGGTGTCGGCGGCTTCGCGCTTCAGCTCGCGGCGCTGCGCGGGCTGCGCACGATCGCCCTCGCCCGGCCCCACGACGCGCAAAGGGTGCGCGCCCTGGGCGCGGGCGAGGTCATCACCTCCGCCGACGACCTCGGCGCGACCGTGCGCGGCATCGTTCCCGGCGGGGTGGACGCGGTGATCGACGCCGCTGTCCTAGGCATCACGGCGCATCAGGCGCTGCGCGGCGGCGGCACCTTCGTCGCGCTGGTGGCCCCCTTCGCGCCGCCCCCGATCCGCGGCACCCGCGTCGTCGTCCAGGAGGTGTTCGCCGACGGCGCCCGCCTCACCAAACTGTCCAAACTAGTCGACGACGGCGTACTTCGTCTTCGGGTGGCCCAGGCGTTTCCGCTCGACCAGGCCCGTGCCGCGCACGAACTGCTCGAGAAGGGCGGTGTCGGCGGGCGCGTCGTCCTCACGCCGTAATCACCGATGCGCAGGGCGACGCCGACGGGGTCGCCCTGCGCATGGCGCGGGTCAAGCGGGCAGGTTCCACTGCTGATTGGTCTGGCCGTTGCAGGCCCAGATCTGCAGCGGCGTGCCGTCGGCGGTGAACTGCCCGGTGGCGTCCAGGCACCTTCCGGTCAGCGGGTTCACCAGCGTTCTGGCACCCGTGCTGTAGGTCCATTGTTGATTCGGGTTGCCGCTGATGCAGTCCCAGATCTGCACCCTGGTGCCGTTGGCGTTGACACCGCCGTTGACATCCAGGCACTTGCCCAGGGCACGTACGGTGCCGTCGGCGCCGACCGCCCAGATCTGCGCGCCGGTGCCGTTGCACGTCCACAGCTGCACCTGGGTGCCGTTGGCCGGGTTCGAGGCGGCCACGTCGGCGCATTTGCCGCTGGCGACGCCGGTGACCGGACCGGTGCGTGCGCCGCCCCCGCCGCCCGGGATGCTGAACTCGCCACGGTTGAGCACCCGGGGCGCGAAGTAGGAGCTCTGCACAGCGGCGTTGGTGTTATAGGCCGGATCGGTGAGCCATTCCGCCCACACCATCCACCAGGCCCAGCGCGGCTGGGCGTTCATCAGCGCCGGGCTGGGCACGCGGCCGACCTCGGCCAGGGCGATCGGCTTACCGCCCGCCACGCCGAGCATCGCCTGATAGTCGCTGGCGCTGGGCTCCATCTTGACCCACACGTCGAGACTGGCGATGTCCACATAGGACGCACCCGGCCAATAGTCGCCCAGCGAGCCCATGTTGACGTCCTTGACGTTCCACACCCAGACCAGGTTGGTCAGCCCTCTGGTACCGGTGAGGAAGTCGTGCGCGATCTGGTAGAGGCGGCGGCTGCCGTTGGCTCCGGGACGACCGCCCCACCACGACCAGCCTTCGTTCATCTCGTGAATGGGCCGCCACAGCACCGGTACCCCGGCGTTCTGCAGCTGCCGAAGGTAGGGCACGGCCTCGTCCAGCCGCTGCTTGAACCGGTTGTTGAGATTGGTGCCATCGGTGATCAGCTCGGTCCACTGGGCACTGGTCAGATCGCCCAGGATGCCGCCGGTGTCCCAGCCGCACGTGGCGCCGATCGTCGGCGGGCACAGGTGCCAGGTGAGGGCGACGACCGAGCCCGCCTGCCATTGCCGGATGGCCTCGCTGACCATGGTCTGCCGGGCACCGACATCGGCCGGCAGGAAGAGAAAGTCGCCGCCCCACAACCCCGGCGTCTGGCCGGTGATGCCCTGCGCCAGACGGGTATAGCGGGTCGGATCGGAGTTGGGCTCCCGGTTGTGTTGCCCGGAAAGCATGCTCTGCCCCGAGATCCCGGTGAGGAAGCTGATCAGCTGAGCCCGGGTGGACGGGGGGAAGGACAGGGCCGCGGCTTGGCCGACCGTGACGACGGCCAGGGCCAGGACGGCAGCCGTGATGGCTGTCCGCCAGAGGTGGCGACGCACGGGCTTACCTCCTTCGCGATCGTTACTGAACCGGATAAGTAAACAGACTTTACGACTGGACTTCCTGTCTGTCAACGACACCGGTCGATGGCCTGCCACTGAGCGTAAGGCGCAAGGCGGGCCGAAGATGAACCGCGAAAGTCCGATACCGTCAACCAGGTCATGGCAAATTTCGCGGATGGCGGTGTAGGCATGGTTTCGGACAGCTATGGCAATCAGCCGGCAACGTGTCCCCGATGTGGACAGGGCGACGCTGTCCTCAGCGTGCCCGACGCTTACAGCTCGGCCGCGGGCACCGAGGCGGCCCGCCGGGTGCTCCTCGACAGCGACGCCTCGATCGCCAAGCGCCAAGCGGCACGGCAGACGGTGAAAGCGGCGCCCCGAGTCGTCTCCGCGCGGCTGCTTGCGGTGGCGCCAAGCTCGTCCACGGCTCTGTTCGGCTGCCTCGGCGTGTTCTTCGGCATCGCCGCGGTGGCTTTGTTGGCGTTCTACCTTTCGTCAGCCCGATCGGGGCGCATGACCGGGTTGGGGGACCAGCCGTGGCCGATCCTGGTGGCCGCGCTCATCGCCGGCCTGGTGTGCCTGCTGTGCATCCTTCGCATTCCTGCCGCGGTCGCTCGCCAGCGGCAGGTCAAGGCGGGGCAACCGGCGGCGGCCGCGATCTGGAGCCGCGCCGGTTAAGCCTTGTCACCTCGTGTACGACTTCTCGACCACGCGCGCTTCCGGCAGCCCGCCGCGCAATGAGCTGACGCGCGCACCCAGCGGCCGTCATCGCCGATGAGGTGAAAGCCAGCGCCCCGGCCGCCGGCACAGAGCCGGCGGCCGGGGCGTGACTATCAGGAGGTCGGCTCGCCCGACGGAACAGGCAGGGCCGTGCTCAGCGCGGCTGGGACGCCGAAATTCGGTGTGCCGTCAGCGTTCCAAGTGAACTTCTGGGCGCGGGTGGTGCGGTTGACGTCGCAGCCCGCCGAGGCGGAGGCGTTGGCGTGGTAAACCATCCAGTCTTCGGTGCCGTCCGGCGACTTGAAGAAGCCGTTGTGCCCGGGCCCGTACACGCCATTGGCGTTGGACCTTTGGAAGACCGGGTTCGGCGACTTGATCCAGGACGAGGAGAGCAGTGGGTCGCCACCGTTGTAGGTGAGCATGCCGAGCTTGTAGTCGGGCGTCGAGCAGTGGCTGGCGGAGTAGACGATGAAGGTTTTCCCGTTTCGCTGCAACGCTACCGGGCCTTCCGCCACCGAGCCGCCGATGGTCTCCCAGGGCAGGGTCGCGGTGGTGAGGATGCGGCGGGTGCCGCTGGCCGTCCACGGGTTACTCAGCGGCCGGATGAACAAAGGCTGCTGGCCGTTGTAGAACGTGCCCATCAGGTAGAGGTTTCCGTTGAGCTGCAAGATGCCGGCGTCAAGCTCCCACGTGTTGTCCTGCTGCGGGTCGAGCATGTCGGCTTTCCAGGTGTAGGGGCCCATCGGGTCCAGCCCGGCGCTCTCCAGCACATGGATGCGCTGGGTGCCCAGGTTGAACGGCTCCACACCGGCTGTGTAGTAGAGGTACCAACGGGTTCCGTTGGGACCGGTGAGCAGATGGAACTCCGGCGCCCACAGGGTGCCCGCGCCGTTGGGGCGGGTCAGGTTGAAGATGACCGTCTCCTGCGCGGTGGCCAGGCCGCCGAGGGTGGCGGAGCGGCGCATGGTGATGGTGCGGTTCCAAGTGGTGGCGGCCAGATAGTAGAAGCCGTTGTAGTAGGTCAGCCACGGGTCGGCGCCCTGCGGGTCCAGCGGGTTGCGGAAAGTGCCGCCGCCGCCGGGCGTGCCCGGGTTGTAGCCGGCCAGCCGCCACACCCGCGAAGTCGCTGTGCTGCAAGGAAGCTGGACGAGCGCGGTGCCCGCGGTGGCCGCGCCGGCGTTGGGCACGATGCACTTGCCCGAGTGCACTGCTTGGAGATTGAAAGTTTTATCTGTACCGGACACCGCCACCGGAACCAGCCGGAAACGCTGATTGTTGTTGGCGTGACAGCTCCACTGGATGATCGTGGCGTTGTCCGCGGTCGACGCTCCGAACACGTCGACGCAGCGGCCCGCCGCGACGGTGGCGATGTTGTACTGGTCGGTGGTGCCGGCGACCGGGGTGAAGGTGAAGTTCTGAATGGCGTTGCCGGTGCAGGCCTCCTGGGTCAGCTGGACGCCGTTGCCGGTCTGGCCGCCGGGCACGGTGGCGCAGTTGTTGCCGTTGCGGTTGACCGCGGTCGAGGTGAACACGACCGGCGCCGCCGCCGCTGAGCTGGCGACGAAGACGGGTGGGAGCAGGGTGAACGCCGCAATGACGGCGCACATGCGCAGGGCACGTGAGGGCATGGCACATCCTCGGGTGTCAGAAATGGACACTGATGGCGCGCCCGTTATCGCCGCGTGTAACTGTACCGATTGGCCCGCGGATGGTCCAGCATTCGTTTGATCGCCAAACTATAAAGCGCCACGTGTTGACCCGTACGCAATCCATCACTATCATCTTTGTCGATGGGAAAGCGCTTTCCTATCGGCGCTACCGGGCGGCGTCGCATCATCATTCACGCATGCGCCCGGTTCGATCGGCGTTCGCATGATGCCGCCGAAGCGGGGCCGAGACCCCCAGGAGCAAGCGAATGAAGGCAGCTTCGTCAGTAAAGCGGCGGTCAATCGGTGGCGGTGCAGTCGCATTGGCCACCATCGTGACCGCGGCCATGGTTCTCAACAGCGGGACGGCCTATGCCGCGCCGACCAGGTATGAGGCCGAGAATTCACCGGCCACCTGCAACGGGACCATCGACTCCGACCACGCCGGCTTTTCGGGCAGCGGGTTCTGTAACGCCACCAACGCGGTCGGGGCCGACCTGCAGTTCACGGTGAGCGCCTCGGCGGCCGGGACGGCCACCCTCGGCGTCCGGTTCGCCAACGGCACCACCACGGCCCGTCCCGCCAACCTGATCGTCAACGGCGCGACCGTCCAGAACGTCTCGTACGAGGGCACCGGCGCCTGGACGACCTGGGTCACCAAGACCCTTACCGCCACGGTGAACGCGGGCAACAACACCATCCGGCTCAGCCCGACCACAGCCAACGGCCTGGCGAACATCGACTTCCTCGACTTCGAGGTGGGTGGCACCACTCCCCCGAGTTCGCCGCCACCGTCGCCACCACCACCGAACAACGGCCTGATCGGCTGGGCGACCCAGGGCGGAGGCACCACCGGCGGTGCAGGCGGGGCAACGGTCACGGTGACCAGCCTGTCCGCGCTGACCACGGCGGCCGCTTCCACCTCAGCGATGATCATCCGGGTGCAGGGAAGCTTCAGCTGTTCCGCTGATGTGCGCGTGGCGTCGAACAAGACGATTCTCGGCGTCGGTTCCGGCTCCGGGCTCAACGGCTGCGGGCTCAACATGCGCGATGTCAGCAACGTCATCGTCCGCAACATGCGAATCGGCTTTGTGCAAGCCGGAAGCGGCAACGGTGACGCCATCCACATCGACCACGCGACCCGGCTCTGGATCGATCACAACGATCTGTCCAGTGACACCACGCATGGCACCGACTTCTACGACGGCCTGCTCGACATCACGCACGCCGCCGACTTCGTCACCGTGTCGTGGAACAGGCTGCACGACCACATCAAGTGCTCTCTGGTCGGGCACAGCGACAGCAACGCCGCCGAGGATCGCGGCCACCTGCGCGTGACCTACCACCACAACTGGTTCGCCGGGTGCAACTCGCGCGATCCTCGCGTGCGCTTCGGCAACCCGGTGCACGTGTTCAACAACTACTACAGCAACATCGGTGACTACGGCGTGGCGTCGACGATCGAGGGTGGCGTACTCGTTGAGGGCAACTACTTCGAGAACGTGCCGGACCCGTTCCACCTCGGCGAGGGTTCAAGCCCGGCCGGAACTCTGGTGGCGCGCAACAACACCTTCGTCAACAGTGGCGGTGGCCAGACCGGCGGATCGGTGGCTTCGATCCCCTACGGGTACACCGCGGAAGCCTCCGGTGGCGTCAAGGCGAGCGTCATGGCCAACTCCGGAACCGGAAGAATCACCACCTGATACCACGCAACGAGGGCGCCGCGCTCATCGCGGCGCCCTTTGTCCTATGTCAGACAAGACGCTCGAAGCTGCCGGCGGGCGCGCCGTAGAGCATCTGCAGGTGCGTCGAGGTGAAGCTCTTCTTCTCCTCGTCCGAGCTGGTGTTGTATCGGTGCAGTTCCTCAATCTGCTTCTCCCACGAGCTGGACAGCTGGTTGCCGAGCGCGATTTTGGCCCGCGGATGCGACCAGCCGGCCTGGGTGCCGTCGGCCTTCGCGTTGCCGGACATGACTTTCGCCGACAGCAGCGTGTCATGGCAGGCGGCACAGTTGTCCCCGGCGCACAGCATGTAGATCAGCGGATCGACCATGGCGTCCGAAGCGGCCAGCACACACATCTCGCCGTGGTTGCTGTTGCCTAGCTCGCTGAACGTCTGCGCGGTGTATATCTCAAGACTCTTGTGGTACCAAGGGAAAGTGGTGATGTTTGTCTTCAGATCCTTCATGATGGCAGAAGCCTTGGTGATTCCGCCCACCTTGCTGATGATGATGCGGCCACCCTTGGTGACGCCGACGGTGAAGTTGGCCTGCTGCTTGTCTTTCACTCCGTCCTGCGTCTTGATCCAGTCCAGGATGGTTTTGGCGACCCACACGCTGAGCTCGATCGGGTCTGCCTTGGCCGGTGATGTCACGATGTCCCCTTCACTAGGCGGCTGTTACCCAGACAGAGGCAGCGCGCGAAAACATTGATACGTCGCCCGCTGTCCGCAAATGGACTGGCCAGCGGGTAACCGCTGGCGGATCCGGGCGGTCTGAGGCACAGTCGTGCCGTGAAGCAACGCCACGGGGAAGAGCTTGTCTACCGCGACCTGGTGTTGAGCCAATTCCGGCGGGAAGCCCGGCTCGGCCTGCAGATCGCCTTCTACCGCACCTATGCGATTCCGTCCATCGCCCGGCTCCTGCTGGACACCGGCGAGCTGATCAGCAGGCCGGTCAAACGCGGTTATGACACCGGCATCATCATGTACGAGCTGATCTACCACGGTTTCGAGCACCCGCGTGGCCGGGAGATCGTCTCCCGGCTCAACCGCATGCATCTCATCTACGAGATCACCAACGACGAGTACAGGTACGTCCTGGGCACGCTGATCTTCATCCCCAGCCGTCTGATCGACCGCTTCGGCGCTCGCAAGCTGACCACGGCGCAGCGTGCGGCCACCTTTCACTTCTACCGCCGCCTGGGCGAACACATGAACATCGACGCGTTGCCGGACACCTGGGAGGCCTACGAAGCATGGTTCGACCGCTACGAGCGCGACCATTTCGCCTTCGACCCCGCAGCGAAGGCCCTCATCGAGGCATCTAGAAAGATGGCGACCCAGCGGTTACCCCGGCCGTTACGGCCCGTCGCCAGCGCGGCGCTTGACGTGCTGCTGGACGAGCCGATGCGCCGGGCTCTCGGCTTACCCACGCCCGCAAAAGCCATGACGTGGCTGGTCACCCGTGCGCTCAGGCTGCGGGCCCGGCTCGCCCGCGACAGGCCGCCGCAGGCTGCCGACCTTTGGTGGCCCGGCAAGGCAAACCCCGCCTACCCCGCTGGCTACACTTTGGACCTCATCGGCCCGCAAACGCAGGCCCACATTGAACGACGGTAAAAGTCATTTATGATCAACCATAGCTGCGGGATTGACGAGAGATACGGGGCAGGCATGGCAGGGCTTTACGCGGGGATCCAAGGTGTGCCAAATCTTAGAGACCTGGGCGGTTGGCCTGCCGGGCCGGGTCGGGTCCGCCACGGGCTGCTGTTTCGTTCGGCCCAGCTGACCGTGTTGGAGGGTGCGGCCGCCGACGAGTTCGCCCGGCTCGGCATCCGCGCGGTCTACGACATGCGCACCGACGGCGAGCGCGCCGCGGCGCCTGAGCAGCTGCCACCCGGCGCTCGCCACGTCGTCGTTGACATCGTCAAAGACCTCCCCGGCGCGGCGCCCACCCAGATCTTCGACGCCCTGTCCGATCCGCAAGCGGCTGAGCGCATATTCGGCGAAGGCCGTGGCGTCGCCCTCTTCGAGCAGGGTTATCGCACACTCATCGGGCTGCCCAGCGCGCTGACCGGCTACCGCGAGTTCTTCACCGACATCGCCGAGGCCGAAAACGGCCCGATCCTGTTTCACTGCACCACCGGCAAGGACCGCACGGGTTGGGCGGCCGCCGCTCTGCTGCTGCTCCTGGGCGTGGCCGAGGACGACGTCTACGCCGAATATCTGCTCACCAACGAGCAGTTGCTGCCCACCCTGAAGCCGTTCTTCGACCGGTTCGTGGCGGCGGGCGGCAACGCCGACCTGCTGATCCCGGTGCTCGGCGTGCAACGGGAATACCTGGCCGCCGCCCTCGACGAGATGCGGCAACGCTACGGATCCATCGACGGTTATTTCTCCGATGGGCTGCAACTGCCCGCGGAAACCGTGCAGCGGCTCAGAAACGCTTACGTGGCTTAGGCGTCAGCGGGTTGCAGGATCACCACCGGGATCTCGCGCTCGGTCCAGGACTGATAGTTGTCGAAGTCTGCGTAGGCGTCGACGAGCAGCGGCCACAGCCTGGCCCGTTCCTGCGGGTCTGCGATTCTGGCCCGGACGAGCTTGTGCTCGGCTCGGATCTGCACCCGGGTGTCGGGAGTGGCGAGCAGATTGTGGTACCACTGTGGATGTTTGGGCAGCCCACCTTGCGAAGCCACCACGACGATGTTAAGCCCGTCGATGATGTAGAGCAGCGGGGTCGTGAAGGTCTGCCCCGACCGGCGGCCGCGATGCTCCAGCAGCAGGGTGGGCACGGGCTTGCGCAGCCCCGCGCCGACTCGCCACTTTCCGCCGATGCGGCCACGGGTGCGCCGGTAGACCCAGACCTGGCACTTGGCCATGTACCTCATAACCCTGGGGACCAGGGGCGAGTCGAGCTGCTTGGGCCGGGGCGCTGGGGTGGGCATGGTCCACATTCTCCTCGGTGTGCTGTCCGGGGTCCGCGGCGAAGCCCCAGCGCTAGACTAAGGCCTTAGCCAAGCAGGAGGTGATGGTGTTGTCGGCTGAGATCATCAATGATCGCGCGGAGACTCCGCTTGCGGAGATCGTCCCCCTGGTGCGCGATGTCAACCGGGTAGCGATTGGTTCGCTTGCTGGGCAGCTAGATTTGTCCGGCGACTGGGATTCGCCGCCGACCAACGCCGAGATCGCCGCCGACTTCGGCATCGGGTCATGAGCTAGCTAACCGCCGGGCTCGGTGTGCCGATGAGGCGGAGGCGGGCTATTCCGCCGTCGGGAAAGATGTTCAGCTGAACCCGTTCCACCGCGGGAAGCTCGCTGGGCAACCGGAATCGGTGCAGGGTGTCGGGCTGCAGCCGGGTCTTGGGCAGGATGGTGGCCTGCTGCCCATCCGCGGTGTGGCCCACCAGCTCGGCCCAGCCGGGCGCGTTGAACTTGAAATGCGTCGTGTCGAGCTCGGCGAGCAGCAGCCTGCCCGGCGCGGCGAGCTGGATCAGGGCCCAGTCGTGGCCGTCGTCGCGGCGGCGGCGGTTCTCCCAGCCCTCCCCGGTGGTGCGGGCGAGGCCAGGCATGAGCATGTTGTTGGGGGAAGAGAAGAACGCGTCGGAACAGCCGATCGCCCTTCCACCATTGACCAGAGCCGCTAAATCACTTGGTACCAAGGAAAGCAGCTCCAGATCGGGCACCACCTCGCCGTGCACGCGCAGCCGCGCCACCCCGCCGTCGGGATGGATCGCGAGCCGCACATGGGTGTAGGTGGCGTCATCGTTGACGGCGAAGGTGTTGGCGGTGTCGCCCTTAACCGCGGCCAGCTCGACAAGCGGCGTCCAGGGCACGTCGGAAAGCTCAGCAGCCGACCGGTAGCCCTGCACCCGCGCAGCGGACAGACTGCATTGCGGTGGATAGTTTCCTTTGAAGAAGGCCGTGTCGACCACCATCTCGCGCACGATGCCGGGGGCGGCGAGCCGGACGATGGCCCAATCGTGGCCCGGCTCGCGGCGGCGGCGGGTCTCCCAGCCGTCGTAGATCTGTCCATTGTGGTCGAATGTCTGCGGGCTGAACACCGGCGCACGCGGATCGATGAGATGGTCCGCGGCGCAGAACGACTCGTCGTTGGCGGCCACCACGGCGCCGCCAAGCGCGCGGGACGCGAGATCAACGTAGCTCATCGGGTCAGCAACCTTCCGCTGGGCTTGTCCGGGTCGACTGCCGCACCGGCCAGCCAGGTCGAGCGCACCACGCCGGTGAGGCGACGTCCGGCGTAGGGCGAAACCGGGTGCCGGTGGTGCAGCGCTGCGGGATCGACGACGAAGTCGGCTTCGGGCTGGAATTGCACCAAGTCTGCCTGTGCCCCAACGGAAATCCGCCCTTTGCCGGTGACCCCGGCGAGCCGGGCCGGGGCATCGGCCATCCAGCGCACGATGTCGGTCAGCCCGTGACCGCGCTGGCGGGCCTGCGTCCACATCAGAGGCAGGCCGAGCTGAAGCGACGCTATCCCGCCCCACGCGGTGGTGAAGCTGCCGGTCAGTTTCAGCTCGGGCGTCGCGGGCGAATGGTCGGAGACCACGCAGTCGATAGTGCCCGCGGCGAGCCCGGCCCAGAGCCGGTCGCGGTTGCCCGCGTCGCGGATCGGCGGGCAGCACTTGAACTCGGTGGCGCCGTTGGCTATTTCCTCCGCAGTCAGGGTCAGATAGTGCGGGCAGGTCTCGGCGGTCAGCTTCACACCGCGCCGCTTCGCGGCCGCTATCGTCTCCAGCGCCTCCGCGCACGACAGGTGCAGCACGTGGACTCGTGCGCCCTGTGCCAGCTCGGCCAGCAGGGCAATCGCCTCGACCTCGGCGCGTCCCGGCCGCGAGTCGAGAAAGTCTTGGTAGCGCTGCGATTCGCCCAGCTGACCCAACGCCGCGGCCGATTCGGCGTGCACGATGAGCAGCCCCCCGAATCGGCGCACCTCGCCCAGCACGGCCTGCAGCTGTGCGCTGTCCAAGGGCGGGAACTCGGGGACGCCGCTGTCGGCCAGAAAACACTTGAAACCGTAGACCCCGGCCTCGTGCAGCGGGCGCAGGTCGGCCAGGTTCTGCGGGATCGCGCCGCCCCAGAAGCCGACGTCGACCACGCATTGTCCTTGCGCCGCCTCGCGTTTGAGCTTGAGCGCGGCCACTTCGACGGTCGGTGGCAGGCTGTTGAGCGGCATGTCGAGCAGGGTGGTCACCCCGCCCGCGGCCGCGGCCCGGGTGGCGGTGGCGAAGCCCTCCCACTGGGTGCGTCCGGGTTCGTTGATGTGCACGTGGGTGTCGACCAGACCCGGCAGAAGAGCATCGTCGCCGCAGTCGTAAGCGCCCGCCCCCGACTCGTAGGGCAGGATTTCGCTGATCTTCCCGTCGTCGATGCGCAGGGTGGCCGGGCGTTCGCCATTGGGCAGCACCACCCGGCGCGACCTGATGGCGGTCAGCTCAGCCCTGCCCACGGTAGGCCCTCCACCCACCGATGGCGCTGATGTCGGTCAGCTCGGTCTGCGCGCCGAACTCGCGGCGCAACACCATCGCCAGGCTGGGCCGGCCATCGGCCAGCTCGATCACCCCTAGCTCCAGCTCGGGCGGCTCGGCGGGCAGCAGGCTATCGCGCAGCACCTCCATCGGCACGTCATAGACCTCGCCGGCCACTTCGACGCCGCCGCTGCTCACCTCTTGCAGCGCCGGGTACCGGTCACCCACCGAGTAGAAGCGGTAGCGGGCGGCCGTGCGGACCTCGCCGAGAAGCGGCGCGCCCAGCAGCAAATGGTTGAGCGGACCGCCGCGCATCGCACCGCCGTTAAGGAACATCAGGGTCATGCCATAGCCTCCTTCGTTCGCCGCGCAGCGCCGCGCCGGTGTCTGGACTGAGCGATCATGAAGCCAACGTTCCAGTGAGATGTTCCGGCCGGATCGGGACCCGTTTCAGGGCAAGCCCGGTGGCCTGGCGGATGGCCGCCACGATCGCCGGGGTCGAGGAGAGGGTCGGCGGCTCGCCCGCGCCCCGCAACCCATAGGGGGCATGCGGATCGGCGTTCTCAAGTATTTTCAGCCGCATCGGCGGCATGTCGAGGATGGTCGGGATGAGGTAGTCGGTGAAGGAGGGGTTGAGCACCTTGCCGTTGGCCACCTGAATCTCCTCCATCACGGCCAGGCCAAGCCCCTGGGCGGTGCCGCCGTGGATCTGGCCCTCGAGGGAAAGCAGGTTCATGATCTTACCCACGTCCTGTACCGCGGCCAGCTCGACGACACGCACCAGGCCGAGCTCGACGTCGACGTCGACCACCGCGCGATGCACGCAGAGGGCGAACTGGACGTGTGAATTGCCTTGCCCGGTAAGGGGATTCATCCGCTCGGTGGGCCGGTGCCGGTATTCCCGCGTCTCCTCGATCGCCGTGTCGCCAAGCACGTCGGCCAGTTGCGCCACCACCTCGCCGAGCGCGGTCACCACCTTGCCGCCGACGAGTTGCGCGTCGGCCGGCGCCCCGGCCAGCTCGATGACCCGTTGCCGGACAGCGGCACACGCCTCCTTGACCGCTCCCCCGGTCATGTAGGACTGGCGCGAGGCGGAGCTGGAACCGGCGTTGCCAACCCGGCTGTCGGCGGGCGCAATGGTCACCCTTTCGATGCCCAGCTCGGTGCGGGCGATCTGCGCCTTGAGGGTCACCAGCCCTTGGCCCACCTCGGCGGCGGCCGTGTGCACGAGCGCCGCGGGCTCACCGCCGATCATCTCCAGGCGCACCCGGGCGGTGGAGTAGTCGTCGAATCCCTCTGAGAAGCAGATGTTTTTGATGCCCACGCCGTAGCCGACCCCGCGGCGCACCCCTTCGCCGTGGGTGGTGTTGGAGACGCCGCCCGGCATCCGGCGCAGGTCGAATTCCTCGCTGGGCGGCAACGGCATCGCCACCAGATCGTCGAGCATCTCCGACAGCGGCACCGGCGAGTCGATCACCTGTCCGGTGGGCAGCGTCGAACCCTCGCTGACCGCGTTGATCTGACGCAGCCGCCAGGGGCTCATGCCGAGCGCTTCGGCGACAGCGTCCATTTGCGACTCGTAGGCGAAACAGGCCTGGACCGCGCCGAAGCCTCGCATCGCGCCGCAGGGCGGATTATTGGTGTACGCGCCGTATGCATCGATCTTGACATGCGGCACCTCGTAGGGCCCGACGCCCAGCGACGCCGCGTTGGCGACCACAGCCGGGGTGGTCGAGGCGAAGCCGCCCCCGTCGAGGGCGATCTGCGCCTTCACGAAAACCAGCTTGCCGTCGGCGGAAGCGCCGTGCTCGTAATGCATGACGGCCGGATGCCGGTGCACGTGCCCGAAGAAGGACTCCTCCCGGTGGTAGACCATCTTCACCGGTTTGCCGGTGTGCAGCGCGAGCATCGCGACGTGGATCTGCATCGACAGATCCTCGCGACCGCCGAAGGCGCCGCCGACGCCCGCCATCGTCATGCGCACCTTTTCCTGCGGCAGGCGCAGGCACGGCGCGATCTGGGCGAGGTCGTTGTGCAGCCATTGGGTGGCGACGTAGAGCTCGATTCCGCCGTCCTCCGAAGGGATCGCCAGCCCCGACTCCGGACCGAGGAACGCCTGATCCTGGATGCCTACCTCGTAGTCGCGGGCGATGACGACCGCGCACTGCGCCCGCACGGCCGGATCGTCGGGATCGCCTTGGCGCACCGGCTGGTGGCGCACCAGATTGGTACCCGGATGAACATGCTCCGACGTGGGATCGAAAAGCGCCTTGTGGGCGTCGAAAATCGGCTCCAGCACCTCGTAGTGAACCTCGATGCTGTTCAGCGCCCGCCGGGCGGCCTCCGGATGGTCGGCGGCCACCAGGGCCACCGGCTCCCCCTGATAGCGCACTTCGTCGATGGCCAGGACCGGCTGGTCGCGCTGATCGATCCCGTAGAACTTGTCCCCGGGCACGTCGGCGTGGGTCAGCACGGCCCGCACGCCGGCGATCGCCAGCGCCGGGCCGATGTCGACACCGGTGATCCGGGCCCGCGGGTGCGGGCTGCGAAGCGTGGCGCCCCAAAGCATTCCGTCGATCCACAGGTCCGACGAGTAGGCGAACTCCCCCTTGACCTTCAGTGGGCCGTCGGGCCGCACCGGGCTCTCGCCGACGCCACCGGCGCGGCTGGTGGAGGTGAGCGGCTTGGTCATGTCGCCTCCGTGAGTTTGCGATTCGCTGCCCGGGCCGCGCTTGCCAGCGCCCGCTCGTCGGCGTTGCTCAGCGCGTCGTCGGCCACCACCGGCCGGCCGCCCACCAGCAGCAGTTTGAGCGGGGCGGGCGGGCCGAAAACGAGCGCTGCCACCGGATCGGCGATGTCGGCGTGGCCGAGCCCGTCGAGCCGCCACAGCGCGATGTCGGCGAGCTTTCCCGGCTCGAGGGACCCGATTTCGTCCTGCCGGCCAAGGTTGCGCGCGCCGCCCATGGTGCCCAGATAGAGCGCGTCGCGGGCGTTGAGCGAGACGGCGGGATCGCTTGTCCCGGCGCGCAGCCGCGACGCGTACATCGCCTGGCGCAGCTCCTCGACCATCATCCCGGATTCCTGCGAGGCCGCGCCGTCCACACCGAGCCCGACCGGGGCGCCCGAGCGCAGCAGGGCTTTGACCGGGGCCAGACCCGCCCCGAGCCGGGCGTTGGAGCTCGGGCAATGTGCAGTGCCTGTCCCGGTTTCGGCGAAGCGTTTGATCGCCGACTCGGACAGGTGCACGCCATGGGCCATCCACACGTCGTCGGCGAGCCAGCCCAGCGAGTCGGCGTACTCGGCCGGGGTGCAGCCGTGGGTGGCGAGGCAGAACTCCTCCTCGTCCAGGGTCTCGGCCAGGTGGGTGTGCAGCCGCACCCGATGCTGCCGGGCCAGGGCCGCCGACTCGGTCATCAACCGGGAGCTGACCGAGAAAGGTGAGCACGGCGCTATCCCTATGCGCAGCATCGAATTGGGCGCGGGGTCGTGGTATTTCGCGATCGCGTCGGCGCAGGCGGACAGGATCGTGTCCAGGTCTTCGACCACAGAGTCGGGCGGCAGCCCGCCGTCGGAGACACCCCGGTCCATCGAGCCGCGGGTCGGGTGGAAGCGCAGCCCGATCGCGCGGGCCGCCTCGATCTCCGCGGCCAGCAGGTCACCGCCGTCGCGGGGGAAGACGTAGTGATGGTCGCTGGAGGTGGTGCAGCCCGTGCGCGCCAGCCAGCCCAGGCCGGCCGCGGCGGCGGCGTGCACCGTTTCGTAGTCTATGCGCGCCCAGATCGGGTACAGCGCCTTGAGCCAGCCGAAGAGGGTTTCGTCCTGGGCCAGGCCGCGGGTCGCCCACTGGTACAGGTGGTGGTGCGTGTTGACCAGACCGGGCGTGGCCAGGCACCCGCTGGCGTCCACATAGGAGGCGTTGTCGTGCCGAGGCGCCGGGCCCGCCCCGACCGCGGTGAGATACTCGCCCTCGATGACGAGATGGCCGCTCGCGTGCTCAGGGCCGGAAACCGTGGCTATGGCGCAGTTCTCGATGATCAGGGTCATGTCTGGGCCGCCTTGCGCCGCGCCGCCGCCCGGACCGCGTCGAGGATCTTCTCGTAACCGGTGCACCGGCAGAGGTTCCCGGCCAGCGCCTCGCGGATCTCCTCGTCGGAGGGCGACGGGTTCCGTGCGATCAGGTCGTGCGTGGCCACGATCAGGCCCGGCGTGCAGAATCCACATTGGACAGCACCGGCCTGCACGAAGCACTCCTGCACCGGATCGAGCCGGTCGCCGTCGGCCAGACCCTCGACGGTGATCACCTCCCGGTCGACGGCCTGGCCCGCCGCGACCAGACAGGCGCAGACCGCCACCCCATCGAGGTAGACCGTGCATGAGCCGCATTCGCCTTGCTCGCAGGCGTTCTTTGAGCCGGGCAGGCCAAGTCTTTCGCGCAGCACGTAGAGCAGGCTCTCGCCCGGCCACACCCCGTCGGCGTCGCGGCTCTCGCCGTTGACGGTCATCTTCAGGCGCATTGGTACTCCTTCCAGGCCCACGCCAGGTTGCGCCGGGCCAGCACGGCCAGGGCATGGCGGCGATAGGCGGCGCTTCCCCGCACGTCGTCGATGGGCGAGGCGGTCTGCGCCACCAGCTCGCCGAAACGGGCACCCACCCCGTCCGGGATCGGATCGCGGCTCTCCCACGGCAGTGCCCCGGACACGTAGTCCTCGGCGGCCACGGCTCGCCGCGGGGTGGGCGCGGCCGAGCCGATGCCCGTCCCCACCCGCCGGGCGGGCACGTCGAGCGCCAGCGCGAAGGAGCAGACCGCGATCACCATCGCGTTACGCGTGCCGATCTTCGAGAACTGTTGCGGGCCTGGGGAAAGCGGCACATGCACGGCGCGGATGAGCTCATCGGGCGCGAGCGAGTGGCGCTTCACCCCGACATAGAACTCGACGGCCGGGATGAGCCGGGTGCCCCGCACCGATTCCGCCTCCACCGACGCGCCGAGCGCCAGCAGGATCGGGTGGGCGTCACCGGCGGGCGAGGCAGCGCCGAGGTTGCCGGCGATGGTGCCGCGATTGCGGATCTGGGGTGAGCCAACCGTTCGCGAGGCCATGGCCAGCCCGGGCAGCTCCGCGCCCAGCTCCTCGATGACCCGGGTGTAGGTGACGTTCGCGCCGATGCGGATGGCGCGCTCGTCGCGCTCCCATCCGGTCAGCTCCGGGATCCGGGTCAGATCGAGCAGGGCTTCCGGGCGGCGGCGGTCGAAGTTGACTTCCACCATCACATCGGTGCCACCCGCGATCGGCACCGCCGCGGGTCGCTCTGCCTTGCGGGCCAGCGCTTCCGGCCACGTCTGCGGGCGCAGGAAGTCCATTGTCAGCTCCAGGCCGGGCCGGCGTCGGGGGCATCATCGCGCAGCACGCTGCCGTGCATCAGCCCGTAGGGGCGGTCGGCCACGATGAACACCTCGTTGGCGTTGTCGAGCCCGAAGGGGGTCAGGTCGACGACGAAGTGATGCTTGTTCGGCAGCTCCAGCTGCACTTCACACAGCTCGGGCCGGTGATCCAGCACCCTGGTACCCATAGCGTAAAGGGTTTGCTGCAACGAATAACTGTGCGTGTCCGCGAATGCCGCCAGCAGGTAGCGGCTGGCCTCGCGAAACGAGGCTCCCCAATCCGCCCGATGGGGATCGGCGGTGGTGTCGGCGTGCCGCCAGCCGGCGGTCACCACGGTCGACAGGATCCGGTCGTTGGTCTCCTTCAGCGTCGTCAGCTCGTCGGTGAGGAAGCCCCAGAACTCCGAATCGGTCGAGTTGAGCACGATCAGATCCTTGATGCCGGAGACCACATGGGCCTTCGTGCCGTCGTAGTGCACCACCGCGGTGCGCACCGGAGCCGTGCCCGAGCGGGCGAACGAATGTGCGATCCCGTTGCTGGGCAAGGCGATCCGGTCCCAGGCGTACTCTTCGATGGCGACTCGCGCATGATGCACCGAGGGCTGGCTGTCGACGAAGTGCTTGGCGAGGATGATGGCGAACTCTTCGATCTCGCCGATGCCGTACTTGCGGGCAAAGACGAAGACGGTGTTCTTCTGGGTGTCGGTCGGCAGCACCTTGGAGTTGTCGCCGGACAGGTGCGCATCGTCCATGTCACCGGACAGGGCCACGCTCACGTTCAGGTCTTTGATTTCGTGCCGGTCGGGGTGCCGGCGCACCGCGACCACGCGGGTCTCGGCCTTGCCGTAATGGTTGGCTCCGAGCTTGATGCCCACGGGTCAGCTCCCTCGGTAGGTCGAATAGGCGAACGGGCTCAACAGCAGCGGCACGTGGTAGTGCGCGGCCGGGTCGGTGACCCGAAACGCGATGACGACCTCCGGGTAGAAGCCCGCACGGTCCCCGAGATCGAAGACCAGACGGTAGACGCCGTTGCCGGGGGTGGGCAGCGAGGCGACCCGGCCGTCCGCGTCGGTTTGGGCTTGCGTCACCGCGCCGTCGTGTTCGAGCCGGATCCCGAGGCCCGGCACCGGCCGCCCGAGCGCCGCGTCGAGAACGTGGGTGGAAACCGTCATGCCGCCACCAGCTTCCGCAACCGCAGCTCGACGATCTTGGCTAGCTCCCGCCGCACTTCGGCCTGCTCCTGCGCGGCGTCGTTCTCCAGCCGCCGGGTGAGCTCGGCGAGCATCTGCTCGCCGGAAAGACCGGTGGCGCAGATCAGATATATGTGCCCGAATCGCCGCTCATAGGCGATATTCCCGGCGACGAGCGCCTCCTGCGAGCTGTCGGACACGCCCGCCTGCTCCTGCCGCGACCACTGCGCCTCCTTCGCCCGCGCTGTTTCGCTCGCGTGCGCGGCCTCGGGCGCTGGCGCGGTATCGGGCGCGTTCGCGGCATCGGGCGCTGCGACGCGCTGGCCGATGCGGGGGTGGGCCGATAGGGCCTGCAGCACTTCGGGCCAGCTCAGTTGCTCGGCCAGCTTGCGGCCGGTGGCCGCGAACGCCGTCTCGTCGGGAAAGGGCCTTAATCCAGACATCTGGACCGCCCAGGATCGGACAGCGCAGCAGGTCATAAGCTCGGCCACTGCCTCTTCGTGCGACAGTGAGTGGAAACGCTCCACCTGTCCTCCCAGAGGAATGTGCAGCTGAAACCATAAGTAGAGCAATTGATCTCTAATCGAGCCTAGCGTCATGAACGACGAAAATTCACCGGCACGAAACAGATCGATTTGGAGGTTCGACCAACTCATAGGCGAACGTGAAGGAGATGAGTGAGGAGGTGTTTCCCCTGCGACTGAGAGCCCTGCTGGACCTGGCAGACCTCAAGCTCGAGCTGCTGAGCGGCGAGTCGGAGCTCGATCGCACGATCGTGGCGGTGATGACCACCGACCTGCCCAACCCGAGCCGGTACCTCAGCGGGGGCGAGCTGGTGCTCACCGGCATGGTCTGGCGGCGCACGCCGGCCGACTCCGTCCCCTTCGTCAAGGCTCTGGTCGCCGCGGGCGTCTGCGCGCTCGCCGCCGGCGACGGCATCTCCGGGAACATCCCGGACGACCTCAGGGCGGCCTGTGCCGAGCATGGGCTGCCGCTGCTACGGGTGCCCGCAGACATCGCCTTCACCACCGTCACCGAACAGGTCGTAAGGCGGCTGTCCCCCATTCGCGCCGACAATGTCACCGATTTCCTGGGCAGGCACCGCCACCTGGTGTCCGCCTCGGCCGCGGCCGGGGGCGACGGCCTGGGCGCGGTGCTGGACCTGATCAAGCAACAGCTGTCGATGCGCTGCTGGATCATCTCGCCCACCGGGCTGGAGATCGCGGCGAACAGCGCAGCCCTGAGCGAACAGATCAAGACCCAGGCGTTACGGCACTACCTGTCCGGCCAACAGGTGCCCTATCCCCTTGCCGGGCAAGGAATGTCGGTGCTCGGCGCGGGCGAGCCGCACCAGCCGCGACTGGTGCACTGGCTGATCATTTGCGACAGCGATGTCACCCAATGGGCGCCCCAGCATCACCAGCTGGCCAGGGAGCTGGCCGCGCTCGTCGAGGCGGAGCGGCGACGCCTGGAAGGCGCCCGCGAGTCGAAGCGGGCGGCAGCCCGCGACCTGATCCGGATGGCCGCCGCCGACACCGATCCCACCGAGCTGGCTTACCAGCTCAAGTTCACCGGGTTGGCGGCCGACACCGCCCTGGTGATCGTCGCGGCGCAGCTCGAAGGCGGCTTGGCCCTGCCGATCCTGGAGGACCTGCTTTACCGCCTGCCGAGCGCGACCGCGGTGCTCGAGAAGACCGCGTTCGCCATCGTTGCCGCCAGCCCGGAGCAGGTGCGCGACGCGGTCGCCGCCGCGACCGCCCTCGCCCCGGCACTGGGCGGCAATCCGCTCCGGATCGGCGTCAGCGGGACGGCGACCGGCGCGGCGAGCCTGCGTGGCGCGCTCGATGAGGCGCGCCACGCCTGCGCCATGGCCGCGATGAGCGGCGACCGGGTGGCCATCGTCGGCGAGGAGGAGCTGACCTCACATGTCATGCTGCTCGCCGCAGTCCCCGACGGGGTGAGGCGGGCCTTCCGCGATCGCCTGCTCGGCCCCCTGCTCGAATACGACCGCCTGCATCGCGCCGACCTCGTGCCGACGCTGCGCGCCTTCCTCGCCAGCTCCGGCTCCTGGACCAAGTGCGCCGAGGAACTGCACATCCACGTGAACACTTTGCGGTACAGGATTCAGCGGATCGAACAGATGACCGGCCGCGACCTGGCCCGCCTCGACGCCCGGGTCGACCTGTTCCTCGCCCTTTCGCTCACCTCACCGCCGCTTTAGCCACGTGCTCACGTCCACGGCCAGCTCGCATTCCTGCCCATTTCCAGCAGCGGAAGCATCCGGAACGTGGCGTCGGTAAGGCCACCGAACTCATGGCGATGGGCCGCGCCGGTGGCATAGGCGCCGTGCTGGTAGCCGCCGAGGTTGAATCCGTAGATCGGCACCTGCGCCGGGACCGCATCGGAGACCCCCTTGCCGTGCGCACCGTTCATGGTCTGCATGTCGGAGATGATGACGACCCGGTCGTGCTGCTTGAACGAGGCCCGAAGCGAAGCCACTATCTGGGTACCGTGTCCGACCTCGCCGGTGCGCGCCGTGAACCGCTTGACCTCATTGAGGACCGAGGCCGCCTTGGGTACTTCGTGGCGGAACACCCCATCGGCGAAGCCATACAGGTCCACCCGCTCGCCCTTGGCCGCAAGCGCGACCCCGAACACGGCCGCGGCCTTGGCCGGGGTCATCTTCGACCGCGCCGACATGGCCCGCTGGGTCATCGAAGCCGACGTGTCCACCAGGATCAGCGTGCGTCCCGGCAATGCCGGCAGGTTCGCCAGCGATGCCTGCAGCGCCTTGTCCAGAGCGTGCCCCCACCGCAGCGACGGCGTCTGCTCGTGTGCGGCCAGGAACCGAAACGGGAACTGCCGTGACTTGGCCACCTGCACCGGATCGGCCAGCCGCGCCGCGACACCCGCGGCAACCTCATCGGACACCCCGGCCTCGTCGAAACCCCGTAGGTTACGCAACAGCGCCATGTATCCCATCGACGGGATCAGCGCCTGCCACAGCTGTGCCTTGTCCACTGTGGATCCGGCCAGTGACAGCACGTCTTCCCAAGTCATCCCGGCGGCCTTGAGCCGCTGCGGGTCAACCAGAGCGGCGGCGTCGTTGGCTGCCGCCGCGCGCAGCTCGGCGTTAGCCACCAGCATCGGCAAAGCATTGGTGGAAAAGGAATCGCGTCGATGCCGGCGTTCCAGCGCCACCTTGAACAGGTCGCTCTGCCACGGCGCGACCGGCACCGGGTGGGCGAGGTCGATGACATCGGCGAAGCGGAAACCCCTTGCCGCCGTGTCGTACTTGAGCAGACCGTACTCGGTGTACAGCCGCCCCACCGCATCGGCCACACCCCGCTTGACCGGCTTCGGAATCGCCCGGCCGTAGCGGGAAACCCAGTAGGCGAGCGCCTCGCCCGGCTCATCAGCGCGCTGCAGCACAGCAGCGACCAGCTGCCGGGAGCCGGCAATGTTGGCCGCGAGCATCGCCTTGGCGGCTTCAAGCGCACCCACCAGCGACGCGGAACGCATGTTGGCCCCGGTGCGCAGCCAGCCGAGAAACGCGACCATCCACTGCGGATCGACGGTAGCAACCTCATGCACCAGCCGGGTGTAGCGTTCGTCCCGCGCGGAAGCGGCCTCGTAGAAGGTGTCCTCGCCGGACATGTTGGAAACCGCGAGCAGGAACAGCTCGCCCTTGGCGTCGCGGGCATACCCCGGCGCGCCCTCGTGAGTGCGCCCGGCCGGCCGGCGTCCGGTGACGATCGGCGACAGCGCGGCCGCCTTGACCCGAATCTTGTTGAACTTGCCCATCTTTTCGTCCCCCACGGTGAGGAAGCAGCATTGGCTTGGGGTGCCCGAGAACAAAGTCGGTTGCGGCACATAGCGCTCTACCCGCTGAGCTACGCCCCCATGGTGGGGGCGGCAGGGCTCGAACCTGCGACATCTAGAACCCGAATCGAAGTATCCGCAGCCTGCGCACCGGGCACCCATCATCAGCCGTGGTGCTTCCATAGGTATCCACAGTGGACAGTATTTGAGCCCCTGACAGGATTCGAACCTGCATGCCACGGCTTCGTAAACCGCTGCTCATCCGTTGAGCTACAGGGGCGTGGTGGCGGCACCCCCCGGTGGGGGTGCCGCCGATGAACTATCCCTTGACACACACGACCTGCTTGAGGTGGGCAACCACCTTCACCAGATCCTGCTGCTGCTCCATCACCTGCGTGATGTCCTTGTACGCGCCGGGGATCTCGTCGACCACACCGGAGTCCTTGCGGCACTCCACGCCGGCGGTCTGCGCCATCAGGTCCTGCTGCGTGAACATCTTCTTCGCCTGATTACGGGACATCCGCCGCCCCGCGCCGTGTGACGCCGAGCAGTACGCATCCTCGTTGCCGCGGCCGCGCACGATGTACGACCCGGTCCCCATCGACCCCGGGATGATGCCGAGATCGCCGGTGCCGGCCCGGATCGCGCCCTTGCGGGTCACCAGCACGTCCACTCCGCCGTAGCGTTCCTCGGCGACGTAGTTGTGGTGGCACGAGATCGGCTCCCCGTAGGACACCTGCGGCAGGTGCTGACGGACCACCTCACACAGCACGGCCATCATGACGGCCCGGTTGCGGCGGGCGTATTCCTGCGCCCACCAAAGGTCCCGACGGTAGGCCGCCATTTGTGGGGTACCGGAAAGGAACACCGCCAGATCGCGGTCTGGCAGATCGGCGTTGTGCGGAAGCCCCCGGGCGACCGCCATGTGCCGCTCGGCCAGCTCCTTGCCGATGTTGCGCGATCCCGAGTGCAGCATGAGCCACACCTGACCGTCGTCGAGGCCACCCTGTTCGACACACACCTCGATGAAGTGGTTGCCGCCGCCGAGCGTCCCCATCTGGTGGTGGGCACGGTCTTCCAGCTTCGACACGCCCTCATCGAGCGTGCTGAACTGATTCCAGAACGCGTCCCAGCCGCCCTGCGCCAACCCCCGTATCCGGCGCGTGTTCACCGCGCTTTCACGCTGGGCGAATCCCACCGGAATCTCGGCCTCGATGGCGCTGCGCAGAGATGCCAGGTTGTCCGGCAAATCCGCCGCGGTCAGCGAGGTCCGCACCGCGGACATACCGCAGCCGATGTCCACACCCACCGCGGCCGGCGAAACCGCCTGCCGCATCGCAATGACCGACCCGACCGTGGCACCCTTTCCAAAGTGCACGTCGGGCATGACCGCCACGCCTTCCACCCACGGGAGCTGTCCAATGTTGCGCAGCTGCTGGGCGGCCTGTGGCTCGATGTTGTGCGGGTCGGTCCACACCCGCACGGGCGCCTTGGTGCCCGCCAGAAGCTCGAATCCCATGAACTTGCCTTTCCGTAGGGAGGCGATAAAGTATTCGTGTTTTGCATTGATCACGGGGAGGCAAGACCCATGCGATGGAAACTGCCGGCCGGTTTGGCCGTTCTGATCCTCCTGATCCTGGCGGCGCCTTCGGCCGCTCAAGCCGGATCGCCCGGGCTGAACGAGGCTTGCCAAACGATCGATCGCCCGGAGTACCGGGACATGCGAAAGCTTATCGACATCGATCTTGACACAGCCACCGACATCGAGGTGCGGGTCCGGGCAAACCAGATCCTGTCGGCGGCGCGGGCCGAGTCGCTGCCCCGCCTGCCCGACGCCACTCAGCAGGCGCTGGACGGGTCCAAGGAGGATCTCCGCGCGTTTCTCAAGAACGGCATGCAGATAGTGTGGTCCGACGATCTGCTGGTCCTGATTACCCGGACGCTGTCGGGCGGTGGTCCCAAAGTCAAGGCGGCCGCGAGCAAGGCGCTGGACGAAAACACTGTCGAAACCTCGCTGGCCTACCTGAACGACGGTCTGTATGTCGCACGTGAGCTGGATTGCCAGCCACCACCATCGACCACGTCGCCAGCGCCCGCCGGCGGCCAGCTGCCCAAGACCGGGACAGCGACCGCTGCGCTGGCGCTTGGTGGAGCTGCCCTGGTCGCGCTCGGCATCGGCGCCGTCCTGGTCGGTCGCCGCTCACGAGCCTGACCGCGAGCAGCGTGGTGCGGGCGGAGGGATTCGAACCCCCTGAAAAAATACCTGGTTTACAGCCAGGCCCGACTCTCCAACGTCGGCGCGCCCGCTTGGACGATTTCTGCGTACCCGGAACACGATTCGAACGTGCACTGCACTGGTTCTAAGCCAGTTGCCTCCTACCAATTGGGCTACCCGGGCATGGGTCCTGGTGTATCGCTCCCTCGCATGGATTCGAACCACGCCTTCGGCGTTCAGAGCGCCGCGTCCTACCGAATAGACGACAAGGGATTGGGGGCCGGCGGGGGTGATGGTCCCGCCGGACCCGATCAGCGCTTCACTGCGGCATGCCAAGAAGGTGCCTTGGGCTCGAACCGCAGTCGCATACCCGCTTCGGCGGGGGTGCGGTCGCCCTTGCGCTGATTACAGGCCGCACACGCGGCCACGGTGTTGAGCCAGGTGTTGCGCCCGCCCCGCGAGCTGGGCAGGATGTGGTCGATCGTGAAGGCCTCGCCACCGCAGTAGGCGCAACGGCAGCCGTCACGGCGCAGCACACCTCCACGCGACCAGGCCGGGCCGGAGCTGAATCGCCAGCGGGTGACCACATAGGACACCAGCCGCAGCACCTTCGGCATCGGAAAGACACCTATACGTATGTCAGGCTCCGATTCGTGCACCACCGCGACCCTGCGGCACAGCATCCGGATCGCGTGGTGCAGGGTGACCCGGTGCAGCGGGCCAAGGTCGGCGTTCAAAACCAGTACTGCCCCCACCGGAATCACCTCCCTGTCGTTGTTGGTGGATGGTGGACCGCAACAGAGTCGAACTGTTCACGGGCTGCACGCCAGGCAGCCCCGCACACCGGTGGCGTGCGGCCCATATCCCAGGCCGGGCACAAATAGCGTTGCCCGCCTGGGTTTTTCATACTGTCCACTGTGGAATTCTCAAGATTCGATACCGCCGGCGTGCCGGGGTTGGTGCGCATGGGTGGCAGGAGTCGAACCTGCGACATCTGGTTTTGGAGACCAGCGCTCTGACCGTGCTGAGCTACACCCATAGGAAAACGTTGGAGGAAAACAAAAACGCCGCCCGGGGCCGGGATTCCGGCGGGCGGCGTAAGTCGCATGAGTATGCGCCTAGGTTTGCCGCCGGGCCGGATATTCGATCCTGCTGCCGGACAGATTGTGTCGGACCGCGAGGTGCAGGGCCGACCAACCGCACAGCGTGAGCTGCTGCGGCCGTGTGGCTTTCTGCGTAAACATCGCGGATTCTCCTTGGTCTGAAAACGTCTGGACATCAAGGTAGAGGCAACGCGATCGCCTTGGCAACACCTTTTCGAATCGAATGTGGGTCAGATTTGCGGGCTATCGAAGTTGTTCAGCTTCCGGATCCGGCAGCGTCGGGCGGTCCAGCCGGAGGTGGGTCAGGTTGGCCAGCGGGCTGCCGCCGGTGAGGTGTGCGGCCAGAAGCTTGCCGATGCTGGCTCCGAAGGGCATGCCGTGCCCGCTGAAGCCGCCGACCGCCCAGAGCGATTCGTCAATTTCGTCGACGATCGGAATCCAGTCGGGGGTGAAGGCCATCGCTCCGGCCCAGCCGCGCTGGACGCCGATCTCGGTGAGGTCGGGGAACAACGATGGCAGGATGCCTTGCAGCGCTTGATGAACTTCGGGCTGCGGGACCTGCGCGGTGGCGTCGGTCACCGGTGCGCCGACACTGCGGCATCCGCCGAGCAGGATCGTGCCATCGGGCATCTGCTGCCAGTACTCGCCGTGGGCGGTGACTTGGGCGGCCATGCCGCAGTCAAACATGGCGGGCATCGGCTGGGTCGCGATGAGCTGACCCTGCACCGGACGAATCACCTTGCCCAGCAAAGGAAACAGCTCGGAAAGCCAGGCATTTACCGCCGCCACCACGATGCGTGCGGTGATGTTTCCATGGCTGGTTTCGACCGATACCTTACCGCCGCCGATGGCCCGGATTGCTTCTACAGCAACGCCTGTGCAGATTATCGCCCCGTGCCGCTGCGCCGCGGCGGCGACGCCGTCAACGAGGGCAACAGAATTCACCGTCGCGCCGGGCAGCATCATCGCGCCGGGAATGGTGTCGCTCAGCCGGGTGCCGATTCGGGGCTGAAGCTGGTCGCGGTCGAGCCAGGCGGCCTCGAACCCGTGCCGCCGCGTCGCTTCGATGTCGGCCAGACAGCTCGCCGCGTCTTCTTCGCCGGTGGCGAGCTGGAGGAAGACACCGGGTCGATACTCGGCCGTGAGATGTTCCTCTTCGACAACCTGACCGAGCAGGCCGGCGCCTTCCGCGGCAAGCTGGCGAATGGCCATCGCGGTCGGCGCTCCCAGCCGCAGCACCGCCTGATCGTAGGCCTCGGCGGTGGTGGGTATGACCAGACCGCTGTTGCGCCCGGTAGCGCCCCACGCGACGGCATGCCGTTCCACCACAACGACGCTGCTTCCCGCTCGGGCCAGCCAGTAGGCACACATCGCGCCGAGCAGGCCCGCGCCCACGACCACGAAGTCGGCCTCGCGGGGCGGCTCACCGGAGCCGACAACGGCCCGCGACCCGCTCTGCCAAAGCGAACTGGTTTGCACCACGACCTCCTTCAGGCGAGCGGGAGGGCCGCGGCGACCCGGGTGCGATCGTCGTGGAACCCGATGATCTGTGCCTCCAATGCAGACGGTGCCGGGCCATGGGCCGCGAGCCGGCGGCACACCGCGTAATCGCGGGCGTCGGCTTCATAGGTGTCAAGCCAGCGCTGGAAGCGACGTTGCGCACCGTCATCCAGGAATGGCCAGCGGTCGCGCGGTGCTTTCAGGCCCGGCAGGCGCCACGGTTTGGGAGTCAGCCGGGCGCGAAACGTCCCGTGGGTGCGGCACAGCTCGCGGTAGATCGGGTCGGTGTCCAGCTCGGCCAGGATCTGTGCCCCATGGGCCGACGTCGCGGGCTCGCTGACGCCGGTGACGAACACCCGCAGCCCGGAGGCGGTGCGGTAGACGATGACACCCAGGCTCGGGTGGGCGTCGGCCCAGCTCGCCAGCGTGCCAAGGCGTTGCGTGACCGATGCCGGCTCAGGCGAAGGGTCGTCCTGGGGCGCAGACCGCCGGAACATGCGCCGGAGAAGCCCGCCGGAGCGCTGCTGCTCCAGCTCGGGCAGATCGACGTCGGCGATCAGGACCCGGTCGGTGTTGAGGATTTCGGCCCCGTACCGGTTGCGGGTCACCACAAGGAATTGCTCGCCGTCTGCGGACAGCTCGTCCACTATGGGCTCGCGCAGCGGAACCCGTGGATAGTAGCCGCCCACCTTCGCCCCGGATCGGATGTCGGCCAGCGTCGATCGCAGCCGTTCCTGCGCAACGGCCATCGCCTCGGCCGCGGAGGACACCGACCATCCCCACACCCGCCGAAACAGGCGCTCCCCGCGCGGACCGGTCGCCGAACCTTCGACCGCGGCCCAGAATTTCGGAATCTGCACCCATCCTCCTGTGTCGGTATCGGTGTCAGGGACCGGGATCTGGCCTGGGCGCCAGCACCACGACCGCGGTCTGCGACGGCCGAAGGGCCGCATAGCCATCCAGGTGCGCCCCAAGCTCCCGCCACCTCGCCCACAGGCGTGACCGCTCGTCGCCCTGCGCCGCACGCGCTCTCACCAGGCGAGGCCCATCGACCAGGTCGACTTTCGCGTCGGGATGGGCCTGAAGATTGAGCCACCACGCGGGCTCGCCCGCCGCCCAGCCGTTCATCGCCATCGCAATCAGGTCCGGGCCGTCTTCGAAGTACGCGATGATCACGCTGCGTTCCCGCGCCGTGCGGCGGCCGACCGTGGTCAGGCGCAGCGTGCCCCAGCGATGAGCCTTCGGACGCCACAGCGCCATTCGGCCACCGGCAACGCGATACACCGCGCGATGCACATACCAGGCGGCGCGAACGAACCAGCGAGGAGGAAGCCTCGGCTTTCGCACCCGCTCATCCGACACGCCAGCCACCCCTCACCCATTTCCCAT
This sequence comes from Rhizocola hellebori, assembly GCF_016862955.1. Lineage (GTDB taxonomy): Bacteria > Actinomycetota > Actinomycetes > Mycobacteriales > Micromonosporaceae > Rhizocola > Rhizocola hellebori. The sequence continues at coordinate 20,496 of NZ_BONY01000019.1, read as the reverse complement.
GAAAGGCTACCTGTGTTGGCCGCGCCGGAAGCTTTGGCCTACCCGCCGTCCGGGTCATCGCTTTGCCCATCGAGCGCCTCGAGGTTCGCTATGGACGCCAGCGTGTCCGGGTGTTCCTCGCCCAGCACCCGCCGCCGCAACGCCAGGGTCTGCTCGTGCAGCGTCCGCGCCTCGTCGGTGTCGCCCGCGTCGGCAAGTACCAGGGCAAGGTCGTTCATGGAGGTCAGCGTGGAGGGGTGTTCGGCGCCCAGCACCCGCCGCCGCTGGGCCAGGGCCTGCTCGTGCAGCGTCCGCGCCCAGGCCAGATCACCCATCTCGTGCAGCGTCCTGGCTAGGTTGTTCATCGAGTTCAGCGTGTACAGGTGATCCTCGCCGACCTCGCGCCGGAACATGGTCAGGGCAAGCTCGTGCAGGGCTCGCGCACTCGGCAGGTCGCCCAGGTCACGCAAGGTCTCGGCGAGATTGTTCATCGACGCCACGGTTTCCGGATGCTCCTCGCCCAGCACGCGTTTGCGCAGGGTCAAGGTGCGCTCCAGCAGGGTCCGCGACTGAGCCAGATCACCAAGCAGGCGCAGCATCACGGCCAGATTGTTCATTGATGCCAACGTTTCGGGGTGCTCCTCGCCCAGCACCCGCTGCCGGGCCTGGAGTGTCTGCTGGTGCAGGGATCGCGACGCCGCCAGGTCCCCGAGGCCGCGCAGCGTGATGGCGAGGTTGTTCATCGACGCCAGTGTGTCGGGGTGCTCCTCGCCCAGCACCCGCTGCCGCACCAGCAGGGTTTGGTCAAGCAGGCTCTTTGCCGCAGCCAGGTCGCCCATGGCGCGCTGTACCCTGGCCAGGCTGTTCATGGACTCCAGCGTTTCCGGATGTTCGCCACCCAGCACCCGCTGCCGGGACAGCATGGTCTGCTCGTGCAGGGTTCGTGCTTCGGGCAGTTCGCCCAGATCGCTGAGCACCGCCGCCAGACCGTTCATCGACGCCAATGTCAGCGGATGCTGCTCCCCAAGCGCTCGCTTGCGGGCGGAAACGGACTGCTCCATCAGGTTCCGAGCGGTGGGATAGTCGCCGCGGTCCTCAAGATATTGGGCGAGTACATATTGCAGGGTCGCGGCTGTCACCGGCGGCAGGTCGTGCAGGAGCACGGCTTCCAGATGGGGGCGCAGCTCAGCGCACCGGTCCCACCGGTCGGCGGTGTGCCCTCCGGTCGGGAATCCCGCGATCAGCATCAGCGCCGCCGTGTCGGCCCAGGCGGCCCGGTCTCGCCGCCACCGTGACCGGGCCGGAAGCTGGCCGCGCACCACGGTCTGCACCAACGCGTGCACCGTCACCCCGGACGCGGTCGAGGTCAGCAATGACAGATCCGCCAGCACCCGCACCGCGCCATCGAACCCGACCGTGTCCGGCACCAGCCGGCGCAACCTGGCGGGCAGCAGCTCGGGGGCCGCGCCCAGCACCGGCGAAGGAAGCGGCGCCGGCGCGACGAATGCCAGCAGGCGCAACAAATCCACCGCCGCCCGGTGCTGCCTGCGGACGCGCCGGATGCTCACCGCCCAAGTCCGCGCCACCGGCTCGCGACCCAAGGGCTGGCCCAAACCCAGCAGCCGCATCGGCTCGCGGTCGTACCGGCGCAGATAGCCCGCCAGGGTGATCCCGCCCAGGCAGTACGCCGCGGCCTGCTCCAGGGCCAGCGGCAACCCACCCAGCCGCTCGGCCAGGACCACCGCTGCTTCGCGATCGGCGTCGCCGGTGCGATCCAGCAAGAAAGCCACCGCGGCCTCCTGGTCGAGGCGATGCACCGGCAGCGCTCTGATGCGGTCGCGCCAAGCGCTGTACCGCGAAGTGATCACGACTCTGCCGTCCCCGGCGACCGGCAGCAACCCAGCCACGTCCCGCGCCGCGGTGACGTCGTCGTAGATCAGCAGCCAGCCGGACCGGCGGCCCAGCTCGGCCAGCACCGCGGTCGCCGCGTCACGCGTGTCGGCGACCTGTGGCAGTCCCAGCCCCGGCGCGAGGCGGGCCAGCCCATCCACCACGAGGGCTCGCGAGCTCGCCGTCATCAGCCAGCCCACCGTCACCTCCTCGGCGTCGGCGAGGTCGGCGGCGTACCGCAGCGCCACCTGGGTCTTGCCCATCCCTCCCAAGCCGTGCAGCGCGGCGATCCGCACCCGCCGCCCCCGCAACGCCTTCGCCAGCGCGGCCAGCTCCCCTTCCCGCCCGGTGAACCCCGCGACCGGGCCGGGAACGTTCCACGGCCCGGCCACCGCCAGCTGCGCGTCTGATCGCCACGGCACGGGTGGTGACACGGCCGAGGTGTTGCCGGCCAGCGCCGTCACCCCACCCACCACCAGTGCCGCCACCACCGTCACGGCGACCGCCACGCCGGGACGGTCCTGCAACAAGCCGGTCACCCCGCCCACCAGCACCGCCAGGGCCGCCGAGGCGCCCGCCGCGCCCGCGCCCCGCCGGATTCGGCCCACCAGCCATCGATCCCACCCCATGCCCGCCATTGTCGAGCACGCAGATCCACCTCCCTCACCGGCCAGTCGACCCGATCGTCCAAGCTGATGCGTCCCACCAAACCAGCCGAAGGTGTGCGCGGGCGTGTCTCGGGTGCTGGCCGCAGTCATGGTTGGATGGCTTCGAGGCGGCCAACAGGAGGGACGTGATGAAAGGTTCACGCGGATGGTTACGCCGCTACGCGCCGCTGATCCTGGTAGTGATCGCGGTGGCGTGGATCGTCACGATCGTCGTATGGATCACCATCGACCCGGTGCCGGGCACCGGAAATCCCATGGACTAGCAGGCACGGCAATGGACAGGGAGGTTTGCGTTGGCCAATCCGAGCTCCGGTAGCGAACGGCCTGGCTGGGTGAGACCGCGGTCGTGGTCCCAGCCGTGGCGGCAGATGGCCGCCCGAATGGCCGGCAGCCACCTGCAGAGCGTCGCCCACGCGCCGGCCCCGGCGGGCAGGGTGGTCGACTGCGCCATCTACGCCGACGGGAGGCGTCAGCCCGGCCAGCTCAGCTATGCCGATGCCTATGCCGAGGTACCGCGTACACCGGGCGCCTTCGTGTGGCTGGGTCTGCACGAGCCCACCGCGGAGCAGATGGCCGATGTCGCTGAGGTGTTCAAACTCGATCCACTCGCCGTGGAGGACGCGGTCACCGCCGACTCGCGCCCGAAAATCGAGCGCTTCGGCGAGGTGACCCTCTTCGTCCTGCGCACCACCCGCTACGTCGAGCATCCTGAGCTCACCGAGACCTCGGAGGTCGTCGAGACCGGCGTCATCGTGCTCTTCATCGGAGAGAGGTTCGTCATCACCGTGCGCCACGGGCAGCTGGGCGCGCTCGGGCCGGTACGAGGCGATCTGGAGCAGGAGCCACACCGCCTCGCCCACGGGCCATGGGTGGTCGCCCACGCGATCTGCGACCGGCTGGCGGACAGCTACCTCGACGTCTCCACCGCGATCGAGGTTGACATCGACGCGCTCGAGGAAAAGGTCTTCACGCCCCGAACCAGCAGCAACATCGCGCAGATCTATCAGCTCAAACGGGAGCTGATGGAATTCAAGCGTGCCGTCGCGCCGCTGCAGCGGCCGATGACGACCCTGGTGGAGGACAAAACCTTCCTGCCCAAGGAGATTCGCCGCTACTTCCGCAACGTCAACGACCACCTGCAGCGCGTCGTGGAACGCATCGCCGCCTACGACGATCTGTGCAACTCCATCCTGCAGGCCCGCCTGGCACAGGTCACCGTCGACCAGAACAACGACATGCGCAAGATCGCCGCCTGGGCCGCCATCGCGGCGATGCAGACCGCGATCGCCGGAATCTATGGCATGAACTTCGATTACATGCCTGAACTTCAAACACAATATGGCTATCCCGCCGTCCTGACCGTCATGCTCGGCGCAGCGCTGCTCCTGCACCGCATGTTCCGAAGTTCCGGCTGGCTGTGACGGCGAGCCACCGGTCACCGCAGGTGGGCGGTGTCGTTGTAGGCGACCAGCCGCCACGCCCGCTCGGAGCGCAGATACTCCCATTCGGTCACCGACGTGAAGTCCGGATCGATCCGCGCGCCGGTGCCGGGACGGGGTATGGCAAACAGGTGAAACAGTGACCAGACAAGGAAACCCGCGTGGGTCACGGCGAGCACCGTCTGACCGGCATAGTCGCGCGCGAATCGGTCCATGGTGCGCTGCACCCGAGAGGTGAACTGATTCCAGCTCTCCCCGCCGGGCGCGACGGGCCGATCCGGCTCGGCGAGCCAGTCGAACGAGCCGTAACGGATGCCGAACTCCTGCACGCTAAGCCCATCACCGTCACCCGGGTGCAGCTCACACAGGTCGCAATCGATCGCCCTCACGGCGGCGGGCCAGCGGTCGCGGCCAAGGATTTCGGCCGTCTCGCGGGCCCGCGCGGCGGCGCTGGACAGGAGCACATCCACCGCCGCCGCGCCGCCGGCCCATCGGCGTCGCAGCGCGGCGGCCTGCTCGCGGCCGTGTGCGGTGAGCCCGGGGCACCCGAGGGGCCCGGCCACCACCTGACGTAGCGAGTGCCAGGACTCGCCGTGCCGAACCAGGAGCAGGCGCACAGCAATCACCTAACCAGCGGATCGGCCGGCGCGGCAACCCAGGCCGCCGCGCCGGCGATCGCGACATGTCAGCCCGCGAGGCGAGCATTCCGTCAAAGTCGCGCTCAGACCCGGGTGAGGGAGAAGTCGTCGAGCTGGACCCAGATGTCGCCATGGTCGGTCCACACGCCGCCGAAGACGGTGACGGCCGTGCGTGAGCCACTGTTGAAGTTCACCGTGAAGCGTGTCCACGGCCCGACAGCGTGGAAGTTCGCCTCGGCGATGACGACATCGTTGGTACCACGGACTCCGAAGAAGCCGTTGTCGCTGTTGGGTGAGGTACGCAGCCAGCCGCTGAGCTGATAGTTGGTGTTCGCGGTGACCGGCACCGTCTGGTGCAGGTCGTGCCACCCGCTGTTGTAGCGGGCGAAACCGTTGCGGACACCGGTGTAGCCCCAATAGCCGTTGTCTATACCGCAGTTGCCTTTGCAGGCCCAGAAGCCGCCGGTGCCGGAGCCGTTGAGCGCGCCGCGCTCGAAGCTCGGGTCGCCCATGAGGTTCGGGTTGACAACCTGCCCGGCCGTGTTGATCTGGATCTTCATCAGGTAGACGTTGTACGGATCCCATTGCGACAGTGCGAAGTAGACATTCCCGCCAGAGCTCCACGGGTGCAGGTATCCGCCGTAGAGGCCCGGGTAGTCGGCGGAGCTGACAATGATCTGCGCGCTGCTCCACGGCCCGGTCGGGGTGGTAGCTGTGCGCAGAATGATGTCCTCGCCCGAAAGGTAGCTCATCAGCCACCGGCTGCTGTAGCTGTCGTAGTGCACGGACAGCTCGGAGGCGGGTGCTGCGACGATCGGGGTCGCCGCGGCGACGTTGTTGGTGACCCAGGTGCTGCCATTCCAATACTGATAAGCGGTTTGGGTCAGCACCTGCGCCTCGGGCACCCGGGCGAGCCGGATGCTGCCGCTGCGGCCGCTGGGGGTGCCGAAGACGTAGAGGTAGCCGTCGCGGCGCTCGAACGCGTGCATCTGGAACTGGTCGGTGCCCGCCGGGTTGTTCCAGGTCGGCGTCCCGGTCGTGGTCCAGGTTGTGCCGTTGTCGTCCGAGTAAGCGATCTTGGCGTAGTTGGTGTCCCACTGGCCCGGTGCGCCCCAGTGCCTGACCGACATGAACGACACGTATTGCCGCGTGCCCACCGCGATTCCGGCGGTGGGAATCTTCGTGACCTCACCGCCGGCGTTGTTGTCCTGATGCAGACCGGGCAGGATCTCCCGGGCGCGGCCGTCGGGGCCGGTGACCGCGCTGGCGAAGGACATGCCGTCGGAAAGGTTGGTGTCGCTCGATCGCAGCAGCACATTGCTGCGCCAGTTCAGGTCGCCGGGGCCGAACGCGCCGCCGCCGGGGCCGACCCAGGCGTCGCCGAAGGTGTCGCCGAAAGCCGCGAGCACCTGACCGGAACCGTTGTCCCACAAGATACCGAGGTCGGTGGACTTGATGTTCCACCGCCCGTAGGTGTTGTTCGGGGAATTCGGGCCGGTGAGTTTCTGGACCAGGCTCGCCGGGGTGTGCGCCGAGCTGGCGACGGCCGGTGCGGCGGCTATGACGCCGGCGGCGGCCACGGTGCCGAGCGTCGTGATGACGCCGGCCAGGAGACGCGGGATGGTGCTGAGTCCGTTTTGCGATGGCATGTGCGGTACTCCTCCCAGGTGGAGGGCGCGCGGAGCCGCCGGGTGCGGCCAGGCGTCGCCCCGATGAAAAAGTGCTTGCCGGCCAATCAGTCCGGCATCCGCGGCGGTTGTGCTCCGAGGTCCGGCACGGGGGCCGTGCCTAGGTGCACCTCCATGTCGTCGGCGGTGGGCGTACGGGGCCGGCGTGCCGTGGGCCGGTCGAGATAGAACAGGGCGGTGGAGGCGATGTCGTCGCGCAGCGGCAGATAGCGCCAGCCCGAGCGCCAGCCGAGCGCCTGGATGTCCACCCGCAGCCGAGACGCGAAGTGGATCGGATCGGGTAGGTGCCAGCGGTACATGCCGAAGCGCTGCTGGCTGACGTAGAGCCCGTCCGGCCGGATCACCTGTGGCAGACCGAGGTAGGGCGTGGAGTACTCGGTGTAGCCGCGGCCGGGCACGTCGAAGTTCCAGGCGCCGCCGAAGTAGTCCTCGGTTCCGGTGCCGCAGATGGTGGGGTAGTCCTCGTCCGAGTCGAGGTAGAACTTGATTTCACCCTCGCCCCACCAGCCGTTGCTGTTGACGCCCCAGGCAAGGTAGGTGCCGACGTAATGGCCGGCGCCTTCGACGCCTTCCACCAGAACGTGGGTCTTGAGGTATTCCAGCGGATTGCTGCGCCGCCACTGGGTGTGCAGGTAGCCCAGGCCCGCGTAGTCGCCACCGATCTCGTAGGTGATCTGGTAGTAGACCCGCACGCTGACCGTCGACAGGTTTTCCAGGGTCAGCCGGGCGCCGTCGGCGAAGGGCATGGGCCAGTAGGAGTTGAAGCCGCCGTGCGGGTTGGCGGCGATGACCTGAGAGTTGACTTGGGCGAACTCGCCCCAGCCGCTGCAGAAGAAGTCGCCGTAGGGCACCTCGATCGCGGGCTCGGCGCTGCCGTCCCAGTAAGCGCGCAACAGCAGGGTGCGCCAGTTGTCCTTGTGCGTGGTGATCCAGATATGGGTGATCTTGCCTGGCCCTTGGATGGACGCCAGGTCGAAGGTCTCCCCCGCGGCGATGTCCACGCTTGGCGATATCTTCCAGCCCGCACCGAGGTCACGGGCGCACGCCGCTCCGGTGCCCTCGGTCGCCCGGCCGCCGCCGCCCGCCGATCCGTCGAAGTTCTCCGGACTGATCGAGCGGGTCTGCACAGCCCGCAGACGGGCGATCGTACTGAGGTCCGCGTTGCCCACGTGTTCTCCCACCTGGCGTGTAATCGATTTCACTACGGTAGGGTGAGGGGGCGACCGTGTCAACGGTTGACCGAAGCCCGGCCGATCGATGAGGAGCTATGCCAACGATCTACGAGGTTGCCGCCGCGGCCGGCGTCTCCCCCGCCACCGTGTCGCGGGTGTTCAACGGCGCCAACGTTTCTCCGGAGAAGGCCGAGCGGGTGCGGGAGGCGGCGAAGGCGCTGTCGTTCACGCCCAGCCGGACGGCGCGGACCCTCCGCCTGCAGAGCTCCGAGGTGATAGCTCTGGTCATTCCGGACATCGAGAACCCCTTCTTCACCGCGCTGGCCCGCGGCGTCGAAGACGTCGCCCGCGCGGCCGGCTACTCGGTGGTGCTGTGCAACACCGACGAGGACCACGAGAAGGAGCTGCGCTACCTGGACATCGCGCTGAGCGCCACCATGGCCGGCGTCATCATCGCGGCGGCCGGCGGCAACAGCGACCTGAGCGGCCTGCTCGCCCGCAAATGCCCGGTGGTGGCCGTCGACCGCAGCCCGCACGGGGTGGATGTGGACGCGGTCATCGTCGACAACCGGGCCGGTGGCCGCGCCGCCACCAAGGCCCTTGTCGAGCAAGGCTTCCAGCGCATCGCGTGCATCACCGGCCCGAGCGATGTCGAGACGGCCACCCAGCGCGCCGGGGGCTGGCGTGACGCCATCGCCGCCGGGCCCGGATTCGACGGCCACGAGCGCTATCTGCGGTACGCGAACTTCCGCGTCGACGGCGGCGCGAAGGCGATGAGCGAGCTGCTGGCGATGAGCGAGCCGCCGGACGCGGTGTTCGTGGCCAACAACCTGATGAGTGTCGGCGCCCTACAGGTGCTTTCCGAGCAGGCCAAACTGCCGCCCGACACCGGCGTGGCGATCTTCGGTGATCTTCCTTTCCTTCCTCTGGTACCGATCCCGATCACCGTGGTGCACATGCCTGCCCGCCACCTGGGGGTAACCGCCGCGAAGCTGCTGCTGGAGCGGATCAACGGAGACGACCAGCCGGCCCGCACCATCGTGCTGCGAAACCAGGTCGCCGCGGTGTGAGTGCTTGACGGTGAAATCGATTTCTGGCAGGGTACGGGCATGCTCAGCCAAGCCTGCGTCCTCGGTGTCGACATCGGCACGTCGAGCAGCAAGGGCGTGCTCGTCACGCTCGACGGCGCGATCGTCGCCACCGCCACCCGCGAGCACGAGGTGCACCGGCCCGCGCCGGGACACGTCGAAATGGACGCTCGTGTCTGGTGGGACGAGGCTGTCGGCATCATCCGCGAGCTGCTCGCCGCGCCCGGCGCGCCGGAGCCGGGGCAGGTCAAATCCGTTGGGGTGAGCGGCATGGGGCCGTGCGTCCTGGTCACCGACGTGGCGGGCGAGCCCCGGCGACCCGCGATCCTCTACGGCATCGACACCCGCGCCACCGCGCAGATCGAGCGGCTGACCGAGCGGCTCGGCGGGGCGGACGCCATCCGCGAACGCTGCGGCTCGGCGCTGAGCACCCAGGCGGTCGGGCCCAAGCTGGCCTGGCTGGCCGAGCATGAGCCGCAAGCCCTCGCCGCAACGTGGCGCTTCTTCCAGCCAAGCACCTGGCTGGGCTGGAAGCTGACCGGCGCCTACTATCTCGACCACCACTCGGCCAGCCAGTGCACGCCGATGTACGACACGCAAGCGCAGGACTGGCACGCCTCCTGGGTGGACGAGGTCGCCACCGGGGCAAGGCTTCCGCCGCTGGTGTGGCCGGGCGACATCGTCGGCCACGTCGGCGCGGTGGCCGCCGCGCAAACCGGTCTCGCCGTCGGCACCGCCGTCATCGCGGGCACGATCGATGCCTGGTCCGAGGCGATAAGCGTTGGCGCGCAACGGGTCGGTGACCTAATGCTGATGTACGGCACGACCATGTTCCTCATCAACACCGTGGACAAGCCGCTCACCTCGCCGACGTTGTGGGGAACGGTCGGCGCTTTCCCCGGCACCCGCAACCTCGCCGGCGGCATGGCCACCAGCGGCGCGATCACCGGATGGCTGCGCGACCTGTTCGGCTCGGTGGACTACCCGCAGCTGCTGGCCCTGGCCGACGCGGCCGGGCCGGGCGCCAACGGATTGCTTATGCTGCCCTACTTCGCCGGGGAACGCACCCCGATCGCCGACCCCAGCGCGCGCGGCGTGCTGGCCGGGCTCACCGTCGAGCACACGCGCGGCGATCTCTATCGGGCGGCGCTGGAGGCGACGGCTTTCGGTGTGCGCCACAACCTGACCGCGATCGAGGAGGCGGGCGGGCACGTCGAGCGGATAGTCGCCGTAGGCGGCGGCGCGCAGGGCAGCCTGTGGACCCAGATCGTCTCCGACGTGACCGGGCGCGCGCAGGCCATCCCGGCCAAGACGATCGGCGCCAGCTTCGGCGCGGCCTTCCTCGCCGCGGGTGCCGTCGGCAGTCCCGACATCGAGCAGTGGAACCCCATGGTGCAGATGCGGATCCCACGGCGGGAAGCTCGCGCCGGCTACGACGAGCTTTACGGGCTCTACCGCGACCTTTACCCGGCCACCGCGCCGATCGTGCACACCCTCGCCGATCGCCAGCGGCGCAACGCCGCCCGCTGACGGTCGCCCGAAGACGAACTTAGGAAGGAGGCTTGCCCCCGCATGCCCTTGAAACCCGACGCACAAGCGGCAGCCTTCCCGCTGGGCGGGATCGGCACGGGCAACGTGTCGATCGGCGCTCGCGGCGAGCTGCGCGACTGGGAGCTGGCCAACCGGCCGGCCAAGGGCGCGCGGCTGCCGTTCACCTTCTTCGCCATTCGGGCCGAACCTGTTGGTGGCAAAGCGGTCACCCGGGTACTGGAGTCACGGCTGACCGGGCCCCACGAAGGGGACCAGGGTTACGACGCCGGCCGGCTGGCCGGGCTGCCGAGGCTGGCCGACAGCCGGATGCACGGCCAGTACCCGTTGCTGCGCATGGATTTCACCGACGACGAGCTCGCCGTGCAGGTGGCTCTGACCGCGTTCACCCCGCTGGTGCCGCTGGACGCGGACACCTCCGGCATCCCCGGCGCGGTGCTGCGCTACACGGTGACCAACCCGCTGGAAGTCGACGCAGACGTCACCATCGCCGGCTCGCTGGCCAACCCGATCGGCATCGTCGGCTACGACGTGCATCACTTCCCTCGCTTCGCCGGTCAGCCGGCCAACGCCTGGGCCGACGCGGATGGCTTGCGCGGCATACGTTTCAGTAGCGACCTTCCCGACGGCGATCTGCGCCACGGAACCCTGGCCCTGGCCACCACCGACCGCCAGACCACCGCGAAACCGCAGTGGCTCACGGGTTTCTGGCAGGACGGCGTCCAGGTCTTCTGGGACGATCTGTGCGCCGATGGGCGGCTGGAGCCGGAGACCGCGTTCAGCATGGACGACCCGCCCTACCCGCCGTGGTTCACCAAGCTGCGCGTCGGTTCCCTGGGCATCGCCCACCGGCTGGCGCCGGGCGCCAGTCAGGACTTCGAATTCCTGCTCACTTGGCATTTCCCCAACCGGCCGCGGGCGTGGCAGGGCAACATCAATCTTGACAACACGCGCGCCGGTGAAGTGGTCAGGAACCATTACGCCACCGAGTACGCCGACGCGTGGGCGGTCGCCCAACGCCTCGCCAAGGACCTGCCGGAGCTGGAACGGCACACCCGGGCGTTTCACGGTGCCCTGTTCGGCAGCACCCTGCCGCCCGAGGTGGTCGACGCGGTCAGCTCGACCCTGGTCGTGTTGCGCAGCACCACCTGTTTCCGGCTGGAAGGCGGCACCTTCGCCGCCTGGGAGGGCAGCTTCGACGACGCGGGAAGTTGCGAAGGCACCTGCACCCACGTGTGGAACTACGCGCAGACTGCCGCTTTCCTCTTCCCGGAGCTGGAACGCGATGCCCGCCGCACCGAGTTCGTCCACGAGACCCGTGCCGACGGCCGGATGAACTTCCGCGCCAACAGCGTTTTCGGCAACGCGCCGTGGGATTTCCATCCGGCCGTAGACGGGCAGCTCGGCTCGATCGTGCGGCTCTACCGGGAGTGGCGCTTCAGCGGCGACCGCGATTTCCTGGCCGAATGCTGGCCGGGGGCGCAGCGGGCACTGGAATTCGCCTTCACCGAATGGGACAGCGACGGCGACGGCGTGCTGGACAGCAAGCAGCACAACACCTACGACATCGAGTTCTACGGCCCGAACTCGCTGGCGAATTCGATGTTCTTCGCCGCGTTGACCGCGGGCGCGGCCATGGCCGAAGAAATGGGTGATACCGAAGCGGCACAGCGCTACCGCGACGCGGCGCAATCCGGTGCACAGCGGATGGACGCGCTGCTGTTCAACGGCGAGTACTACGAGCAGAAGCTCGACGACGTCGACGCCCGCCGCTACCAGTACGGCAGCGGGTGCCTTTCCGACCAGGTGTTCGGCCAGCTGCTGGCCCACGTCGCCGGGCTGCGCCACATCCTGCCCGCCGAGCATGTGCGCAGCGCCGTCGCCGCGGTCTATCGCCACAACTTTCGCGCCGATCTGACCGGCCACCACAGTGTCCAGCGCACCTATGCCCTGCCCGGCGAAGCCGGTCTGGTGCTGTGTTCCTGGCCGCGCGGGGGCCGCCCGCGCATCCCGTTCGTCTACAGCGACGAGGTGTGGACCGGCATCGAGTACCAGGTAGCCACCCACCTGATCTTCGAGGGGCTGGTCGAGGAGGGCCTGCGTCTCGTGCGCGCGGTGCGCGAGCGGCACGACGGCCGGCGGCGCAACCCGTTCAACGAGGTTGAATGCGGTAATCACTACGCGCGGTCGCTGGCCAGCTGGGGCCTGATCCTCGCGCTCAGCGGCGTGGACTATGACGCGGCGAGCAGAACCCTGGCCTTCTCCCCCCGCCTGAAAAACGATGGGCTGAGCACCATCTTCACCACCGGTACCGGCTGGGGCGAGCTGATCCTCGCCCCCTCGGGCGCACAGCTGCGCCTGCTGGGTGGCCGGCTCGACCTCAACTCCCTCACCGTCGCCCACCCGCGGCACGGGCTGCTGGCAGCGGGCCCGGTGCGGCTCGCCGCGGGTGGCGCAATCCAGCTCACCGCCTCCGACCCCTCCGACCCTAAGGACCATTCATGAGCGGCTATCTCCTGCCCGCATCCCCGCAGCGGCCATCGGCGCAGCACCAAACCGTCTACACGATCGCCAGCGGCGACCTGCGGCCGTCCGCCAACATCACCTGCTGGCCGGCGCAGCAGCAGTTCGAAGCCGCCGTCACCACCGCCCTGGCCGACCTGGGCTGGGCGGTGCACCGGGCGCACCCGTTCGACCCGGACAAGGGGCACGGCTTCATCGACAGCCAGCGCTACGGAATCGAGGTGTTCAAAGGCATCCCGGTCGACGCGCCGCTGATGGTGGTGGACGCGGTATGGCAGTACAGCCACCACGTGCTGGCGGGCCTGCGCAGCCACCGCGGCCCGATCCTCATCGTGGCCAACTGGTCCGGGGAGTTCCCCGGCCTGGTGGGCCTGCTGAACCTGACCGCCAGCCTGACCAAGGCCGGTGTCGCCCACTCCGCATTGTGGAGCGAAACGTTCACCGACACGTGGGCCCGCGATGGGCTGCGGACCTGGCTCGAAACCGGCGAGGTGCGCCACGACCAGTCCCACGTCCGGGCCATGCCCGACCTCGACGCCGCCGCGCCGGAGGTGGAGCTGGGCGTGGCCCTGGCCCGCCAGCTGCGCGAGGACAAGGCCATCATCGGCGTCTTCGACGAGGGCTGCATGGGCATGTACAACGCGATCATCGACGACGAGATGCTCAACCCGCTGGGCATCTACAAGGAGCGTTTGTCGCAAAGCGCTCTGGTCGCCGAGATGGCCCGGGTCGGCGACGACGAGGCGGCCGCCGCGCAGCAGTGGCTGGACGAGCGCGGCTTCACCTTCCACTTTGGAACCGACGAGGCGACCGAGCTGACCCGGGCCCAGGTGACCAGCCAGCTCAAGATGTACGTTGCGGCGCTTCGGATCAGCGACGACTTCGGGCTGGACGCGGTCGGAATCCAGTACCAGCAAGGGCTCAAGGACACCGTTCCGGCCAGCGACCTGGCCGAGGGGCTGCTCAACAACGTCCAGCGGCCCCCGGTGCGCAGCCGCGACGGCGCCCGCGAACTCTATGCGGGCCAGCCGCTGCCACATTTCAACGAGGTCGACGAGGGAGTCGCGGTCGACGCTCTGATCACCAACCGGATCTGGACTGCGATGGGCTTCGACCCGGCGACCACGCTGCACGACATCCGCTGGGGCGACGAGTACTCCGGCGAATTCGTCTGGGTATTCGAGATCTCCGGCTCCGCGCCCGCCTCCCATCACGGCGGCTACCACAACAGCTACAGCATGCGGCAGCCACCGATGTACTTCCCGCTCGGCGGTGGCACGCTGAGCGGCATCGCCGTTCCAGGCGAGATCGTCTGGTCCCGCGTGTTCATCATGGACGGCGCCCTGCACGTCGACGTCGGCCGCGGCCACGTCGCCGACCTGCCCGCCGCGGAGACGCAGCGAAGGCTGGAAGCCACCACCAAGCAGTGGCCCATCATGCACGCGGTGCTGCACGGCGTCGGCCGCGACCAGCTGATGGCCCGGCACAAGGCCAATCACGTCCAGGTGGCCTACGCCCCCGACGCCGACTCCGCCGACCGGGCCCTGCTGGCGAAAGTAGCGCTGTTCGCGGAACTCGGCGTGACAGTCCACCTATGCGGAGACGTAAAGCTCTAGCCGACCAAGCCCTGGGATCTCAGACCCGAGATCCCAGGGCCAGCAAGGAAAACCACGGCCGATCGGCGCGGCCAAAGGGGCGCGGCAAGATCGGCGCCGCCCAAGCCACGCGGTCAGAGGTCGGCGAGGGTTGCCTGGGCGCCGCGGCGGATCAGAGAGTCCAGCGCCCAAAGGTAGTCGGCCGTGAAGCGGGCGTTGGAAGCCAGGTCGCCGAAGAGGTCCCGCTGGTGCAGGAAGGCCAGCGGCGTGTCGCGCTGCCGGGTCGCGTGCGCCATTACCCTGTCGCGCAAGCGGTCCACGACGTCGATCGGTTCGCCTTTCTCGTCGACTCCTTCTGTGTACCGCGCCCAGCTGGCCACGATCGCCGCCGACAGCCGCACCGGGCCGCCCGTCGCGAGCTGGTGGCGCACGACCGGCAGCAGCCAGGTCGGGATCCGGTCGGAGGAGTCGGCGCACAGCCGGGCAATGGTGTCGCGCACATGCGGGTTGGCGAACCGCTCGATCAGGGTGTCCTTATAGCGATCCAGGTCCACCCCGGGTACAGGATGCAGGGTCGGGGTGGCCTCGGAGTCCATGTAGCGCCGCAGGAGCCGCGCGATCAGCGGGTCCTGCGCCGCCTCGTGCACGAAGTGGTACCCACAAAGGCGGCCGAAGTAGCAGAGACCTTGATGGCTGGCGTTGAGCAGGCGCAGCTTCATCAGCTCATAGGGTTCGACGTCGGTCACCATCTGCACGCCGGCCGCCTCGAAAGGTGGCCGCCCGGCGGGGAAGTCGTCCTCGATCACCCACTGGAAGAATGGCTCGGCGACCACCGGCCAGGCATCGTCCACGCCGAACCGGGCCGCGATCGCCGTGCGGTCCGCGTCGGTGGTGGCTGGGGTGATCCTGTCCACCATCGAGTTGGGAAAGCATACGGCGGTGCCGATCCAGGCGCCCAGCTCGGGATCTTTCAGCGTCGCGAAGGCGGAAAGCATCCGCCTGCACACCTCGCCGTTGCCCTGGATGTTGTCGCACGACAGCACGGTGAAGGGGATGACGCCGCGCTCGCGACGGCGGCGCAGCGCTTCGGTGATCAGGCCGAAAGCGGTCTGCGGCACAGCTTCTGGCACCAGGTCGGCCACGATGCGCGCATCGGTGGCGTCGAACTGCCCGGTCGCGCGGTCGACGTGGTAACCGCCTTCGGTGATGGTCAGCGAGACTATGCGCGTCTGCGGCGACGCCATCGCTTCGATGACGGCCTGCGGGTCGTCGGGGGCGAAGAGGTAGTCGGTGATCGAGGTGATCTCGCGGGCGCTCTGCCGCCCGTCGGGGTGCTTGAGCACCAGTGTGTAGCGGAAGCCCTGCTGCCGCAACACATCACGCATGCGCCGGTCGCCGGGCAGGACACCCACCCCGCAGATGGCCCAGCCGTCGGCCAGGCCCAGCGCACGCAGGTCGTCCACGACCATCGCCTGGTGCGCGCGATGGAACCCGCCGACTCCGATGTGGACAATGCCGGTGCTCATTTGATCCCCGAGATTCGTACCCCGTTCACAATGAAACGCTGGAAGATGAGCAGCAGCGCGATCGTCGGCAGGGAAGCCAGAGTGGAACCGGCCATCAGCAAGCCCCAGTCGTTGCCGCGATCCGAGCGGAAGGTGCCGAGGAACTGCATGATCTGGGTCAGGTTCGGGTCGGTGATGGTGAGGACCGGCCAAACGTAGGCGTTCCAGTAGGCCAGATAGGAAGCGATGCCCATCACCACGAACGACGACGCCGACTGCGGCAGGAACACCTTGACGAAGATCTGCCACCGGCTGGCCCCGTCGACCAGTGCCGCCTCCTCGACCGCCATCGGGAAGCCCAGATAGAACTGCCGGATGAAGAACATCTGACCCGACGACGCCACCCCCGGGATGATGAGCACCGCCATGGTGTCGAGCATGCCCAGCTTCGACACCACCATGAACGAGGTGAGCAGGATGGCCATCCCCGGCACGAACATGGGCGTAAGGCAGTAGACCCACCAGAATCGCTTGCCGGTGAACTCCAGGCGGGCAAAGGCATATGCCGCCAGGGTGTTCACGGTCAGGCTGAGCACGGTGAAGATGAGCGCGCCCACGAAGGTGACCCCCATCGCCCGCATGAACTGGGGATCCTTCAGGATCGTGGTGTAGTTGTCCCAGCGCCACATGTCCGGGAAGAACTGGAACGGCGAGCGAAGCACCTCGGTCTTGCCCTTGAACCCGGCGATCACCATCCAGGCCAAGGGAAACGACACACTGACGGTGATGAGCGCCATGAGCGCGGTGGAGAGGATCCGTTGCGAGGTGGACCTGGTCATCAGCTGCCCCTGTGCGTCTAGCCGTCGATGGCTTTGTCGGAGTTGACGAGTCTGAAGATCACCAGCGAGATCGCCCCGAGCACAAGGAAAAGCATCAGCGACGCGGTGAGCGAGAAGCTGGTGGCATAGGGCGTCAGGTCGCGGAAACTGGTGAAGATGAACAGGTTCGGCGTCATGGTCGCGTCGACCGGGCCGCCGCCCGTCATGATCAGCGGCAGGTCGAAAAGCTGGATCGCCAGCGTGAAACCGGTGACCAGCAGATAGAGCAACACGTTGCGCAGCAGCGGGATGGTGATGTGAAACAGCCGCTGGAAGAAGCCGGCCCCGTCGAGCTGAGCGGACTCGTAGTAGCCCTCGGGGATGTCCAGCAACCCGGCCAGCAGGATCAGGGTGGTGATGCCGAAGCCGAGCCAGATGCCCGGAACGGCGATGGCCGGCAGCGCGAAAGAGGGGTCGTTGAGCCAGTTGACCGGAGCGTAGTTGAGCAGGCTGAGCAGCCAGTTGATGACGCCTTCGTCCTGGTACATGAAGACGAAAAGCACCGATGCCACCACCGTCGAGACGACCGCCGGAAGGTAGATGGTGGTCTTCATGAACGCTGCCGCGCGTTTGCTGAGCATCTTGATGAAGCTGGCCAGCAGCAGCCCGATGACTATCCCGGTCGGCACCGTGAGCAGCGCATAGTAGAGGCCGACCCAGATCGAGGACCAGAAACGCGGGCTCTCCAGCACGTACTGGTAGAACTGAAGCCCGACGAATTCCGGCTCCTCGTAGAAACTGATCTTGAAGGTGCTCAGGTACACCGAGTAGACCAGCGGCCAGATCACGAAGATTGTCAGCAGGATGACCATCGGGGCGATCATCAGGTAAGCGGTGCGGTTGTCCCGGCGATGGCCGGCGACGCGGCGTTCGGCAAGCCCGTCCGCGGCCGGTTTCGCCGCGGTGGCGATCCCGGATTCGAGAACAGTCATCGGTGTCCCCTTCGGCAGCGGTGCCCGGGTTGCGCAGTGCGCTTCCCGGGCACCGGAGTTCGGCAGGCTTACTTGGGCGCAGTCCCGGCGAGCGACTGCTTCTTAATGACATCGTTGATGGCGGCGTCGGCCGTCTTCAGCGACGTCGGGATGTCGGCGCTTCCCTTCATCGCCGACTCGATGGCGGTGCCGAAGGCGAGCGAGATGTCCCACGGGTAAGCGGGTTCCGCCTTGCCGAAGGGAACCACCTTCTCCGAGATGATCTTCATGAACGGGTCCGCCGAGGCGTCAGGGTTGCTCGCGAGCGCCAGGTCAACCGACGAACGCACCGTGTACTTGGAGAATCCGCTCGTCTTGAAGAAGTCAGCCATGATGGCCGGGTCCCCGGCGAGCAGGTACTTGATGAACTCGGCCGCTTGCTGCTTGGCCTTGGACTTGGCGTCAACGGTTAGCGTCCAGCCGCCGAGGGTGGCCGTGGTCTTGCCGGTGCTGCCGTCGAACGACGGGAAAGGCGCCACCGCGGTCTTCGGAATCATCGCCTTGAAGTCGTTCTTCAGCTGGCCGATCACCCAGGAGCCGCCCGCCATCATCGCCACCTCGCCCTGGCCGTAGGGCGCCCCGTCGGCGTAGCCAACCTTGGGCTGCTTGGGAATCAGTCCATTGGCATAGAGGGTCTTGTACAGACCCAACAGCTTCTCATAACACGGGTCCATGGCGGCGGCCTTGGACCAGTCGTCGTTCACCGGCAAGCGCCCGCAGGCGTTGTACTGCAAGCCCCAGCTCGACCAGCCGAGGTCAGGCGCGGCGGAGGCGATGGTCATGCCCTTCACGGCGCCCTGGGTCAGCTTGGTGGCCCAGACAATGAGCTCGTCCCAGCTCTTTGGCGGGCTGGCCGGGTCCAGGCCGGCGGCGGTGACCAGGTCTGTGCGGTAGTAGAGCACCGTCGACGGCTCGACCAGCATCGGATACGCGTAGTGCTTGCCGCCAATCGTGACGAAAGGCTTCACGTTGCCCTTGATGTCGTCGAACTTTTCGGCCGGCAACAGCTCGTCCAGCGAGGCGAACTGGCCCTGCGCCACGCCCGGCGAGACGTTGCCGTAGTTGGTGGTGGCGATGTCGGGCGCCTTGCCGGCCGCCTGTGCCGCCTTGAGTTTCTGCGCCCAGGTGTCGCCCGGAACAACCTGGTAGTCAACCTTCACCTTGCTCTGCGAGGCGTTGAACTGGTCGACATACTTCTTGAACCAGGCCTGCTGGTAGTCCTCGAACTTCTGCTGCCAGAACGTGACGGTGGTCGTGCCGGCCGGGGTTTCTCCCCCGCCGCTGCTGCATCCGCTCATCGCAACGGACGCAGTGACAGCTGCTATCGCGAGCATGACAATGCCGCGTCTGCGCATTGCTTCCTCCTCTTACTGCGACCCGTGGCCGAGGCGCAGATCGTAATAGTGCCTGGGTCAGGCTCTGCCGACTAGATCGGCCCGGTACCAGAAGACGTTGTAGGGGTCCCAGACCGAGAGGGTGAAATAGATGGTTCTGCCTCCGTCCGCGGTGAAGCGCGGAAGCATGTATGGCGAATAGAGACCGGGCACGTCGGCCGAGGAGACCAGGGTGATGGCGTCACCCCAAGGGCCCCAAGGCTTCAGGCCTTCGCGGATGCTCGCGCCGGCGCCGCCGCCATTGGTGTAGGTCATCAACCACCTGGAAAGGTAGGGATTCCACACCACGGACAGCTCGCCGACGGTGTCCTGCACGATAGTGCGCGCCCTGGCCCGGTCGTTCGACCACTGCGGCGACCCATCTTCGGTGGTACCGGTGAAGTAGCTATACGCATCCGGTACCTCGACCTGCGCTTCGGCGACCTTCATCAGCTGAACGCCGCCGAAACGGCCGTGCGTAACGCCCCAGAAGTAGAGGTCACCGTCGATTTTGGTGACGCTCACCTGGACGAAATTGCTGTCCCCGGGCCAGGTCGGCGCGGTCAGCTTGGTCCAGGTCTGCCCGTGATCGGTGGACTTGGCCAGGCCCGCGTGGTTGACCTCCCACTCGCCCGGCTCGCCCCAATGGCGTACCGACATGTAGGCGAGGTACATCGCTCCGTTCGCGGCGAACCCGTAAGTCGGGATCACCGTCATCTCGCTGTAATCGACCTTCTCGGAACCAAGCAATTCCTTGGCCCCGCCCCGATCGTCGACGATGAAACCCTCCAGCGCGATGCCGTTGGCCGGATCGGCGTCGGTGGTGTAGGCCAACGCGTTGGAGCGCCACTGTTCACCACCCCCGCCGGTGAAACCGGGCGCCCTCTTGCCGAAGGTGTCACCGAACACGAACCAAACCTTGCCTTCCGCCTCGAACATCGAGCCCAGGTCTGTCCCGGCAATCTCGAAGCGATCGGTGCGATTCGGCGAATCCGGCCCGGTCACCTGCGCCACCCGCTGCACGTTGGTCACACCCGCCAACGTGAAAGGCTCTTGCGGTGGGGTCATCTGCCCTCCTCGGGTGGAGCAGCCGGCAAACGCGATAGCGACGGCGAAAGCAAGCGCCGCCGTCCACCCACGACGCGAGCCAAAGACGTTCACGCGCGTTACCGGCATGTGTCCGCCTTGTCTCATCGGGAGCAGGATGGCTAGCAGTGAACCCCAAGAAATCGGTTTCGTCAAGCATGCCAGCTCTCCCGCGTGATACACCCCCAGATGGCCACCCCAGCAGCGCGAAATCGATTTCAAGATCCCTCCTGAATTCCCCCTGAACAGCTCTCACCACAGCACCCCGACACGTCCCCGACCCCACCCACCGCACGACCCCCAAGGAAGCGCGCACCCCGGGTTCCACGCACCCGCGCGACCCCCAGGCGCGACGCGCACGGCGTCCACCCACCCGCGCCTCCCGCTCGGCGTCCACCCGCGCCACCCGCCGTTCCCATGAGCCGGGCCGGCCCGCTCCCTTTCCCCCACCTCCC
>NZ_BONY01000018.1 GCF_016862955.1 Rhizocola hellebori | reverse complement strand
ACTGATGGCCCTGTAACAACTTTGATGGTCTGCAATGCTGGCCCGTACGCGGGCCGGCATCGGCGCGTTTGGTTGCGCCGACGAGACGATCGCGTCCCATCGGAAGGAGTCGAACCTTCTGTCTCCTCGTTATCAGCGAGGCGCCTCAACCACTTCGGCCGCGACGGGATTGGCGGAGAGGGCGGGATTCGAACCCGCGGATCCCGGTTGCCCAGGATCTCGGCCTTAGCAGGACCGCGCCTTTGACCAGACTCGGCCACCTCTCCAATGTGCGCGCCGGCGAAGGGAATCGAACCCTCGACCACCCGCTCGACAGGCGGGTGCTCTAACCACTGAGCTACGTCGGCTCGTCCTGGATGGACGGTTGTGGACCGTCGGGGAGTCGAACCCCGCGGGCGTTGCTTGCAAGGCAACACTGTGCACCAGCACACAGCCCATGAAGCCAATGGCCGGCTTCGAGAAGCATTACTGGGGAAGCAGGGCTCGAACCTGCACTCTCCCGGGTCAAAGCCGGGCATGTTTCCGGTTACACCATTCCCCAACAGAACGGCCGCGGGGACTCGAACCCCGTCCACTTGCTTGGAAGGCAAGAGCTCTACCCGGTGAGCTACGACCGCATGAGCAGCGAGTAGGGGAATCGAACCCCTGTCTCCAGATCGAGAGTCTGGCGGCCTGACCACTAGCCGAACCCGCCTCATGTGAACCTCATAAGAACCTGTTGGAGCACAACGAAATCGCCGCCCAGCCCGGGATTCCCGGAGGGGCGGCGTCAGTCGCAGGGAAATGCGTCTAAATACGCCGCCAGGCCGGGCGATCAATCCCGTTGCCGGACAGACTGGGTCGGGCCGCAATGCTCGGCACCGAGCAGCCGCACAGCATCAGCTGTTGCGGTTCTATGCTCGTCTGCCTAAACATCACGGATCTCCTTAGAACTGAAAACGTCTGAACACCAAGGTAAGGCGATCGCGACCGCTTGGCAATGGATTTAATTCCGGTTGTGTGCCAGATCGCCACCCAGCCGAGCGGTGCCCGCATATCAAAAACATAGGAGACACATATCGATCTTCGGCATGGTGTGGGTGTCAATCACCTACCCGGGAGGAGTTCAGATGTCACGAAGAGCCCGTCTGACGGCCTTGCTGATGCCGTTGTGTGTCATCGTTTCAGGCGCCTTCGCCGGCCAGTCCTACGCCGCCCAGCCGGTTACCGCCGTTTACTACTCGGAGGGGCACGCCATCACCGTGGCGACCATGCCCGATGGGACCAGCCACGTCTTCGTCGCCACCCTGGCCGACGGCGTCAAGACCCCGCCCGCGGCCGGCAGCGGCGCGGTCATCATGGAGCCGGTCGAATGCTCGATCGGGGGAGCCTACGCCTATCACCACCTCTGCGGTGTCAACCGTGTGCGCTGGTCCGGCTGGCATCCGACCATCTATTTCATCGACTACACCGGGGCGGATTGGCCGGTTTACGAGGCTGCGGTCGTGTGGAACCAGTCGACCGCGCTCAACGTCGGCTACCGCGGGCCCTGGGCGTGTCCTGGCCCAGGCTACAACTGCGTTGATGTGAGCGCACTGGACTACTACGACTATTGCGGCACGTCGCCGCCCAACACCTGGGTTGGGTGCACCGACTACAGCATTAGCGGGCTGACCATCGTCGACGCGAATATCCGGATCGACACCGGCTTCACCAGCAACTTTGCCAACAACCAGAAGGTTGCCTGTCACGAGATGGGCCATGCTCTGGGCTTGGATCACAATGTGTGGAACGACAGCTGCCTCTACTACGCTCCGAGGATGAGCACCACCACCAACCCCAACTACGGCGATTTTGCGATGCTGGAAGACATTTACTGACACCGTCTGCGGTCAGGCCTGCTGCGGCGCGGCAGGCCTGACCGGCGGTCCATGGGACAGGGCAAGGGTTAAGAGGGTGGTTACGCTACTTCGAAGGTGTAGATGCTTGGCAGGGAACGGCTTCCGTCCGGGTACACCGCCCAGGCCGTAAGCGTGTTGACCCCGGAATGCTGCGGCGCCAACGTGAAACTGGCCGAGAAACAGTCCCACTGGCAGGACACCACGAACTCTGGCCCGCCCTGGTAGCTGACCACGTAGTGGTCGGCGTCGAAGTTGCCGTCCAGGTCGAAGCGGCCCGCGATCCCCACGCCGCCCAACGGTTCCGGCGACGGATGGTAGTCGGGCGAGCTGACATAGGGGCCCTGCCGCAAGGTGTTGACGATCTCGAACATCTTCGACGCCTGGGCGGCGTATCCCGCGGCCGTATAGCTGATCACCTCGATGGTGTGGTAGCCGTTGAGCAGCCCGGTCACCGTGAAAACCGCGCTGCCGTCGGCGTTCGCGGTCACCGGAAAGTAGTCGCCGGCGTAGTCGAGCTGGTAGAGGTACGACACGATTCCCGCCCGCCGAGGCAGCACGGTGACCGTGGCCTCGGACGAACCAGGCTGGTGGGCCACGGAGATGTCCGGCAGCGAGTCGACTATGAACTGCTGCCTCGTCACGCCGAGAAGTGTGGTGGCCGACCACACTTCGACCGCCACCACGGCCTGGGTCTGTTCGAACACGACCCCCACCGTGGTGCTGCCCTGCGGGCCGACCGGCACCCGCGACTGCGGCCCGCCGTCAATCGTGTAGCGGAACTCGGCGGCCCCGGGCAGCTGCGTTGACATCGTCATGGTGCTCGGTAGTGACACGCCGCCGACGACGAAGGAAAGCTCGGGCGAGGTGTCGTTGGCCAGGAACTCGTAGCGTGCCTCAGCGGAGAAGTTGCCCGCCCGGTCGATGGCATGTACCCGCAGCACATTCCTCATCGGCGGGGCGGCGGTCGGCGCGATCTGCAGCGTGAGCGGCTGTCCCAGCTCGGCGTCCACGTAGCGCATCACGTCGCCGCCCAGGCTCCACCCGAAACGGGCGGTGTCGGGCGAAGCCGGGGTGAAGGTGAACGTGCCGGGAATGCCTGTGCCGCCGTGCCGCTGGCCGTCGTCGGGATAGTCGGCCGACGCCACCGTGGGCACATCCGGCCGGGTGCGGTCCACGCCGAAGAAGCACTCGCTCGACCAGGCCGACTCCGACGAGCGGTCGGAAACCTTGAAAACCCAGGCGTAGACACCCTCGGCAAGGTCGAAGTCGCGCCAGTCGAGCTCGGCCACACCGTCCTGGTAGGACGCGCGGAAGAACTCGCGGCGCTGGGCAGGGTTGTTCACCGGCCAGATCGCGAAGGTGACGTCCTCGTATTGCGACCCGTTCTCCGGCAGCATGTCGGAGTCGGAATACGTACCCCGCAAAAGCAAATCGCCGTTGAGGTAAGGCATGTTCTGGGAGTCGGCACCGCACGGGGAGACCCCGTGCACGCCCGACGGCGGCAAGTTGGTCAGCACGGAAAGGAAGTTGTCGCCAAAAGCTCGGCCGTAGCGCGAGTCGAACTCCTGCCACCCAGAGACCCGCATGCTCAGCGTGACATGGTCACGGCCGGCATCGAGCCATTGGGTGATGCGGTCGTCGATGTCCCAGGCGAGCTGGACGTCGCGCCCGCAGCCGACCTCCACCTGCGCCAGCAACTCCCGCTGCCGTGGCGGGTGCAGCCACGACGTGGTGGCGGTGACGTCGTCGGTGAGCCAAAGCTGTACCGGCGAAACGTTGTCGCAAAGGGAGCGCTCGTGCACGTGGAAGTCGGCGTTGAGGATCTGCTTGCCTCTGAGCTGGGAGATGTCGAACCGGAAGTAGGAACGCGACGAGTGGTAGCCGTCGTCGCCGAAACGCGCCCCCACCGGCGCGCTGGCGTCCTGCCCGAGGAAGCTCTGCAAGGGATGGTGCAGGTCGGTGTAGGCCCATGAGACAGGGCGCAGAACCGCGATCGAGAAAGCTGATGCCGGCGTCGCGCCGGTGAGCACCGTCGCGGCGAGAACCGCGGCGACAGTGGCGGACAGAATACGTCTGGCCACGTGGAAACCCCTCTCCCCGTATCCCCGACGGCTGGCCCGTCGTGGGGCTGGACGCGGTACCACGTCTAAGGGCCGAGGAAGGTTGCACCCTTATTTTCCTGGGTTGCCGAACCTCACCGTGGCCAGCTCCGGGCGCGACGCCACAGCAGCAGCGCCAGCGACCCCGTGCCCACCGCGACGACGCCTGTACGCCAGACCCACTCCCCGCCCTCTTCAGGCGACGCGGCGGAAGACTCCGACGGGCTGGGCGAGGGCGAAGGAGTGGAGGATGACGAAGGCTGCGGGCTCGCCGATTCGGTAGGCGCCGCCGCCGGGGTGGCGCCCGGCTGCGCCACGACCGGTGCCCGTGGCTCCGACTGGCGGCACCCCGCCACGGTGATCTTGAAGCGGGTGTCGCTGGGCTGGTCGAGGACCGGGGTGGCGTGCCCTTGCGTGCTGCCGTAGACCGGCATGTTGCCGTCCACCGACGCGGGATAGTCAGGATCGCTTGCCACCGGCTGGAAACATCGCCTGATCCGGAACTTCACGTTGACAACGACGGTCGCCCCGGGTGCCACCTGCGGCACCTTGCATTGCGGGATGGGAGACATGACGCACCCGTCGCCGCCGACGAAGTCTTTGCCGCCCCCGCCGTCGGGACGGCTTATCACCACGTCGAAGAGGGTGTTGGGGCCCTTGTTGGAGAAGCGCACAGGCACCGCGACAGTGTCGCCGACAGCGCCGGACACGTCATCGACGCCGACCGTGTAGTGGGCGGCCACGCTCGTGTTCAGGTCGACATCCACGCGCAGGGTGTTGTTGCCCGGCACCGGGTCCTCGTTCTCACTGGCGATGGTGGCCGTGAACGATCCGGCCGGGCCAGGCGACGGCGAGCCGACGGGTTTGAGCTGATAAATGAACTGGTTGGTCTGCCCGGGGGTGTTGACCTGCACAGCGCAGGTCGCTATCTGGCCTTCCAGCTGGCAGCCGGGAAACTCGGCGGCAACTCGGTCGGATTGCAGCTTGGAAATATCGACCTTGATGACGACTGGTACCGCGACCGGGGCGCTGAAGTTGAGCCCCGCGCTGAAATAGGTGGCAGGCAGAAAGACCCGGTAAACGCCGCTGCGCGCGGAACGGTTGCCCAGAAGCCAAATCTCGGTGTCCACCGGGTCGGCCATGGCCGGCGTCGCCAGCACCAGTGAGCTGAACACGGCCAGGATCGCTGCGATGGACAGCCGCCAGATTCGCTCGGTCACCTGAAGCACCCGCCTCGGTAGGCAAGGCCGGTGGCGCGGTGCTTGTAGTCCCAGAAGGGACCGCCGGGTGTTTCCATCGTCATGATGGCGTTCTGGTCGAGGGCGGACGGGATCGCCACGTCGGCGATGGTGAAGAAGGAGTCGGTGCAGCCCGCGGTGATGGTCGCCCGCACTGTCCGCTGTGGATTGTTGCTGTCCAGGTATACCTCGCCGGACTGGACGAGGTGATAGATCCCGTCAGCCGGGTCGTAACGGTAGGTGGCCCAAAGCACCTTGAGCCGCACGCCTGCACAGAAGGGCATCGTCTGGCTTCCGCTGGGGAAGTCGCGGTAGCCCATCTGCACCGAAGAGTCCGGGTTGAGGTGCCCGCCGTAATTGCCGATCGGGTCCGACGTGCACGGCGTCGCGGTGGGCGAGGCCGTGGCGGCCGCGCTCGGGCTGACGAACTCACCCGCGCCGGGCGCCGCCGACGCTGAAGGCGAGGCCGACGGGGTCGGCGTCGGGTCGATCGGCGCCGGCTTCTCGCCCAGACCGAAGGGAAGCAGGGCAAGCGCAGCGGTCGCAGCGATGATGATGATCGCCCCGACCACGGTATTGCGGGTGTGCCGTTTGCGCACCGTGCGGTAGGTGGCCTCGA
Organism: Rhizocola hellebori; assembly: GCF_016862955.1. GTDB lineage: Bacteria > Actinomycetota > Actinomycetes > Mycobacteriales > Micromonosporaceae > Rhizocola > Rhizocola hellebori. The sequence continues at coordinate 146,447 of NZ_BONY01000018.1, read as the reverse complement.
CGCCCGGCTGCCGCACGTCGGGCTTGACGTCGTCGCGCACCTCCAGCCGGCTGTCTAACGTGTTCCGCGCCCGGTGCAGCCAGGACTTCACCGTGCCCTCGGCCGCGCCGGTGATGGCGGCGATGTCGGAGATCGGCAGATCGTTGAGGTAGTGGAGCACCACGGCCTGGCGCTGCCGGGCGGGCAGCTCGGCGAGCGCTGCCATCAGGTCCAATCGCGACGGGTCAGGCCCGGGCGTGTGCTGCTCGCGCTGGCGCGCGGCGTACTCGACCGCTGTGCGCACGCGCCGCCAGCGGCTGGTCGCGATGTTCCAGGCGACTTTGCGTACCCAGGCCACCGGGTCCTCGTATTGGGAGATGCGGGGCCATCGGGCCAAAGCCCGGCAGAACGCCTCCTGCACCACATCCTGAGCCTCAGCGAGATCACCTGTGTGTGCATGCAACTGCACGCAGAGTGAATTGAAACTGGTGCCGTAAAACTCCGCGAAATCGGCGGGCTCCGGCACCTTCGGCTCCAAACGGGGTTAGGGGCCTCGTAGTTTAGGACACCCCGCCAAGACCCGGTGTCCCCGGGCCTTCCCAAGGCCCGCAGTGCCGACATCCGCGTGCCGCCGCGCGGAAAGCCGGCGGCGGCACCAGAGCGTGCGTTAGCTCAGCGGTTCGATCCAGATGTTGCGGAAGCGGGGGTTCGCGCCCGGGTCGCCGTGATCTTGCAAGCCGATGGAGCCGGGCGAGGGGCCCTCGGGCTGGCCGTTGCCGGTGGGGCCGTCGATGGCGACGTTGTTGTGGACTACCACCCCGTTCCACACCACGGTGACCCTGGCATTTTCGACCTTCGTTCCCGACGCGTTGAACCGCGCCGCGCGGAACGTGATGTCGTACGTCTGCCACGTGTTGGGCGCGGTGGCCATGTTTCGGTCCGGGGCACGCTTGAGGTAGATGGCTCCCGCCTCATTGTTGGCCAATGTGGTGTCGCCGTAGGAATCCAGTACCTGAATCTCGTAGCGCTCCTGAAGGTATGCTCCGCTGTTGCCGCGGGCCTGTCCGGTGACCTCAGGCGGGTAGGTGGGTTCCAGCCATTCGACATGCAGTTTGAAGTCGCCGAATTTGGCTCTGGTGCGGATGTTTCCGTTGAGCGATTCCATGGATCCGCCTGCCACCGGCCAAGTCGCTGGGGTGCCGTCCGTCTTCTCCCACGCCGCCAGGCCGGCGCCGTCGAACAGCGAGATGCGCGGTACCGGCACGACGACGACGTGGTCGAGGTTGGCGCCGTTGGCGCCCGTCGTGGTCGCACGGATCTTGACCTGCCCGGCCGGTAGAGTGGTGGTCAGCGATGCTGTTCGCCAGATATTCCACGCGCCTGTCGGCGGGAACGAAAACGCTGGGCTGACAGTGGTGCCGTTGACCGCGATGGCCAGCGGCCGGTCGGCGGTCTTGCCGTTGGCGTAACGGAATGCCAGCGAATGGCTGCCGGCACTCGGCACGTTGACTGTCCATTCGGTGTACCCACCGGTCGCGGCCGTCTCGGCGAAGTCGGCGTAGCCGGTTCCGCTATAGCCAGCATGCTCGGACGCTGCGGTGGCACCGCTGAGGGCCGCCTGCTCGGCCTCATAGGTGATTCCCGGCAGAGAATTTAGTGTGTACCAGGCCTCCGTGCTCCACAGGGACTGCCCTGAAGCGGAGGTGAATGGCCGAGGCGAATGCACATGCACCACCCGCCCAGACTCCAAGCCGTTGATTCTCAACGTGACTTTCTTGCCGTCGGCCGAAGGGATGGCCGAGGTGACGCTCAGCGTTTCCTGATCGACCTTTGGCCCGCCATAGTCGGATGTCGGGACGTAACGCCATTGCTGGACGGCATACCGCGACGTCAGGGAGCTCAGCGTCGCGGCCGACAACGGCTGTGTGTATTCGAGTTCGAAGCCGCCGCCTACCGCCCGCATCGCCAGAATGTCGAATGCGCTGCTGCCGCTGGGGGTCAGCTTTTGCAGACCGAAGCGGAGCTTGCCCTGTTGATGCCAGTTGCTGCTAGCGCGTTCGTCGCCGATGCCGCCCGCGTAGATCGCGCCGTCGGGGCCGAGGGTGATCCGGCTGATACCGGCCTCAAGCCCTTGGGTGAAGCGGAAAACCGCGCCCTGATATTCGCCGTTGACCTTCTCCAGGTACCCGCGCTGGATCCCGCCATAGGTGACGTCGCCGAAAAGCATCTGCCCGGCGAACAGGCCGTCCTGGAGCATGATCGGTGTGCTCGGCGAGTTCGCGATCTCGTTGTGCGGCAGCCACAGGACCGGCTGCGTCACCGGGTTCGAGTCAAACGGACCCGCCGGATCGTTGTAGTGGCCGAAGAACCGGCCCTGCTTGAGCTGCACCAGCTTGTTGGCGGGTAGCCAATCACCTTGATTGTCGGCGACGAATATGCCGCCTTCAGGGCCCCATCCGATGCCGTTGGGGGTACGCAATCCGCTTGCCGTGTACTCGATCTGACCGGTGGCCTTGTTCACTTTGATCGCGGTGCCGCGATTGGGTGCGAGCTGCGGTCTGGTCGTGTGCCCGCCAGGGGTGATCTGCACCGACGCGTTGAGATAGAAGTAGCCGTCCTTGTACAGCAGGCCGAACCCGAACTCGTGGTAGGTCCCGCCGAACGGCCAGGTCGCCACCGTGCGCTTGCTGTCGATGATGTCATCGCCGTTGGTGTCGCTCAGCTCTACCAGCCGGGACCGCTCGGAGACATACAGTTTGCCGTCCACATACTTGATTCCCATAGGGTCCTGCAACCCGGTGGCGATCCGCTTCACCGTCACCTGCGTGCCAGAGGTGGTGCCGGTGACGTTGCCCAGCAGATAGGCCTCGCCAAGCGGTTCGGTGGTGCCGTAGTCGCCGCCCCATGTGGTGATGGCTAGCCGATTGTCGGGCAGCCAGTCCATCCCGGTGACTTTCGGCTCGAACCCGCTGGGACGCAAATTGGTCAGCGTGTAGTTCGGGTGCACCGCGTTCAGCGGCAGCCCGTCGCCCGGGGTGTCCATGCCCCCAATACACTCTTTGGTCCCAGGTGCGGTCACCCGAGTGACTCCGGCTTCGGTGCTCAGCGCGGTCGTCGGCACGAGGACAAACTGTGCCGAGCCCGGTGGCTGCCACTCCAGTTTGAGCGCCTGCCCGTTTGTATTGTCGAAATGTTCGATGCGCAGCTTGTGATAGCCGGCAGACAGGTCGATGGCCCCATCCTTGGGCGTCGCGCCGTGCAGGCCGTCGTGGATGATGACCGTCGTGAACGTACTGTTCACGTCGTCGTTGTCGATGACGGTGCTTTTGTCGATGCGCAAAAGGGAGCCGTCGTCGCTGGTAAGCCGGAAAGCGTAAGAACCGGCCGTGGTGATATTGATGTTGGCGACAACCTGGGTGAGGAATTTGTCAGCGATACCGAAGTCGGCCAAGGTCGACCAATTGATCACCGGCATCAGCTTGTCGAAGTTGGGAGTCTGTCCGGGCTTGAGCGTGCACAGTCTGGATAGGTCGGTTCCGAGGTTGTAGGTGCGCAACGTGACTCCGGCATCCTGCGCCGGAATCGCGGCGTGTACCGGCCCGGGCGCAGACGCCCACGACAGCAACACGGCCAGCCCCAGGACGAGGGCTGGTGCCCGGTGGCGACGGCGGGCCACTTCAGGGACGAGTTGGGAACTCATGGCGATCCTTCTGACGATCGCACCCGGGCAGCAACGCACGCGCCAGCCCGGATGACAGGGTGAAATCATGCGGGTTGCCTGATCTTGCAGGCAGGACGCGCGCCGCCACGTCGTCGACTCAACGGACCGGATTGCTATCGCTTCATGAACGGCCCCCAAGGGTCAGCGCTGGAAAGCGTTTTCCGACAGTTGCGTCATCCTAATCCGAACCATCATGATGTTCAATGTGTCGATCACTCGGGCCCGATCCCGGTGCACCTCTGTCGTCTAACCGATATCGCGGGGCCGCGCGTCTGGCCCCATTCTTGCGGGCATGATTATCTACCGTTTGGGTCTTGTCGCCGCGGTTGTCGCGGCGGGCGTGGGCTTGGCCTCGCCCGCCCTGGCCGCCGATGGATCGGCTTCCATCAGCGGGGGCATCCTCAGTTTCACCGCCGGCGCGGGCACGGTGAACAGCGTGGCCGTCCGCCTGGTCGGTGCGAACTACACCGTCGACGACACCGCACCGATCGTGCCCGGCGCCGGGTGCTTGCACCCGGGAGCGGACCCGACACTGGTGCACTGCAAAGCGGCGGGCGTCACCGAGATACGCCTCTGGACGCTCGATGGAAACGACTTCCTCGACTACCTGACCCCGACGTTCAGCCGCCTTTTCGGCGGCGACGGCAACGACCGGATCATCGGCGGCTCGGGGATGGACTGGCTTTTCGGCGGAAACGGCAACGACACCCTCAACGGCTGGAGCGGCGACGACCAGTTCTACTGGGATGCAGGCGCCGATACTCTGATCGGCGGGAGCGGCTGGGATTACGTCATCTTCAAGGACGCCCCAGCCGGCGTGACCATGGATCCGGACGGGGTGGCCGACGACGGCGTCTCCGGCGAGGGCGACAACATCGGCACCGACATCGAACGCCTGGAAGGCAGCGCCTTCAACGACTGGGTGATCGGCAGCGACGTCGACAACGAACTGTTCGGCGGAGGCGGCAGCGACATCCTGCTGGGCCTGGGCGGCAACGACGACCTCTACGGCGACATGGGCAGCGGCACCAGGGGAGCCGACTACTTCTCCGGCGGGCCCGGCTTCGACGAAGTGTCCTATAGCGACCACGACTCCTCCTCCCCCGTGATCGCAGACCTCGACGGCGTATCCGGCGACGACGGCTCCTCCGGCGAAGGCGACACCATAGCCTCCGATGTGGAGGCACTATGGGGATCGGAAGCCGCCGACTGGCTCATCGGCAACGATTCTGACAACACCATCAACGGTGGGTACGGCGATGCAGGTGACATCATCATCGGCTACGGCGGCAACGACTCGCTCAACGGCTGGGGAGGACCTGACTACATTCTGGGCGGGGACGGCAACGACTCGATCTGGGGTGCGGAGGGCGATGACACCTTGCGCGGGGACAACCACTCCGACACTCTCAACGGCGGCCCCGGTACCGACAGCTGTGACTTGGGGCCTGGCGGAACCTCGATGACGGCCTGCGAATAGCCCGCGAGATTCGGGCCGCAGTATCCGGCGGCCCGAATCTTTCCACGATTCAAGGCCAGCGCCTGAGGCTCAATAGACACCTCAACCCATGTGGCAACACACCATGCCACATGGGTTCTCTGTCGCGTTGTTCAGGAGGCCCTAGCTCGCCATCAGGCTTCGATGTGGGCTTTCCCCGCCGATGGGTTGCGGTCGGGTGAACCTGGATACTCGGCTGAGGTCTACTGCTTCGACTTCACCTGCGAGGGGATCGGCCAGTCCTCGGGTTCGTCGGTGGCGATCTCGCCAGCGTGCTCCACTCGCAGCTGAGCGCGGACCGCGCGGATGAACTCGTAGATCGCCTCGGAGAGCCGAGCCGCGGGCGGTTGCGGGCCAAACTCGCCCTCTCGCGGATCAGGCCTGCCTTCCTTGACCTCGCGATAGGCCCCACGAGTGGCGCACGACCATTCGGGCCACCCGCTGCACTCGCTCGCTGCCCACGAACCTAAGCTGGACGAATACCAGCCACATGCGCCGCCGCTCCTCGTCGGAGCGTGCGTGGTGCGCGGGCTTGTCCACAGCGTCGGCATACTGCCTGTCCAGATGCCTGCACATCTCCGCCGCCGACACGAAGTCGACAGCGAGGTGGTGCAGCTCGGTGTCCCAGCGGGTGCGCAGGTCTCGCAGCTCCTTGCGGCGTTCGAGCAACAACGTCGGCGCGAATCCAATGGCAGCGCCAGCAGCAAGGGTGGCAAGGGTGGTCAGCAACGCAGGCCAATTCACGCCGTTCACTCTATGCCCACCGTCTACACCTGACATTCGGCGGACGTCGCCACAACACGGGCGCCTCAGCCGCAATCGCGATGGTGGTTTTTGGCCACCAGCGGCACGCTCCTTGGATCGACGAGTATTTTGGCGTGGCCCATCACGACCTCGCCCTGCAACGCGCCTATTTCGACGCCGAGCGCCGCTCCACCTTCGCCGGCGGCGTGCTCAGCGGGACGTTTCCCGCCGAGCAGATCGACCGTGACGCGCACCTTTTCGGGCTCGACCCGCGAGCCCGCTATGTCCCGCTCGCGGCGTCGGCCGCCACCCCGGGCCGAGGCCAACGTCGTACGCCGGGCCATCGCCTCCGCCTTGCGCATGCCCGCCGAGAGGCTGCTTTTCGCCGAAGTCGGGGCCAGTCTCGGTTTCATCGCGCCGAAAGCACCCGAGCACGGCGTCGACCGTCTGGTCGCCGTCGGCCCGGCTGTCGCGCTCCCCCCGCTCCACGACGGATTCGTCGATGCGGTGCTGGCCCTGGACACCGCGCAGCGCTTCGGTCAGACCGGCATTGTCAGGCTCGCCGACCTCGGGCCGCGCCCGCTGGTGCTGTCGGCCAGCGGCACCGCCGAGGGACTCGCCGACCGCCATCTGCACGCCTTCGACGGCCGGGCCAACCGCGACATCGAGGAGACCACCCGCGTCTATCTCGAATGCAACCAGCAGGTCAGTGACGTCGCGCAGCGGCTTGCGGTGCACCCCAACACTATCCGGTACCGGGTCCACCGGTTCCATGAGCTCACCGGCCTCGACCTCAGGCGCACTGAGGACCTGGTAACCGCTTGGTGGCTGCTCAACCGCCGCCGCTCAACCACCTAGGCCCACCGCCGATCGGCCTGTGCTGTAACCGATTTGAAACCGATCTCCCCCAATCTGCCCAAATGACACGTAGGAAATTGGCCACATGGGCCACGAGTCTCGTGACCTTCGGCGTTGTCCTGGTGGGGGTGCAAACGCCTGCGCATGCAGGAGGAACCTGTGATTTCTGGGTCGACTTCGACCGCAACATCACGGGGGCACACTTCTACGGCAGCGCATGCCTCGACTCATGGACTGGCGAGACGGTGCTGGTCGGCGGAACCATCAAAGATACGAAAGCCGACGGAAAATGTGCTCGTTACCAGGTCAGCTGGGTGACCTCGAATTACACCCGGCTGCGCACCGACACCGTCTCGGTGTGCGGCAACGGCAACACCAACTATTTCGAGTCCTGGAACACCTTGGACGCCTGGGGTTTCCTGGACGGCATCAGCCTCTACTAACGCCCGTGCCGCCCGGGATTCGCCTCTGACACCGGCTGTCCCGGTCGGCGCCGCGTAGGATCGATTCATGCGCCTGATGTCGTGTCTCGCATGTGGACTTCCCGTTCTCGACCTGCCTGGTCAGACCGTCATGCTGCAGCCCTACATGAGTGTGGCCGGAGTCCCGCCGGTCGACACGGCCGGTGCGTGGCATCTGAGCTGCCTGGCCATGGAGCCGGTAGCCATGCAGTGGGGATTGGCTCACGTCAACAGCTTCGTTGAGGTGCGCCGATTCGACCCGGTCGCGCGCATTCCGGGGTGGACGGTGGTCGACAACCCGCGGACAGGTGACCGGCTGGCCTTGGGCGAGCTCGGCGCCGTCCTGACGGTGCGTGGGCTGGGCATCCATTCGGATGCGGTCGGGTTGCGGGTGACCGAGCTCGAATACTGGCTGGAATGGGACAAGCCGGTGATTGCGCGGATCCAGACCGAGCTCCTCGGATCCGGCACCGTTGGCGTGCTTGAGGTCGCCGAGCTTCTCGGCATCCGCGATCGTCTCGTCGAACCTGCCGCGCTGGCCGACAGCGTCTTCCGGCTCAATTCGGAGCTCACCGAGGAGTGGATCCCGACCGCGGTCGGGGCGACGCTCGATGCCGTCGTGGCGCTGCCGGCCGAGCTAATTGCCTATCGGTAAACCCGGTCCAGGTGTTCGCTTGTTTAGCGCTTTTCCAGGAAGCTTCGGATCATCAGGGCTGCGGTGGCTCCTTCACCGGCGGCGGAGACCAGTTGTTTGGTCGAGCCGAACCTGGCGTCTCCGGCCGCGAAAACACCCGCGCTGCTTGTCTGCAGCGTTTCGGAGGTGGCGATTGTGCCGTCCGGGCGCAGGTCTACCACGTCGCGGAGGAACTGTGTGTTCGGGTCAAGCCCGATGAAGACGAAGGCGGCAGCGCCGGTTATCTCGGAGCCGTCAGCGAGAGTCACCCCGGTGAACCCGTTGCCGCCGTTGAATGCGGTCACTTCAGACTGGTACCGGATAGCAATCTTTGAATTGGTGGTTGCCTTTTCCACAGCCACCGCGCTGGCGGTAAGCCGATCCCCGCGCACGAGGATCGTCACCTTGCTCGCATAACGAGTCAGGAAGACTCCCTCTTCGACAGCGCTGTTCCCACCACCGATGACCAGCACTTCCCGATCCCGATAGAAAGCGCCTTCGCATGTGGCGCAGAAATGCACACCCGCGCCAATGAAGTCTTGCTCGCCTGGCACCCCCAGCCGCCGATAGGTCGACCCGGGCGCCAACAGCAAGGCCGATGCCGTGACCTTGTGGTCATCGCTGAACCGGATGGTGAGGTAGGCGCCGTCCCGATCGAATCCGGCCACCTCGGCCGCGGAGAGCAGCTCGACACCGAATCGGCGGCACTGGGCGACGAGCCGGTCGGCGAACTCGCCGCCGCCGATGCCCTCGGGAAAGCCGGGAAAATTGTCAAGCTGCTCGGTGATACCGGCCTGGCCACCCAGTCCGCCGCGGTCGGCGACCAGCACGTCGAACCCGTCTCGGGCCAGATAGAGCGCGGCGGTCAAGCCCGCCGGGCCACCTCCCACCACAACGGCGTCATAAAACTCGCAATCGGGCGCGGTTTTCAGCCCCAGCTGCCGAGCAAGCTCCACATTGGATGGTTCCGCGAGGATGGTCCCGTCTTCGAAGAAGATGGTAGGAATAATCCGTTTGCCGCCGTTTGCCGCGACAACAATCCGCTGGCCCTCCAGGTCACCATCGATGTCGGTCCACTCGTAGGCGATCCGGTGTTCCCCGAAGAACTTCTTGGCCCGCTTGCAGTCTCCGCACCACGTGGTGCCAAACATCCGAATCACAGCAGCCATAGTAGAAGCCCAGCCGGCAAAGGAGCCTTACCAACTGGTTACGAGGTCGCCATGACCGATGTATCAATGCCTGCCGACTTGGTCGCTGCCTATGCCAGGGCGCTGACCAATTCCGGCAGCGGTTCGATGACCAGGAGCGTCCCTCCGGTCGGGTCGGCGATGTAAGCAGCCCAGCCGATGTCGGCGTCCACCGGTCCGGCCAGCACCATGCCGCCCAGCTCGGTGGTCCGCGTCACGACCTGAGCACAGTCGCCGACCTGTACGATCGTGCGCCAGTGCGGCGGGGTGCCTGGCGGGTAGTGCCCGCCGTCCATCATGCTGATTCCGCCAACCACCCGATTGGTCAGGAGCCACTCGTAGTACTCGTGCTCCGAGGCCGTTCCGCGTTGCTTGGTCCAGCCGAACACCTTGCCGTAGAACGCGGCTGTCGTCGGCGTGTCGCGGGTGACGACCTCGCTCCACGTCACCGCGCCCGGCTCGTCGATGACCTGGGCACCGGCGAAAGCGGCACCGGCGGTCACCCCGCGTTGCCATACCCCGAAAACCGCACCAAGCGAGTCTGCGAACACCGCGGACCCCCCGCGCGTGCCCACCTCCACCGCAGGGCGCAGCACAGTGCCGCCGGCCTCGACCACGAGCTGGGACGTGACGTCGATGTCGTCGGTGGAGACGTGGGTCAGCCAACCAGGGCGCTGGCCTGGCGTTGCGGGCCCACCGGAAATGTCCACCAAGCCCGCCACGGCGAGGTCGCGCAGCAGGAACACGGTGGCACCGTTGTGCGTCTCCGTCGTCCAGCCGAAGAGGCCAGCGTAGAAGGCCGACGTGATGGCTACATTTCCGCTGTAATGCACCGCCCAGCACGGAGTCGCCGGCGCATAGCCTCTCACTCGCACGTAGTCTTCCTTCCCCCGACATGACATGCCCTGGTGACCCACCATAAGGAGAAACGTGCGGTTAACCGATCAACCTAAGGGCCACAGACGTACCCACGATATGGATTGTTGATCGTCGGCCACTCGACAGCGGCGCCACACCGAGCGGCTTTCCTCAGCGCCCGCGTTCATACAGGCGGTGCTACGCAGGACCAGAGGCGTCTGGACTCGCATCCTCCGAGAGTACCGGCCACCCCGGACCTTCGGCTTGCGATGTCTGGGCTGGTTCGGCGGCAAGAAGCTGACGTGGCCGGTCGAGGTAGTAGAGCGTGTAGGACATCGCTGGAGTGAGGGCCGCGTCAGCCGCACCGATTGTGGTCACCGTGCGATCTGTGGCGCAAGCGCGACGGACCCGGCGATCGACGACGACCGTTTCGGGTGAGCACTACGTTGCCATCGGCCTGGTACTGACTAGATTCGGTGGCATGCGCACGATCACGAGCGACCGCCTCCTGCTGCGTCCTTGGCACGACGCCGACGCCGACTTCCTTCTGGATCTGGAGTCGCGTTGGGAGGTCGTGCGCTTCCTCGGTGCGCATCCCACGACCATGAGAACCAAGGACGACGCGCTCGCGTCGATCAGGCGTCGGCGCGCCATCGAGCACCCCATCCACGGCATCTGGGCGATCACCACGGCGAACGAACTACTGGTCGGCAACCTCCTGCTCAAGCCAATCCGTTTATCTGCCGGGGAATCCTGCAGCGAGCCGAATGACGTCGAAATCGGCTGGCACTTGCACCCGGACGCCTGGGGACACGGCTATGCCACCGAAGCAGCGCAGACCGTCCTGCACGATGCATTTGGCCGTGGGCTGGGGAAGGTCCTTGCCGTTACCCATCCGGACAACCATGCCTCCCAAGCCGTCTGCAGACGGCTTGGCATGACTGCTCTAGGACGCACGACGAAGTACTACGACACTGTCAGCGAACTCTTCGGGATAGCGCCCAGCTGATCCCCTGCCGCCGCACGCCAATCCGCTTACGGACTCGGGTTGGACAGCGCCGGATCGGGTGCCACCGGGCGGTGGCGGCGGATGAGGAAGTAAGCGAAGGTAACAGCGAGCGTCAGCGCCAAGGCAACGCCGGCGAGCACAGCGGGCCAGGCATTGCCGTTCTCGTCATGGCGGACTTCCGCCGCTGCCCGTGGGGCGGCCGGCGCGTCCGTGGCGGCAGCGGCGTCGGCTGATGGCTGGGCCGAGACAACGGCGGGTGCTGGTGCGGCTGTTGAGGTTTGCGGAGACGGATCTTCTGCCCGGCCGCCCGTGTTCGGGCCGGGGTTGGCAGGTGGCGGGTTGTTGGGTGGTGGTACGTAATTTGGCCCACGCACGTTGTCGAACGGCCCGCTTTGGCTGGTGTTGTTGGACGGCACCGCGTCGATACTCGTCGACATCACTTCGGCGGTGACCGTGTAGGAACCCTCCGCCTGCGCGAGAAACAAATCCACGAAACGAAAGTCAGCGATGCGCACATTTCCCAGCGCACACGTGACCACATTGGCCGCGACGGTACAACTGGACGGGATTTGGTAGAACGCGAAGGTGCCGTGGAAGGTGGCGCGCACAGTAACTGAGCGGGCAGTGCTCGGCCCCAAGTTGCGCGGCATGATTTCGACCTGAACGAACAGCTTTCCGTCAGCCTCCAAGGTCTGCGGCACGAGCTTGTGCATCACGAGATCTGCCTGCGACACGATGCGCACGGTGCCGGTCGCGGTCTGACCAGTCACCGTGTCCTGGACGGTGACGACGAACGCAGGCTGGCCAGCCAGATCCAGAGCGGCTGCGCTCCCGAGGCCATGCACCAGGGTCAGGGTCTTTGACTGCGGCACGCAGGTCCGCTGAGTCGGCGCGGTGATGTCAGGGAAACCGGGGTCGCATGTCGCATCGACCACGTCATTCCAGTAACGCGACAGCGGCTCCGGAACCCGGATCAGGATCGGGTGCTGTTCACTTACCGCCGCGTCACCCAACGTGATCCGCTGTTTGATCGGGTAGGAGGAACGGACGTCACCCTCCACGATTTCCACATTGGCGACGGCGAGCGTATCGGCTGCCACGGCTGGGCTCGCAGACGCCAGGCCACCGGCACCCATGATGAGGGCCAGTGCCGCCGCAATCCGACCAAACCGGCTCCATCTGCCCGTCAACGCCGCCTCCATCAAGAACGAATGAGACGTCAACCTAGCAGCAAGATCACAGGGCCGCCGCCCCGGCGGCCGGCCAATTTGGCGCAGCTTGGGTGGCTGCTGTATTCGGGTCCTAGCAGCCGTCGATGGGCTCTTCCTCCGAGAGGAAGCCGGATTTGGCAGCGGCGGCGTCACTGGCGGCAGTCATCTCGTACGCCTTGTGGCTGTTGTCCGGGTAGAGGTGGAACACGATGCCATGCCCGTCGGGACCTGTCGTGACAAGATAAATCTTGGCCTTGTCTCTAGTCCGGGAAAGTACTTCTCCTTTGGAGCCGTAAACGGCCTGAAGCTCGGCGAGGGTCATCTCCACCCGCGCCCCCGCTGCGGTCGGGAGCGACGGCGAGCGGGTGGACACCGAGCGCACGATGCCGTCCGGAGTGGCCATGATATGCACGCCGCTCCACGGCCCGATCCCCATGGCGGTGGTGTAACCGCATGTTTCAGCCCCGCTGCGTACCTCGGAGAGCTGTCCGTCCTTTTGCAGCTCGGCGACTTTGACGCCGAGCTGGTACGGGCCGGCGCCCTCGCCGGTGAAGTGGATGGCTGCCGCAGCGGACGATGCGCTGGGGCTGGGGGTCGGGCTGGGGCTGGCCGAGGCAGCCGCTGCGGATGGTTGGGTCCCCGTGACGGGTTCCTTGGCTTCGCAGGCAGCGGCGACCAGTGTCATCGCGACGACTACCGCGAAGGAAACTCGCTTCATGGGCTACAAGTAGAGATGATTAGAAACGAGCACGCAACCCCGGCACCGCAGGCAGCCAACCCAGCGCACGGCCGAAGGCCGACTGCCAGTGAGAAGTAGCGTATTTGACAGATCAGGCAGGGGTCGTCTCGCCTCTGTATTGGCATGTTGTTATTTAAGAACGTGGCGGCCGGATGTGTCGCTGTGGCGCTGGTGGTCGGTGCGCTGGGCGCGGCGGCGCAGGCGGCTCCGGCCGAGGGCGCCATCCTGGGCGCTGGTGCGCCGGGAGTGGTCCGCGACAGCTATATCGTCGTGCTCAAGAAGGGTGTGGCCGATACGGCCACCGAGCGGGTCAAGCGGGTCAACGGCAAAATTGGCCACCGGTACTCGCACGCGTTGCGCGGCTTCGAGGTGACGCTGAGCGAGCTGGAGGCCAAGCGCCTCGCCGCCGACCCGTCGGTGGACTATGTCGAGCAGAACCAAGTGGTGTCGATGGCTGGTACGCAGTCGCCGGTGCCCTCGTGGGGGCTGGACCGTATCGATCAGACCAACCTGCCGCTGAACAACAGCTTCGTTTATCCGGGTACCGGGGCCGGGGTGCGAGCGTACATTTTGGACACCGGGATCCGGTTCTCCCACAGCGACTTCGGCGGCCGCGCAGTGAGCGGGTTCGACGCCATCGACGGCGGCACGGCCGATGACGCCAACGGCCACGGCACGCATGTGGCGGGCATCGTCGGCGGTAGTTCGTTCGGCGTGGCCAAAGGCGTGACGCTGGTGGCGGTCCGGGTGCTCAACGCGGCGGGTACCGGCACGGCTGCTCAGATTCTGCAGGGCATCGACTGGGTTACCAACGACCACGACCCTGGCGAACTCGCCGTCGCCAACCTGAGCCTGAGCGGGGCCGGGACCTCTCTCAACGCGGCGGTGGCCAACTCCATCGCCGATGGCATCACCTACACCGTGGCGGCGGGTAACCATGGCAGCAACGCATGCAACTACTCCCCTGCGGGTACGCCGGCGGCGATCACCGTGGGCGCCACCAACGCCAACGATGCCCGTTTCGGCAACTTTGGTTCGTGCGTCGACCTTTTCGCACCCGGTTCGGCCATCGTGTCGGCCTGGGGGGCCGGGGACACCGACACGCGCGCCCTCACCGGCACCTCGCAGGCGGCACCGCACGCCGCAGGCACCGCGGCGCTGGTGCTGGCGCAGAACCCAGGGTTCAACCCACAGCAGGTGCGTGACCGGCTGGTCGCCGACGCCACCAACGACGTGGTGACCAACGCGGGCGCGGGCTCGCCCAACAAGCTGCTCACCGTTCGGACACCGGGCGACTTCTCCCTGTCGGTCTTGCATCCGGTGCTGGGCGTGGAGCCGAACGGGTCGATAGCCAACGAGATCTTCATCCGTCTCGTCTCCGGGTCCGCGCAACCGGTGGCGCTGTCGGCTTCCGGTCTGCCGGCCGGGGTGACCGCCGAGTTCGCGCCACAGACTGTCCTGTCGGCCGCATGGTCCAGGCTTGTCCTGCGGGCCAACGCCACGCCCGCAGCGGGAACCCACACGATCACCGTCACCGGGCAGGGCCCCAACGGCAGCCGTTCGGCCTCGTTCCAGTTGATCGTCGGAAGCAACGGATGCCCGGGGCAGGTACTGCCCAACCCGGGTTTCGAGTCGGGCGAGGCGAACTGGCAAGACAGCACCTACGTGATCGGGCAGCGGCCCGACGCTCGCTCCGGCACCTGGAACGCGCTGTTCCGCGGACGGACATCAGACGACTATGCCGACAGCCTCGAGCAGAAGGTGACGCTTCCGGCAGGCTGCACGTCCTACATGCTGACTCTTTGGGTACGGGTCGACTCCTCCGATGACCGGGATTTCAACGCCGACGGGATGTGGCTGGACGTCGCCGGCCCCGGCGAGCTGTTTACGTCGGTGGGCTTCTGGTCCAACCGCAACCGCGGACAGGGCTACCAGCCACACTCCGTTGACCTGTCCCGATATGCCGGCAAGACGATCCTGCTCAGGTTCTATGCCTTCGAGGACTACTGGGCAACGACCGGGTTCGCCGTCGATGACATGGCGCTGTATGCGTACTGAGCGCACCTGAAATAAAGGTCGCCGGGCCTGCTGGAAGGCAGGCCCGGCCTCGTGCTCGTGGCGAACGATCGGATCAGCTGACCACGGCGTGGCATCACGGTTGTTGGGCGCGGGCAGTGCGTTGAGGGTCGCGATGACCTCGTCGGAGGCATACCTGCCGACCAGGGTCTGTAAGTTGGATCGCAAAGCGACCGGGCGTAGACCCCAAATGTGGTGGAGCGCTAGTCCTTGACCTCGACGTCGGAGGCGTGCCGGCACCGTGACCAGTCGATGTCGGCGACCCAGGCGCAAAGCTCGCCGTCGAAGTGCACAACTCCCGAGAAGAGGAGATCGTCCCGAACGCCAGCGTCATCGGCGTCGTCGGTGTAGAAATCGACCTCGAGGCCGTCGCTTAGCACGATGCCGTACTTCTGCAGGTCGTTCCTCGTTCCTCTGGTGACCAGCAGGAGCCGACCATCGTCATCTGTTTTCAACGGGTCTGCATAGATACGGGGTGTCGCCATCGAAGCATCCTTACAATCCGTGGCCGGGGAGGAACTGCCGACTTGTGACGCCTACCGGCGACCTTGCGCTACGAGCAATCTAGACCAGCAGCCAACGCGCTGTCATCGGCATATCTGGATGTTCGCTGACCCAGGTGTCCGCAATGCACACGTGTGCATTGTTGTCCTCTTTCGATTGGCAGGAAACACAAGTGGCCCGCAAAGCGAGCTCTGCGGGCCATGTTCTGCATATTCGGGGATGCGTGACTTCGGCTTTCGGCTAGCTGGCTCAGTCGAGAGGCCCGCCGTGGCATGAGCAATATCCACCGACCGTATGTGACCTGTTGAGGTCGGAGACTGTGACCGAAATCGACACATCGGGAGATGGGCAGCTGATGTCCAGCCACCAGCTGTTGTCGAAGAAGTACCGTGGTTGACCGTTGATAATCCACCTGATGCTGGCCGCGGGTCCGCCGCTGTAGGTGACCGAGCATTGCAGGCGGTTGCCGCCCGAACTGCACATCGCGTTGACGTTGCCGATCGGCTCGCCCGCGCATTGAACCGTAAAGGTTCCTTCACGCCTGTCGCCTGGCGGCAGAAGCGGCGGCGCGAGCACGACGACGTAACGGAGGGTCTCGATCTTACCAGGTATACAGTCGAAGCTGATGGCAAGATTGCTACCCGAGTGTCCCCACGAGATGCCGTTTAGCCACCATTCCATGTAGGTGACAGTCTTGCCGTTGGGCATATTGACGGAGCATGTGATTTTGCCGGGCTCATGGCCACAAGTGAAGCTGAGATCAGCGGCGCTGGCAGGAGCAGCTCCCGCAAGCAAACTCGCTGCCACGGTCACCAGCGCCAGGAACATGGCGGTCAATCGACGGCGCATCTCGATCTCCTCTCTTGTGCGTCGCTGGCGGGTTGTTCGGGGTCAGGCGTTGCGTACGCGCCACCTCTCAAAGACGGTCGGCGCCATTGTGGTCTGCGGGTACCAGCCCCATTCCTCGCACAGTCCGCCCGGGCGGGTGCGCCACACGGAAGCGCCGAATTCGATGCGGTACGAATCGATTCCGTACTCGGCGATGACCGTGGTGTGCGGCAACACGGTTACTGTTGTGCTCACCTGGATCGAGCTGGTACGGGTTGTCTCGATCGAGCTATTCACCGATGACTTGAAGACGCCGACGACGCCGGCTTCGACGCCGACAGACACCGAGACCTTCACTGTGACCGAAGCTGTCGTGGTCACCGTTTGTTGGAATGGCGAGTCAGATCCGTTCTCGAGGATCCTCCCGTTACTGACGACGAATACCGGAGTCGCCGACAGGATGGTGTAGCGGTAGAGCTCGAAAGCGTAGCCGAACGGGATGTTGCCTCTTTTGTCTTTGACCAGCCTGCTGTCCGTATAGTCCGTCGGGCACGCCACGATGGCGCCTGCGTTGGCCACGGAAGGTGTGATCACGACGAGGACCGTCGTGATGAGGCCTACGAGCGCCGCAACCGTTCCGCCTCGCTGACGCCAACGGGCGCGACGGCTCCGGCCGTGATCGGCAGGGATTGCTAATAGTTCCACCAGTCCTGTGGTGTGGTTTTTGGACATTCGCATTGGGCCTCCTTGGCGGCTCGATCGTGGGGGTAACCCGGACTCGTCACGAGGTCGGGGGTTGAAGAGACGGCCAGCTGCGTGAAATACGCGAACGCGCAAACAGAATCGGACAAATGCGAGGCTGGTACGCGCTGCTGGACTCGGATGCTAGACGGGTATTCGTTGTCGGCGGTGCGGTTCCAAACGTCGGCGTACATTGCCGAACGCATTCTCGCGACGACGGCGATCACCGCTGACATCGACATCTGCCGATCATGGATGCTATTTTGCGTTTGGTGACAAGGCGCCGCGTTTCGGAGGATGTGCAGGTGAGCGATTCGATTGAGATGCGCGCCGCGGGAGCCCGGACGGTGGATGACCTCGCCGAGGTGCTGCGCGCGCTTCGCCATCGGCATGCCCGTCACCGTTCGAACGGCAAGGTGAGCTACCGCGGGCTGGCCGTACGCACCGGCTGGTCGCACACGGCGATCGCGGAGTACCTGACCGGCCGGACGCTGCCGCCGCCCGAGCGGCTTGACACGTTGGTGGGTCTGCTCGGCGCCACCCCGGCCGAACAGGGCGCGCTGGCCACCGCCCGGGACCGCATCGACGAACTGCGCCGTCCAGGCCGCCCGCCCATCCGGCCTGACGCCGCGCGGCCCGGTACCAGCGTTCCCCGCCAGCTACCGGCCGCGCCGGCATACTTTGTCGGCCGGGTGGCCGAGCTGGCCGCGTTGACCCGGCTGGTGGATCAGCCGTCGGGCGACGCCATCATGACGCCGCGACAGCGGCCCCTGGCGGCGGTGGATCTGGCTGGTCGTGTCGGTGAGCCGGCCACCCTGAACGGGCGCGCCAAGGCCGTCGGAACCGTGGCGATTTCTGCGATCGGCGGCACCGCCGGGGTGGGCAAGACTGCCCTGGCGGTGTACTGGGCGCACCGGGTCGCCGACCGTTTCCCGGACGGGCAGCTATACATGGACCTGCGCGGGTTCGGCCCAGACGGACAGGTGGTCGCCCCAGCCGAGGCGGTGCGCCGCTTCCTCGACGCCCTGGACGTACCGCCGGAGAAGATCCCGGCCGATGTGGACGCGCGTGCGGCGTTGTACCGCAGCATGTTGGCGGGTCGGCGGATGCTGGTCGTGGTGGACAACGCCCGCGACTCCGCCCAGGTCCGCCCGCTTTTACCGGCCACAGCCGGATGCCTTGTGGTGGTCACCAGCCGCAACCAGCTCACCGGCCTGGTCGCCGCCGATGGCGCCCAGTTGGTCGACCTGGATCTGCTGTCGGTGGGCGAAGCCCGCGAGCTGCTGGCCCGCCGCCTAGGCACCGACCGGGTAGCGGCCGAGCCCGCCGCGGTCGCCGAGATCATCGCCCGGTGCGCCCGGCTTCCCATCGCGTTGGCCCTGGTCGCCGCGCGCGCCGCGGCCCGACCCCGGGTGGCGCTGCAGGTGCTGGCCGACGAGCTGGCCGACGCCCGGCAACGGTGGCTGACGCTCACCGGCGACGACCCGCACACCGACATGCGGGCGGTGTTCTCTTGGTCCTACCAGGCGCTGACCCGACCGGCGGCCCGGCTGTTCCGCCTGCTAGGCCTGCACTCCGGCCCGGACATCACCACCCCTGCCGCGGGTAGCCTCACCGGCCTGGCGCCCGACGATGTGCGGCCCCTATTGGCCGAGCTGACCACTGCCAGCCTGCTCGCCGAGCATCGGCCCGGCCGGTACATCCTCCATGACCTGTTGTACGGCTACGCCACCCACCTTGCCGAGACCGTCGACACCGACCAGCAGCGTCACGCCGCGACCGGCCGGATCCTCGACCATTACCTGAACACCGCGTCCGTCGCCGACCGCCTGCTGGCCCCCACCCGTGACCAGCTCCAGCTCGCCCCGCCCCGGGCCGGAGTCACCCCTGAACAGGTCGGCGACCCTGCGCAGGCCCTGGAATGGTTCACCGCCGAGCATCGAGTGCTGTTAGCCACCGTCGACCTCGCCGCGGCCACCGGCTTCGACACCCACACCTGCCAGCTGGCCTGGTTCCTGCACGTCTTCCTGTACCGGCGCGGGCACTGGCAGGACCTGTTGGCCGCGGCGCAGACAGCGATAGCCGCCGCGCAGCGGCTGGCCGACCCCACCATTCTGATTCGCACCCGCCGCCGCCTCGCCGGCGCCTACACCCGGCTAGGTCGCCTCGATGACGCGTACAACGAGCTACGCCAAGCCCTTGACCTGGCTACGGGTACCGGTGACCAGGCCCAGCAAGCCCACACCCACCACAGCTTGGCCACGCTTTGGGAGCGGCGGGCGCAACCGGCGCAGGCCTTACACCACGCCCGGCAGGCACTACAGCTGTACCAGACCGCCGACCACCAGACCGGGCAGGCCGACGCGCTCAACTCGGTCGGCTGGTACTACACCCAGCTCGGCGAGCACCAGCAGGCCCTCACCTACTGCCAGCAGGCCCTCACCCTGTTCGAGCAGTTCGGCGACCAGTTCGGGCAGGCGGGCACCTGGGACAGCATCGGCCACGCCCACCACCACCTCGGCCAGCACGTCCAAGCCCTCACCTGCTACCAAAAAGCCCTCACCTTGTTCCAGGACCTCGGCGACCGCTACAACGAGGCCACCATCCTCACCCACTTCGGCGACACTCACCACGCCACCGGCAACTCCCACGCCGCTTATGAGGCCTGGCAACAGGCCCTGACCATCCTCGACGACCTCGACCACCCCAACGCCGCCCAGGTCCGCGCCAAACTGGTCCGCGACGAGGGCGTCCGTCCGGCATCGCCGTAGCTGATCCCAGGGTGCAGTCTCGGCACAACACAGCGATCCGCCGCCCGGTCGGCCGCTCGGCTGTTCAAGGTGGCCAGCGGCGGGCACCAACCGTGAGGTGTTCAACGGTGTTCAACAATGCGCACTATCGCGGGCCTGCCGCGCCGTACCGGCCGATAGTGGGGAGCACTTTGAACGACTGTCTTCGAGGAGGGTTCGATGAAGGCGTACCGCAAGGCAGGCGGGCTTGTGCTGGGTCTATCCGCATTGCTTTTCACGCTCACCCCGGCCACCGTCTCGGCCGCCGGCACGGACGGTCACAACCGTGGCGCGCAGGCCACCAACGCGCCTACCACCATCAGCGCCCCCGGGGCCGTTGCCCCGGACTCGTGCCTGCACATTCAACAGCTCAACCCGGATGAGCAGAAGTACCGCACGGTGAGCAACATTCCGTTCACCTACACCGACGCCGCGTTCGGGGTGAACGTCTGGTTCGACGTGGCGTGCGGCGACCTGTTCTTCACCGTGCCACCCGGGCGGCAAGCGCTTGTGGACCTGACTGCGGTCGCGGAGCTGGACTGCCAAGGCCCGGCGGGGGGAGGCGGCTGGTGCGGCGGACGGTTCCTCATCAACGGCTTGCCGCTGCCCTGGCCGGACAACACCGGACGGCCCGACTCCTACGCCTGGGACTCCGCCATCGGCGGTGCCGTTGACTGGCAAGCCAACACCCTCGCGCAGGAGTACGTGGCCAGGTGCGACAACCAGACGGCGCCTTGCGGTTACAAGGTCCAGCTGCAATCGGCGCTGCTTTCCGGCTCCACCAGCGTGTGGATCGACGACCTCACCACCCGCGTGGACGTCACCATCGGCCCGGTCTCCGTCGTGTGACCCCTGGACTGACCAGGCGGTCGTCACTGCGCCGGTGACGACCGCCTGATTGCGATGCAAGTCCGTCTAATTAGGATGCTTAGTGGAACATCGATGCTGCCATCGTCTTTGTCGCCCACAGATCAATGCTGCGCGGGCAATTCGGTTTCCTGTCCATGGCCTCTTGTGGCACACTCCCGGCGTGCGATGGTGTGGTAGGCAGAGGCAGCTCGGGTGAGGTACATCAGGGTAGAGCGCACGAGCGACGGCTATTGCATAGACCCGACGGATTACATTGCCCAGCTGCCACAGCTGGCGGGATCGCTACCGGCCGGAGCTGGCGCCTTCGCTACTGACCCGCAGCATTACGACTTCCACTCGACGCGATTCGTCAAAAACCTCAAACCGCAGAAGTTGGTCGCCGGGCACACCGACGGCGACGCGTGGCTGGAATTTCAGCTACGACACAACTGCTGGCGGCACGAGGAGGATCTGACGATTCGGTACAGCGGCGTCAGCCGAGCCGTGATCCACCCGCCGGCCGGAAACCACGATATACAAGGATTGCAGGAAGTACTCCTAGACGAGATCCTGCCCCACAATGACGGCTGCAGCCACGAAATCGTCTGCCTCGGCGGATCAGTCACCATTGTCTGCAACGATCTCACCGCTACCTGGACCAAGGCCGACTGTCCAGATCGCTAGACGAAGAGTCTTCGGACGTCCGCGGCCTTCTCTTTGTTGGCGCCTTCCGGTGGGGAATCCGTGGCGGGTTAGCTTCGATTCCACGTGGCGCCGCGTCGTAGGGCGACCATGGCCGCCCTACGACGCGGTGTTAGACGACAGTTCGTACCGCAATGACTCTGCCATTGCGACAGGAGACAGTCATCGCAACCTGAGTCCCGGGGTGGTTCAGGGACAACAGCTCATCACCGATTGCCGGGTCATATCGGAATTCCTCGTCGTGTCCGGCCCGGCGAATGGTGATGACGCCGTCACCGCATTGTTCACCGCTGACATTCTGAGTGCAGATGGGCGGTCGGACGGAGCGGACCTCGCCGAGGACCTCGGATTCGCCCCACCTCCGTCCAGCCAGGAGGCTGAAAGTGAGGACTACCAGTGGTATGCCGGCCAACAGCAAGGCCAACCATCGCCTCATTTTCAAGGTCGGGCGAGGAATCGGGCGATGTTCTGGGCCACGTCCTCCCAGTTCGATCCTCTGTATTGCTCGGCGAACCAGTTGATGTCCATCCCGACGACCAGACGTCCGCCACCCTGAACGTTGCTGCGATCCCAGCCTGCGAAGGCCGCTGTGGATGGATCTGACGAGTACGCGAAGATGTTGCCCTGCGGCACACCGCTCAGGCTGCCCGCGCTGGCTACCGTGATGCTCGACAGCGCATGGGGATCCGTCGCCAACCCACCAGGGGCGGCCGAGTTGACCGTCAGCGAGTTGAACGGTGCACTGCCGGCGTGAGCGATGTGTCCGCCCGTGTTGGTAGTCAGGCGATTGAGCAACGCGATCGTGGATGTGTCAACCGCGCAGCAGCCCCATTCTCCGGTCAAGTAAGCAGAACCACCCGATGCCACGAAATCGGCAAGCCGATCGGATTCCTGGGCGGTCAGCGCGTTCGTATCGATATACCAGATTTGTTGGTACGGAGAAAGGTCGGCTGGAAGCGTCTGAGATGTTGACACGGTGTGCCCCGCCCGGACCAGAGCCGCCGAAAGGTCGCCGATGTCGGTGCCATTGCCGCTGCCGGTACGGTCTCCTGCTCCGGCGATCAGCACGTTTGCGGGTCCTGTGCCGTTCTTGACGCATTGCACCGCAGCCTCGGCGTTGACGATCGGAACCGTTCCGGTGAAGGTGATTCGCGGCGTGCGGTTGTCGAGCTGCGGTTGGCTGCTGCGGCTGGACGCGGATCCCACTGTCCGCCCGGCCGTGTTCAGGACGCAGCTGGCGACGTCGGCCGCCTTCTTGTCCGGGTTGGCCGACTGGGCGAGGGCCGCGACGCCGGCCACGACCGGTGCGGCCATTGAAGTACCCATGTCCTGCTTGTAAGTGCCGCAGCTGAAAAACAGGAAACAGGATTCCACACTCGTGCTCCAGACGCCGGCATCACCTCCACTGATACCGACACCCGCCCCGCCAGGAGCGGCAACCTCGACGCCCAGGCCGAAGTTGGAGAACGAGGCAAGCGTGCCGTCGGAGTTGGTCGCGGCGACCGTGATGACATTGGGAAGCGACCAGGTCGCGCCCCATGGACTTTGGGGTCCGTCGGCGCAGTTGTTGCCTGCCGCGAAGGTCCAGATGATGTTGCGGCCGTCCGCCCCGTTGAATAGCTGCCAGAACGGCGCAGAGTTGTTCTGCGCCTCCTCGTTGTATTGCCGCGATTCGTCTGACGCCAAGCAGAGATTGGCCCGGCCGCGAGCGCCGTAGCCCAACGAGGCGTTGATCACACGCACGCCAGACCTGGCCACGTTGCGCATGGCTTCAAGCACTTCCTTGTCCGTCAGCCCACCACTACCCGAGCTGACGATTGGGCAGCCCCACGACACGCCGACCAGGCCGAGGCCGTTGTCCCGCGCGCAGACGAGCCCGGCGACATGGGTGGCATGGTGGTCCGCGGAACCGGATAGCACCCGGCTGACGTTCAGGTCTTCGTGGTCCTTATAAACCGCGCCGGAGTCGACGATGCCAACCGAAACCGATGGGCCGCCGGTCGTGGTGTCCCACGCCTGCTGAGCTCGGATCTGAGTAAATGGCCAGGTCGCTGCGTTGCCGTCGTCATCCCAGTCGCCGGGTGGCAGCGCGTTGTTTTGGATGAGCCCGACCGTCGTCCGGCTCACACCCGCGACGTCGGAGTGCCCTTCCAACGACGCCTTGGCCACCGCGAGGTCCTGCGGCGAGGCCCACCGGAGTTCATAGACGCCGAGCGCCTCGATGCCTCCGGTGACAGTGGCCCCCACGAGCGCAGCCAGTTCGACGGCGCGGCTTAGTGTGCCGGGCTCGTCCGGAGTGCCCAGGGTGATGATCAGTTCGTCGCGCAACGTCGCGCCGCCTGCGGGCAACGGCGCGGCGTTATCGATGCGGTCCTGCGACGGTTGAGAGAAATGTTCTGTCCCAGCTGGCGCCGGCGTCGGCGGAACGACGGTGACCGTCGCTTTCGTATTGAACGAAAGTCCGCATTGGTTCTGATAGCAGCCTTCGCCAAGAATCCTCAGCATGTACGTGTTCGGCGCCACGCCCACCGGTGCCGACAGCCGCAGCCCCAGCTGGTCGTCGAGGGTGAACTTCAGTTCCGGCGCGCGCGGGTCGAGGTGCTTTTCGGTGATACGTGTAATCGCGGTGATGCCATCGGTCATGTCGACGGGCAGTTGCGACCCTTGACCGATCGTCAGCCTAATGTGGTATTGCTGCTTCTTCGGAACCACCTTCGGCGGATCCGCGCGGAATTTGTTTCCCGCCGCAGTCTTCGCGTTGTTGCCGGGATCAGACGGCTGGACGGCGACCGCCCCGCTTGCCGCGACGCCTGAGGTCACCAGAAGCAATACGGCGGCGGCAAGCCGTATGCCTCTCAAGGCTCGTTTAGTCATGTCCGGATGCTATGGAGCGTAACAGCACTTCCGAACCATCATTCACTCTGTCGAGCAAGCACTCCACTCGACAGAGGAAATACTCGAATACAAACGGCTGGAATAGCGGCTTCATCGGCCATTTGTATGTGCCGCTGTGGCCTATGAAATCGCCGTTCTGCACCCGCGGTGTCCGATACCGACGTGGCCCACTGTCGTGGCCTCTCGCACAATCGAGCCAAATACCAAACCACATGAAGGAACCTGTACGTGTGACAGGGGCAGCTGGGAATCGAATCCGCCCGGCGATGGCACGGACCCGGCTGCCGGGGCAGTGGGGATCGAGGACCCGGCCAGGACAGCCATGAACGAGAGGGTCAGCCGGACTGCCCGGCAGCGGGTCCACACGGAATCAACTACTAGCCAGTCTCCGGCTCCAGCATCATCTGGCAGTAATCCCCTGCCCCGAGTCAGGCCAGGCCGAAGAAATCGACTGCGATGTCGGCCCACTCCGGCACGTTGAATCCCAGGTTGTGGGTCTCGCCTTCCACGCTGTAGGCATCGATCTGGACCCGGCCACGGCTCACGTATCCGGTGTGGGTCCAATTAGGACGCGGATGCAGCGTGAAGGTAGGCGTGCGGCTCGTGTGCAGCACATCGGTCCACTGCTCGATCTCTTCGCCGAAGTTCGGGTAGAAGAGGATGTTGTCCAGTGTGCCGTGCCACAGTTGCATGCGCGGGCGAGCTCCGCGGTAGCCCGGGAAGGCGCCGCGAGCAAGGTCGCCCCACTCCCGCGGGGTCTTGTCGACAGCGCCATTGGCGCATTGGCTATTCCACATGGAGCCGTCGGTCGTGGCGAAGCAGGCGAAGGGCACGCCCATCATCGCCGATCCGGCGCGGAAGACGTCGGGGTAGTCGCCGAGGAGCACGTTGGTCATCATGGCGCCAGACGACATGCCGGTGACGAATACCCTTCTGGTGTCGCCGTTTTGGCGCTTCACCACATAGCGGACCATCGAGACGATACCCACCGGATCGCTGTTTCCGTTGTGGGTCAAGGCGCCTGGGGACGAGACGTCGAAGCAGTGTCCCTCTCGCGGCGCCGACGGATAGACCACGATGAACCCGTGCAGGTCGGCCAGCGCGGCGAACCTGGTGCCGGAGAACATCGCCGGACCCGAGCCGGTGCAGTAGTGCAGAACCACCACGACAGCCGGGTGCCGATGCACGCTTTGTGGAATGTACTGGAACATCTGCAGGCCGGATGGGTTCGGGCCGAAGCTGGTTACCTCCACCAGGCCGTCCGTAGGCTCAGGACGCGACTTGGCCTGCGCGGGCGAGGGCGACGCGGCCAGCAGCGAAAGTGTCACGACCGACGCGACGACGGCCATGGTCTTGGAGCGGAGATGTGCGATCACCGGGCTAACTCCTCTGGGCCGGAGGCATCGAACGCTATCGGTAAATTTGTCGATACCTTTCCATCAACCTACGACCGTCGATGTGAGTAGTCAATGCGCGGATCCAGCGCCGTCTGCGATCGGTGCCGCCGGCCTCCGCGAGAGGCCGGCGCTGACCGCGCATGACGCCTTTGACGACACCCAGGCCACGGTCACGAGACGACGGCCAGGCGCATAGACCTCCGCGAGGAGCAAATTCCGCCTTACCGACGCACCGTCGAGGCCTATTCCGGAGATGGTGCCGGGTTCTTGGGATAGCGGAGGATCTCGGTTCGTATTCTTACGGCGCGTGTGGACACAAAGGAGTGGTGCTTTGACAGGCCCCATCCGCTCAATGCGTGGCCGGCGAGGCCATTAAGGATTTTGGAGATGCCGTTGGCGCTCATGCGACCCGTACCTCGCACTGCCGCCCCTTCAGTTCCGGCAAGGCGGCCATGTCGATCTATCGCTCGCAGCAACGGGCCTTCTATGACGCTAGCTTGGTGGAGCGCGGCGAGCCAGTCTCTAAGAAATGGAGCTGGATCACGTGCATCGTATTCATCGCGGGTGATATGCAGGCGTCGTGCCGGTGTGCCGGTGTGGTCCTTGATGGTGAGGATTAGCGAGTTCTCGGTGAACGTCGCATCGCCTACGTCAAGCCCAATTAGGTCTTGGGTCTTCACTCTGGCCACCTGAAGAAGGCTGACAATGAGCCGGTCGCGCTTACCGCGAAGTGTTGGATGCTTGATGCGGCCCCAGATGCCGTCGACTTCATATTGGCGCGGGATCTTCCTTTTGCGCGGTGGCGCCGCATGCGTCATTGCTTCCCGGTATCTATCCAAAGTTCGTCGCGCAAAATGGGTGGGAGACTGGTACCCCGAGCGTTTGTGCTCGTAGTCGATAGCGGCCAGCGATCGGGCGATGGTGGACGGCGCAGGCTGGCGGTGCCCGTCGTGGCCGCTGATCCACTGCTCTACGTACTCATCGATCGTGGTGGGAAGCGCCGGCAGCCCCTTGTGCCCGTGAACTTGCGCCCACGCGTTGAACTCTCTCAGGTCATGCGCATAGCTCCGCGCCGTATTCGGGGCGAGGCTTCCTTCTTCCCTCCTTATGCGGACGAGCGAGGCCGGTGTCGGTTGGCCCGGTCCATCCATGCCGATCTCCTAAGCCGTTGGTCTAGGTTCTGATAATAGTGTTACGCGTACCTTGGCAGATGCAAATGTGCGGAACTCAGTGGGGTAGGACTGACGTTTTTGCAGCTCATCGTCGGCAATTTGACGCGGCGGAAGCGGTCCGATAAGGACAGCGCCGTCGGATAACACCACTTAAAACGAAGGAGGTGACGACATGAGCCAGCCACCAGACAGGCGCCAGGGATCGTGGGCGCCTGTTCTCTTCGGCCTTGCCGCCGTGCTCACGGCTCTCGCGGCGCTCATCACGGCGATCCAGGGATGAAGGTGGCCCTCTCCTGATGCCAGTCAGAGAGGGCCGGCAGCGGGCTCCGCCTCCGGAACCGGCAGCTCAGGTGGCGGAGCCCAACCCATGCGTGAGTATCGCAGCTGGAAGCTCGTGGCGACATTGGCCTATGCCGCACAGCCAATATGGACATTCCATGATCCAGCGACGTCGGCTCCCGATCGACCTACGCCGAGCCGCCCTCAGAACCGTCCTCGCGTACGACTGATCTCTTATGATCGGCGGGGATACGGGAAGTTCAACAACCCAATTTAGCGAGCCCACAGGCCCGGGACCACCGGGCTGGCGGTGTCTAGTGTCCGGCGGATCGGGTTGTGATGGCCAGCGCGGCTACGGCGAAGCCGATCGTGGTCAGCGCCCAGGCCGCTGTGTCTAGCGGTGGCGAGGGCACGATCACGGCGAACACGAGATGCAGCGGCTGGGATACGATCAACATCCATGCCGCCCAGGCTGGTATGACGTGTCTGCGCAGCAGGGCCACGCCGATCAGGATCGTGCCAAGGATGTGTCCCAGCACGAAAACGATGGTCGCTGCGGTCAGCCCCGGGTTGGCGTTGAGATTGCCGATCAGCTTAGCGGTGTTGTCTTGGCCGATGCCGGATTGGACACCTGCGAGGGCTGCGAAGTCGATGCTGGTAGTGGCCCATAGCAAGGAGAATCCGGCGACGGCTAGGACCATGCCCCAGGTGCCCAGTGTGCGGGCATGACGAGCGGCCAGCAGCCCCACGGCGATCACTCCGGGCACCATAGTGGTCATCGCAATCAAGGTGAGCCAAAGCGTGACGGCCTGCGCGCCTGGGTGATCGGCAATCTTGGCGGCGACCGTGGCGGCGTCGTCACCTGAGCCGTAAGGCAGGATCAGGCGCAGGATCGCGATCGACAGCGGGCCGAGCACGATCACCGCGACAAGCCCGGCGCCGCGCAACGCGCCTAGCCCTGAATCTTTGGTGGCCTCGTTAGGGCCGGTGATGACGGTCATCTAAGGTATCCCTTCGTCAGCAGGTCAATTCCTGTCAGGGATCAGGTTGTCCGCAAAGGTTCCCGTGGGGCAGAGGGAGCCCAGCGGGTACGGCCGGGAAATCGCCCGGGTGCCCCGGGAAGATGTCCCGTGACAGGGGGAAGGCCGGGCGCGCATCATCAACTCATGAGGGTAAAGGCACCAGCGCAACGCTGGCGGCGGTGGCTTGGCCCGCTGGCCTGGAGCCTGGCGCTGGTGTCAGCAACCCTGACCGCGGCGGCGGTCATCGGGGCGATCGCGGCCGGGATGAGTCTGGCCGAGGCGGTCGACACCTTCGTGGTGACCAACTCGGTTGCGGGCCTGTCGTTTCCCTTGTGCGGGCTGATTCTTGCGACCCACCGTCCCCGCAACCCCATGGGGTGGCTGTTCCTGGCGGCCGGTCTCGGACATGCGATCACCGCAGTCTCGGTGCCATTGGTGGTGGCCGGCCTGGCTGCGGACTGGCAGCTGTGGCTGGTGCGCTTGATAACCACCATCGGGGTATACGCGTGGCCGTGGTCGATTTCCATGTTACTGCCGTTGGCACTGTTGCTGTTTCCTGACGGGCAGCCACCCAGTCCGCGCTGGCGTCCGCTTATCTGGGCGGTAGTCATCACCGCGCCCCTGTTTGCCGCCGAGCTTGGCACCGAACCTGATCCGCCTGTACCCGGTGCACCCGCCGGGTATCTCACTTTGACCAGCTACGACCAGTTGACGCCATTGTGGACGGTCGCAGAGCTGCGCACCGTGCTTCTCTACGGCGTGTGCGTCGTCGCGCTGATTCTGCGCTACCGCCGTGGCGGCGAACGTGAGCGGCGCCAGCTCCTTTGGCTGATCCTGGCCGCGTTGATCGTTTTTGGGGTACTGATCCCGTGGGGCGTGTTCTTTGCCGGCCCGGTGCTGATGCTGCTGGCGATCCCGCTCATCGGCGCGGCCGTCACCGTGGCGATCGTGCGCTACCAGCTGCTCGACATCCGGCTCGTTCTATCCCGCACGGTGCTCTACCTGTTGCTGACCGGTGCGGTGGTGGCCGCCTATGTGGTGCTGGTGGCGCTGTTCGACGGGATCCTGCGCCAGCAGACCGGGCTCGGCACCTCTGTGGCCGCCACCGTGCTCATCGCCATTGGCTTCAACCCGGTTCGGGTATTGCTTCAACGGCTGGTGGACAGGGCCTTCTATGGCGACCGCTCCGATCCGGTCCGCGCGGCATCCCAGGTAGGGGCACGGCTGGTCGACGCCGAGGCAGGGCTCGGTGGGGTGCTGGAGGCGCTATGTGCGGCGCTGCGCCTTCCTTTCGCGGCGCTTCGTGGGCCGCATGGGGAACTCAGCGCCGCGGGTACAGCTCCGGCTGCGCTGCATGCGATTGCGCTGACCTATGGCGGCAAACGGCTCGGCGAGCTCGTGGTGGGGGCGCGTGCCGGTGAGCACCGGCTCGATCCAGCCGACCGGGCCGTGCTGGAGTTGCTGGCCGCCCCGCTGTCAGTGGCGGTGCATGCCACCGCACTGTCGCTGGAGCTTCAGCGTTCCCGTGAGCGCATTGTCAACGCACGTGAGGAGGAGCGCCGCAAGCTGCGCCGGGATCTGCACGACGGGCTCGGCCCCGCATTGACCGGTGTCACGCTGCAGGCCGACTTGGCCCGTAACCTGGTACCTGTCGACCCGGCGAAGGCCATCGAGCTGCTGGCCGAACTGCGCCGTCAGACCGGCGCGGTCATCGAGGACATCCGGCGGGTCGCCTACGGCCTGCGCCCGCCAGCACTGGACGAGCTTGGCCTGCTCGCAGCGCTGCGCCAGCAGATAGTGCAGCTCGGTCGGCGTCCGGACGGCACACCAGTCGAGATCCACATCGACCTGCCCAACGTGTTGCCGGCATTGCCGGCCGCGGTCGAGTCCGCCGCGTACCGGATCACCATCGAGGCACTCGCCAACGCCGTACGCCACGCCCAGCCACAAAACATCCAGATTCGCCTGTCGCTGGGCCGGGAACTGACGATCGAAGTACGCGACGACGGCGCCCACGTCAACGGTGATGCCGCCTGGCCCGTCGGAATAGGACTACGCTCCATGCACGAACGCGCTGCCGAGCTGGGCGGATCGTGCCACGCCGGCCCGGCCGGCGGCGGCGGTCTCGTGACTGCCCAGCTTCCACTTTGGACGGACAATCAGCAACAAGCAGGTAGAGCATGACCAATGACGACACCGAACCGGAAGTACGCCCGCTGCGCGTGGTCGTGGCCGACGACCACCCAGTGGTCCGCGACGGACTGGCCGCGCTGCTCAAGTTCACGCCCGGCATCACCGTTGCCGACACGGTCGCCGACGGCCGCGCCGCGTTACGGGCAGCCGTCATGCTCCAGCCAGACGTCCTGGTCATGGACATTCAGATGCCGGGCCTCAACGGGGTCGAGGCCACCGCCGAAATTTCCCGCGCGGCACCCAAAGTCGCCATCTTGATGCTCACCATGTTCGACGACGACGAGTCCGTGTTCGCCGCCATGCGGGCCGGCGCCCTCGGCTACCTCCTCAAAGGCGCCGAACAAGACCAGATCCTGCGGGCGATCCACGCCGTGGCCGACGGTGAAGCCATCTTCGGGCCCGGCATTGCCAGCCGAGTCCTGGGCTACCTCAGCGGCCCCGGCCACCAAGTGGATAAGTTCCCCGAACTCACCACACGAGAACGCGACGTCCTCGGCCTACTCGCCGCAGGCCTGCCCAACACCGCCATCAGCAACCGGCTGGGCATGGCCCCAAAAACGGTCAGCAACCACATCTCCGCGATCCTCACCAAACTCCAGGTCGCCAGCCGAGCCGAGGCTGCACAGCAAGCCCGCGCTGCCGGACTAGGCAATCAAAGACCCACAGCTCACATGTAAACAATGAGCCTTAGTCTCGGGCGCCCACAATCTGCGCGGTGGGTTGTTGGGGGGCTTCACTGTCGCCTGCACCGGCGCGGCGGCGCAGCACAGCAAAAACGCCTGCCCTAGAGGCAATTCAGCCAACTGCCCGTCGGCACACCGTCGCCCGCATCGGCAAAGCGACAGAACGCCACTGCCGCCTCGTCAAGCTTGCCGTCGGGTTGGGTGTCCGTCTGAGGAGCTATTAGACGATTAGAGCTGATATGCACCCGCTTTACCGAGTGCCACAAGTATACGACTAGGTAGCTTAGCTCTATGCGGAAGAGGCTTGCCGTTGGCATAGCAGGAAGTGTCATCTGCGCCGTGATACTGGGCCTGGGTCTGAGGATGCTGCAATCTGGTCTGGAGGAGGCCGACCAGCTGGCAGGCATCGCAGGCTTCTTTCTGGCCGCGATGACCGCGATCGCCGCAATGGTGACATTCCTTCGCAAACGACCGTCCGGCGACGGCGAACCCTCGCAACGGGAGAAGGACGCGAAGGCGGAAGGCAAAACCTGGCGGGCGATCGGCATGGTCTCCCTGGCAGGCGCCACCGCAACCTGTGGCCTCACTGTAGTGAGTGGTCCGATCGGCAACAGCCCGCCCCCGAAAGTCATCCGTCCCGCCTCGCCTGCCGTCGCGATGTTCACCAACCGTCTAGTGATCGTCGAGGTTGATCGCTGCGCGGCCTACACTCACCCGATCGATATGGACACCATCGATGCCGGTTACTCCACCCCCAGCGATGACGGTGGCGATCTGACCATTGCGGGAAGAGACTCATGCGGCAGCGACATGGTGATTACCAGCCAGAGCGGGCTCATGGCCAAAGCAGACTCACCAAACCCAAGTAGTTCCGACTGCTACCAGCTGGCGATAAGCCGTGGCGAAAGCGAATTGCCGATCCACGACCCCGGCCTGACCGGCATCTGCCTGATCACGGATGAGGACCAGATCATCTACGCGGCCGTCTCGGTCAAAAGCCGTCTGGGCAGCCCACTGCAGATTGAACTACGAGTGACCCTCTGGCCGTGAACCGTGCCTGGCGACGTCCATTTGTCAGCGAGCGATTCTCCGAAGTGGACACATCGACCGCCACGACTGGCCCTGATGGTCAAGATGATCCCTGCGCGGGCAATGCCATGCCATGCACATCATTGCGGTGACCGGTGGCCCGGCGGCCAGCACCAGATCGCGATGACGGGGGCAGATGCGCAGCCCCGCGACGTCCGGCTCCATGGCTGGCCATTCCCACGAAACATGCAGCATTGAAAGGGATCGCCGTGATCCCGGCATGGTTATCCGTTCGGGGCGGCCGGCGGTGCAAGCGCCCCGGCACCGTCAAGAAGTGCGTCGAGCATGCCAACGGTAGGGGCCGCGGTTCTGATCATTTGTGCCATCAGATCCACGACATGCAGGAGCGGGAAATGCGTGTTCCGCCCAGCCGCCGACCACCAGTGACGATTCGACGCCGGCACGCGTGCCGGCACGCGCCCAAAGCGATCCGACCTCGTCTTCCGACTCACCGATCGTGATAAACCGATACCCCAGTTCACGCGAGCTGCCGAACCAGCCCGCCCACTCCGCGGGTACCTCCAGGACTGTGAGAAGGACCCGAGCCAATCAGCCAGAACACCGCTGCTTTCGAACGGGGCGCTGTGAGTCGATGCGCTGGGCCAAGTCAGCGACAAATCCGAGTACGTCACTGAATATCGCCACTCACGGGATAGCAATGAGTCTGGAGTCGTCCTGGACTCACCGCGATCTTCTACACGCCTGCAGTCATTGGGTGTCTGCGCGGGCGTCAGACGGAGCCGGAGCAGTCGTTGACGCGGAAACCCTTACGTAAGTTATCGAGTAGCTCCTGCATGAACTGGTAGAAGCTTTTTTGGATTGCGCCGGTGGGTGCTCCCATGTCGAGCAGTTTCGTGATCGCGGTGGCCGCTGCCTCTGCGGCAAACGATGAGTCTTGTGCCGCTTCGTCAGGTCCGATCATCTTCCCGCTAGCCAACTTTCGTGGCGCACCGACCTTCACTCCGATCTTCAATGACCGCGGAAACTGGCCCAACGGACTCGTAAAAATAATCGGCACGCAATCTGTCTCTTGCCAATTCTCCACCTTTGGGTGCGGCCGGAAAACAAAGACGTGTGGCGGTATCTTGAGTCCGGGTTGGCCCGTTGGCCCGACGCCAGCGCCTTCGCCGCTATTGATAATTTCGAAGAGCGCGGCCAGCCCTGGGACAGCTTCGAACGACAGCTCGTCGTTTGCGGCCGGCGAAGCCTCGATCGGCTGTTCCCCGTCTACGGCCGGCGAAGTTTCGAGCGGCTGTTCGTCGTTTTCGTCTGGCGCTTGAGGCATTGCTCCTCCGTTGACTTCAAACACGTGTTCGGCAAATGCCTCTCACTCCACACGAATAGATGCATCACCACCGGCATTAATTTTAGTTCCTATCAAGGCGGTGTGGGCGCGATTGGCACGTCAGGCGCTGCAGGCACGCAGGTGCCTTGGCCTTGAGGTAATGGCTGGCGACCCGCCTGCCTATTCGGAGGGCTGAGACTTTGCACCGAAAGTTCGGCGGCGACACCGAGACGCAGTCTCAGTAGGTCAGTGCCGACGCCAGCCGCCTCGTCAGCCTGCTATTGGACCGCTGCAGCGACGGTACCCAGGCCGTCCACTCAGCCATCGAGATCCGGATGATCGGTGAGCTATATGCGTCAGGTCTCGCCGAACGGCACCTGTGCAGCGTCCTGACCGAGTACGCCACTCGGCCAACAATCACCGAGCCTACTGTCGCAGGTAGTTGCCCGTGTTCAACGACGCCTGATTCTCGGTGGGTTGATCAATGAATACACGCAGGCCGCTGTTCCCCGATCGCGGGTCATGCGTCGACTCCTCGGCGTCGATATGCTCGGTGCGTTACCACTCAAGATCGCCGATGTTCCGATCTCTCGCCGCAAGGAAATGCAGGTCCGCCCGTGGGATTGCCCGCTTCGCGCCAGGCCGACACCGGCGGCGCCGACACGGCTTCGGCCGGCCCCGGCGCTCGCCGGACGCTGACCGTGCTGGTCGCTGCAATGCGGCTGTCGAGCGGGGTGCTGGGCGCTGTGGTCGCCATCGCGGGGATGGCACCCCCGGCGCAGCCCGGCCTGGTGATAGCCGGCAGTGTCGGGGTCCTCCTGTGGAGCGGGCTGTTCGCCCGTCAG
Organism: Rhizocola hellebori; assembly: GCF_016862955.1. Taxonomy (GTDB): domain Bacteria; phylum Actinomycetota; class Actinomycetes; order Mycobacteriales; family Micromonosporaceae; genus Rhizocola; species Rhizocola hellebori. The sequence continues at coordinate 112,160 of NZ_BONY01000018.1, read as the reverse complement.
GTGCTACGGCATGGCCCATCGCCGATCCTCATTTACATCGATGTCATTGTTGTCGCAGTGCTGTTGGTCGCGCATCGCTGGCTTGTCCCCGAACAGGTACGCATGATGGCGTCCGGGACCGGCTGGGTCGACATCGTCGCCGGAGCAGGGGTGTTGATCACCCAGTTCGGGCTGCGCCAGCCGATCGGGCTCGCGGCTGGCCTTGGCATCGCCGCGGTGTACGCGGTCGGCGACGGCCAGATCAGCGAAGCACCCGTGTTTCTGGCGGTGGCGGCGCTGATCGGCGCCGGCCTGGCCACCTTGGTGCACCGGGCGACCAGCTCGGCCGACGCCGCCTTGGCCGAGCTGGCAGAGCAGCGCCGAGCGGCGATCGTGCGGGCGGCCATCCGTGCCGACGAGCGAAACCATCAGCGGCACCTGCACGACACGGTGCTGGCCACCCTCACGATGGTGCACACCGGAGGTATCGCCAGCGATTCGGTTGCGCTGCGGGAAAGAGCCGCCGCCGATCTGCTCATCATCGAAAGCCTGCGCGAAGGTCCGAGCGGGCCACAGCCCAGCCTGCCGAAGGTGCGCTTGGACCTGATGCTGCGTTTCGCCGCTGTCCAGCCGCCCGCGAGCACGCCGCTGAACGTGTCGGTGGACGTATCCCCGATCGAGTTACCCGCCGAGGTGGCGACGGCGATGTCGCAGTGTGTCGCCGAGGCGCTCACCAACGTGGCACGGCACGCGGGGACAGGCGAAGCCGGTCTGGAAGCGCGCGCGGACGCCGACGGGGCGAGCATCACCGTACGCGACAGCGGGGTCGGTTTCGACGTGACCTCCGTTCCGGCCCACCGGCGCGGTCTGCGGGAGTCGATCGACGGCCGCATGCGGTCGGTCGGCGGCTCGGCCAGCGTGCGCTCCGAGCCGGGCCTGGGCACCCAGGTCGTGCTGAGGTGGCCAGATGTCTAGCCCCGCAACGGGTGGCGACTCCGTGGCCGCCCGCTACGCCAGCGCCGCGCAGGTGGCGGCCGTCGTCATCCTGCTCATCTGTCACGTCTGCTATGACGTGATCATCATCGCGCGCAGCTGGTCGCAGTACGAGTCGCGGCTGGGCACGGTAACGGCCTGGGTGATCGTGGCGGGCGTCCAGGTGGCCGGTTCGGTTCTGTTGCTGCGCCGTGGTGCCGGGGCCAGCGTGCTCGCCTGCCGCCTATTGGCCGCGCTGGCGGTCGGGGCGAGCCTCGTCGCGATCCTTTCCTACCCGCCCGGTCAGGTGCTCGGCGACGCCAGCTGGGCGTGGAACACGGTCGGCTGGTGTGGGGTGCTGCTGCTGATGCACCGGCCGCTGTGGGAGCTGATCGTCATGCAGGGCGCCAACACGGCGATCTCGGTGGTGGCCATGGCCGCGGACGGCTCGATGGACCGGGTCACGGCGGGCCGGGTGGTCCTGGTCACCTTCGCCACCGCCGGCGCGCAGCTGCTCTTCGTCGTGGTCGCCCACCACCTCACCCGGGTGGCGCGGCGAGCTGCGGAGCTGACCCTCGCCCGCGCGGAGAACGAGTCGCGGGCCGCAGCCGAGGAGGCGGTGCACAGCGAGCGGCAGCGCCGCTACCGGGAGATCGGCGAGCGAGTCGCGCCGTTGCTGCGCGGCCTGGGCGACAGCACACTCGACCCGGCCGACCCGCAGGTGTGGCGGCTGGCGGGAGTGGAGGCGGCCCGCCTGCGGCGGCTGTTCGCCGAAACCGACGACTCCTCCGACCCGATGCTGCACGAGCTGCGCGCCTGCACCGATCTGGCCGAGCGGCGCGGCGTGGACGTTACCTTCTTCCATTACGGCGCGCTGCCTCAGGTGCCCGCGGCGGCGCGGCGTAGTTTGACCGAGGTTGTTTTGCTGGTACTGGCTTCCGCGGCCAGCCGTGCCCGCATAACGGTGGTCGGGGACGCCGCGGAAGTGGTGGTGAGCGTGACAGCCGACGCTCCCGCCGAGGTGCTGGACGACTTGCGATCGAGCCTGCCCGTGTCGGTTGTCGACGACCAGGAGGCGAAACAATTGTGGGTGGAGGTCCGATGGCGAGTGCCGCAGCCCCTGTCCGGGTGAGCATTATCGACGACCATCCGGTCGTGATCGAGGGCATCCGGGCCTGGCTGAACGTCGAGCCCCGGATCAAGGTGTCCCACGTAGGCACCAACGTGCCGGCCTCAATGTCCAATGTGGACGTCATAATTCTCGACCTGCACCTCGACCGGCGCCTGGCCATCGACGACATCGCGACGCTGGCCGGTGCGGGGCAGCGGGTCATCGTCTTCTCCCAGTTCACCGAGGAAGAGATAGTGCTCGCCGCGCTCGACGCCGGAGCCTATGCGTTCCTGGCCAAAAGCGAAGGCCCCGACCATCTGCTGACGACCGTGTTCGCGGTTGCCGAAGGCAGGCCCTATGTCACGCCGATGGCCGCCGGAATCCTTGTCAGCGACCAGCGTCCTGAGGCGCCCGTGCTCTCCGAACGCGAGCGCACCGCGCTCCTGTGGTGGTTCCAGTCGATGTCCAAGGCGTCGGTCGCCAGCCGGATGGGCATCTCCCCGCACACTGTCGACATGTACATCCGGCGGGCACGGCTCAAATACGCCCAGGTGGGCCGGGCCGCGCCGACGAAGACTGACATGCTGATGCGCGCCATCGAAGACGGACTCCTCACCCGAGACGAGGTGGCCGAAGGCTTCCCGCTTCCGGCGCCGGCCACCACCGCCAGCCGCGCGATACGGCCTGCGGTGGCCGGTTCCGTCGAGGTGAAACCGGCAGGAGCGTAGGCGATGCCGGCGTTTCTCGTGCTTGGCCCGCTGGAGGTCCGTGCCGCGGACGGTGAGCCGACCAGGCTGACCCGCCGCAAGATGCGGGAACTGCTGGCGCTGCTGCTGCTGCGGCCGGGCGCCGTCATCGACGTCGAGGAGATCGTCGACGCCCTGTGGGGCGAGGCCCCGCCCGCGTCGGCTCGGGCCAACCTTTACTCGTATGTCTCGGATCTGCGTCGCGTGCTCGCGGTGGCCGCCCCGGCAGATGAGCCGCGGCCGAGCCACACCCCCAACGGCTACCGGCTCGATCTGCGAACGGGCGAATGCGACGCTTACATGTTCGAGGATCTGGCCGCTGCGGGGCGGCGGGCGCTTCGCGAGACCCGCTATCCCGAAGCGGCCGAGAACCTGTTCATGGCGCTGAGCCTGTGGCGTGGCAAGGCCTTGCAAGGGATAGACACCGAGTTCACCGCCGCGTTCGCGGCACGGCTCGACCAGACCCGCCTGGGCGCGGAGGAGGACTACATCGACGCCCGGCTCGGCCTGGGCCAGCATGAGGCGCTGGCTTTCGAGCTGGAGACGTTGGTACGCCGAAATCCTTTGCGGGAAAGGCTTTGGGGCCAATTCATGACTGCGCTCTACCGCTCGGGCCGGCGCACGGATGCGCTGCGGGCCTACCAGAAGGTGTGCGACGTCCTGGACACCGAGCTCGGAATCGGCCCGAGCACTGAGCTGCGATCGTTGCGCCACGCCATCGCCAGCGGTCACCAGGCTTTACTTCAGCCTGTGTAGGCGTTTGTGTAGGCCGCTGTATAGATGGCTGTGTAGAAGGCCAGGTCATACTCGACTGCGTCCCTAGGGAGGTGAGTATGACACTTGGCCAACACATCGCGCTGGACCTCCGAGACGTTCAGGTGGAACGGATCGAGGTCGCGCACAACCCGAATGAGGTATCGCTGGAATCGCTTCTGGGATCCCAGGCGATGACCGAACTCGGCGGATCAGTTCTGCCGGCCGGCTGCTGCAGCTGCTGTCTTCCGTGCTGCTGCTGCTGTTGCAGCTGAGGTGGTTCGCCACCTTAACAATGCGTCAAAGAGTTGCGCTGAAAGGAGTTAGATGGCGATTCACGGAACTGGGCTGGCTCTTGACGACATCGATGTCGAGATGCTTGAACCCGTCGTCGGGAATGCGCTGACGCTCGAATCCATTTCGGGCGCCCATGCCATGGCCGAATTGGCCACATCCTGTGTACCCGCGTGCAGCTGCTGCGCTACCTGCTGTTGCTGCTGCTGCGGATGAAAGGAGCACGCTCATGAAGCTCGACCTGGCCGACCTGCTCGTCGAAGACATCGAAGTGATGCGCCTTGCTCCCGAGCTGGCGCTCGAATCGCTGTCGGCGGGCCAGGCGATGATCGAGACCGGTGGGTCCTCAATCAGCGTCGGCATCGTCCTGTGCAGCTGCTGCTGTTGCTGCTAACCGCCAGCGCGTACGGAGGTACCAGAAAAAATGAATCTCTCCCTTAGTTTGTCCGATCTGGACACAGAGGTGCTCGAGATCGCCAGTCAGTCGCCGTCGGTGACGCTGGAGTCCCTCGTCGGTGGACACGCGATGGCCGAGATGGCCGCCTCGTGTTCGGTCTGCAGCTGCTGCGTTGTCTGCTGTTGCTGCTGCTGCAGCTAAACCCTTGGAGGATCCGCATGTCCGCTGCTGAACGCCTCGCCCTCGATCTGCACGATCTGGGCGTCGAACCACTACACACCGCCGGCATCGTCGGCCCGTCCCTGGACGCGCTCGACCTCGGCCACGGCGCCACCGAAACGGCGGCTTCGTTCGGCCCTCCGTGCAGTTGCTGCAGCTGCTGTATTGCCTGCTGTTGCTGCTGCTGCAGCTGAGCCGCACCCGATAGGCATCACCGCAACCAACACATTCCTCGCGCAAGTCGGTGTACCGCGCGCTCGTCCCGGCCGGATCGAGAAGGACCGGCCCCCTGGGACGCCAAGCATCGTGGCCGTCGTGCGCGCAATTGGCTCATAGCTCGACACAAGAGGACGGCCCCGATGAAACCGAAGCTCAAGCCGGACGTCTACTGGGTTCCACAGGGCGACGCGCTGGCGTTCATCCACCCCGGCGATCCGCTGACCGTCCGTGGCCGCAGCGCGCTGCCGCTGATGGACCGGCTCGCGCCCTACCTCGACGGCTCGATCGAGCTTGACGAGCTGGTCGGCGGCCTGCCCGAAGGCAAGCGGGACATGGTGCTCACCATGGTCACCGCGCTTCACGACGCCGGCCTGGTCAAGGATGTCCAAGACGACGACCCGAATCCGCTGAGCGCTGCCGAAATGGCCCGCTACGGCGCGGAAATCGCGTACATCGACCATCATCTCAGCTCTGCGGCGCGCCGCTTCCACGACTTCCGCACCACGCGGATCACCTGTCTGGGCGCCGGGTTGAGCCTGCACGCGCTGGCCCACGCCTGCTTGCGCGCCGGAGTGCTCGAGCTGACCGTGCTGGTCGCCGGCGACTGCCCAACAGACACTGACCTTCTCGACAGGTACCTGGCCGACTCCCGCGAGAGCGACCCCGCGCAGCGCCTACACCTGCGGTCGTTCTCCGATTCGGCGGGAGAGCTGAGCGACGCCGTGGCGGGTGCGGACCTGCTGCTGCATGTCAGCGATCGGCCGGTGCTCGCCCGCGCCCGCGACCTCGATCGGCTCTGCCGTGAGCATGGACGTCCCCTCCTGCAAGGCATCGTCGTGGATGACGAAGCGTGGACCGGGCCTATCGGCGGCAGCGTCGGTGCGGGCTGGGAGTCAGCGTGGCTGCGCGCCAGGTCCAACCGCCCTCGGCCCGCCGACGCCGACCTTTTCCCCGAGACTGCAGTGCCGGAAAGCCCTTTCCTGGCCGGGCCGACCGCCTCGATCGTGGGCAACCGGGTGGCGTTCCTCGCCTTCCAATATGTGACCGGGGTTTCCGGCGCGCGCGGCGGCCTGCCCGCCGAGACGGTGAGCGTGGTCGATCTGGAGACGCTGGACACCACCGAGCACAGGTTCTTGCCGCATCCGGGAGCGGGCCCGGCCAGTCCAGAGTCGCAAGACGAAACGGCGCGACGCTTTGCCGACTTGCTCTCCCGGCCCGCTCATGAACCGGCCGCATTCTCCCGTGCCGCGGCTGAGCTTTTCGACGCCAGGTTAGGCCCGATGCGCACGCTCGACGAGAGCGATCTGCCGCAGCTTCCGCTCCATTTGGCCGAGGTCACTGTCGCCGACCCGTTCGGGTTGCTCGACACTCGCGACGGGCACCCGGGCGCGGTAGGCCTCGGCGACAGCTTCGCCGCCGCCCGGCATCAGGCGGCGCTGCGCGCCTTCGAGCTGTACGCGACGCTGGCAGTCGACCGGCGGCGGCTGCGCCGCGGTGACGGGCCGGACCGTGTGTTCGCCCGCGATCTCGCCTCGGGCGCTTGGGAAGCCATCGACGCCGAGCTGGCCTATCCGGCCCTGGCCAAGCCTGGCCCGGCGGAGACCTTCATGCGGCCAGTGGGGCTGGCGGCCGCGCTCGGCGGGGACGAGGCGCTGCGCATGGCGCTACTCGACCACTGCGCCGCGCTGGCGGCCGGTGCCGTTGACCGTGCCCGCGAGCCGTTCCCGCAGTTGCCGCTCGACGCCGCCGAGCTGACCGGCTCGACCGCGCTCTACCTTGACGCGACCCGCACCGCGCTTCCCGGGTTGCGTTGCTACGACCTCACCGCCGTTCATGGAGTGCCAGCGCTCGCCTGGTGCGACGGTGAAGCCACGATTGGCTACACGGCAGGCTCAGATCACGTCGAGGCGATCAAGGCCGGCCTGGTGCAAGCCCTGCTTTACTATCAGGCCGCCGAATCCGGCCGGCCGCGTCTGGCACCGCCCGCGGCCCCGGAACTGCCCGCCAGGCTGCGCGGGGAGTCCGTCGCAGCGCCGGATGCTGCCGTGGCCCGTCTCGGCTGGCCGGAGCTGGTTTCCACGCTTGCCGCGCAAGGGCACCGGGTGCACGCCGTGGCGGTAGGACACGACCCGGTGGTCACCGCCGTGCTGCCGGCCGTCGTACAGGTCGTCGTCCGATGAGCAGCGCTCCCGATTTCGTAGTCGTCGGGAAGGGCCGGCTGGGTGCCGCTATCGCCGCCGAGCTGGGCATCGCCGCAAACGTGTCCATAGTGGACGATGTCACGTCGATCGCCAAATTTTCCGCGAGTGAAAAGCCGCCCGCGGTCGTGATCGTGGCCGATGGGCCGGAACAGTTCAGCAATGGGCACGCGCCTGCGTTGCCGGGTAACGTTTCCTGGACCCCGGTACGGGTGGAGCTGGGCACCGTCGTGATCGGACCCACGGTGACCCCGGGCGTGGCAGGCTGCACCGATTGCGTCGAAGTGCGGCGGTCGCGGGCCCGGCCCGACGCGCAACTGCACGCCGACGCCCGGCAGCGGTTCCCCGACCGTTACCACGCCCCCGACCCGGCCCTGACCAGCTTCGGCGTCACCGTGGCAGCTCGGCTGACCAGCACCGAGGTCACCGGCGTCGCGGCCGGCAGGTTGCGCCTGGGCACGGTGCGGCTGCGGCTGAACACGATGACCGTCAGCTCGCACCGGTTCCTGCCCGACCCGCACTGCCCCACCTGCGGCGGTCTGGCCGACGACAGCCCGGACGCGGCGCGAATTACGCTTCAGCCCGCCCCCAAGCTAGGGCCGGAACGCTATCGGGTCCGGGACCTGTCAGCAGGAATGGACGATCTCCTGCGCACGTATGTCGACGCCGAGCATGGGCTCATTCGAGCGTTGCAGCGCACCACGCTGGAGATCTATCCGACGATGATGGCGCCCATTGGTTTGCCGGGCAACCCGCCGCAGACCGAAAGTGGCTCGGGAAGAGAGCTGGACTACCGGACAGCCCGGCTGACCGCGATCGCCGAAGCCGTCGAGCGATATGGCGGCGTGCGGCCCGGCGGGCGCCGCACCGTCGTCGAGGGCAGCTACCGGGAGCTGGCCGAGCAAGCGCTGGACCCGGGCACTCTCGGGCTGTATCCCGAGGACCGGCACGCGTTGCCGGGCTTCGGCTACGAGCGCTACACCGAGGATCTGCGGATGCGATGGGTGTGGGGGCACTCGTTCGCCCGCGGCGGCCCGGTGCTGGTACCGGAAAGCTGCGCCTACTACCGGCTTCATCTGGCCAGCAACGACTTCCGGCCGTTTGTCTACGAGATCTCCAACGGGTGCGCGCTGGGCAGCTGCCTGGAAGAGGCGATCCTGCACGGCATGCTGGAACTCGCCGAACGCGACGCCTTCCTCATGACCTGGTACGCGAAACTGCCCGTGCGCCGTCTCGACCTCAACTCCGCCCGCGACCGCACCATCCCGCTGATGGCGGCGCGACTCAAAAGCGAGACCGTATGCGACATCCACGTCTTCGACACCACCACCGAACAAGGCATCCCGAGCGTGTGGGCGATGGCCGTGGCGCCGGGTGACGACGAGAGCCGCCTCAAGACGGTCTGCGCGGCGGGGGCAGGCCTCGTGCCGGAGAAGGCCGTCGCAGGCGCGCTGCTCGAACTCGCGCCGATTCTGCAGTGGCGGCAGGGCTCCTATGCCGAGGATGTTGACCGGGCGCGGCAGATGGTCGCCGACCCGGATCAGGTGCGCAGCATGCACGACCACACCGTGCTCTACTCGCATCCGGCTGCGTTCGACCGGTTCGGGTTCCTGTTCGAAAGCGACCGTGTGGTGCCGATCGAGGAGTCGTTCGGGGGCGCGTTCCGTACCCGCGCCGACGACTTGCGCGATGACCTGACCGCGACGCTGGACAGGTACCTGGGACGTGGTCTGGATGTGGTGGTGGTGGACCAGACCACGGCCGAGCACACCGCGGGCGGCTTCCGCTGCGTCAAGGTGCTCATTCCGGGGCTGTTGCCGATGACCTTCGGCCACCGCTACCGCCGCGTCGACGGCTTGCCGCGGCTACTCACCGTGCCGCACGAGCTCGGCTACTACGACCGTCCACTTCGCGCTGACGAGCTCAACCCGCATCCCCATCCCTTTCCGTGAAGCGGAGGATCGACGTGCAACGCGACACTTCGGTGGCCGACCGGTATTGGCACGACACGTTCCGGGACTCGGTCAGTGTGCTGGCCCGCGGCGTCGGCTCGGAAGGCGGCCCCGACGAGCCGCGCAAGTTCAAGGCCTATCGGGGCCTGCCGCGGCAAAGGCTTCCGCAGCGAAGCGCGGCTCGGCTTGGCGACTTGGCGAAAGCCTTCGGGTTCGGCGCATCCGAGCCCGCGCCGAGTGGGCCGCTGGACGAGGAACGGCTGGGTTTACTGCTCTATCACGGGTACGGCTACTCGCGCACCGATGTCGGCGCGATCGGAGGATGGCCGCACCACCGCTTCGTGCCTTCGGCACGCTGCTTCTACCCCACCGAGCTTTACCTGTGGCGCCCGGATTCGGGCAGCTGCTCGCATTACGACCAGCTGCATCACAGCCTGGTCGAGCTGCGCGCCAACGTGTCCGCGGAGACGGTCTGCGCCGCGCTGGGGTCTGATCTGTCAGGCGCGGCCGGGGTCCTCTTCATCACCTCGCACTTCTGGAAGACCGCTTTCCGCTACCGCCACTACGCCCACCGGCTGTGCAGCCAGGAGGCGGGCATGGTCGCTGGGAACCTGCTGCTGGTCGGCCAGGTGCTCGGGCTCCGTGGCCACGTGCACTACCAGTTCCTCGACGAGGTGCTCGACCGGCTGCTCGGGCTGCCTTCCGACGAGGAGCGCACCGTCGCCGCGATCGTGCTCTACCCCGATGAAGCCGGCGCCCCGGCGCAGCCCCGACCGCGCGCGCAATCACACGCCGCCTCGGCCGTGCTCAAGTCGGTGCCGCCCATCACCCCGGCCTTCCTCGACGTCGTCAAGGACCTCTCGCTGGCCTCCAGCGTCTACGAGCTCGCCGAAGCCTCGGTTCTTCGCAGCGTCGGCGATTTCGCCGAGCCGCTGCCGGCCGGGCCGCCGCCGGGCCCGGCAGGGAACGAGCTGAACCTCAGCAAGGTCGAAATCGCGCCCGTTGACCTCGCGGTTGCCTTGCGCGACAGGCACTCCGGCGGCACCCTGTTCTGCCCGCTGGCGCGAAGCGCACCGGCCGACACGGTGGCCCGGTTGGCCCGCTATGTCGGGCGGCGCTATGCCAGCGACATCGGCATCGGACCACACTGCTACACCGTGCTCGTCGTTCAAGACGTCGCCGGAGTGGCGCCCGGCGTCTACCGGTGCACTGATGACGGTCGCCTCCAGCTCGTGGCCGGTACCCGAGAAAAGCCCTTAGATGCAGAAACAGTGGCGACTCTAGGCCCTCCGATCACCGACTACCGCCGGACCAACCTCGTTGCCTTCGTGGTCGGCGACCAGACCCATTCGGCGCACCTGGGCAACCGCGGCTACCGCATCCTCAACCAGGACGCAGGCCTTATGGCACAACGGATCTGCGTGTTGGCTGCTGCCGCCGGTCTGGCCGCCCGCCCGCTAAACGGCTACCTCGTGGCGCCCGTGCAACGGATGCTGGGCATCGAACATCCCGACCACCTGCCGATGTTCCAGATCGCGATCGGGCACCGGGCCACGACCGCCCAGTACGAGATGGAGATCGCGTTCTGATGGCGCACCCGAACCCAGCCACGCTCGGCCCAGCCGCCGAACGTGCCCGCGATCCCTACGTGGTACGCATCGCCGCGCTGCCGGTCGAAACGGTGCAACAGCTGCGCTTCGAGCGATGCTGGGCCTCGATCGGCGAGCTGCGCTCCAAGCAGCGCTGGCTGGCCGGCACCGGCGAGAAGCTTGCCGGCCAATTGCATCCGGTCATCGGAGAACTGACCACGCTCAAACCGACCGTGGTCGCCTTACGGCGGGCCCTTTACGGGTGCCGGCCGATGAAGGAGCGGTTCTGGAACGACACCACCCGCGCCGTGCTGCCTGACGGCTTACCCGAGCAAATCGAGCAGTGGCAAGAGAAGCTGGCCGAACGCGACAAGCTGCTAGCAGCCTTGCCGGATCTGTTCGCCGCCGAGCATACGCAAGCCGTGCGCCGGTTGCGTGTCGCGGTCGAGCAACCGGCCTTCCGTTACGGGCTCGTGCAGGGAAGCCCGGTGCTGCTTGAAGAGCTTGCCAAGTGGCTCGACGCGCCCGGCGACATCGTGCCCGATCGGCAGGTGCTGCTTCGGCTGGTGAAGTATCTGACCCGGGTGGCCACCAAAACCAGCCCCTACAGCACTTTCACCGTGGTCGGGATGGGCGCCTGGGAACCCGGAGCAGGCCCGCCGATCGGCGCGACAGGCGACTGGGACTGGCGAAGCGTGGTGGAGCTCAATGTCTGGCTCACCCAGCGATTCAGCCACCTTACGGTGCAACAGCTTCGGTGGACGGCCTCGCCGCCGGGATATCCCGAGGGGCTGCGCCTTCGCCGCAACCCCAGCCTGGTCGAGGACGGCGCATCGGTACGTTTTCTGGGCGCGGGCACCGGTTCGCCGCTGACCACGATCGGCCGGGGCGCGGCTCTTGCCCAGTGCCTCGACCTGGTCGCGGCCAAGCCGGTGACGGTGTCGGACATGTGCGCGCACCTGCACCGCATCGACCCGCAGTTGGGCGACGCCGAGGTGGCCGCGTTCGTCGGCCGCCTGGTGGATGTCGGTGTGCTGCAACTGGAATCACCCATAGCCGACCAGGAAGCAGACCACCTCAACGCCATGCTCGGCTGGCTCGACACGACCGCGATGCCGTCGCTGCAAGGCATCCGGGACACACTGGGCCTGGTGGCCGGAGAGCTGGCTGCGTTTCCATCCGCGACCGACCCGGCGACCCGGCTCGCCGCGCACCACCGGATCTACGCGGCGCTGGCGGAGCTGAACCAGACCGTGGCGGGCACCGACACGGAACGGCTGCCACGTAAGAACCTTTACCACGAGAACGCGGTCTTCACCCGGCCGGCAGTCGCCTGTGCCAGGCAGGCGTGGCAGCCGATCGTCGACGACCTGTCTGCCCTGCGCGGCATGCTCTCGCTGCTCGACAGCACCATTCCGATCCGGCGCGCCCTGGCCGAGGTGTTCGTGGCCGCCTATCCAGACCTCGCTCCGGTACCGTGGCTGCTGTTCTATCAGCACATCAACCGGCTCGTGGCCGGTGGCCGGGCTGCGGTGTGCGGCAACGTCGACGGGGAGACGCTGCGGATGCTCTCCGGCGGGCCGGTCACCGCGTCCTGGGAAGCGTGGAGCAGCCTTCCTTACGCGTCGCAATACGCGCAGGCGATGGCCGCGGCGACCGAACTTGTGCGCGGCGCCCAGCCCGGACCCGACGGTGTGGTACGTATCGACCCGGACGAGCTGGCGCGGCTGGCCGGCCATCGGTCCACCTACGACGGCTCTCTGGCCTGCTACCTCCAGCTCACCGGCGATGACCCGGCGACGGCGGTGGTCAACATGATCGGCGCCGGCTACGGCCGCGGCACCACCCGGGTGGCGCGGCTGCTCGAAGCCGCAGGCGCCAGCGGCACGCCCGCCTGGCGGCCTTACCGACACGGCCCGGCCGGGCAGCTGATGGCCGAAAGCTCCAGCACTTTCGCCAGCAACCTGAACCTGCGCGCGCAAGGCACCTGGCACGAGCTGGATGTGCCGTTCAGCAACCCGTCCGGCGACCCGGACACGCGAATCCCGCTCGGCGACCTGCAGGTCGGCTACGACCCCGAGGATGGGCTGCTGCACCTGCAGTCCGCAAAGGACGGGCGCCGCGTTCTGCCGGTGCACACCGGGCTCATGGGCGAGCTGTGGCTGCCCGGACCGGTACACCATCTGGTGACCTGTTTCGGCCCGCCGGCCCAGCTGGTGCACTCGGCGATCCCGCTGTTCTTCCCGCGCAACGGGGACCCGGCGCGCGACGGGGCGGTCAGGGCGCTGCCGCGCCTTGACGCCGGGCGGGTGACGCTGAGCCGCGCGTGCTGGGCCATTGCGGCGCGGGCGATCCCGGCCCGGCGCAGCGGCGAGCACGACGCCGCGTACTGGCTGCGGCTGGCCGACTGGCTCACCGATCAGGGGGTGCCGGAACGCTTCTACGTAAAGGTGGTCAACCCTATGGCCGACGAGCCGGAGTGGGGGCCGCAGACCAAGGCGCGCAAGCCGATGTACGTCGACCTGGCCGCCTGGCACCTGGTACGGCTCTTCGAACGGACCGTGGGCGAAGGCGGCGAGCTGGCCGTGCTCACCGAAGCCCTGCCCACACTCGACCAGGCCCCGCGATACGGCGATGGGCGGCACATCACCGAGTTGCTCATCGAACTGCCGGGCAAAGCCGGGGAGGCGACGCCATGAATGATTCCTCTTGGGCAAGCGTCTATGTGCACGGGACAGGCGACCTCGGGCACCTGATCACAGGCGTGATCGCCCCGGCGATGCGCAAGCTGACCGCCGAGGAGACGGTGAGCCGCTGGTTCTTCCTGCGATATTGGGAAGGCGGGCCTCATGTACGGGTGCGGGCGGCCACCATGCCCGGCGGGGAGGCGGCGGTGATGACCGCGCTGCGCGAAGCCCTCGCCGATTGGCCGATGACGCCGGCCACCCTTTCGGCGGAGGAATACCGCCGGGTAGCTGTATACCTGGCGCGGGCCGAGAGCCGTGACGATTTTGAGCAGGAGCTGCTGCCGCCGGGCACCGTGCGCGCTGTGCCCTACCTGCCGGAGCATGACGTCTACGGCGAAGGCGAGACCCTTGAAGCGGCCGAGCGTCACTTCGTCGAGTCCAGCGCACTGGCGCTGGAGGTGCTCGAATCCGCTCCCACGGCAGGCATCCTGCGCGGGCTGGCGTTGTCGGTCAACCTGATGACGCTGGCCGACCACGAACCCGATCTGGGCAAGCTGAGCGCCGCCTTCGCCGAGGCGGGCAACCAGGGCTTTCAGGACACGGTCGGCCCGGCGCGGGTGTCGCCGGATGTCATGGCGCAGATGAATGAGAGCTACCTGCGCGCCCGCGAGCAGGTGCAGGCTGAGATCGCGCGAGCCTGGCGGATAGCCGGAGTCGTGGAGAAAGCCGATCCCTTGGCGCGGTGGATCGTCTCGATTCGCGCGCTGCGCGAGGCGCTCGAAGCAGCCGGTGACAAGTTCGACATCTCGCCGGCTGGTTCACCGCACGCCTGGTACCTGAGCCGGCTCGACCCGGCACGGCGTTCGGTGGCGTCGGTCCTGTTGCGCTGCACGCATTTGTTCGATAACAGGATCGGCGTCACCACGCCGGACGAAATCCACATTGGTTATCTGGTGGCCCGCGCGCTGGCCGAGCATGGCAGCGCCGGCAACGGACGCGTGAGGTGAGAGATTTGACCGGCTGGTACAGCGCCCACGTCTACTATTACGACCGCAATCAAGACGATCTGCTGCTGGACGCGGTCCGGCCGCTGTTCGCCGAGTTCGCCACCATGGAAGGGGTCGGCCGCTGGTATTGGCAGCGCCATTGGCGGCTCGGCCCGCACGTGCGGCTCAACGTGCGCGCCACCGAGGCGGCGTGGACCAAACAGGTCCAGCCGCTGATCGACAGGGTCATCGGCGACTATCTGCGCGAGCACCCTTCGGCCGGCACCGCTTCGCCCGAGCGTGATCTGCCCAGCCACCGCCAGCTGGCCGCGCTCGAACAGGAGCACGGGCCGCTCATGCCCTGGCAGCCGGACAACAGCATCCACTACACCGACTACGACAGAAGGCTGCACGTGCTGGGCACGCAACAGTCGTCGGACCTGCTGGCAGACTTTCACGCAGTCACCACCCCCATCGCCGACGCCTGCCTTGAGCTGGCGCGGAAATCCGGAGACAGGTTCGACATTCCGCTGTCGTTCATGTTCGCCACCGCGGCCAGGGGCTGCCCCCCGATCGAGAAGGGCTTCCTGTCCTATCGTTCGCACGCCGAGGGCTTCCTGGCCAACAGCAGCAACCCGGCCGGGTTCCGCGAACGTTTCGAGCAGCTCTATTGGACCAATGCCGAGATGCTGCAACGGCAGCTGACCAGCGTGTTGGGCTTCCTTGACGGCGGCGAGCAAGAGCCCCCGCTGATGTCGGAGTGGGCGTCGATCGTCGACATCTATCACAGCCGGGCGCTTGCCCTGCACCGGGCCGGCCATCTTGTGCTGCAGGCGATCGTGACGCCGGAGCAGGCGCAGGCCACCCAGGCGGCGCCGGGACACCTGAACGTCAGCGACTTTCACCGCGCGCTGCTGGGCAATGACGAGATCCGCACCGAGCTGGCCGCCGCGGAATGGTTCGCGGTGTACCGGGTGCTGCTCAACTATCAGTACCTTTTGTTCAACCGGCTTGGTATGGCTCCGGTACAACGATTCACGCTGTGCTATCTGGCCGCGCGCACCGTCGAGGAGGCCTACCAGATCCCGATTCCGGCCATGTTCAGCGGTCTGGACCTGGTCGGCAGCCGGACCGGAGAAGCGCGATGAGTGCCGTCGCAGGCGCACCGCCCGGGGAGGCGGTGCGCCGCTATCTGCGGGTGGCCGAACGCCAGCCGACGACGGCGATCCTTTCCACCGATTGGCGCCAGCGCCCGTCCACCCTCAAGCGGTATGCCCCTTTCGGGGCCGTGTCCCTGGCTGCGCCCGGCAGTGCGCTGGAGGTGCTCTCGCGCCTGCTGTCCGACTCCTACGGTCTGGTCCGGTATCGCTGGGACGACGTGGGAAGTTATGCGGGCCACCGGTTCCCGGGCATGCCGTCGCCCGGCCGGGCGCACCGGGCGGTCGCCTCCGGCGGCGGCCTCTACCCGTCGGAGCTGTATCTGGTGACGGCGCAGGGCTGGGGCGGCGGGCGACCGGCGTCGGTGCTGCATTACGACCCGGCCGGCCATGCCCTCGACCCGGTTCGGCCCGGTGACTGGCGCGAGGCGATCGCCAGCCCGGCGGGCCTGGCGATCGTGGTTACGAGCGTGTTCGCGCGCACGGCTTTCAAGTACCAGGAGTTCGGGTTCCGGCTACAGTGCCTCGACGCGGGTGTCCTGATCGGACAGCTGCTCACCGCGATCGAGAGCGCTGGCCTGTCCGCGCAGTTGCGGCTGCGCTTCGACGACGCCGCCGTAGCCGCAGTGCTGGGGTTGGAGACCGACGTCGAAGCGCCGCTGGCGCTCATCGACATGGAAGGCGTCACCGGCACCGGCACCGCTGCAACTGGTGAGCGTCCCGAGTCCGCCGCGCGGCAGCCATCGCCGCGGACAAAGCCCGCTGCTGTGCTCGATGTTCTTCCGCTGACCCGCGATCTGCACCGCTCGGCCCGCACGGCCGTGGGCGTGCGCTGGCCCGCTCCGCTGGCCGCCGACGCTCCGCTCCCGGCGGCAATCGCTCGTGTCGAGCTGCCACAGCCTTCCCCTCGCTCGCTAACTGCTGCGATCGCGCAGCGGCGGTCGCTGAACGGCAGGTTCGGCACAGACGCCGTGCCGCTGGCCGGGCTCGCCGCCGTACTCGACGCGGCGTATCGCTGGCCGAGTGCGCGGGCGGCCAGAGCCGGGCTCGACCATCTGATACCGCTATGCGTCGTGCACCGCGTCGATGGTGTCCAGCCGGGGCTCTACCGGTACCGGCCGGACACCCACGACCTGCACCTGCTGCGCCCGGCCGACCTTCGGATGGCCATGGCGCCAACGGATCTGATCCACGCCCAGTTCCTCGGCGACCACGGCGCAGGCGCGGTGCTGATCCCGCTGGGCGACTACGAACGGGGACTGGCCGCCGCCGGCGACCGCTGGTTTCAAATGCAGAACATTCCCGCCGGGATCTCCATTCAGCGGGCCACCCTCGCCAGCGCGGCGCTTGGCTTGGCCTGCCGGGTCGTCTGCTCCTTCGACGTCAGCCACCTGGCCGGCGTCCTGGGCCTGCAGACCGGCCCACTGCGTCCCCTTTGCCAGCTACTGATCGGTTCAACAGGAACGGATGTGGGCTATGACCAGCCAATCTAAACGCCCGCCCAGCGTCGAGGTGCACGACGTGCACAAACAGTTCGGCACCGTCTGTGCCGTCGACGGCGTCACTTTCCGCATCGAGCCCGGCGAGGTGGTGGCGCTGTTGGGCCCCAACGGCGCCGGTAAGACCACCACCCTCGACATGATCCTCGGATTGACGCGACCCGATCGCGGCGAAATCCAGATCTTAGGCACCACACCGCGGCAGGCGCTGGACGATGGTCAGGTCGGCTGCGTCTTGCAGCAGGGCGATCTGCTCAAAGGGCTGCGCGTGCACGAGCTGATCCGGGCGGTCTCCGCCCTGCAACCGCGGCCTGCGCCGCTAGCCGAGGTGGTGAAACGCGCGCAGCTCGACGATCTGCTCAATCGTAAGGTGACCAAGCTTTCCGGCGGTGAGACGCAGCGGGTGCGCTTCGCGCTGGCGCTGGTCGGTGACCCGGCTCTGCTGATCCTCGATGAGCCCACCGCGGCCATGGACGTCTCAGCCCGCAGATCCTTTTGGGACTCGATGCGCGAGTTCGTGGCGGCCGACCGCACCGTGCTGTTCAGCACCCACTACCTGGAGGAGGCCGACGCCATCGCCGACCGGATCATCCTGCTGGCGCAGGGGCGGGTGGTCGCCGACGGCCCCGCCTCCCAGATCCGGGCGGTCGCCGGGGCGAAAACTCTGCGCTGCACGCTTTCCGACGCGCAGCCCGAGGCGCTGAGCAAGCTGCCCGGCGCCGGTCCGATCACGGTGCACGGCACGCAGATCACCATCCGCAGCCTCGATTCCGATCGCACTCTGCGCGCGCTGCTGGATGGCTTCCCGCTGGCCAGCGACATAGAAGTCACCGCTGCACCGCTCGCCGACGCCGTGCTCGCCCTGACCGACGCCGGGAGCCACCGATGATGACGTATCTGAAGTACGAGGTGTTGCGGGTACTGCGCAACGGGGCGTTCACGGGCTACACGGTCGGGTTTCCGGTCGGCTTCTACCTGTTGTTCACGGTCGTCTTCGACCAGTCGCCGGTGGGCGGCTCGGCGTTCGACGCCTACTACATGGTGTCGATGGCACTCTATGGCGCAATCGGCACCGCGCTGACCGGGGTCGGGGCGCCGATCGCGATGGAGCGTAGCAAGGGCTGGACTCGCCAGCTGGCGTTGACTCCGCTGCGGCCGGGACGGTACCTGCTGATAAAAATTGCGGCGGCAAGCGTGCTCTCGCTGCCGGCCATCCTGGCTATCCTCTTGTGCGGCAAGCTGATTCACCGTGTCGACCTCGATCTCGGGACCTGGCTGGCACTCGTGCCCGCGCTATGGGTCGGGGCGCTGCCGTTCGTCGGGCTGGGGATAGCGATCGGTTACACGTTCCGCGACGAGTCGGCGCAAGGCGTGGCGCTGGCCGCCTACTTCCTGATGTCTGTCGCGGGTGGACTGTGGATGCCGACGGTGGCGTTCCCAGCCTGGCTGGCCAAGGTGTCCGAGGTGCTGCCCACCTATCGGGCCGGGGAGCTGTCGTGGCGGCTCATCGCCGGAGAGTCGCCTTTCAGCGGCGGCGCACTGATTCTGGCGGCATGGACAGTCGCCTTCCTCGGGCTGGCGGCGTGGCGTTTCCGCCGCGCGTCATAACGAAATCCGATTGGGGTTGGCCGTGAAATTACGCACCAGTGTTCCCAAACACGGTGACATCGGAAGGCATCGCGAGTTCTCCTCCGAGCAGACCTTCGCCCGGGTACGACCGCATCTGCGCCGCGCCGGCATCACCCGCATCGCTGACATCACCGGCCTGGACCGGATCGGGATCCCGGTCTTCAACGCCGTCGTTCCCCGCTCTCACGACGAATTGTCGGTCTACAACGGCAAAGGCGGCTCACCGATCGACGCGATGACGTCGGCGGTGATGGAGGCGATGGAGCGTTTCTGCGCGTGGCAGCCGATGCGGCCCGACCGCATCGCCTCCTTCGCCGAGCTGAGCGCCGGAACAGAGCCAGTGCTCGACCCGGCCTCACACAACATGCAACCGCACCCGCTTTACCATGCACACCAACCACTTTCCTGGGTACGCGGCTTCGACCTGCTCAACGAACAGACGGTGCTCGTGCCGCTCTGCCTGGCCGGCTACTACATCCGTTTCCATGAGCAGCCGTGTTACAAGGTGACCACCACCAACGGGATCGCCTCGGGCAACTCGCTGGAGGAAGCCATCTGCCACGCGCTCAGCGAGGTTGTCGAACGCGACGCCTGGACCATGGCGGAGCTGGTCTGCAACCGGCTGCGCACAGTGGTGGCGACCCGGGTCGCCAACGCCCCGCCCGGGTCGGTGCAATGGCTGGAGGACAAGCATCCTGCCCTCGATCTGGGTACGTTGCCCACCGCACCGGCCCGATATGCCCAGATGTTCGCCGATGCCGGCGTCCACCTCGTGATCCGCAATGTCACCTCGGCGACGGGGGTACCGACCTTCGCCGCGCTTATCCGCGAAGACCTGGGCCCCACCGTGTCCGCCGGCCACGCCGGCTACGGAAGCCACCCCGACGCGGAGGTGGCGGTGATGCGCGCGCTGGCCGAGGCGGCCCAGAGCCGTGCGGTAGACCTGCAAGCGGTGCGGGAGGACCTGAACCTGCCGGGTGCCAAAGTGCAGAAGTGGCAGCACCAGACCTACCGCAGCCAGGAGGTCGACCCGTCACGATGGCCATACGGCGAGGCCGGTGACCCGGTCCGGTTCGGTGACGTGCCAAGCCATCCCAGCGACGACGTGATGGCCGACCTCGGGCTGTTGCTGGAACGCGTTCGCGCGCTTGGCCTGCCTCGCGTGATCGCTGTCGATCTGTCCATCGCGGACCTTCCCGTGCACGTGGCCCGGGTCATCGTGCCCGGCATGGAGACGTACGCGATGGATCAGGGGAAGCTGGGCCGCCGTGCCGGCGCCATGTGGGACACCACGCTGCGCGAGCTCATCGCCCGCCGGCCGGAGGTGGCGGTGCGATGACAGCGCCCGTAGTGTTCGCAGGCCCGAGCCTCGACCAGGCGAGCAGGCGGCAACTGTCCGGAGTGGAACTGCTGGCACCCGTGGCACGCGGCGACATCGACAGCCTGTTCGCACGGGCGCAGCCGCCAAAACTGGTGGGGATCGTCGACGGCGTGTTCCTGCAAAGCTTGGCGATCTCGCCCAAGGAGATCCTCGCCGCGATGGACAACCATGAGGCGATCTTCTTCGGCTCGTCGAGCATCGGTGCCCTGCGCGCGGCAGAGCTGGCAGATTTCGGCATGCGCGGCGTCGGGACCATCTTCGAGATGTTCCGCAGCGGCGAGGTCAACGCCGATGACGAGGTTGCCATCACCTTCGACCCGGAGACGCTGACCGCGATCTCCGAGCCGATGGTGAACATCCGCGTCGCGATCGCCGCCGCGGTCACCGCCGGAATCATCAGCGCCGAAACCGCCGCTTCGGCGATCACGGCCGCCAAACGCCGCTACTTTCCCGACCGCACCTACCGATTGCTGCTGCACGACATCACCGACCAGGTCGAACCCCAGGACCTGTCGGCTTTGCGGGCGTACCTGGCCGGCGACGCCCCGAACGCCAAGCAGGATGATGCCCTGGCCCTGGTCGCCGCAATGCGCGCGGCTGCAACGCCCAACGGCTCCACCGGCCAGAAATGAGCTGAGGATCCGCCCAACGGTCGCGCCAGGTGGCCAAATTATGGGCCAACCTGCGCGCGGCCGACGATCCGCTGGGTGACGTCTGGGTCGGTCTCCGGCTCGAAGTCGTGCAAGCCGTTGGCACGCAGCGTTTCCCGCAGCAGCTGGCGGTCGGCTATACCCGCGGCTTGCAGGGCGCGCTCCAAGCCGGCGGCACTGTTCATCAGAACCGGGCTGATGACACCGGCCATCGGCCCTGGAGCTTTCGGTCCGATATTCGGTGCCGATGGGGAGTAGCGGTCGTTGAAGTCCTTCAGCGTCTTGCTGGCCTTGCCCATGGCGGCCCGCTCCCGGTCGAAGAAGTCCTGCGGCACGAAGGTCAGCTGGTTGTTGAGCGGCACCTTGAATGCCGTGTGCAGCCATTGTCCCGACGGCCCGAGCTTTTCGGCTATGACGAGGAAGACCACATAGTTGCGATCCTGCTCGCGGCTCCTGAGCCGCACCGACATCCGGTCGCCCACCCAGGTGAGCTCCCAGCTGAGTTCCAGATCTTCCGCCAGCCGCACTTCCCGGTGCTGGCCGCCGGAAGCCAGCGGATCGACGTCATCGCTGACGGCGCCCGCCGCTTCGAGCACGGCCGCGCCCGACCCCAAGGAGATCTCGCCGTCGTAATCGAAGTACTCGCTTGCCTGGGGCATACGGGTTTTGCTCCCGTTGCCGCCCGTCCCTTCGTTGCCACCAGCACCGGCGGCGGCTCCGAGGGCCTCGCGGTAAAGGCCGTTGCCGGCAGCTTTGATCCAGGCATCCTCGGCGGGCAAGGGGCGGACCGGGATCCACCAATCGAAGGTGTGCGCCTTGAGCGTGGCTCTGCCGGCGGCCTTGCGAACCCGTGCGTCCGGGCGGCCCTTGAAGAGTTCCACCTCCGACATCGCCTCGGCTGTGTCGAGCTGCAACGCCATGGTCTTGTGCGGCGTTCCATCGAGATCGGTGACCGTCTTCTCAACGTATGAAGCGCGCTGGACCTCGCTGTAGTCGGGCTCCATCCAGTGTGACGGAAGGACGAAACTGGGCACGGTCCGCAGCATCACTCGGTATTCCAGTGGCCGCTGACGGCCGGGTGGCTGGGTGGTGACATCCACGCCAGCCTTCGTGATCTGGGTACGCCGCTCGGCTTGAGCCGCGATGATTTCGCTGAGCACGACCTTGCCGGTGACGGTGACCTTGGAACTGCCGCTCTTCAGGTGCGACAGGTAGGTCCGGCCGGTCACGGTTTCACTGCGGTTAGGCTCGGTCGCGTTGTGCCGCAGCGTCGCAACCAGGTGCACAAGGTTGAAGTAGCCGCTGCCGAACAGGACGTCGGTGTAGTCGCGTTCGGCCTGTGCGTTGGCTGCGGCGATGCACTCGTCCTTGTTGGTGATTTCGTAGATGGTGCGGTTCGTCAGCGGCTCTTGCGCCCGTTCGAGTCTGGCCGGCGGAGTCCAGCGCATCCACATAGGACCGGCCCGGTCGGGCATCTGCGCTAGCGGTCCCGCCGTCCACGGCCGTGGTGGCATGGGCGAAGCGAGCTTGGCCGCCTCGATCATGGCGTCCCAGACGTCGTTGGTGTGTGAGCGCAGATCCATCGCTCCCACGGTGAAGCGGAAACAGTTCTTTCCCACCCGTGGCAGGCCGATCAAAGGATCCTCGACCTCGTCTTCGCCGAGCGGGCCGAAGTTGCCGTCGACGTGGATGGTCCGGGCGATGCCGGTGTCGCGCATCGTGGCTACCAGAGCTTCCAGCGCGTCGGCGAACCTGACCAGATAGTCGTCGAATTCGCCGGTCGACCGGTACTCCGGAGAGATCGCTTTGATCAGGGTGAGGTAGCTCAGGGCCGCATAACTGGCACCCGGAACCATCGCGCGGTGATCGAAGACCAGTTCGGCATGGTCAAGAAAACGGGCATGGTTCTGTGGCTGAAGCAGGTTCGGGTTGGCAATTCCCACGGGCATCCGGTGGAGCTCGGGCCACGGCACCCACGGCCAGACCCGTTCATAGTCGGCCCGTTTGAAGCCCGCAAGCCAGGTCGACGGGTGCAGCATCCGGCCGGTCGCGTTGGCCATCATGGTGTGGGTGTTGCGCATGTCCTGCAACTTGACCTGCAGATTCGCTGGGTTGATCACGCCCATTCGCAGCTCCTCCAGATAACTGTCCACGGCGGACAAGGAGTTGCTGATGTCGACCCGCAGGTTCCGCAGGTCTTGCTGCTGCCAGCGGATCTCCATACCTTCAAGCCGCCGGTCGAGGTCTTTGTAGCGTTTCTCAATGAGCTGTTCGACGGCAGACGGCCCGTCCTTGAGCAAGCCAAGGAGCTTGGCGACATCGACAGCGAAGCCGACCATCCCGATGACCTTGCCGATGGTGCTGGCGATCTTCCCGAAGTCGTGCAGGATCTTCATCGTGTCGTCGAGGACACCGAGCCTGCCGAGCTTTTCGCGGGTCTCGGGATCCTTGGGATCGGGCATGGCACTGGCGATGCCATCGAAGACCTTCTTGACCGAGTCGGGACTGACAGGAAGGCCGCCCGGCACGGTGTAGGTGGGCAGTGCCGGATCTGGACCCGTGCGGATCATGCCGTTGGAGTCCATGTATAGACCAGCGCCGACCCGCAGTACGAAAGCCGCGTCACTCATATGCGGAACGTAAAGCCAAATTGGCAGGTGCACCCTTGATAATCGGAAAATTTACCCTGGAGGCTGACGGTGCCCGCGTGGGCTTCGTCATCGCGGCCCCTGCCGACCCGCGGACGCTGACGCTGGTACCGGCAGATATCCAATCGACAGTGTCGATTTTGGACATCGGCCGTTTGGGTCGAAGAGCTATTTGGGGTTCCGGAAATCTTCCGGAAATAGTGATGGCGGCAGTAGTGTCTGCATGCACGCGCTTGGATCGTTCGGCGGGAGCCGATAACGGGCGCCACCCAATCACCGTCCCATTTCGCGTAAGGATCTCCGATGCTCTCCGGGTATCTGCCTCATAGATCACCTCGCCGGCCGCGAACCTTGATCGCAACGTGTCTGGCGGCCACGCTAGTCGTGGCCTTCGCCTCAGCCTCGATTCCGGCTGTCGCGGTGCAAACCGTTCTCTCCAATGACTTTGAGTCCGGCTCGTTCGTCCCGTGGGGGCCACGCGGCGGCGTGACCCTCGCCATCGCGGCCGAGGGTCACTCGAGCGCCAACAGCCTGTCGGTCACCGGCCGCACCGCCAACTGGCAGGGCACGGCGACCAGCGCCACAGCATTGTTCACCCCCGGTGTGCCGTATTCGGTCACCGCGTGGGCGAAACTTCCGGCCGGAACCTCCGGAACATCCGGTGTGCACTTCACCGTCGAGGCGACCCCGGCGGGCGGCGGCAGCAACACCTACACCTGGGTCGGCGGCAACATCCCCACCACGGCCGACGGCTGGGTGCGCATCGGCGGCGACTACACGATGCCCGAAGGGCTCAGCTCCGCCACCCTCTATGTGGAGGCGGAGGGGGAAACGCCTTTCCTGCTCGACGACGTCGTCGTCACCGGCCCTGACACCACGCCCGGGGTCGTCACGGTGAGCGCCGTCAACTTCGAGGACGGCACCACCGGCACCTGGTCCCGCAGCGGCAACCCGACCCTGACCGTGGTGGATGCCAACGGCGGCAAGGCTTTGCAGATTTCCAACCGGGTCAACGGCTTCGACGGGATCCAGAGCCCGGCCGGCATTTTCGACCCGGGGGTCACGCACACCTTCTCGGCACGGGTCCAGCTCGCCGCGGGCGGCCCGGCCTCCTCCGGTTTCCGGTTCGTGATGAAGCCGAGTTTCACCTGGATCGGCAACACCACGATCACGGCAGGCTCGTGGACCACCGTCACCGGCGACTTCGCCGTCCCTGCCGACGCCGACCGGGCCGGCTTCCAGGTCTATCTCGAAGCCGCCGAGGCGACCGCGACCTATCTCGTTGACGACATCAGGATCACCAAGCCGGACAGCGGATCGGGGCCCGCACCGGGAACGATCGTCATCAACACCGGCTTCGAGAGCGGGCTGGACAGCTGGGGGCCACGCGACGGCGGCCCTGGTGCGCCAACGATCAGCCTGGTCGGCGGCGCGCACAGCGGCGCCACCGCGGCTGCGGTCACCGCCCGGGTCAACCAGGGCGCCGGACTCGGCCGCGACGTGAGCACCGTGCTCGATGCCGGTGTGACCTATGAGTTCAAGGCCTGGCTGCGCTTCGCCGACGGCCAGCCGACCGACGCGATCTGGCTCAGCCTCGCCAGCACCAGCGGTGGCAGCCAGTCGTTCAGCACGCTGGCCCAGTTCACGACGGTCACCAACACGGGGTGGACCCAGGTCAGCGCCAGCTTCACCATGCCGGCCGCGGACAGCGCGCTGCTCTACTTCGAGACCCGCTACCAGGGCGGCGCGACCGGAAACACCAGCGATTTCCTCGTCGACGACATCCTCGTCAGGGTGCCTGAGCCTCCGGTCATCGAGGATCTCACTGGCATCCACGAGACCACCGACTTCCCGATCGGTGTCGCGATCGACAGCCGGGAGACCGTCGGTGGCGCGGCTCAGCTGCTGACCAAGCACTTCAACCAGATCACCCCGGAAAACCATATGAAACCCGAGGCATGGTACGACGCCCAGCGCAACTTCCGCCCACACGATCAGGCGATCGCGCTGATGAACTTCGCCCGGGACAACAACTTGCGCCTCTACGGTCACGTGCTGGTCTGGCACAGCCAAACCCCGGCCTGGTTCTTCCAGGACTCGGCCGGCCAGCCGCTGACCAACTCGGCCGAGCACCAGCAGGTGCTGCGCGACCGGCTGCGCACGCACGTCTTCAACGTGGCGCAGTCGCTAAGCCAGCGCTACGGCCTGTTCGGCTCGGCCACCAACCCATTGCGCGCCTTCGACGCCGTCAACGAGGTGGTAAGCGACAGCGGTGAATTCTCCGACGGCCTGCGGCGCAGCGAGTGGTACAGAATTCTCGGTGAGAGCTTCATCGATCTGACCTTCCAGTACGCCGACCAAGCGTTCAATGACGTCTATGCGGTCGCGAACGCCGATCCCGTCACCCTTTTCATCAACGACTACAACACCGAGCAGGGTGGCAAACAGGCTCGTTACAAGGCGCTTGTCGAACGACTGCTCGCGCGCGGGGTACCACTTGATGGGGTTGGTCATCAGTTCCATCTTTCCCTCGCCACACCGGTGAGCACCCTGGATGGCGCGTTGGCCGCGTTCGCGAACCTGCCGGTGAAGCAGGCGGTCACCGAGCTGGACATCACCACCGGCACCCCGGTGACCCAAGCGAACCTGATCGAGCAGGGTTACTTCTTCCGGGATGCCTTCCGGATCTTCCGGGCGCATTCGAACCAGCTGTTCTCCGTCACCGCCTGGGGTCTGACCGACGGCCGGTCCTGGCGGTCCAGCAGCGGCGCGCCGCTCATCTTCGGCGACAACCTGCGGGCCAAGCCCGCCTACTTCGGGGCTGTGGACGGCGATCTGCCCGCCCGGCTGCGTTCGGCCGATGTTTTCGCGGGCACCGTTCCCATAAATGCCAACGCCACAAAGGATCTCACCTGGCGCAAGCTCCCCTTGCACCGGATAGAGAACAAGGCACAGTTCCAGCTGCGCTGGGCATCGGACCACCTGACCGCCTATGTCACGGTCAATGACACCACCGTGTCGGCCGACGACCGGGTCAGCTTCGTGCTCAACAACGTGACCTATCAGGTCTCGCGCAATGGCACCGGTGATGTGCCGGCTGTGGCGGCCCAGCGCGACGGCGGCTATCACCTCGTCGCGCATCTCCCATTGTCCGGCGCATTGCAGGGCGGCACGGCCACTCTCGATGTGCGGGTCGCCGACAATGGCACCACGACCGCTTGGAACACAGCCGGTGCGGTCGGCACGCTCAACCTGGTCGAGACACTGTCCTATTTGGAGGTTTACGAGGTCGCCAACGCACCGGCCATCGACGGCGCGATCGACGCCAGCTGGGCGCACGCGGGCGTGGTGAGCACCGACAAGCAGGTCTCCGGGACAAATGGCGCGATCGCCAAGGTCCGGACCATGTGGCGGGGTCAGACGCTCTACCTGCTCGCCGAGGTCACCGACCCGGTCGTGGACGTCACCGGCTCCGATCCGTGGACCCAGGACTCGGTCGAGATCTATGTCGATGCCGGCAACGCCAAGAACGGCTCCTTCCGCTTCGACGACACCCAGATCAGAATCAATGCCGACAACATTGTTTCATTTGGTACGGGTGACGAGGCGTTCCAGCGAGGAAGGTTGCAGAGCGCGACTGTGCGCACCGCCACCGGCTATCGCGTCGAAGCCGCGATCAGCCTGCTCGAATCAGGTGGCATGGACACGTTCCACGGCTTGGACTTCCAGGTCAACGACGCCTCCAACGGCGCCAGGACGTCGATCCGCAACTGGGCCGAGCAGGAAGGTGTCGGCTACCAGTCCACTGCCCGGTGGGGCGTGGGCCGGCTGGTGCGCGGGGCCAACGTGGACGTCACCGTGAGCACCTTCACCCGGTGGAACTCCGACAGCGGCGGCGGCTACTGCGCCAACATCACCGCCACCAACCCCCGTGCCACGGCCATCGAGTGGAGCGCCCTGATCAAGATCGAGGGCGACGTCTACACCGCCTGGAACTTCGATCGCGAACAGCTGCCCAACGGCAGCTTCAGAATCGACGGCGTGGCCTGGAACCAGAACCTGAATGCCGGTGCTAGCACGTTCAGCATCGGCTACTGCGCCAACCTGTAGCTGACGCCGCCGCCGGTCGCCTCGGCCACCGGCGGCGGCACCGGCCGACCGTCATCGATGATGACCATCAACCATGCGCCGACGATCGCAGCAATGACAGGCACAATCGCGACGAAGGCGCGTTGTTCATGGATCGCCACCACGATGCTGATCCCGGCTCCGATACCGGCAACGGCGATCGAACCAGGCAAGGCGCCACGACGCCACGCCCGATCGTCATGCGGGGTGCCCTCACCGATCTGCGACACGGCTCCGATGATGCCATGCCAAAGCACGCAGGACAGCAGCCGCCAACGTCGCACACCGTTGCCGTGTGACACGGCGACCCGTAGGTTGCTGTGCTACCGACATCACCGCTGCGATCGCTGTGACCGGCAAGGCGCGGGCCACGGCGTAGCCGACGTGACACGATAGGCTGCCAGTCACCTGAACCTCCCCGTTCTACCCAATTCCTCCTAAACGGCACACAGTATCCAGCTCATCCAACGAAGCCGCAACGCCGTCCGATGAGCGGTCCGTCATTGAAGCAGCGATGACCGCTCAGAACGGAACCTGCATCAGGCGCCGATATCTTTTCTCGGTGCTGTCCGTGGGGGAAACCTCTACCGGGGGTCAGATTCTCGGCTGTGGGGTGGGTTGTCAGGTGTCGAGGCGAGCCGATCGCGGTTGGCGCGGGCGACGATGCCGGTGGAGGTGAGGATTGTTATCGCGGCTAGGAGGACCAGCCAGCCTTGCCAGCCGCTTAGCCCGGTGAGCCAGGCGTTGGTCTTTGCGTCGTTGTCGGCGACGAGTACCTGGACGAATCCGGTTACCAGCGTGTTGTTGACCGCGTGGCCCGCTACTGCTGGCCAGATTGATCCTGAGGCCAATCGGAGCAGGCCCAGTAGCACGCCGAACAACGTGCAGAAGATGGTGAATGGGATGACGGTCTGCCGAGCGTCAGGCCCCATGGAAAACCATGGCCCGACGAAGAACGGCAGGTGCCACGCTCCGCAGATCAACCCGATCGCGATCAGCGCTGGCCAGGTGCCCAGCCGGTCCCGTAGACGGTTGAGCAGGTAGCCGCGCCAGCCCCACTCTTCGTAGAACATGAGCGGCAGTATGAGCGCGAACTGCAAAAGGTTTGCTGCCAACGCTGCAAGCGCTACGTCGAAGGGAAAGCCGGCCTGGCCCATGGTTTGCGGGGCGAAGTCGTGCCGCAGCAAGGAGAAGCTGGTCAGGTCAGCGGGGTAGAGGCCGGTGAGGGCGTTGAGCGCCACCGTGAGAATTGAGGCAGATAGGAAGATTGCGATGGCGAGCAGGCAGAAGCGCAGGAGCCGGCCGGCGGGACGGATCGGCACCAGCGAGGTGGCGCGGGAAATGCTGGCGGGCCGCCACACCCACCGCGCCGCGACGAAGGTGGCGATGGCCACGCATACCGGCGCCGCGATAAAGAGGATGTGGATACCGCTGGCCTGTTCGAGGACCCACAGCATCCAGGGCAGTGCGAACACTATGGCCAGGAAGACGCCGACATCTCGATGGGATCCGCCGGCATCTTTGCTGGTCGAGGCGGGTCGGGTTCCCGTCGAGGTCAGGGGTGATGGTGAAGACATGCCGACCAGTCTGACGCGTCCACCCGAAACTCGGGGGGACCGCGGAGCCAGCCAAGCCGCTGCCGCGCTACTTCTGCCCCGTTCTCGCGTACCTCCCACAAGGTTTATTCGCTCTTGGGGATCCCGCGGACACGGGATCCCCTCATCTGAAGGACTTATGGCACCGGCGTCGACGCTGTCGGCACGTTATAGCCGCGCAGGCGCAGGAAAGGCTGCTGGCCGCCCAGGTCGGTGGACTGGTAGACGGCGGTGATGGTGGTCGACTCCCCCGGCCACAGCGAGATGTAGTTGTCGGTATAGGTCACCGGCAGCACCTCGTTGCCGCCGTTGCCCGCGGTCACCTCTGGCCGCAGGAAGAAGGCGATGTTGGTGGCGCTGGTGTTGGTGACAGTGATCGCAACCGTCTCCTGACCGGCCGCCACGGTCCGCGACGCGGCGGTGGTGACGGCGCTGTTGCTGGGCAAGCTGTTCAGCCCGGTGAGATTGGCGTAGGTCTTGATACTGGTGGAATACCAGTTCTTCTTGTTGCCCAACGCGTCGGCTGTGGTGGAGTACCAATATAGATTGTTGCTGATGGTCGTCCCGCCCGAATCCTTTAGCTGCAGCCGGATGAAGTAGGTCGGCGACAGCCCGGTGATCGATGGCAGCGTGAGCACCTGGGTGCCCGCGTTGGCTGTGGCGTTCACAGCGACGCTGGTGGTGTACTTCTGGCTCAAATCGGGAACGTTGTGCACCGAAACCGTCGCGGTGAGACCGTTGCGCGCCACCAGGGTCGAGTTGACCACGAAGACGTTTTTGCCGGAGTAGTCATAGGCGATGTGGACCGGCTCGGTGGCTTTCTTGGTGCCGTAGAACCCGCCCCCGGGCTTGAAGTAATAGTCGTAGAGGTTCCAGTGCAGGGCCGGCCAGGCGTTGTTCTGCATCCACCAGATGCTGCCGAAGGTTTGCGTGTGCTGGCGGGCGCTCCATGCCTCGAAGAACGCGCGGGTGTTCTCGTAGTTCATCACCTCCGACTTCTTCGAATAGTCGGCCGCCGAAGTCGTCGTGCCGTATCGGCGGTTGAGGCCGGTCGTGTAGACGCCGGTGTTGTCGAAGACGCTGCCGCCGCGGCCGACGTGGTAGTTCCAAGCGGTCCCGCCGACGGGCCATTGCTGCGCCGGGGTAAGGAATTTCGCCAAGCTCTCCAGCGGCGGCGGCGCTTCGGTGCCCTCCTCGCCGGTGGTGCCGAAGGCGCTGCCCTGGCGAGAGGTGTCCCACCACAGCACGGGCGGCTCCCATTTGTATGGGCCGTCCATCTTCATGCCCGCGTTGGCGTTCGACCATGTTGCGACGTTGTCGAGGGTCGGGTTCTGCCAGTGCAACCCGGTCGCGACGCTCTTGTAGGCGGCCAGGTGGACGGCGTTCGGCGGCTGGTCGCTGCCATAGTTCCACATGAACGGGCTGGCGTGAGCCCGCAGCGCGCGCATCTGGGTGTTGAGTGAGGCCTGCGCGACCTGCTCCTGCTCGGCGCTCCACCCGCTGTCGTTCTCCCAAGCGCTGCAGCAGACGAAGCCGGGCATCACCATGACGCCCGCTGCGTCAGCGAGATCGTAGATCTCCTCGTTGCCCAACGTGCCTTCGAGCCGAATGGTGTTGAGGCCCATGCTTTTGACGTAGTCGACATGTGCCTTGTTTGTCTTGGTATTCCAGCGCTGCAACATGTCCCACACGTAGCCGCCGCCGCGGAACAGGATCGGCTGGCCATTGACCTTGTATCCGGCAAATGTGGTGCCCTGCACGGCGGTGCGGTAGTCGGTGAACTGCCGGATCCCGAAGTTGATGGCCTTGCTGTCGGAGGCGGCACCGGCCACCGAGGCAGCTACCGAGAGCTGGTAGAGCTCGGGGCTGCCGAACTGATAGGGCCACCACAGCGCCGGGTTGCTCATGTGCAACGCGGGATAGCCGGCAGGATCGAAGACGATCTCACGACGCTCGTTGGCGGCCAGCGAAACCACCTGGCTGACCGTCGTCGTCGGGAAGCCCGCCTTGCTGATCGTGGCGGTGACGGTCGTGCTGACCGGCGCGCTGGTCGCGTTGATAACGTCGGTATAGACGGTCAGATCGGCAGAGTTAATGGCCGGCAACGGCAAAATTGTTTTGGTGTACGGGTCGCGCACCGCCACCGGCCCCGTGGTGTCGACGAACGTCCTGCCCCAGACGCCAGCGTTCATGTCGGGCGCTTCTGGGTTCCAGTCCACTGTGCACACCGACAGGTCGTTGCAGCCGTGTCGCGGTGGCGTGATCCTGATGGCAATGGCATTGGTGGCGCCCGGGTTGATGACGCTCGTGACGTTGTACTCGTGGGCCACAAAGGTGCCGACCGCGTTGGCGTCGAGCTGCTGGCCGTTGAGCCAGATCTGCGCGCGGTAGCTGATGCCCTTGAACCGCAGCCAGTAGACCTGGCCGGGGCTGGTGGCGGCGGCCGCGAACTGCCCGCGATACCACCAGTCCTGCCCGGTCAGGTCCGGTACGGACTGCAGGTTAGTGCCGGCGTAGATGTTGGTGTAGACGTTGTTGGCCACGAGACCGGCCAGCACGGTGGACGGCAAGCTCACCGGATTCCAGCCGGCTGTGCTGTAGCCGACCTGGGAGATGGTGGCACCGCTGTCGGCCAGGCCGGTGGCCGAGCGCAATGCCCAGCCGCTGGACAATTCGCTGGAGCTGACGGTTGCGGCATGCGCGGCCGGCGAGCCCGAGACGGCGACGACAGCGATCATCGCCAAGGTGGTGATGGCCGCGCTGAGCAGCCGTGGTCTGGTTCTGGATAGGAACATGGGTAGCCTCCTCCTGCCGACCCCGGTCGGGTCAGCCTGTGAGATCACGGATTGGGCGGAGTCAGGATCCGGCGGGCCAGGTCACCTGCGTGGAGTGGTAGTAGTTGATGCCCATGACTCGCCAGCGCGGGCCTTGAGCGCCAAGCCGCGTCTTGAACACGGTCAGGTCGTGTGTGGCGTAAGCCGACCAGCCCAGCTCAGCGATCGCCGGCAGCCGGGGGAACGCCATGAAGTCGATGTCGGCGGTGGTGCGGATGGTCTCTGTCCACAGTGGAGCCTCGACGCCCAGCACCGACGTCTCGCCCACGCCGCCAAGGTAGTTACCCGGGTTCCAGCCGTAGGCCTGATTGACGTCGATGAGGCCGGCCCACTTCTGCCCCAGCCGGGTGTTGTTGCGGTACTTCATGTCCAGGTAAGTGCGGTTGGCCGGCGACATCAGCACCTTGGTGCCGGCCGCGGCGGCCGCGGCAACAGCCGAGTCAGTGGTGGTGGTGCCC
Source organism: Rhizocola hellebori (assembly GCF_016862955.1). Lineage (GTDB taxonomy): Bacteria > Actinomycetota > Actinomycetes > Mycobacteriales > Micromonosporaceae > Rhizocola > Rhizocola hellebori. Next base: position 80,079 of record NZ_BONY01000018.1, on the reverse strand, counting down.
CAGAACTGGGCGACGGTCGACGGCAGCGGGGTAGCGTGCACGACATCGTGCCAGCCGAGCACCGTCTTACCGTGCGCCGCAACGATCTGCTGCACCCGGTTGATGAAGGTGGTGTAATCGGCGGGGGTGGTGGAGCTCGCCTCGTCGCCGCCGATGTGCAGGTAAGGGCCGGGCGTGAGCGCGGCAAGCTCGCCAATGACCTGGTCAATAAATGTGTAGGTCAGTTCGAGTGGCACGCACAACGAGCTGAAACCCACGTTGGTACCGGTGTACAGCGGGGGCGCGACGCCGTTGCAGTTGAGCTGGGCGTAGGACGCGAGCGCGGCATTGGTGTGACCAGGCATATCGATCTCGGGAATGATCGTGATGTACCGCGAGGCCGCGTACGCCACCAGCCCGGAGTAGTCGGCCTGGGTGTAGTAGCCGCCCGGACCGCCGCCGACCGCGGTGCTGCCGCCGTAGACGGCCAGGTTTGGCCAGCTGTTGATGGCGATCCGCCAGCCCTGATCGTCGGCCAGGTGCAGATGCAGATAGTTGACCTTATATAGCGCAAGCTGATCGATGTAGCGGCGAACGGCCGCGACGCCGAAGAAATGGCGGGCCACGTCGAGCATTGCTCCGCGGTAACCGAACCTCGGATAGTCGACGATGTGGCCGCCGGCGATCTCCCACGGTCCGGGTTGAACCGTCGTGCTTTCCACGGCCGGTGGTAGCAGTTGACGCAGGGTCTGCACGCCTGCGAACAGTCCGGCCGGCTGGTTGGCGCGCAGGGTGACGTTCGCCGCCGTGATGTCGAGCTGGTATCCCTGGGCGCCGACGGCGGCCGGAGCGCCGGTCAGCAGCAGCGCGATGCCGTCGGCGGGTGCGGAATTGGGCGCGGGGACGACGGGCAGGGGCAGCCCGGTCGAGGGGCGCAGGATCGCGGCGAGGTAGCCGCCGATGTCGCTCGCCGGAGTGGAGCCGGACTGGGCGTAGATCTTCGTAGCCGCGGTGAGGGTGTGGGTGACCCCGGATGTTGCGGTTGCCGAAACGGGGATAGGGACAACCGAGCTGAGCGGGACGGGTGCGGCCGCCGCGGCCACACCGCCCATAATCGTGGAGACGGTGATCACGCTGAGGGTAAGGAACAGCGCGCCGATGCGGCGTCGTACAACGAGATTAGTCATGGTCGTCCTCCAAGGAACGCACCGAGGCGCCGCGGGCGAACCCATCGGCACATGCCTATATTGACCGCTCTCCCAGCAGGCCCCACGATAGTGACACCCCGATGATTTGGCAACCTGACTAACAAATCCGATGCGGACTCGATTCACCGTCGTTCGAAGATCATGTCCCAGGCACGCTCCACGCCGCGGGCGATCGCGCCGACCACCACGCCGCCTTCGCCCAGCGCGCTGGCGATCACCTTGGGGCGCAACGGTCCTAGCTCGGCGATGCGCTGCGATATGGCCCGCTCCAGCATGTCGACGTTGTGACCGACTCCCCCGCTGAGCACCACCACCTCGGGATCGAGCACCGCGGCCACCGCCACGACCAGCCCCCCGATGCGCCGCCCTTCTGCCTCCACTACGGACAGTGCTGTCAGATCTCCCTCCGCCGCGGCCGCGAAGACCTCCTTCGCCGTCGTCAGCGCCAACCCGGCCGCGTGCGCGGCCCGGACTATCCCCGGCGCGGCCACCAGGGCCTCGGTCGGTCCACGCGTCAGCGCCTCCGCGGCGACATTTGCGTCGAAGTCCGTCAGCGGCAGGTAGGAGATCTCACCGGCCGCACCCCTCGATCCCGTGTAAAGCTGGCCTTGGATGACGATGCCCATCCCGACGCCGGTTCCGATGGACACCAACACGAAGTGGCTTTTGCCCCGGCCGTGCCCGAAGGCGTGCTCACCTACGGCGGCAAGGTTGACGTCGTTCTCAAACGCCAGCTCCAGTCCGAGTGAGCGGCGCAGCCGGTCTACCAGACCGGCCTCGCCCCAACCGGGCAAGTTTGGGGCGAACTCCACCCGGCTCGATGCGGTGTCGAAGACGCCCGGGCTACCGATCACGGCTAGCGTCAAGGCATCCCACGGCACACCGGCGTCATTGGCGGCCTGGTGAGCCAACGTTCGGGTGCGGCGTACCAACGCGGCAGCGGTCTGCGCCGAGCTCGCCCCGTCCCGCCGAGCCAGGGTTCGCCCACGCAGGTCGGCCACCGCAACTCTGATCCACTCCCGGCCGATGTCCACGCCGAGCACATGTGCGGCGGCGGCGTTCATGTCGTACAGCGACGTCACCGGCCCGGGACGCCCAGCCAGTTCGCCGACCAGGCGGGCCAGCCCCGCATCGACCAGGCCGGACAGCGCCGCTGAGACGGTGGGCTTGGACAGCCCGGTCACCCGTGCCAGCTCCACTCGCGACATTGCGCCGGTCTCGCGAAGGCGCTCAAGCAGGAGCCGCTCGTTCATGACTCTCAGCAACCGGGAGTTGCCGAGCTGCTCCGCCTGGTTTCTCATGAACGGAATCCTAGAACGCAGGCTAGCCACCCTCGCAATAGTAAGATACCTTGCTTATCAATCTCCCAGCGCATCTGTACCTCCACTTCAGAGAGGGCACCCCAAATGCATCGAGGATGGTTGGCAATCCCTATGGCAGCGGTGCTGGTCGCAACGGTCAGCCTGTCCGCCTGCAGTGGGGACGAGGGCGGCGATGCCGCCGCCGCCAAGACGATCGCGCTGTTCCTGCCTGAGTCCAAGACGACACGGTACGAGGCCTTCGACCGCCCGATCTTCGAGGCCAAGGTCAAGGCGTTGTGCGCCGATTGCAAGCTGCTCTACTTCAACGCCGACCAGGACGCCGCCAAGCAACAGCAACAGGTCGAGGCCGCGCTCACCCAGGGCGCCGACGTGCTCGTGCTCGACGCCGTGGACGCGGCCGCGGTGGCGCCACTGGTCAACCAGGCCAAGCAGAAGAAGGTGCCGGTCATCGCTTACGACCGGCTCATCTCCGGAATCGATTACGCCTATTACGTTTCGTTCAACAACGTTCGAGTCGGCGAGATGCAGGGCCAGGCTCTGCTGGACGCGCTCACCGCCAAGGGCAACGCGGGCAAGGGTCAGGTCGTGTTCATCAACGGCTCCCCCACCGATCCCAGCTCCGCCGACTACAAGAAGGGCGCCCACAGCATCCTGGACGGCAAGGTCACCGTCGGGCGCGAATTCGATACTCCCGACTGGAGCCCCGACAAAGCGCAGCAACAGATGGAGCAAGCCATCACGGCACTGGGCCGTGACAACATCACCGGCGTGCTGTCGGCCAACGACGGCATGGCCGGCGGCGCCATCGCGGCGATGAAGCGCGCCGGCTTCGCCGCCCTCCCGCCGATCACCGGCCAAGACGCCGAACTCGCTGCCTTGCAACGCATCTTGACCGGCGAGCAATACATGACGATCTACCTGGACATCCGCGCCGAGGCCGAGAAGTCCGCGGAGCTGGCAGTCGCCTTGGTCAACGGCCAGCAGCCGGCGGCAGCCACCACAGTGGACAATGGCACGGCGAAGATTCCGGCTTTCCTGCTCGACCCAATCGCTGTTACCGCAGACAAGATCAAGGGCACCATCGTCAAGGACGGCTTCTACAAGGCGAGCGAGATCTGCACCGCAGAGGTCGCCGCGGCGTGCACCAAGCAGGGCATCTCGTAGTGGTCCTGCAGGTGCGCGACATCAGTAAGCGCTACGGCGCGGTCCAGGCCCTCCAGAACGTGCGCCTGGACCTCGCCGCTGGCGAGGTTACCGCGCTCGTGGGCGACAACGGCGCCGGAAAATCCACTCTTATCAAGGTGATCGCCGGTGTCGTCGCCGCGGACCACGGCACCATCTCATTCGAAGGCAGGCCTGTCCGCATCAACCGGCCACACGACGCGCAGAGCCTCGGCATCGCCACCGTGTACCAGGACCTAGCCCTGTGCGAAAACCTCAACGTGGTGGCAAACCTGTTCCTCGGCGCGGAACAGCATCACGGCGGCCTGTTGCGGCACATCCACATGGAACGCACCGCACACGAGCTGCTCACCTCACTCGACGTACGAATACCCGACATCCGTCAGCCGGTCGCGACGCTGTCCGGCGGGCAGCGCCAGTCGGTGGCGATCGCGCGCGCCCTATTAGGACAGCCCAAACTCGTCGTCCTCGACGAACCGACCGCCTCGCTCGGCGTGGAGCAGACCGCCCAGGTACTCGCCCTGATCCGGCGACTGCGTGAACGCGGACTCGCCGTGCTGCTCATCTCGCACAACCTCGCCGACGTCCTCGCGGTCAGCGACCGGATCACCGTGCTGCGCCTGGGCCGCAACGCGGGCGACTACCGCACCGACGACGCCGATCAGGACACCATCGTCGCCGCAATCACAGGAGCACGGGCATGAGTCAGCGGCTCACTATCGGCATCACACCAGTGGTTGCCGGCCTTGCCGTCATCGCGGTCACCTTTGGGCTGCTCAACGAACACTTCCTGGCCCCGGAGAACCTGACCAACCTGATGCTGCAGATGGCCGCGACCGGCACCATCTCGCTGGGCATCGTCATGGTGCTGCTACTGGGCGAGATCGACCTGTCGGCCGGTTCGGTCAGCGGCCTGGCGGCCGTGGTCATGACGATCCTGTCGGTCAACCGGCACCTGCCGGTCGCCGCGGCGATCGCCCTCGCCCTGCTCACCGGCGCCGCAATCGGTACGCTGCAAGGGGTCTTGTTCACCCGGCTGGGCATGCCCTCGTTCGTGGTGACGCTGGCCGGGCTGATCGGCTGGCAGGGTCTGCTGCTGTACCTACTCGGCCGCGGCGGCACCATCAACCTGCCGTTCACCGGCTTCGTCGCGAAACTCAGCGACACTTGGCTTCCTGCCTGGCTTTCGTGGAGCATCGCTGCACTGGCAATCGTCGCTTGGTCTGCGGTCACGGCGCTGCAACGGCGGCTACGTGAGACGGCCGGCCTGCCGGTGACCGCCCTATGGCGCGCCGCCGCGCCCATCGCCGGGGTTGCTGCCCTGCTCGCCGGCACCATCGTCTTGCTCGGCGCAGACAGGGGCGTCCCGCTGCTCCTGGTCCTCTTTGTCAGCATGGTGGTGGCGCTGGATCTGGGTCTGCGGCACACCGTCATTGGACAGCGAATCTTCGCGGTGGGCGGTAACCCTGAGGCGGCACGGCGTGCGGGTATCAACGTCAACGCGGTAAGGGTGCTAGCCTTCGCGGCCTGCGCAACCCTCGCCGCGGTCGGCGGCATCCTGGCGGCAAGCCGGCTGGCGGCGGTAAACCAAAGTTCGGGCGGCAGCGACATCCTGCTGATGGCGATCGCCGCAGCGGTCATCGGCGGCGCGAGCCTGTTCGGCGGACGCGGGCGCACCTACGCCGCACTGCTGGGAATCCTGGTGATCCAGTCCATCACCAACGGCATGCTGCTGCTCAATGTGGATTCGTCAATCAGATTCATGGTGACAGCCGGCGTGCTCATCGTCGCCGTGGCGATCGATTCACTGGCCCGCAAGGGCTCCCCGGGCGCGGCCCGATAGCCTCGGCTGTCGCCAGCTACTCGGGGATCAGCTCATGGAGCCGGTCCAGGGTGTACGTCTGGGATCCTTCGGGCAGACCGTCGGGTGCGTTGATGCCGATGAACGTGACCGGCTCGTCAGGCACCTGACCGGTCCACAAGTGCACCTCGGCCCGCGCACGCCACAGATCGACGAGGTAAGACACGGTCAGGTATCGCCGCTGGACCATCGCTTGCACCTGCTGGGCTGTGGTGAACGTGTTGTTCTCCACCCGGTTGAACGACGGCATGCCTTGCAGGCAAAGGTGCAACCACACGGCCTTCCAGCCGTCGTTGGTCTTGGCGAACACCATCGGCAACGCGACGCGACCCTTGCCGCGTAGCTGCGAACGGGCTTGCACAGTCCGCGCGTCGAACGGCGCGCCCCGCTGCTTCCGCGTCCGGGTCTGGTACCCGAACATGGACTCAGCGACCTCGTCGAACGACTCGCCCGCGTACACGTTGACCTGCGGAACCACGTAGTGGCCGGGGACAGATAGGGGCACGTCGATGAACTCGGTAGCACCGTCGGTCGCGTCGGTGATGTCGCCGGAGTGCACCACGTCACGGTAACGGTAGTTCGTCCAGGACACCTGACCAGCGGCGTGGAACTGCTCATCGAGCAGCAGCACCGACAGGTCGTAGTCGGTGCGACGGCTTGTCTGACGCCAGTACATGAAAAATCGCAGCAGCTCACCGGTTACCGACGCCCGCGAACCTCTAGGCAGCACCGCAAATCCGCTTCCGGACGCCTTGCCCGACAGCGGCAGGGCAACGTCGAGCACCTGCGGATCCACCATCACGGGCGACTGCGGTTGCGGCAGTCGGGCGCTGATCTCAGCATCGAGAACCGATGACAAGCCGTCCACCACACCGGCAGGCAGCGGGAGCCGCTTGTCTGGGCCGACCCATGCACGCCGCGAACGACTGGGGTAGATCCGGGCCGGTGCGGGTGACAGCCGGTTGCCAAGGTGCTCGCGCAACGACAGCAGCACCCGGCCGGACGTCGAGCCCATTGCGCCGGTGACCGCTTCCATCACCGCAACCTGCTCCGATGCCGAACTCTGCCGCAGCAGCCGATCGGCTGATCGCAGCAACAGACCTGGCGCAGCGGCCAGCACCGATGCAGCCTCGGCAACGGCTCCGGCCCGTAGCTTCGCCTCGGCGCGGCCGGTGAGGTTTCTGACGGTCCTTTCGCCACGAGCGACCGCGAACACGTCCTGAGCATGCGGCCACTGCCTGTACTCGTGCGGGTGCAGCCGCTCTCCGAGCCGCTTCCACCGTTGCGCGTAGCGTGCGACGTCACCGAGCTTGCCCGGGTTCCCGCCGACCACCTGGTCCAGTGCCGCCAGCAGAATCCGCCGCTCCGGGCGCCGGAAGGCACGAAAACGCGTCGGCGTCACCAGCGAGGCGTCTCCGCCGGACACCTGGCAGGCCAGGCGCAGCACATCGGTTGTCGTGTCCATGCCGATCAGCGGCCGACCCAGGACAAGCCGGATCCCGTTGAGCAGCGCACGGTTCTCCCGTACCGGAATCTCCGCCGGCTGCGCGCCGTCCATGCACACGACCGCGAGGTCGCTCAGGATCGCCCGGTCCGCCTCGCCAAGCGGCGTCGAGCTACCGGCCAGGGCTAGGTAAAGCCGCTGCGCCTCGGTCTCGGCGGTCTGCCCAAGATGCAGCACCGTCAACCGGTCACCAGCCGCCGTGATCAGCTCATCATGGGCTGCCAGCAGTTCGGCATAGGTGTGCTGGTAGGTCCCGTAGCCCGGCAGGTCCAGCAGGTTCACTCCAGACGCGGCGAGATCGCGTAGCTGCACCTCGGTGGCTTCCTCACCGCCGATGAGGACGGCAGCCTTTAGCCGCTCGGTCCAGAACTCGAGGGTGTCAGGCACATTGTCTGGGAAATCGATGAAGTAGGCATTGTGACGCACATGGTCGCCCACCAGTTCACGCACTGCCAACACCACGGTGGCGGCAAGGTCCATCGCGGGCGCCGGAGCCAGAGCGCCGATGTGCTCGAGCAGGGCCCTCGACGCGGAGAACCCGACGTCGAGCAGCACCACCTCCAGCTGCCGAGCCACGCCAGTGCCGTCGCCGGCCGCGCCGGTGCTCGCCGGCACGCGCAGGGTCTTCTGAATGATCAGGGTCTCGAGCACGTGGTCCCCCGTCCGGGCTGTCGCTGGGTGCGGTATTGAGCCGCTATGTGGTGGGCCGCCGGGGAATCGAACCCCGAACCTTCCGATCCAACAGAAAGGAGAAGGAAGTGCCTCCATAGCCGCACACGCGGAGAACGGACGCACTATTCAGTCGGATGCTCTTCCAATTGAGCTAGCGACCCGGCACCGATGATCGCATCCGCGATGAAGGACCCGCCAGTGAAATTCGACATCATGTCGCCGACACTTCCGACCCTGAGCCGCCGACCGCCGCCCGTTCTCCAGCGGCGACGGCAGGAAGCTGTCACTCCATGACCTTTAGAAGGTCACGGATAGATCACTACTCTGAGGGTAGAGAAGTCATTCGGGCTTGGGGTCTGGTAGTTCCCGCCGCTGGCACTGTCCCATAGGCAGCTTGGGCTGCTGTAGGAGGAATTGTGCCCCAGGCCCAGGGCGTGGCCCAGCTCGTGGCAGGTCGTCATCCGGTTGTACCCCTCCAGGTTGTTGTCGTTGAGGAAAACCGCGACCGTGCCGTCAATGAAGTATCCGTTGGAGCCGTATTGCACGTAGGTGTAGCCCAGCCAGTCGGTGTCGTACCAGGCATTCCAAACCTCGACACAGTGGCGGCCACCGCCGGGGCAGCTGCCACCGGTCCAGTAGGAGTCAACGCCTATCGCCTGATTCCACGTGGTCACCGCAGCTTTGACCGGCCATGCCGATGGCGTATGGTCACGGAAATAGATCTGGGGATCGGCGAAACCGTTCCAGGCCCAGCGGACCTTGGTAACGCAGCTGCTGCTGGTGGCCCAGAACTTGGCCACCCCGTAACCGCTGCCACATTCGGTTGGGTTCATTCCCCCACTCGGCGGTGCCGCCCCCGCAGTCACACCCGCCGACTCCGACGTGACACTGAGGCTGTTGCTGACAATTCCCTTTGCCTGCAACGATCTGAGCACCCCAAGCCCACCTGCGCCGCCGGGCCTCGCACGGTAGAACGCGATGCTTCCGCCACCATCGCCGCTGGAGGTCACGATGGTGAGGCCGTCGTCGTCGATGTGTGCCTTGGCCCCGGCCGGGATCGGATCATGTGGCCCCCGAGGTCCTTGACCGGGGGCGGCAGTGGCAGGCGCCGCCGCCAGCCCTGCCGAAACGATCGCGGCGGTAACGACCGCCGCTATAGTTGACACTGTTCTCACGGGCTCTCCTAGGTCCTTTGTGGAACATCGCGGCTGCGGTGTTGGCGCACCGTAGCCGCACCATTTGGTAAAGGAGCCTAACTGTTGGGAGAGTCCGTCGCTGCCCCGCTCCAGAGTGGACCATCGATTCCGCCCGTGGTCCCAGGAGCCCTTCGCGGCCTAGCCCTTCGATCAAGCGTCTTGCCCAACTGTCCATCCGTTTTGGACAGGCCCAGACCCCCCGCTGTGACGGAGCATGGAGACTCAGACAGCTAAACGGAGAACCGTTGAGGCTCATCCTTTTTGCGCAGGTTCAATGGGACAAACATGCCTGTCACCGTCCCACACGGCACCGGCGGCGGATCGTCGGGCTGAACACGAAATTGCGCGCCGGTCGGGCATTTGACGTGATCGGGTTCGTGTGTTGCAGGCCGGTCAATGACCTGCCCGCTGGCCTTTTTAGCGGGGTCCAAGGCCGAGCGTGCGCAGGAGGCTGGCTGCACCCTGGGGAGTGAAGTCATGGATGATGTGATGGTCGACCGTACCCGGCAGGAACGTCAGCGGGATCTCGTCGACCGATCTTCCCGGCAGTACCACAGGAAGGATTTTCATCGTCCACAGTGGACGATTTCGGTGCAGCAGATCGGCGAGACGTACGTATTCAGACCGTATGCCGAGGTTCCGGCCGGCTGGCAGCTGGTCTTCGCTCGCGGCGAGGTAGGCGGGCGAGGCGACGACAATGGTGTAGTCGCTGCGAAGGATCTGGACAGTGGTCCAGTCGCTCCAGTTGCGTTGTCGCTCGAGATGCTCCTTGTCGATCCGTACATCCGCGCCACACCCTTTGAGAAGGTGCCACAGCTGCTCGACGGCCTCGGAATGCTCAGGCGGATCCTGGGAATAGGAGATGAAGACGCGCGGCCCCCCATGCGCTCCCGTGCCAGGCGTAGCCGGCGCAGGGCCCACGGGCGGGGCCGGATTGTCGCCGGGGACCGGCTGGGGCAGCCGGACGCTGAAGGCGTCGGGCCGGCATACCGGGGCGAGCCCGAGCTGCGGGTCAATTTCGACCCTGTACTGGCCTGTGGCAAGCACAGCAAGCTCCTCCTGGCCTGGCGGGGTTAGGAGCACCAGCCAGGCGACATGGCTGCCCGCCCGGATACCCGCGCCCTCGGCCCCGGTGTGGCGCCAGCGCGCTGTGTTGCCGCCGACACCGAAGCACTCGATGTGGGGCGCAGCGGCAGGTAGTGCTGCTTCTGGCGCCACAGGCCCGGTCGGGTCAGGACTGTCGCGGCGAACGAAGTTAAGACTTCCGTTGACCCGATACGCGTATGCCCGTTCTGGCGAGTGGACCGCCCTGGGCAGGGCATCGACGACAATGACATTCTCTGGAAAGGCCAGCTGGACTTCTGCCCACACCGGGGCTGGCACGTCGAGCGCGATGTCGAACTCGTAGTTGATCCGGACAAGGTAGCCCTCGTACATCGAGAGGTCCCTAGGTAGCGGATGCAGACGGTAAAGCTGCCAGGCCCACAGCCGGATCATGCCCAGGGCAATGCCGGAAGGCGTGGAGTCGATGGATTTGGTTTCGTCGGCGAGATAGAGCGGGATGTCGCCAACAAGCGGGTCAGGGGATGGCGGCATGGGTAGATCCTTCGATCCTCCGGCGGATGGCATGCGTCGTGACGGCAGCATACGGTGTGCCAGGAAACCCGCAGAACGAAGGGAAACCTGTCGTGGTGGGCTTAGGACAGAATGGTCGAGCGTCAGCCGATCGGCGCATCGCGCTCGCCCATGAGTGGGATGACCTGGTCGAGCAGGTCCGCGGTATCGTCGGCTTTGCTGACTTCCTCAGGCCGCCGGCGCTATCGTCGATGGCTGACGTCGGCAGGGGCGGTCCTGTAGTGATCGTCAATGTGGATAGCCGGCGCTGTGACGCACTGATAGTGACCACAGCTGGTGTTATGCCGGTGGCACTTCCTGGGCTGACCGCCGCGGATGTCAGTGAACGTTCTTCGCGTTACCTTGAGGCCTTGCGCGATACTCCGGCACCCGCGGAAGTGCCGTTCGCACAGGCAGTGCAGCAGCGGGCGGCGGCGCTTCAGGCGCGAGAGGCCGAGCTGGAGTCGACCATGCGATGGCTGTGGGAAGCCGTGGCCGAACCGGTCCTGCAAGCCCTCGGCTGGGCCGGACCAAAGGATCCTGGTTGGGCGCGGCGCGTGTGGTGGTGCCCCACCGGCCTGCTCACTCTGCTGCCCATCCATGGTGCCGGATATCACGATGGCACCAGCCGGGCAGTTCTCGACTGTGTCGTTTCGTCATACACCCCGACCCTGCGTGCCCTGGCCGAGTCACGTAGGCGGCCTCCCATTTCCTGCGGCGAGCAACCGGCACTCTTCGTCGGCATGCCTGCCACGCTGGGGCAATTGGAGCTGACCGACGTGGTGGCGCGTGAAAGAGCTGTGCTTGGCGCAATGATGCCCGGTGGATTGGTCGCGGTTGAAGGCGCGACAGCGACCGTCGCCGCAGTTTCAGCCGCGATGGAGCGTCACTCCTGGGTCCACATGAGCTGCCATGGGCAGCAAGATCTCAGCGACCCGACCCGGGCCGGTTTCGTGCTCGCCGATGGGTCCCTTACGGTGTCCCAGCTTGGTGCGAGCCGGTTCGCCGGTGAGCTGGCCTACCTTTCCGCCTGCCGCACAGGCACGGGCGGGATACACCTTGCTGACGAAGTGATCACGCTCGGCGCTGCGCTCAGCTACGCAGGCTTTCGTCATGTGATCGGAACATTGTGGACTGTGCGCCCGGCGATCTCGGCAACCGTGGCGGAGGCGGTATATCCGGCGCTCGTGCATAACGGTGTGGTCGTCTCAGACCGGGCGGCGGCCGCGTTGCATCACGCGGTGCGGTCCCTACGCGATGGCGGCACCGGGCTTGCTGACTGGCTCCCGTTTGTCCACTATGGCCCGTAACAGAGCGGTGGTTGATGTGGCCAGCCGACCTAGTGACCCGCTTGTTTCTGAGGTCGACGGATCTCCCGGCGCAGGCAAACCCGGGTTCGGAGAAGAGCTGCGGCGGCTACGGGAACATGCCCAGCTTTCGCAGACCGAGCTGGCCCGCGGCGTGCACTACAGCAAGAGTCAGATCAGCAGAGTCGAAAGTGGACGGTTACGGCCGAGCTTCGCCCTGGCCGAGGCGTGCGAGCGGGTGCTGCGCGCCGAGGGTGCGCTAACCCGCCTCATTCCGCCGCCCCCACGTCGCCGATCGCCGTGGTCCACTTCACCCACCGTCGACCTGCCCGGCGCTACCGAGGTCTTCGTCGGCCGGGTGACTGAGATCGACGAGATGCTTTCTTTTGCGCGGCAGGCAGGACGCTACAGCAGTCGCGTGGCGGTGGTGTGGGGGTTGCCCGGAGTGGGCAAGACCGAATTGCTCGTCCAGGTAGCCGAGCGGCTGCTGGAGCGCCACCCTGATGGCTGCCTTTACCTTGACCTGCGTGGCAACGGCGATCCAATCGATGCCTTCGACGCGATGGACCGCCTGCTGCGGCGGATCGGTCTGGCCGATGAGCTGATCCCAGCCGATCCGACTGAGCGCTCTGCGCTTTACCGACGGGTGCTGCGCGGCCGTCGCATGCTGCTGGTGTTGGACAATCCCAGGTCTGCCGCCGATGTCGCGGCGTTGTTGGCGCCGGGCGGGCAATCCGTGACGTTGGTGGCCAGCCGACGCCGTCTCGACGCGCTCGACGAGGCTCGCCACATCCACGTGGATCCGCTCGACCCGCACGATGCTCGGGCGCTTGTCGAGGCCCTCGTCGGTGAGCGGCTTAGCTGGCTCCAGGACCAGGACCGGTCGGACCTTGGCATTGTGCTAGCCGCTTGCGGATACTTACCGCTCGCCGTACGTGTGGTCGCGGCCCGGCTGCGCGGCGCAGTCTGGCTGTCGCTCAAGGACCTGGCCGCTGAACTCGGCGACACTGACCACCTGGCCGTTCTCGACGACGGAGAACGGAGCATTACGCGGACCTTCCTAGCCGCTTGCGGCGCGCTTTCAGCCGACGAGCAGCACCTTCTGGCGTACTTAGCAGTGCACCCTGGCGCGACCGTAGACGTTCGGGTGGCGGCGGTGCTATCTGGCGAGTCGGCCGCGCTAGCCAGCCGGAGGCTGGACGGACTGGTCACCGCGAGCCTTGCCCTGCCGATTGCCCCGCGGCGATACGCGCTGCACGAGCTAGTGCGTGCCGTCGCGCGGCAGCACGCACGGGCCATTCTGTCCGATGCGGAGTTACGCGGCGCGACCGAGCGTCTTGTATATGGCTATCTCGCTATGGCGCAGCAGGCCGACCTAACGGTGACTCCGGATCGGCACCGCCCACCGCCAGTGCATCCCGCCGACCCGGTTTGGCCGGCAAGCTTCGCCAACGTCACGGAGGCGCGGACGTGGTTCGAAGCTGAGCAGGACAATCTGGTGGGAATATGTGAGCTCGCCGCAACCGAAGGCCTGCATGGCGAATGCTGGCGCCTCGCCTATGCCATGCGAGATCATTTCTTCCGTACAAAAGCCTTGCGACCATGGATCCGGACCCACGAATTCGCTCTATCTTCGGCCCGCATGGCAGGAGATCTTTGGGCGGTCGCGGTAACGCTCAACAACTTGGGCCTGGCCCATCTGCACGATGGCCGAAACGATCTCGCTGGGCTGCAATACACGGAGGCACTGAAGGTATTCCGGGACTTGGACGATCGCATAGGCGTCGCGGTCACCCTCGGACACCGTGCCTGGCTGGCGCATGCCACCGGCGACCACGCCACAGCTGTGGTGGAAGCATCTGATGCGCTTGCGTTGTACCAGGCGCACGATTCGCGCCGGCACGTTGGCATCACGTTGCGCACGCTCGGGCTCGCCGAGGGCGCGCTGGGGCGGCTGGCCGCGGCGACCGAGCATTTCCTCGCGGCGCTGGAAATCTTTGTCGAGATGAACCTGGTCTTCGACGAGTCAATGGCGCTCAACTGCCTCGGCGAGGCCGCGCGGGCGGCCGGGGACCCGTCGGCCGCTCGCACCTATCACGTCCGGGCGTGGTGGCGCGCAAGGGTCTGCGCCAGCCTCGCTGAACAGGCCCGCGCGCTGCGAGGGCTAGGGTCCGTCGCGCAGGCCGATGGGCGCCACCAATCCGCGGCTCGGCTGGTCGCACAAGCGGCCGCGCTCCTAGGACGGCTGCGCGACGACCCCTGATGCACTTTCTGCGTTGCGTATCTATTCACGCAACAAAGCAACCTTTATCAAGTGGGCTGCCACGGCGAGGATTGGGACGCGATGAACGCTTAGAGAGGAGACCACGGTGATGGCTGAGGCAGCCGATCCTGCCGAGCTGGCACGTGCCGGTAGGTTCGCTGAGGCGGTCGCGGCCTACGAGGCCAGGTATGCCGAGGCCGAACGCCACTTCGGCCCGGTACACCCGATCACGCTGACCGCCGGCAACGACGTCGGCTTTGGGTATGTCCTGGCTGGACAGCCCGCGCGGGCCATAGGCATATTGACCCGGACGCTCGCGGCGCAGCGGCAGGTCTCGGGCGAAAAGCACCGTGCCACGATCACCGTGATGGTGAACCTCGCCATGGCGCTGCTGAACACCAGTGAGGCGGCTACCGCAGTGAAGCACCTCGAGGTGGCAATCGACCTCGAGCGAGAGATCTCCGGTGAGAATGATCCGCGTACGCTGACCACGGAGAGCAACCTCGCCGAGGCCTACCTCGCCGCGAACCGAATCGCCGACGGCACGCGTGTGCATGAGCGCGTTTTCCATGTGCGGCAGCGGATACTCGGCCCGGACCACCGCGACACGCTCACCTCGGCCCACAATCTGGGCCACGCCTACGAGGCGGGGCAAAACTACCCGCGGGCCATCGAGATTTATGAGACGACGCTGGCGGCATGTGACCGAGTTCTCGGGCCCGATCATGTGGACACGCTGTCGACCCGCAATAACCTCGCAGCCAGTTACGAGATGGCAGGTCGTATCACCGAGGCGATCGCCCTGCACGAGCGGACGCTGACGGACCGGCGGCGGGTCCTCGGCGATGCGCACATACACACACTTAACTCCGCGAACAACCTCTTCGTGGCCTACTGTACGGCCGAACGGTACACGGAGGCGATCGCATTGCTGGAACACACTCACGCGGTCTGCGTGAGGTCATTGCCGTCCGACCATCCCACGCGGCAGCAGATCCAGCAGAACCTCGACATGGTGCGACCCAGGTAACACATTACAAATTGGAGGGGCAATGAAATGCAAGTGTGGACGCCTGATCGCCCCCTGCCACGCCTGCGATGGCGGGCGCAAGCGAGGTCTCGGCGGGCTGACCTGCCGCGCCTGCAACTCAACCGGCTACGTGTGCGGCGAGCACGGCGGCCATTGGAAGCGTTAGCGAGCAGGGGATTGGACTGACGTGGGCCTATTCAGAAGCGATCCGGAAGTAGATGGCGAAATAGCGGCTGTCCTGCTCACGCAAGACAAGGCCGTCCTTCGCGCAATCGCACGACACCAGCCGCGGTTCCGTCAAATCAGGCATCCGGAAGAGCGTTTGGTCCTGGCCGCGGGAGACGACATGAGCCCGCCGCGGACGGCCATCATCGCGGGTAGGCGGATGTTCATTTTCGCACCCGGAACGCATATCCCCGAGCGGGTGGTGGATGTGGCCGAGATAGATCGGGCGAGCTTGGCCGAGCCGGCTGCCGTGTGTCTCAACGAGCTCAATCTTGGCTTCTGGTTCAAGTTCCGGCGTTCGGCCGAGGCACTAGCCTTCGCCACGCAAGTTAATAAGGCCATCCTCGAAAGCCGCCCACGGTCGGTGCCGCACCTGTTTCCCGACTATTACGTGGAGATCCTGACGAGCGCCGATATTACGCCAACGTTTGAGAACGTCGCGCGGCTCGTCGGGCGCACGGTGGCCATGTTCGGTGGTCAGGCCGGAGCTTTTTGCGCGCAGACCGGTAATCGAGCAACATTCGACGTGTTTCTCCGAACCTTCGCGCCAAGCGCCGTCCTGGAGGACCAGTCCAATGTTGTCGATGAAATGGTCGACTGGCTCTGGGCGCGGAATCCAGGCTTCCACTTTGGCATCAAGCGTCAGCTCATGAGATGGCGCGAAGGCTTACGCGCCTCCGAGGGAACCTTCCTCGATGGCGGAAATGTTTTGCCATGGATGTGGGATACAGGCGCCGAAGGGGCGGTCAAAATGTGGACTCTTGTATTCAATGACACCAAGCCGTCGAGCCCGGCGCCATGCTGAACGACCTGGGCAACGCGGAATCCTATTTCGACAAGGCGATCGAAAGAGCGCGGGCCGGAGACCTCGACACCGCCGCCGAACTCTTTCGGCAGGCCAGCGACCGCGGCCACGCGCTCGCCGCATGTACATTCGCCGCTCTGCTCAAAGACCGAGGACAGCTCGCCGAGGCTGAGAAGCATTACCGGCGTGCTTTGGCCTCGGGCCTGCCAGCCGGCGAGCAGCAGCTCATTGCGGATTGCGAGTGCAGTCTCGGCTATGTCCGGGCACAGCTCGGCGATGACCAGGACGCCGAACGCTTCTATCGCGCCGCGGACGCACGGGGCTACCTCGACGCAACCTTTAACCTCGGCAATCTGTTGAGCCGCACCGGACGCGTGCAGGAAGCGGAATCGGTATGGCGGCGGGCCGCGTCATCAGGGCAGGCGGACGCCGCCTTCAACCTTGCCGAACTCGTTGGCGAGCGGGGTGACCTCGCCGAGGCCGAAGGATTGCTGCGTCAAGCCATTGCCGCCGGACTCATTGATGCGTTAACCAACCTGGCCACCGTTCGCCTGAAGCGCGGCGACCCCTCCGAAGCTGAGGCGCTGCTGCGGGAGGCGGTCGCGGCGGGCGACACCAACGCGGTGTTCAACCTGGGCATAGTGCTCAACGTCAGGGGCAAGCAAGAAGAGGCTGAGGCGATGATGCGCCGGGCCATGGCGGAGGGTCATCCCGAGGCATCCGCACACGTGCAGCGTCTGGTCGCCGCCCGCGAGGCGGAAGCCCATCTGCGCAAGGGTGTGGCGGACGGCCACCCGGATGCGATGCTCCACGCGCCGCAGCCACCGGCACAAGGCTCGGCCCTCGGTGGATACTTGCCCGGTGATCAGATCGCGCACCAGACCTCGGCCGGCACCATCACGGGCGACCACACCCAGTCGCTCGGAGACCTTGGCGCGTTCTTCGCCGAGGAATCATCAAAGACGGACCGCATGCGGGCTGCGAAGGAATTCATCTCCGCCCTCCGCGCCCGTCTTCAGGCCGCGGCGACCGCAGCGCAGCACAGCCGCGACGCACTGGCCGAGCGTAGCGCCCAGCTGCTGACCGATGTGGCGACCCGCCTACCTATTCGGAGGGCTGAGACTTTGCACCGAAAGTTCGGCGGCGACACTGAGACTCAGTCTCAGCAGGTCATTGCCGACGCCAGCCGCCTCGTCAGCCTGCTATGGACTGCTGCAGCGACGGTACCCGGGCCGCCACCGGTGGTGCAGGCCGTCAAGGTGATCGTCCACTCAGCCATCGAGATCCGGATGATCGGTGAGCTATACGCGATCCACAGCGATGCCAGCCGCGACGCCGCCTGGCTCAGCACTGTCCTCCTGGCGTGGGCCACCGGCGAACCGGTGGCCCCGGGCGGCCCGCCGGCGGCTGGTACGGCCGTGATTGTAAGCAAGATCCGGCAGAGTCTCGTCGCGTTGACGGGTAGCGAGAGCCGGTTGGCGACGATCGCTAGTCGCGGTCGAGAGGGCGCCGGCAACGTGCAGCGTGCCGGAGCGCGGATGCACCGCAGAATGCGGCTGCATCCGTCGTCGTGGGCGCAGCAGAGCGGCCCTTCTGTTGGCGCGATGGTGCGCGGGGCCGTCGTTGAGGCGGCCGCTGGCAAGCTCGCTGGGCGGGTCCCCCAAGCCTTGGTGAGCGCGGCTCAGGATCGCCTGGCACCGGCCGTGACGCCGGCCGCATCCGGTGAGCCCGCTGGGCAGGTGGCCACCTCGAGCCCGCAAGAGGCGCTTGCCCTGGCTTGGGCGCTGCACCAGCAGGCTGTCGCGGCCGCATCCGCAATATCCATGCCGGACTCCGTCGCGACACGGTTGCGTGTGGCCATCGCCTGCCAGGAACGGCACCTGCAAACTCTTCGCCAACGGCTGGGTCAGACCGCGGCTGTTCCGGCCCAGCGAGACGGTTGGGGCACCGCTGATGCGGCGCGGTTGGTCTGGCAGGCCGAAGAGGCGATCGATACTGTTGAGGACGCAGGTGCACAGCCGCGTCGCCTTCCGGAATGGTCTACCCGGCGGCGGGCTGCGATCACCTATTTGGTTACCGCACTTATCGTTTCGGCGCCGTCCGCTTTCCTGCTTCTAAGCACATCCGGTATCGGCAGAGTGGGGATTCTGCTCACACAGTGCTTGCTTCTGCCATGGCTGTCGCTCGCGGCCGGTGCCATCGCTATCGGGCCGCTGTTCCGCCCGTGGCTTGGCGGGCCTGTACCTCGGCATCCGGTGGTCGGCACGTGGATTGTCGTCGGCGTGCACCTCGTGCTGGGTGTTCTCGCGGCTGTCCTCGGCGCGCTCGGATGAGAATCGCCGCCGAGGCGCTCGCGGCGACGCTGCGCGAACGCATGGATCGGTACAACGCCGCCTTGGACGCTGACGAAAACGCCGACCGCGCAGAGATCCTTTCGCCGGAGACCGCGGCCCTGCAACGTGATCTCATCGTGGCGGCCGTCGCCGACGAGCCCAGCCAAGTGGCGGATCTCGACCGCGCTGACGCCGGGCTGTTGTGGGTTGCGGCGTGGGCGGCGGAATTCCGGGACAACGCGTTTGCCAGGGCGGGCGACGAGACTGCTTCCCGAACCGAGGCCGCCAACGCGATGCGCCTGTTCCTTGTGGTGGACCGATTGCAACCGGATCTTGTGCCAGCACATCAGAGAACACGGCTTGACCGCCTGAACGCGACCAGCGCGGTGCTCGACCTCGCGTACCGGGAACGTGAGCTCGCCGAAGTGCTGCTCAGTGGGGAGGACACGGACCTGGCCGCCCTTGATGTGTCCATCGCTCTGCTACGCAGCTCTATCGAGCACGATGCGGGTGACAGGGTTGAGCATTGGCACGCGCTCATGCGGGCCTTGTGGCGGCGGTATGGGTCTGTGTCGCATTTGGACGATGCGGCGCAAGCGGTCGACGCCGCGGAGCACGCATTGGCATTGGCTCACGAGTCGAGCCGGGTCGTAGCGTTGCGACAGATCGGGGTGATGGAGCAGGCTCGGTTTGATCGCACGGGTGCGGCGGCCAGCCTGAACCGGTGCCTGGCCGTTCTTGCCGAGGCGCTGGAACTCACGCCGGCAGGCGACCAGCAGCGCGCCGCGACCATGGTCAGCCTTGGCATCGCGTTGCGCACCAAGGGCCACCGGGAGCGCAGCCCCGACGACCTCAACCGTGCCGTGGCACTGACGCGCGAAGCCCTGTCAGACCCCACGCTCGGCCCCGCACATCGAGCCAGTGCGATGTCAATGCTCGCTCTGGCATTACACGCCAGGTTCACGCTCACCAGCAGCGAGCATGATCTTGAAGAGGCGGTGGCGGTGGCACGCGAGGCAAGCAGCATCGACGTGGCTGAGGATCGCGGCGTGCGGCTCGGAAACCTGGGCCTAGTACTGGTTTCCCGACATCACCGGAGCCGTAGCCACGCCGATCTCGCCGAGCTGGTAGCCGTGGCTCGGCAGAAGTTGACGCTGCCCGGCGACCGGCACCAGCACGGCATAGCACTGGGCCTGCTGGCCATCGCCCTGACATACCGAGCCGAAGCCTTCGGCCGACTCGACGATCTGACAGAAGCGATCGAGGCAGCACGCGGTGCGGCCGCCGCGCTTACCGACCATTCTGATCGGTCGCTGCATTTGCACAATCTCGCCAAGGCTTTGCTCCGGCGCTACGAGAACACGCACAGCATCGACGACCTTGATGAGTCGATCGAGATTGGGCGGCTGGCCGTGTCGGTGCAAAGCGGCGATGACCCGCGTCGAGCCGGGCAGCTCTCCGGCCTAGCCGGCGCGCTCGAGGTTCGTTACCGGCTGCACGACAACATCGATGACCTGCTGGGCGCCATCGCGACCGGAGAGGAAGCCGTGCTGTGCTCGCCGCCTTCCTCGGCCGAGCATGCCGACCTGCTGTCCAATCTGAGCAATGCACGGCGGGCCCTCGCTGAACGTACAAGACAGGTAACCGATTCAGACGCCGCTATCCATGTCGCGGAACAGGCCCTCTCGATCGGCGGACAGTCGACGCTACCGCGTCCGACACGGCTGATGAATCTGGCCTCCTGCCACGTCGCGCGTTTCCGTATCACCGGCGATGTCACCGATCTCGATCGGGCCGTCAGCCTGTTACAGGAGGCGCTTGCTGGCGTATCGGAGCTCAGCCCAGCTCGCTGTACCTACCTTTCGGAACTCGGCCAGCGCTTGGTCGAGCGGTTCGACGCCGACGCTGTTCGCCGGGAACCAAGCACGCTCGGGCAAGCGATAGAGATGTTGCGCGAAGCAGCGAGCCACCGGGCGGCGCCAGCCGCAGACCGGGTCCTGGCGGCGGCGCGCTGGGGGCTG
Source organism: Rhizocola hellebori (assembly GCF_016862955.1). Classification (GTDB taxonomy): domain Bacteria; phylum Actinomycetota; class Actinomycetes; order Mycobacteriales; family Micromonosporaceae; genus Rhizocola; species Rhizocola hellebori. The sequence goes on along the minus strand of NZ_BONY01000018.1, from coordinate 59,557 downwards.
GCCGCAGCCGGACACGGACTTCACGACCAGGCGGCCGCCGGATATGCAAGCGCAGTTCGCCTGCTGCCACTGGCCGCATGGCACGGCCTCGAAAGACGAAGCCAGGAAAGGCAGCTCACGACCTGGAACCCGATCATCACGTCAGCGGCCGCGTGGGCGATCGACCTTGACCGGCCCGCCGAGGCGGTCGAGTTGCTGGAGCAGGGCCGTGGCGTGCTGTGGGCACACCAGCTCGGCCGCCGCGTCGACCTCACGGCGTTACGGGCTGTGCGGCCCGACCTCGCCGACCGCCTGGAGGAAAGCCGCACTGCACTCGGCGCGGACGCCGGGGGGACTGAGCGGTGAGTCATTACCGCTCCGTTCTGCGCAACGGTTACGCAGGGTGGCGACGATCATCGAGCCGATGTCCCTTCCGACGGCTTCCGCGCTGTGCCCGCCACCTTGGCGATTACTCAGCACGTCGATGACGACGCCGTGGCGGGCGTGCCAGTGGCTTTGGCCAGGGTGCATGACCGCGGCACTCGCTCGATGATCCTCATCCTGAAGATCCGCGACGAACTCGCCAGGCAGGGCCTCGATGCCGGTGCCCACACCATCAGCTGGCACCTGGCCACCCACCACCGCGTCACCGACAGCGCGGCCACTGTCCTGGCGCTACCTGCGCAAGGCCGAACTTGTTGAGCCACCACCGAAGAAGAAACCCACGTCGTCCTACATCCGCTTCCAAGCCGCCCTGCCGAATGAGACCTGGCAGACCGACTTCACCCACCGCCGGCTAGCCGACGGCACCGACACCGAAATCCTGACCTTCCTCGACGACCACTCCCGCTACGCCCTGGCCGTGACCGCCCATCGCCGTGTCGGCGCCCCCGCGATCCTGATCCTGCAACGAAACGGATGCTTCGGGGTGTAATTGAGGTGTGGACACGTCTCGGTTTCCCGGTCAGGGTGCTGATTTCGAGGTGTATGTGCGGGAGGTCAGCGCTGGCCTGCTCCGTTTTGGTCACTTGCTGACGCTTGACCGGGCAGCGGCCGAGGACCTCGCACAGGAGACGTTGATCCGCGTCGGGCTGGCCTGGTCCAGGGTGCGCCGGGACGGCAACCCGGTCGGGTATGCCCACCGCACAATGCTCAATGTCTTCCTCAACCGGCGGCGACGCCGAGGTGACATACCTGTGGCAACGCTCCCGGAGGCCGGTAAGGAGGACACGGGGTTCGCGGCGGTGGACGCCACGTCCGATGTCCGGCGCCTGCTGGCTGAGCTGCCGCCCAAGCAGCGCGCCGCTGTTGCCCTGAGATACGTCCACGACATGCCCGATGCCCAGATCGGTGAGCTGCTTGGGTGCAGCCCCGAAACGGTGCGCTCGCAGGTGTCCCGCGGGCTGGCGGCACTGCGCGCCCACCTGCCTGAGAAAGGGGACATGCATGCCTGACAGGAATCTGGCGGATTGGAACATCCCCGTGACTGACGAGTTCCTCAATGGCGTCCACCGCGGGTTGCGCCGGCGTCGGCTGCTGCGCGGCGCGGCGGCAGGTGGAGCGCTGCTCGCCGTCGCAGCGGTCGTCACCTTTACCATTGCCCGCATTGATACCTTCGGCCCAGCGCAGACCAGCGCGTCGCCCTCCGCATCGGGCTCGCCGGTCAGCACAGAGCTCGACGGCTTCCGCATCACCCAGCTGCCCGAGGGAGCCGCCCAAACCGGGCCAGACAGCATCTATACCGCCGCGGTTACCGACAAGGGACTGCGTAACGACGGCGCAACGCCGGCCGCCGGGGAGCCGAAGGCGTCGGTGACGATGCGGCGATTCGACCGCGGCCCAGGCGTCGGATTGTTCGTCACCGTGCTGCGGCCACGTCCCGGCACCGATCCCGCTGTCGGCGCGGCACAGATCGCCGACTGGCTCGCGCGGTGGGCGTCGAAGGGCGGGACTTCGACGGGGGCGTTCGACGTCCCGGTCGGCACGGCCCGCCTGCTCGTCGAGGCCGGCAGCACGACCACCGGCCATCGGGTGGTCATCACCACACCCGATCATGTGGTGATGACGATCGAGGGCAATGCCGCATTCACCGCAGCCGAGCTGGAGACCGTGGCACGCGGCATCACCCGCTAGCGGCGCGTGCTGATCAGCAGTGGTTCACGACTCCGCTGTGGAAATCCAGATACTTGGAGTGGCTGTATCCGACAACGCCGGTGGTCCGGTTGCGGTTGTGGTACCAGATTGAGGTGCCCTCGGTGTACTGACCGTACACAAAGCAATTGATCGTGGCGCCCTGACCCACATAGCCAAGGCCGTGAATGGTGCACGAAAGCGTGGCGCAAGCGCGGATCCGGACACCGCTTCCGGTGTAGTCGCCGGTGGCGGCGGCCTGGGCCGGAGCGGCGGGTAACAGTGCCGCGACGGAAGCCACCGCGGTGACCGCGGCCGTCCGCAACATACCTGACCTTAATCTCATCGATTTCATGGTGAACTCCAGTCGCTACGAAAGTGCGTGAAGAGCCACTGCCCCGATGGCGAGCAGCATGGTGATCATGTTCAATACCCGGAATGGCAGGCCGGCTCGGCGATATCGGCGATCCCAATCCGCGCCATCACCCCAGCCGATGCGAATCAGCGGCATGATGGCGCGGCCCAGCCCGAAAGCGGCCCCGGTCAGCAGGGCATACGGCCACCATGCCAGCAGCGCCACGGTCAGAGCGGCCAGGTGCGGCAGGGAGCTGGTCATATACGTCCGTAAGCCGGTGCCCATCTCAAATCCGAACTGCCAAGCGCCGATCCGTCCACCCTCGAGAATGACGGTGGACGGAACCTGCCGACCGTTCTGCGGCAGGCGAATCCGCAACAGTTGCGTTTCGTTGCCGATGACAACTAGCGCCAGCAGGGCGATCAGCCCGAGTCTGAGCCACGTCGGCAGCACCGGCCGCAGCAAGGAACCGATCAGGACCAAGAGCGCGCCAGTTGTGACGCCACCCAGGACCTCTGCGGCGGCGAAGTGCCACCGCGCATTTCCTCGCCAAACTGACGAGCTCAGCAGATCCGCCGAGTTGAGACTTCAAACCGAGCCCGAGATGGCGTATCCGGACACCAGGCCGACGAGCATCCACCACAGGACGATGACCGCACTCCCATTGGACAGCGCCGTTGCCGCAGCGGCTCCGACCGCCACGACGAGCAGCAAGACCGTCGGTGTCCAAGGGTGGTAGTGCGCCCGTCTCACACCGATGGTGGTGCGGCGGCTTGGTTCCATCAGATAGCCGTGCGGCAGATGCTGAACGTGTTGCGGTATGTCCCGCCGTCCGAATAATACGTCCAGCCGTCGGAGCACTTGCGGTTGGCGACGCGGCCGACCCACCGCCACGCGTTGCGGGTGTCGCAGCTGGTGTTGTTGAACGTGTAATCGTAGGTGACCGAGCTGCCGTAATACTTGTCGTTGCGGTGCCAAGTGCCGTTGCAGACGCTGCTGCCGTAGTACGCGCTGGTCGGCACGCAGATGGTTGAGGAGGCGAAGTAACCTCGGCATTCGTTCCAAACCGACAGAACCGGATTGGGATTGTTGGCGGAGCTCGGCAGCGCGCGGGCCACCAGGTCGAGCACGCCGAGACCGATACCGAGCGCGCCTCCGGTGGCGAGCTTCAGCAGGGTCCGGCGGCCGATCACGGAGCGGCGCACCCGCGCCGTGACGGCGCTCGGTGTGGCATCCGGTGGTGCGGTGTAAAAGTCGGGCAGGCTGTCGGCGGTGATGGTCACAGCGATACCTCCGATGCGGTGGACGTTGATGTCGATGAGCGATCGGCACCGAGTGCGGCCTTGAGCGGATCAAGATCGCCGCCCGGGGCCGCTTCGAGGACCTTGCCGTCCGAGTCGATCACCACAATGCCGGGCGACCATGACGGCGCGAGGTCGCGGTAGGCGGTGGCGTCGACCAGAACATCCACTCCGGACGATCCGGCATATTCGCCGGACGGCGCGAGGAGCGCGAACTCGGCGGTCGGGGCAAACCTGGCAGCCAGATCGCGGAACTCGGGTATGACGTCGGCGCACGCGGTGCACCCTGGGTCGACGGTCAGTACGTACCGACGGTTGGTGGTGACAGGGCGCAGCGCCCGCGCCGACTCGGGCAGGCCGGCCCGAGCTCCGGGCGGCAGCAGGATCGCCGCCTGGAGGGCACGGACCTGTTGTAGGAGGGCGGCAAAGCCGAGCATCAGGAAAGCGATGGCCAGCCAGGACAGGATGAGGGCCGCGGACGTGAAGCTCATCGAAGGATCCTTCGCGGGGTCAAAGCCAACGTAATGACGGCCGCGCTGGCGCCGACCGCGGAAACGAGCAGGATGAGCAGGCCCATCCGGATAGCGAGGTTAGGGCAGCGGGGCGGTCATCAAGTCAGGTCCAGCTCACGGTGCTGAGCCCGGTGAGGAAGCCCAGCCCGGCATCCTCGGTGCCGCCGCGCGGTTGCAGCGAAACGACCGCGGTCGGGGACGCGCACACCAGGACCGTGGTGGGACTCGCGTCCTTGGCATCGCTGAGCTGCCGCCACACCTCGCCAACACGCACCCGGTGCCCGGACCAGGCCGGCAGCGCCGCCGCCGCCGTGGCCGCCTGGACGATCTGGAGGAATCCGATGTCCGGGACATGCTTGTTGGCGGTGATCCGCTGGTACGTCTCCCCCGACGGCAGTTCGACGCGCAGCCCGGCAGGCGTGTCCACGAAGGTAAGCCGGTCAAATTTGGAGAGCATCTGGACGTGCGTCGCGCCGGGCTCGTTGACCCAGCAGTATGCCTCGTGCCAACGCCCTTGCCAGGCGACAAGGCCGGTAGCACGATCGGCGGTGGCGGCAAGCAGGAACGTGCCGCCCTGCGCCTCGTACTCGGCGATGTAGGAGCCCTCGAGCAGAACGGCGACGTGGCCGTCCACGGTGCCGACCGGGCCTGTCTCAAAGGCCCTGCCGCCGAACTCACCGGCCTGTGGCGTTGCGGAGTAACGGATGCGGCATTCGGTGAACCACGGCTCGTCCAGCGGCGACGTGTCATGTTTCAGGCTGAGGGTGCTTCCGTCTGGTGCGACGAGTCGGCCACCGGATCTCGGCCGCCACGAACGCACGGACTGACGATCAATAGTGCGGACAGGCATTCCAACCTCCGCTCAGAAGTGTTCGGGGCGCATATTACCGGCGCTAAAGATCGACATCAATGATTCGAAAGAATTTCGCCGAGTCTCCTCATAGGACAGAGCGCCGGTCAAGGGCATCCGCAGCGCCGTGATGTGGGAAGCGCGGCCGGCATCGGTGTCGAGCGGTGAGCGGGCCGGTCTTCCACGCCACAACGGTGACCCCGTCGCTGAGCACGCGAGCCCTCACAGCTACCACCAACGGCAGGTCCGTGGCGGCCTCACGCAAGCCGGGATCTGACCGGTCCGGCACACGGCGGCCAAAAGCGATCGCCGACACGGCTCCCTGATGCGGATTGTCGCTATTGGACCGTTGCTCGTCGCGGGGATAGCATTGTGCCTCGAGATTCACACGGACGTCCTATACCGTCATGCACTCGGCAAACCCACTGCGCCATCGGAAACCGGCGGTCCGTGCAAGTTCACGAACGCACCATTGCCAACTCGACACCGTCGTCGCTGGCGTGCCGGTAGGTGAAGCCGCAGCGGAGGGCTACCGCCACCGACGGCGGATCAGCTGGGTACCAAGCACGATTCGCAGCCAGGCGTCAGCTAGCTCCTAGCCCGTGAGGTGTGGGCCTGATCACGCGCCGCCCGGTTTCGGCCGCCGCCGGTGTCAGCCCGGTTGTGAACCTGTCTCATACACCGTCGCTAGCAGGGCGTCAGCGCTGGGTACTTGCGCTGACTGCGGCTGCCGCCCTCTTGATAGGACTGGACGCCTCTGTTGTGGCGACCGCCTTGACTGCCATCCGCGTGGACCTGCATGCCTCCAATGAGGAGCTGGAGTGGACAGTCAATGCCTACACGCTCAGTTTCGCCGTGCTGCTGTTGACAGCGGCTGCGCTGGGCGACCGGTTTGGCCGCCGCCGGGTCTTCGTCGCCGGGCTGGCTATCTTCGCGGCCGCGTCGGCGGCGTGCGCGCTCGCGCCGAATGTGAGCTGGCTGATCGCGGCACGGGCCGTGCAAGGCGCCGGGGCGGCAGCCGTGATGCCGCTGGCTCTGGCATTGCTTGGAGTGGCCATTCCACCGCAGGTTCGGGCGCGGGCGCTGGGTACCTTCACTGCGGTCGTTGGCGCATCTGTGCCTGCCGGACCGCTCCTAGGCGGCGCGATTGTGGCTGGTACCTCGTGGCAATGGATCTTTTGGATCAACCTTCCCATAGTCGCTGTGCTCATCCCGTTGACCTTGGCGAGGATCGAGCCGAGCCGGGGTCCACGAGTCCGGCTCGACATGCCTGGCCTGTTCCTTGCCACGGGGGCGGCATCCGGTCTTGTCTTGGGCCTTGTGCGGGCGAACACGGTGGGCTGGGGCAGCGTGGAGACCTTGGCCTTGCTGGGCACCGGGCTCATTCTCACCGCCGTGTTCATCGTGGTGGAGCTGCGCACAGACCAGCCGATGCTGTCTGTAAGGCTGTTCGCGGTACCCGCGTTCGCCGCTGGGAACGCGGCTATCTTCTTCGTCTGGGCGTCTGCATTCGGCTCGCTCTATTTCATGGCCCAGTTCCTCCAGGACGGGCTTTCCTCGCCGCCGCTTACGGCCGGGCTGCAGTTAATGCCCTGGGGCGCCATGACGGTCATCGTGCCGCGGCTCGTCGGTTCCCAGATCCACCGCTTTGGCGAGCGGCCATTCGCGGTCGGCGGCATGCTTGTGCATGGTGTGTCGATGCTGTGGATCGCGGCATTGGCTGCACCGGAAGCCAGTTATGGTCAATTCATTGCTCCCCTGGTCCTTTCTGGAGTCGGTGTGGCCGCGGCGATCCCGGCGGCGCAAAGCGCCGTGCTGGGCGCTGTCCCGCCATCGGCCATTGGCAAGGCATCCGGTGCGTACAGTGTGTTCCGGCAGCTCGGTGGCGCATTTGGGGTGGCCGCAATGGTCGCCGTCTTCTCGGCATCCGGCGGGTACGCGTCGGCGGGCGAGTTCACAGCCGGGTTCGCTGCTGCGATGGTCGCATGTGGACTGTTTGCCGCAGGCGCAGTGCTGGCGGGTCTGGCGTTATGAGTGGCCCTGGAAGTGATGGTGCACAGTGAATACCGACCTGATCACACGAACACGCGCCGGGGAAGGCGATGCGTTCCGGGCGCTGACCGAACCGCACCGCAATGAGTTGCAGGTGCATTGCTATCGGATGCTCGGGGCGCTGCAGGACGCCGAGGACGCACTGCAAGACACCATGCTGGCCGCATGGCAGGGCCTCGCCGCATTCGAGAGCCGGTCCTCGGTTCGCACCTTCGGCATCTACCGCCAGAGGGACAAAGCCCGGCAGGCCCAAGGCTTTCAGGCCCGCGGCTTTATCGTGCTCCCTTGGCCGACGGCCAGATCAGCGCCGTGACTCGCTTCGACAGCCACCTGATGGCACGTTTCGGGCGACCTCAAACACTGCCTTGCCGATAGGGCTTGGTGCGGGTCGCATCGGTCCCGCCGGCCTTTGCCGACGGGACCGAATTTGATCAGCTGGTTAGGAGGTCGCTGGTGGCAGGCTCACTCGCAGTTGACGTTCGAAATCGGTATAGGCGGTGTCTTCGTCGTTTGGCTGCCCAGTGCCAGTGACGATCAGGCCGCGCAGGCTTTCCCCGATGTAGTGGGCCCAGCCTTTGCTGCACGCGTCGTAGCACGCCAACTCTGGTACCAGCCCATGGTGAGTGAAGACGAGCCTGGTGCCGTCAGCATCCGCGAAGATGTCGAACGTCGCGTCGGTGCCTACCCACTCGGAGTCGTCCTCGACAAAGCTGAAGCTGTTGTCGACCACATGCCAGGTCACCCGCTGGCCAGGAACAGCCTCGGCAATCCGGATACGGCACCGGTGGACATCGAGGTAGCGATAGTCGAACTCGTCTCCGGCCTTGGAGGCGGAGCCCTCGATCCCGCGCGACCACCATGCACGGGGATCGACAACAGCCGTATACACCTCAGCCGGCGTCTGGGTGACCGTGAAGGCCACGGTGAAGCCGGCCGTTGAGTTGTCTGATGCTTCGGATGTGGTCATAAGATCCTCCTTGTTCTGTCGTGGAAAAGTTGCACCTGCTGCCACTGCTCCAGCAGCGGCGATGAAGAAGACGACCCAAAAAGCCTGGTGAAACGCATCCAGGCCGGTACCAGACACCAAGACGTTGGCCACGGCCGCGACACCGACGGCTCCGCCGATCTCCCGTGCCGTCTCCACAAGCCCGGAAGCCAGGCCGCTCATGGTTGGCCGAACCCCGGACAACGCACCGATCTGTGCCGCCGGGGCGGCGATCCCGCCCGCGATACCGGCGAGCACCAGCGCCGGCAGCAGGTCGGTCAGGTAGTCCGCGTCAGCCGGTATGCGGGTGAGGAGCACGACCGCCACGGCGAGCAAGGTTTGGCCGGCGATAAGTAGACGCCGCACGCCGAGACGGGTGACGAGCTGGCTGCCCGTCACCGCGGCAGCCACGAACGATGTCGCGGTCGTGGCCAGCCACGCCTCGCCGGTACGCACCGCCGAGTAGCCAAGGATCTGCTGCATCAGCAGCGAACCGAGGAAGATGAAGGCGAAGAACGCCGCAAACGTGAAGAAGGCGGAGGCGTTCGCCGCCACCAGGGTCCGGTTACCCACCGCGACGTTGGGGATGAGTGGCGCTTGTGAGCGGCGTTCGATGGCGACAAATGCCACGAGAAGCAGCACCGCCCCGGCGAGCAGCCCGAGTGTCTGAGCTGAGGACCATCCGAGGTCGGCCCCACGATTAACCCCATAGAGGAGAAGCAGGAGGCCCGCCGTCCCAGTGACCGCTCCGGCAATGTCGAACCCACCGCCGTGGTCAGATCGGCGAGTGCCGACGCGACGTGGCTCCGCCATGAGAAGCGAGGCGGCTGCTGCCACGAGCGCGACACCGATTGGAACATTAATGAAGAAGATCCAGCGCCAGCCTGGTCCATCAGTCAGCAAACCGCTCGAGACGACGCCAACCGACGCTGACACACCTGCAGTCGCGCCATACAGCCCGATGGCACGCGCGCGTTCGGCGTGCGCCGAAAATGTCACCGCGAGAATGGACAGTGCCGCAGGTGGGATCAGCGCCGCACCGAAGCCCTGCACCGCGCGAGCGGCGATGAGCTGGCCCGCGGATCCGGAAAGGCCCGCGACGAGTGACGCGACCGAAAAGAGCAGCAGCCCCGTGATCAGTACCCGCCGCCGGCCGAGCAGATCGGCCAGCCGGCCACCGAGGAGAAGAAAACCGCCGAGCGTGAGGCCATAAGCGATGACGATCCACTGGAGCGCCTTTGGTCCTACACCGATGTCTTGCTCAATCGAGGGCAACGCGACGTTCACAATCGCGATGTCCAGTACCACCATGAACTGCGCCACGCACAGCAGTGCGAGTACGGCGCCTTTGCGCCTCATGGGCATAACGGCTCCACTCTGTTGTCCAGCCGTCCCGGTCATCGGTACGGCGTCAGCAGTGGTGTTGACACCAACGGTCGCGCAGAGTGGGCACCGCAGACCCGCTCAATCTGAGGCTCTGGTGGTGTCAATACAGCAATGGACTCAGACATTCGAAGGGACGCCGTCGTAACTCCTGACCTGCTTTCACGAGCCCGTGACGGTGATGGCGGCGCGTTTCGAGCGCTGACCGAACCGCTGCGCGCGCACTGTTACCGCATGCTGGGCTCGATCCAGGACGCCGCTGGCGGCATGGCAGGGCCTCGACGGCTTCGGTGAACGCGCGCGTCAATCCGGACCTGGCTCTACCGCATCGCGACAAACAGGTGCTTGAACACACTGCGCGCCACGCGCCGCCGGCCAGCGTGGCGGCCAGCCCAGTGGCCGGTCGACTCTCGACTGCATGCAACCATCTCGCCACGTCGTTCGGGTTGACACAGCGCCAAGCCTGCCTCTTCAGCCCGATCGGCGCAGAAGAGTGCATTTGGCGCATGGCGGGCCCGGTTCGCTGTGGACACTACGACGGATCAGGCCCAGCACAAGGACCTTAAGAGCACCAGCGTTGTTCGATGGGTCCTCTATTGGGCAGCCCCTGGATGATCGCGGCGCCGAAGTGGCAGCGCCGGGCTGGTACACCGGCCGGCGCAACATCGACACGAGCGTCGTCGTCCAGCCCACCGAGCTGGCGTCACGCGGCGCACAGGCTGCTGCCGCGACAGCGCACCTGGCATTTCCTTCCGGCCCTGTTGATTCCGTGCGTTCGCGGGGTCAGCGTGACTGGCAGCAGGCAGCGAAAAGTCCACTGGAATTCGTGATTGGACAGCGTGCGCTTGCTTCGCCGTTGCCCGCTGTGTGGCATATACCTGTATAACTGTACTCGTGGATGGGGAGGACACCGCTGCTGCGGAAAGTTTGGCCGAGCTGATCATTACTGATGTCGTACCCGAGGAGCAGGAGCTCTTTGGTGTCATCAGCGATGCTTACCGGCGTGATCCGGGGCGTTTCACCGGCGATCCGAAGGAACGCGACGAGATGCTCGGCTTCGGGGTGGAAGCCGCGGCGGCCCTGTTGACGCCGGTCGTGCTGGCGGCGGCAGCCGAGGTGGTGAAGTATCTTGCCGAGACCGGGTTCCGAGGGCTGTTCCGGCGAAACAGGGCGCAACAGCCCGAAGAGCTGAGCGCCGGGCAGCTGGCACACGTCAGACAGATCGTGCTCAGCAAGTGCGGTCAGGCTGGAGTCGACGACGAACGGTCGGCCCTGGTAGCCGATGGTGTGCTGGGCGCCCTGAGCCGCAACGGCTAGTCATGCGCGGCGTGTTCGATGTCGTTTCGGGAACGACACTGAGGTTCGCGTCGCTGGTCGCGGCGGTCGTGGGCACAAGCACGTACGTGTTCGGCATCCTTTATGTCAGCGTGCCCGCCAAAGCATCGGCGACCGCTGTCGCCTTCGAAGGCTGTGGCAGGGTATCGGAAAACGACCCCTACAGCGTCGAGCGAGGACGGCTAGTCGCCGAGTGCGTGGCGGGCGTGCGACGTGACCAGGCGCGGTGGGTGCTGGTCGGGCTTGCGTTGCTGGCCTTGACGGCTGCGGCACTGTATCTGCTGACGCCATGGTGGATTCGCCGTCGGTCGCGATTGGTGCCCATTGACGGGCCGCGCTTCAGTGCGCTGACTGCGGCGTTGCGCGACCTGTCGGCCGAAGCCGGGCTCAGGACCGCACCTGAGTTCCTGCTCGACCCAGCGGCGGGAAGCCCGGGCGGGCTCGCCTTCGGGCACCTGCGCCGGCATTTCGTGCGCCTCAACGCCGGCCTCATTCCGCTGCGGATGACGCAGCCGGCGGTCTTTCGCGCGGTCGTGCTGCATGAGCTGGCGCATCTGCGTAACCGGGACGTCGATATGGCCTATGCCACCATGGCTCTGTGGCGGGCATTCTTCGCCGTGGCCATGGTCCCGATCCTTATCGTGACCCTCTATCCTGCGCCCGGCCGTAACTATCTGCAATCGCTGCTCGACCCGGGTCTACGGCTCGCCGCCCTGGCGGTCGTGGTCTACCTGGCACGTAACGCCGTGCTGCGCAGCAGGGAGCTTTACGCTGACGCACGCGCAGCCAAAGCCGGTGCCGGCGAAGGGCTGCGGGCCGCTTTAGCTCGGATGAAGCCGGCGATAGGCTGGCGCAGAAGGCTTGGGGTGCATCCTGATCCTCAGGCTCGCCTCGGCATTCTGCGGGAACCGCTCCTGCTGCTGCGCCCTCGCCCCGCCGAACTGGTCGAAACCGGCATCACGACGATGATCGCGGTGGGCGCACTGAACTTCTTCGCCTGGACCGGCCTGGGCACGCTCGCCTCGCACGTCACCGCTTCACTCGCGGCCTTGCTAATCGCGGCGATGCTCACCGCGGTGGCCTGGCGAGCCGAGATCTCCAGTGCCCGGGCGGCGGTGATGCCGGCGGCATTGGCGCTGGGCGGGGGCCTGCTCATCGGCGACCAGCTCACCATCAGCAACAGCACCAGCAGCTGGGGAGTTTTCGGCTCTGCACCGGCAGCCAACCAGCTCCCCTTGCCCGGCAGCGTCGCCATCGGAGCGTTCAGCCTGACCTCTGCGCTCGTAGCGGCCGTAGTGCTCGTCTTAGCAATCGCCTGGCAGGCCGCGATCAGCTCCGCGGGGGCGCAGGCCTGGCTGCCTCGACTGCGGAGCCCCAGCACCCGGGCCGCATGGCTGACCGGGGCGACGGTCACCGCCATTCCCCTTGCTGCCTGGTTTCGCATCTGGTTCGACTCCCACACCGTACCGTTCCTCATCGGCCGTACCTATCACGTCGTCGCCGGGCCGGGCGAGCAGATCTGGACCGGCCCACTGTGGAGCGCGCTATCGCTGACCTACCCGCCATTGACGCTGTTCATGGCGCTTCCGCTGGCGATTCCGGTGTTGATCCTCGCCTGGCTCTATCCGTTGGCCGCGCGCACGGCCACCGTGTGGCCGGCCGCCCGCACCGGACTGTTCGCGGCCGCAACCTTCACTGCCGTTCTGCTTGCTTACCGGGCCGCACTGCACATGCATGCCGCCGGTCTGGCAGCGACCGAAGGCTTCGCCGTCTACTACAGCTTCTCCGTGATCGCGGCTGCGGTTGTGGCGATGGCGGTGGCCGCAGCCGCCACCACGGGCCTGGCGCAAGGACAGCTCGCCGCCTTCCTCTCCGGGATCGCCTGCACCGCAGCCATTCTCGGCTCGCAACTACTCGGCGGTTGTGTGACCGCCATTCAGCTAGGAAGCAGCGCCTGTGCTCTGAGCGCAGACTGGGGCTTCACCTGGTTCCTGCTGCGGCACATCCTGATTCAGGGAGCGATAGCCGCACTGCTGCTTCAGGCACTCACCGCCGCGACCACACGCCTGCGCCTAGCCCCGCGAATCGCAGTCATGGCAGGCGTTCTTGCTGCTTTCACGCTGGGCGTCGGCGCAACCCACGCCACAGCGCCGCCGGCCAGCGCCCCGCCGGCTCCTACTGCATCCGCGCCTGCCGCACCCGGTGACCCGCACAAGGCGCTCCAGACTGCGATCAGTGGGCTCCCACCGAGCTGGATTCCCAAGCCGCCAAGCGAATCCTCGCCCTCCACATTGGATAATCCCGCCTGCCAGCCACTGTACGACGAAGCCTACGGCAAGGCGCTCGATGCTCGGCCGCATGACATGGCTACCGCCGCCTACACCAACAACGGCAAGCTTGCCCTGTCCACTTTCGATATCACCATCAAGACCTTCCGATCACCCCTTGACGACTCACCCTTCACCCAGGCCGACGTAGCCGTAGCGGACTGCCCGAGGTTTCGCGTGACTACCAGCTCTGGCTTCGAAGTCGATATCACCGCACAGAAAGGGACCGCGCCCGGTATCGGCGACAAGTCGTGGCGCGCGGACCTGACGCTCACCTCAACATCAGGCGGCGTCGACACTCGCGCCAGGCACATCAGCGTCCTGGTACGCACCGGGCAAACCATGATCGTCGCCTCAATGGTGGCAGTGAACGAACCGCTCAACGATGCTGTCCTGCTCGCAGCCATCAGCCGTGCCGTGGCCGTTCTCTGACGTCAACTCGCTTCTGCTCACCTTCGGTCTTGCCTGCTTTCGCAAACGGCTTGTTGAAGTGGCAGCTTTCCAATGAGCACTTACGGTGGCTGGCCTGCTGGACCTTGGCCAAACTGTTCAACCTGCTCATAGCTATCGGGCAAGCCCCACAGAAATACTGAGGTCTAACATCAGATGTACAGCCGACCCTGAAATGACGAGATGCTCTTCCGCCAATCCGCAAGGACACAAATGTCAAACAACGAGGAGACGACCATTCATGTCGACTTCAACCCGCAGGATGCTGTTCCAGAGGTACTTGGATTGATCGTGGCCGCTCCAACGGGCGTGCTATACGGCAATCAATGCGGTGGTTTGACCTGTCTGTACCAGGAACTCGAGGGATACCTTGTGAATGTCGGTCGAGCTCAGTCATTTATCGAGTTCTTCGCAAAATTCAAGGGCCGACCTCCAATAGGAGCCGCCGACTGGAGTGAAACAGATCTTGCTCAGCTGGCAGCCATGGTTCGCGACGAGGTGTTCTATTTCGTTGAGGAAAGTGGAGGCGGCGACTCAAGAATCCCCTTAGCTCTGGACAGCACCAACGTGCAGAGGCTCACGGAGGGGTGGATACCGATCCGGGCAGGCGAACAAGTAGGGGCGCTCGTGTTCGCGAATTCCGACTAGAGCTTGTTCTTCGGATAGGCGGGATTGGGCGATGAGACAACTACGGCAGCACCCGCGATCGCGTTTGTGTCCGAAGATTGAATACAAACCAATGCATAACAATCGGCGCCGATCCTGTCGGCCTTGATCCCGTTGGTCTAACTGCTGGTCATTTGCGGCGTTCCATTGCTCGGTACCTTTGCGGTGGAACGCCGCTCAGGGTCTTCTATGGTCTTACTACCATTCGTGTCCGTCCCGTCTGGACGTTTGCGCACGGCTTACCCACTCGATTTCGCATGTGGGTCACCGGAAGAACTGTGGTTGGAGCGGGTCGGGTGATGTCAGGTCTGGGCACTCGGCGGCAAACCCTTCCGACGCCGGTCGCCAAGCGCCCTGATCCGGACGCCCGCTCAGCCGATCCGCCTCCTTGATCGCCGCGATGAGCTGCTCCGTGGTGAGTGGGATTGCTGCCACATAGATTTGACCGACGTGGTGGCAGTGCATCTCCCATCGTGGGCGGTCCGTTAGCGGCTCGCCCGCGACGACGATCAGGTCCTGGAACTTCCAACCCAAAGGCCCGGCTAACTTGCTCAGCGTGGGCCATCGATGTTCATTCTGCCGGTCGCGCACCAGCCTTCCCATAATGGTGCTCACCGACAGCACGACAAACGGAAGCTCCCTTGGCCCCAAACCCCTGTTGTGCAACAAACCTCTGAGAATTGTCGCGAACCTGCTGGCGTCTGGATGCAGACCTCTCATGCCGAGTGGTTCCGCAAGCATGGCCACGTGTGGCACCGCGGCCGGCAACGTGTGAATGAATGCCTTCAGCGCCGCCATCTGCGAGTGATCGCAGAAGGTAACGCGGTAGGTGAACTCTCGCACCACTCGCAGGTCGCGCTCCGGCGGACGGAGTTCTGCGGGCACCGGATGCCCAGCGATCACCAACAGGTCCGAGGCGAGCATACCGAGCGCGCCCGCTAGTTCGACACATCGACTCGGATCTGTATTGGTGCCGTGAGTCACCAGGTTCCTTAGAAGGTCAGCCCGCTCCACCTAGCCACTGTATGCCTGCGTCAACCTCGTGGAAATTCGCCAGCGTCTCAGTTTCGAGCAACACCGCTATCGGCTGTCGTTGCGGCGCATCGGTTTGCCCAGGAGCGTGTCTAGTTCAGCTTCGACGAGGTCGAGAAGTTCTTGTCCGAAGACGCACAGAGTCGACTCCCAGGGGTGGCCGAAGGTACCGAACTGGAAGTCCTCGGCGAGGTAGATGTAGCAGTCGCCGTCGGGGGTCGCTGCCGGCCGGAGTCGTGACGGCAGCGTGCACGACATCCACCATCCGGTCCAATCGCCGGTAAGTCGGGTCGTCATCGAGGCTACGCAGGCTCCAGGTCACTGATGGCGACGGCTCGGTGATGGCCGGGAACCGGCGGATGCTCGGCCGAAAGTTGAACATCGCGTAGAAGCGATCCCATATCGCGTCGTCGACGCCGGTCAATGCGCGGTACGCCCTCAAAGCCACCTCCGGCACCCGTACTCGATCAAGGCCGGTGCCACACGGTGATATCGCTGCTCGTAGCCACCACGAGCGTCCGCCCCGAGGGAGAGAATCCGGCGGCACGCAGTTCGGAGTAGTTCGAGTGGAAGATGTGCCACCAGTCGGCACCGAGCATCCCGCGGTAGGCGTCGGCGCCTCGGCCGGACAGCAGGATGCGCTCATTGGGCCAATCTGGCGCAACGACATCGATCTTCCAACCGTCGCCAGTGGTGGCGTGGAGACCCCCGCCGAACAGACCAGCGATCCGCACGCGCGTGTCGTCCAGGACACCGATCCCCGGGCATGACAGGTCAGGTCCGATCGGGTAGCACAGATCGGCGTCATAGTCCCTGGCCGTCCTCGTGCCCGATGCCGAATCGAAGAGCCCGCGACCGTTGTGCGAGGTAACCATGAGGAGGTCGGCGCCGGTGACTGGGTCCAGTGCGAAGCCGACACCGATCAGCCCGCCGACGGCGATGGTCGTGTTCTGTCCGTGAAGTCCGATCCATGGCGCCGGTGCGGGCATAACCGGTGCGCCGAGGAAACGATCCCGAAGCTGCTGCTGATACTCAGTCACCAATCCGCCTGCACCTCCGTCATATCAGTCTTCATCCACCGCGAAGGCCACCACGCAGACGCCCCCACTTGTGGCGACGACGAGGGCGGCGAATGTGACAAGGCTCCACAGGTGTTCATTGTCGTACGGCCCAGGCAGTCCAGCGAGGAGTCGCTCAATCCTCGCCAGGCGCGCAGCGGAGTCCAACGCGGTACATCCCTTCACGTCGCACGCGGTGCCGATGAGATGGGCGGAGATGCGGCTCCGCCCGGGAAATGCGACATCCCCCAAGTGAGAGATCCACCGAGAGACCGTGCCGCTCGCGATCCTCTAACTGCAGCCCCAGGTGACGTGCCCGCTTTTGCGGGGATCCGGTGCCAAGAACACGTGCACGGAATCATTGATCGGATGCTGCGACGCGCGTCGCGCCTGCGTGTCACGAATCAGGTCAGGCCAAAATGAGCGATCCGCACACCCCCGGGCCCGGCTGTGGCGATCGCCTGCTCCCCGCCGAAGGTCAGCAGCACGGGGTCGAACCCCGCTGCGGGCTCGCCCAGCAACTCGCCGGTGAGCGCGTCCCAGCGGCGCACGACGTCGTCATCGCCCGACGTGAGCAGTTGTGCTCGGCCCCCGACCCACAGCGGGAGCACGGTCGCGGCACCGGGGTGAGCCTGGATCGGGGTTCCCACTGGCTCACCGGTCAGCAGATCCCAGCGACGCACCTCGCCTGCCGAGTCACCCGACACGAGCAGTGTCCGGCCGCCGGCCAGGGTGATCGCTTTCATCCAGTGCGCGATGCCCTTGTGGCCCACCAGCGGCGGGCCGACCTGTAGGCCGGTCGTGGGATCCCAGCGGTGGATCGTGTGCGACCAACCCGTCGCCAATACGATCGGATCGCGGCCAGGCAGCGCGATTACCGACACGGCGACGATGTGATCGTCGTGGCTGCCGAGGTCCGGCAGAGCCTGCCGCGTCGCGGCGTCCCACCTGTGGATCACGAACGGGTGTCCGTGCCCGGCGCCGAACAGGGTCTGCGTGCCGTCGGGCATGCGGGCCACGGCCATGCCCCAGATCATGTCGGTGATCGACTCGTCGCCACCGATCGCCACGCCCGTGATGGCGTCATGCCACCACACGCCGTTCTCAGTGGCCACCGCCAACACGGGAGTGCCACCATCGGGGTGGCAGACCGCGAAGTCGTGCGTGCCAGGCCAATCGGTGTCGAAGACCGTGACCTGTTCACCGGTAGCCGCGTCCCAGGCCCGGACCGCCTTCGAGCCGCCCGTCAGCAGACGTAGGCCGCCGTCCGGCCCGCGAAACGTGCGCAGCGCCCACGCCGTCCCTGGATGCGGTAGCACCCGCTGCTCGAACATCGGTCCCCTTCGGTCCACCGTCGGCTGACCCTAGCAGCTCAGGCAATGGGGACGACGCTGCGTTGAAGGCGGCCGCGCTGAGCCACTGGCAACAGGCGCACACCGCCTATACCGAGCTGGGCCACCCAGCCGCGGCCTGGGGTCCAAATCGAGATCGAGTCTTCCGGGGTCTGAGCTTCTGCGGTTTCGATAAATTCCGGTGTCGGCATGGTTCGGCACGCCTCGGTACTACCTTGGCGGCAATCACCCGGTTCTGGATGGTCAAGTCGGCCTGAAGTCCATATTGGACGGCGCAGCGGCGGACTCGGCGCAACCGAGCCCGCCGCGACGACGCTTACACTGGGCAGCCGACCCATCTCAGCGGCGCGTAGAGCGTCGCGGAGTACGTCCTGCCGGCCGAATCGACGGCGCGCAGGTCCGCGAGGCCGTCATAGTAGGTGCCGGCCTGGAAGCAAGGCCCGTTGGACCAGCAGGCCAGCGATGGGAACTGCACTTCTTGGCAGGAGTTGTAGGAGCCGGGAACCTGCTGCGACTCGCCGAGATAAACCCAGTACATGTCCATGGTGGCGCCGAGCTGTTCCGGGGTGCCGCCCTGACACGAGACGAACAGCTCGAACCTGACGAGGCCACCCCCGTAGGCCGGGCCCCAGCTAGAGACGTAGCAGATGATCCTCGCCGTGACGCCGACCTTCGCCTTGCTGGTCAGCACGACCTCGGTGGTTTTTCCGGGGGTCAGGATCTGCACTCCCGCGGCCACCTTGGCCGCCCGCGCCGCTGCGTGGGAGCCGCCGTCGACCCCGCCGGAGGCGGCCGAGGCGGCCGCAGGCGTGACGACGGCCGCAGACACGACCACGGCCGTCGTCACGACCGAAAGCAGTGTTTTCCAGTGCTTTGACAACACGTCCTCCACTGTCAAACAGGAATAGAATCGATAGATTCGCATCGCATGCTGGACACCTTCTGGGCGGCCGATGAATCGCCACTGGACGCGCCCGGCGGGCTGGGCCAAGATCGGTGTTGGAAGGTCCCTCGACGCCATGGAGCCCAACCCGACGGCGCAAGCAGAAAAATCCGAGCGATGCGTTGGTACCAAACACGTGTGGCAGGCCGGGCAGGCGCAGCTGCGCTATGACGCGCACGCCGGTGTGGTGTGCGTGCGCCGGGTCGATCACCTGTCCCGATGAGGGGCCCCTGGGCCAGTACCGCCGATCCGGCCAGGGCACCGGGTTTGGCCAGCAGGATCTCCAGCCTTTGTCGTATCCCAGACGCGACAGTGCCACGCTGCCGACAGTCGCGAGGTATCAACGACCCGCTGGACGCTCTCACCTAGATATGCGCTAAAGCCGTTAGCGTTGAACGATCTCGGCTGTTTGTCAGAACTCCGGCCTTATGAGATGGTCATGCTGGCACGGGCGTCCACGGCGGCGCATTCGACGGACTTGACTTGTGACCAGGGTATGAGCCTTTGGCGGCTATCGATCTGGCTGCGGATGCGGACGCCGTTGTCGTCGATACGAACCCCTAAGCGCAGGGTTCGCCAGATTCCCCACACGGATCCGGGGACGATAGTCACGCCGAGGGCAACGGCGAACCAGTCTCGTTGAGCGAACCCGTTGCGGACGCCGTCGCCCGCTTCGCGCCGACCTGATCTCCTCGGTGCGCCTTTGGGTCTTGTCACGGAGGGAACGGTCTCCGGTCGTCGTCGCTGCGCGCCGACAGATCTTCCTCGGTGCGCTTTTGATTTTGGTCGGTGAGGGACCGGCAGGTGCGACGGCTTCGGGTGACTCGGTTCCGGCGTTGCGGCGGGCCGGTGTGATCTCTGTTCGCTCGGAAGTCTTCTGCCGCAGCTCGATGAAGGTGGGTTCACGGCTGGCGGCCGTTTCGGTCAGACTGGTCCGATGAGGGGCACCTGGCTCGGTGGTGATGTGATTGATGCCGACCGGATCGACTGGACAGACCCGGGTGGTCATCAGCCGCGATCGGATGAGCGCATGCTGTCGCGGCGGCGTCGAGTTGCTGCGACGGGGACAACTGGTGCAGCGGTCGTTGTCCTGGCGGTAGCCGCCTTTGCGTGGTGGAACCCGCTGCGCTTTGTCCACCTGATGACCTCCACCCACGACTGGCATCCATCGGCAGTGCTCGCCGGCAGCGTGGTGATGCTCATGTTCGCGGGTTGGCTGGGCCTGCGCAGCCCAACGGCGGTGCGGGCAGCGTTCTCGTTCGGCATGCTCGCCTTGCTTGCCTTCGCCTCTTTCGCGGCGCTGGCCGATGTGGCGCACGAGGTCGCCACCTTGGACCCGGGCAAGGGGCCGAGCGTGGTGGCGGTCTCACCAGACAGCCGCTACGAGATAATCGTGGTCTACTCCGGCGATCTTATCGCCGCCGATACCGCGGTCGTTCGTGTGCGTTCCCGTAACGGCCTGCTCAGCCGAGAATCCACCGACCTTGGATGCGTCCGCCCGGCAAACTCCGAGCCTGCCGCGCTCATTGTCACATTCACCGGCCCGCACGACATCACGGTCGACGCCAACGACGGACGTTCCTGGCAGGCAGGTTTCGACCCGCATGCCCTGCGCCCCACCGTAACCTTCGGTCTTCCCTGCCAGTGACCGTGACACCCCACATCATCTGCCGGCCTGGCGAATTCCACAGAGTCCGTCAGATATGTCCGGACGCCTGGCACCTCGTGCGTCCACGCCCGTTCGCGGCTGGCGGATCGCCATTCGATCCTGCTTTGCTTGCGCACTGCCCAAGAACCCGACGTTGAAGTCGTCTTGATGAGAAGTCCGACCGCGATCGTTGCCAGGCGTCGATGATCCACTCCGTGAGGAGCTTGACATTCGCTCCGACCATCCCAGGGCATGTCTTGGGCGAGATCCCAACGCATTCAATCGAATCTCGCCATACAAATGTCGGTGTCTCATTTGGCGGTGGTCAGTTGAGACAGTCGCGAGCCTGCGGTGGTCGGCTGTGTGGCGAGTGCAGGTGGCCGGTCGTCCGATCTGGACCGATGACTGGTTCAGCGGGCCAGTGCCGAGAATAGTGCTACTACTGCCCGGTCGAAGAGTCTGTCGGGCAGCAGCCAGCGTGCCACGATGGCGGCTCGTGCCCCACGTCCCACGGCGTAGCGGGTGCGTGGCCGTTTCGCGGTCGCGGCGTGGGCGATTGCCTTGGCCACCACGGAAGGTGACGATATGTATCTCGGTTCGGCTAGCAGAGTCAGGGCGTAGCGCCGAGCGTAGTCGCTGTAGGCTCCGCTGCCCGAGGTGGCCAGCAGTCGCTGACTGGCTACTTGCGGGAACTCGGTGTCAATCCCGCCGGGTTGGATCAGTATCACGTCGATGCCCATCGGTTTGAGCTCCACCCGCAGGCAGTCGCTGAGCCCTTCCAGGGCATATTTTGTCGAGTGGTACCAGCCGCCGAGCGGCTGATACATCTTCGCCCCTACCGAGGAGACGTTGATGATCCGGCCAGATCCTCGCGCCCGCAGATGGGGCAGGGCAAGCTGGCAGAGCCTGGCCACCGCGAAGACATTGACCTCGAACTGCCGTCGTGCCTCATCCATCGGTACGTCCTCCACCGCGCCGAACGACCCGTACCCGGCGTTGTTGACCAATACGTCGATGCGGCCTGACTCGGCGAGTACGCGATCGACCAGTTCCACGACCGCGGCGTCATCGGTGAGGTCAACCCCGGCCGTGTGGATGCCAAGGGCGGCAAGCGATGTCATCCTGTCCAGCCGGCGTGCTACCGCGTACACGATGAACCCGAGCTCGTGCAGACGCCGCGCGGTCGCCTGCCCGATCCCGGCCGAGGCGCCGGTGACGACGGCGACCTTGCGATCCATCGCGGTCATCGCCCGGCCATCCACGTGCGGTCGCCGGCGACCATCGGCAGCTGATCCGCTCTCCATGCACGCAACGCGCTTGCCTTCACCGGCCAGCCCGGCACCGGCAGCAGGTGCCGATGGCGGACGATCACCGCCAGCATGATGATCGCCTCGCCGCGCTGTTGACCACATAGACCTTCTGCTGCCGCGGCCAGCCGCTGACCACATCACCGGCGGACCGGATCGCCTCGATGAAAGCCCAGCGGATCCCGCACAAACCCGAGGCGTGACCCAATACCGGCAACCAGCCCGGCAGCCTCGGCGTGCCGACAACGTCGACGACCATGACACAACTCCAGCCCCTGCAACGAACAGAGTGATCATTCTGATCGTGCCAGAGATCAACCGTCAACAGCCTAAAAGCCTCAACCTCCCACCACGCCGGCAATTGCCAATACGCGATCCAGCGTCCGCACGGTGGGAGGATCTACCACCAGGGCTTCCTGGAACTCGCTGACGCGGTACACGGCTACGACAGCGGCCGCGGCTCCGGCACCTCCGCCGGATTTCTCTCAGGCCACCACGTCGTGTCACGACACTTCGGAACCTCATAAGTGTCAAGAGCAGATGCCACTCAGGCTGGCACTGCTCATCGACGACAGTCGGCCCGGCAATCCATGCCGACTCCTCGCCGGCCGGCGCCAAAGCATCACGGACAAGACCAACAAGTGCAACGGGAAAGATCTGTCGGCGCGAACCGGCGACGCCGACAGCTTGACGTTAATTTTGCGACGCAGGGGCGATCGCGGCTCGCTGCCTTCGGAGGTGGGTCACTACGCGGCGGGCACCAAGTTGGCCGTAGGCACCGTCTCGATCACGCAGTCTTCGGTCGGCTCCGGCTGGACGTCGACCTTTTGCGTCGCCCCTTACGTAGCGGCAGATCAATGCGCGGATCCAATGTGGCACCCTCGAGGGCTGCGGCTTCGCGTCGCAGCCCAGGTCGCGTTCGCCACATTCACATCGCACGGGTCCTCAGCATCCGGGTGAGCAGGTCAGTCGAGGTGATGACTCTTTTGGCGACAACGGGGCTTACCGTTTCGGATTGGGCGGCGGCGACCGCTCGCTGTGCGAACTCCTCGTCAACACCGGCACTTGGATACAGTCCGGCCGACAGCGTGATGGCGGGGATCATGCCACCGCGGTCTAGGGTCGGAAGGATGTCAAGGTAGCGGTCGGCGTACTGGGCGAGGATCTGTCCTTGTGATCGGCGCCAAAACGCACGCCGGATCACACCGATCGAACCCACGGGCACCGTGTGGTTGACCATCGCCATCCATGCCGCTTCCTTCGTTTGCGCGTCGGGCTTGGCGGCGTCAACGGCGAGCGCCTTGATCCAGGCATCCGGGTCGGGGTCCTGGGCGACGAGCCGCTGGACCTCCGCCTGGTCGACGGTGTCAATCTCGGCGAGCCGGATCAGCACGCGCCACTGCAAGTCAATGTCCCCGTCGGCCATCGCATTCAGCCGGGTCAGCTGGTCAGCGGTGATCGCAGTTTCGGCCAAGGCGCGTATGACGGATTTTTGCTGCGGCTGCTGCGTCGCAAGCTCGAGACAGAGGTCGGCGACCTGTTCGAGCAGGTAGTCGCGTAGCGGGTGGGCGGACCAGTTGTCGGCCGCGTCGACGACCAGCGACAGATAGGGTTCGATGAGGGTATCGGCCGGATGGTGGCGCAAGACCGCCACGACAACACCGACAATATCGGCAGCGGGCAGTTCACCTCGCATGAGCATGTCCCAGGCAGTTGAGACGGCCAAGGCGCGCGACAGCGCTGAGGGCAGGTAGTGGGCCGAATCGAGCAGCGCGCGTGTCGTCGCCGGATCCGGCCGCACGGAGGCGAACGTGAGGTCGTCGTCGTTGACGAGGAGGATCGCGGCGTCGCCGATGTCCACCATTTCGGTTCGCTCGCCGCTGGTTTCGACGCTGACAACGTCACGTCGCACCAGCGCCGCTCCGGATTCATCCCGTTGGTACACACCGATGTTGAGCCGGTGGGGCCGAGGCGGCATGCCGTTGGGGCCTGCGGCGTGCAGCAGGTGACCACCGGCCTCGCCGGCTTCGAGGCGGAGCTGATCCGTGCCGGAGGCGTCGAACCAGCCGGCCGTCCAGCCGTCCAGGTCGCGGCCGCTGGCCTGTTGTAGCTCACTGATCAGGTCTGAAAGCCGGGTGTTGCCCCAAGCGTGCTTGGCGAAGTAACTACGCAGCCCGGCCACACACGCTTCCTCGCCCACAAACGCAAACAGCTGCTTGAGCACGCTGGCGCCCTTGGAGTAGGTGATCGCGTCGAAACTGGCGACTGCGGCGCAGACATCTTCCACGGGTTGCCTGATCGGGTGTGTCGTGGGCGCCATGTCCGCCGCGTAGGCGGACAGCTTGCCACCGACGAGGAAGCTGGACCAGGCGTCGGTGAACGGAGTCGCTGCCTCGGCTGCCCAGTGGGCTGCCCACACCGCGAAGGCCTCATTGAGCCACAGATCTTCCCACCAGGTCATCGTCACGATGTCGCCGAACCACATGTGGGCCATCTCGTGCAGCAGAACGCCGGCTCGCCTTCGGCGCTCGTTGTACGTGGGAGGGCTGCGGAACACCGAGGAGTCGGCCCACGTGACGCAGCCGTAGTTCTCCATGGCGCCGCCCATGTCGGGGAGGAAAACCTGGTCGTACTTGCGTTGCGGGAACGGGAAACCGAACCGGTCGCCGAAGAAGATCAGGCCGCGCGCGGTCAGCTCGAAGAGCTCTTCGGCGTCGCGTTCGAGGAACCGCGCCAGCGAACGCCGGCACAGCAGTCCGAGGTCGTACCCCGCGCGTTGGGACCGGATTTCGTGGAACGCGCCGGCGGCGATCACGGGAACGTAAGTGGACAGGGGCGGCGTGTCCGGGAACGCCCACTGTCGGTGACCATTACCGACCGCGGTCACGATAGGGTCCGCGCTGTTGCTCACCACGTGCCACTCAGCCGGGGCCGTCACCGTGAAGCGGTGTGGTGCTTTGAGGTCCGGCTGATCGAAGCAGACCCAAGCGCGGCGGGCATCGTCGGGTTCGAACGAGGTCCACACGTAGACAGCTTTGTCGGACGGGTCGACGGAGCGGTGTACCCACTCCGCGTGCGATGTCTGTGATTGAACCGACTCGACCACCAGAACGTTGTCCTCGGACAGGTCGGTGAGCTGGATGCGTCCGATCGAGATCCGGCTCTTGTCGACCGGCACACCATTAAGCGTCGCCGACACGACGGTGAGGGCCGCGTCGGCAAAGGTCGTCGCGCCAGGCCTGCGGCACGAGAACCGGACGCTGGCCACGGCCCGGAAATCAGCGCCGTCGAGCATGCTCGTCAGGTCGATCGCCACGTCGTAGCGGTCCACATGGATCAGCGCGGCCCGATCCTCGGCCTCAGCTCTGGTAAGGCTAGGCAAGTCCTGCATAAAGCCTCCATTCAAAAGGGGGTACCCAGGCGGCGCTCGACTCGGTGTGATGGGTGCTACGTCACGAAGCTAGGCGAATTGCCCACAGACGACAACGATGACAATCAACCAATAGGCCTGGACGACGCCCCGGCCAAGCCGGTACCCAAGCCTGAGCTATGGCGGCCCCTCTTCTTCGATCTTGACCACCGCGCGTATGTCCTGCGCTTCTACCGGGAGTCAATCGAGGATGCGCCCGAGGAATTCGGCTGATTTCCACCATGCCGAAGGTGGTTTCGCCGTTGGCCCCGGCCAGGGCCAGACCGTAATCGGCCCGGCCTCCTGCTCGGTGCCGCATGTTCTCCTCGCGACCGACGCACGCGTACTAGAACGTACAGCGAGGGCCTTGTCGCCCCGCTGGGCAAGCTCATGCGGCTCGGCACATGACGCCCGTTGATGAGGTAGACGATCTCTGCCATCCTGCCTCGGTGAGTTTCGACCTAATGCTTCTCGACCCCGACAACGTCCCGACCGTCGAGGCGATCTATGAGGTCCTCGAATCAGATCTACCGGAGCAGCCGCTCACCGCTCGTATGCGCGCGATGATCGACGAGTGCAGCTCCCGATGGCCCGCCTACGATGGCGCCGGCAACGACGTCGATTCGCCGTGGGCCTCTTGGCCATTGGTCGGCGACGAGGAGCTTCCCGTCATTGAGCTCAACATTGTGTGGGATCACGCAGCCGCGATGCTCTCGACGCTCATCGAGATTGCCCAACGTCACGACTTGGTGCTCTATGACCCGCAGAGCGGCACGATTCATCTTCCCCCGCGGCTGACATAGATACCCTATCCCTGCGCGTTTTCGACGGGTGATGAGGTCGGCGGCATCCGGTGCAGCAGTTGGTGGGCCGCTTCGGTAATCGTCGCGCGGTCATAGCTGACGATCATGTCGAATTCGCGCTGCGGATCTGGGAGTGCTGACGGGACTTCCTTGGCGAACAGGGCGCCGGCGAAGTAGCTGTTGAGGATGATGACGGTCCATTCGCCGATCAGCGGGTCGGCTGGGTCCAGCGGGCAGCCGTGGATGCCTTTGGCGGGTTCAGCGGGCATGTCCTGCGCGAAGACGGCGGTGAGGGCGCCGCCGGCCGCCATGGCGGTGTATCGGTGGCGGGTGGCGTCATCGAAGTATTGCTGTTGCTGGAAAGTCGCGAGCAGGACCATTGCTTCGGGTGCTTGGCTTCCCATTGCCTCGATGTGGTTGCTGAGTGGCAGTAGCCGTTGTTTGGTGGTGCGCACGGGAGTGTGGCGCCGCTGGGCGACGTCGAAAGGCGTACCGGCGGATGACTTTGCTGGTTCGTGCCGGGGCAGGTGGTTGCCGGGAAGTTCGTGTCGCGCGGGCAATGGCCCGGGCCGACCGAACAACCATCCTTGCCCGAGGGTTGCCCCCATGGACAAGGCCGTGCGGAGGTGGTCCTCGTTTTCGATTCCCTCGGCGAGGATTACCGCCCCGGTGCGGTCGGACTCGGCCATGACAGCGTTGACGACTTTCGCTGTCGCGCGGGTAGTCCTTCCCTGGACGACAGAACGGTCGATCTTGATGACATCCGGACCGAGAAGGGACATGAGAGCGAGGCTCGACGGGTTGACGCCGACGTCGTCGATCGCGATGCGAGCCGACCGTTCGCGCATGAGCGCAACAGATTCCAGCAGAGCTGCCGGGTCGTCGCCCAGAGAGCGTTCCGTAATCTCGATGACGATCTGCAGTTCCTGCGCCGCCTGATCGATGATCGGGGCCAGGTTCGGCGGGCATGCGCTGCGCAACGCAGACGGTTCCACGTTGACGAAAAGAGGTACATCCTTCGGCAGTTGTGCGGTCAACGCGGCGCGGTAGGCAGCGGCTTGGGCCAGCCAGTCCAGATCAGCGAGGCGTCCAAGGTTCCGCGCGCGGCTGAACAGCTCCCTGGGAGTGCTGAGCGTCGAGCCAGACGGGCCGCGGGCAAGCGCCTCATAGCCGGCCACCCGGTTGGTGGCCAACGAAATGATCGGCTGGAAGACCGGGCGGATGGCCTTCGTCGCCATGATGTTCTCGAACTCGCCTGCTTCAGCCGGATCAGTCACCGTTCCCCGCTCAGCCGTTGATGATGACGTGATCAACAATAGCGGCCGCAGCGCTGTCAACACGGAGTTGGCCAATTCTGCCCACCTCGAAGCTCAAGGTTTTCTCGGCGACGGTTGCCATCTGGCAGGACGCGGCCGTCAGACAGCCCTCGGGACTAGCCTGGACTTGCTGGGGCGGGCCTACGTCGCCTGTCAAGTGATCCGGGTCGTATCCCGAGTTCGGCCGGCCAAAGCAACAGGGCTCGCCTCCACCGCAATCACGCTTGCCGTCATCGCCGATCGGCCTTTTGTTCTTGGGATTTGCACCACCAAACAGCCCCGGCACAACAACACCGTTGATCTACCCGCACCTCTGATGACCTATCACTTCCGAACCCGCACCGATAAGTGATCGCGATCGAAGCGAGCAACGCGATCGACTGACGTCCGTGGCTTGGTGGGAGCGTGGCGACCCGGGTCGCTACGCACGCGATCACTGTCCGGCACGAATCACCTTGTCCTGCATACGAAGCGCTGCGGCGGGTCGCGGCCCACAGAGACGAATCCGCCTAGCTCGCTTCGGGTCGGATCGAGGCGAGGCGAAAATCGGTGGCGCGAGAACGCTGAGGGCATGGATGGTGTACCCGTGGGGATTCTGCAAGCCGTTGCCGCCCGCGTCGCGGCGGGCCAGACAGTCCAGTTCCGACCAACAGGGTCGTCCATGGCCCCGCTCATCCATAGCCGCGATCTGGTCGTGGTGGCGCCGGTGAACCCAGCCAAAGTCGAGGTCGGCGACATCGTGCTGGCCAAGGTCACGGGCACCGTCTACTTACACCGGGTATCGGTGGTCGACCGGGGCTACGCACAGGTACAGATCAGCAACAACCGCGGCCTCGTCAACGGCTGGACCCACCACAGCAAGATCTACGGCATCTGTGTGACAGTGGCAGGCACACCACGTCCTGGCGTCGACGGCAAGGTCGCCAAGTCCGCCTCTGAAGCACCAGACCCAGCACGTGATGTCGCCGCGTAGATGAACCAGTTGGCGGCCCACGCGGGCAGGCCCGACCGTGAGCTCAGCGTTAGGTTCTCAGCCACCAGTGTGCGATGCACACGGCCGCTGTCTCACACTCCTAACGGTTAGCGGACAGGTTCGCCGACCGCGTTGCTGCCACACTGTCCCGCGGTAAGCCATGGTGAGCGGAAGCGGTCACCCGGAAGGACCCCGGCGCCGTAGCCTGACCGGCAGCGCCAACCACGTTCACCACCTACCCGGTGACATATCGCGCCTGCGTGCTGATCCTCTGTTGAGCTGCTACGACATCAGTGTCTCGGCCTGCCCGAGGGTTGCGGGCAGGCCGAATGCCGGGAACCGGCTGGGGCCGAACGTGGTGATCTCAGCGATGCGCCCGTCGACCGGCCGCAGCACGTCGAGACTCTGCGGGCTATACCATGTGTCACCGGGCCGCTGCACGTAGTGGGCCACGGCCGGTTGCCTGTTGGCCCGGGTGGGGATGCTGCGCCATCGACCCAGGTAGCGAGGTGACGACGGGTCGAGCACTGCCGTCAGATCGGCCACTAGCGGATCCCTGGCCAGCCACAGTGGATCGGGCATGCCCGGTGTGCATGCCGTCAGCATCGGCATTGTCACCCGGACGTCTTCGTGTAGCAGCTCGGCTAGCGCTTGGGCGTCGGCCCGCTCGAAGACCCACATGTACCGCTGGAGCAACCTTCGTTCGGCCTGCGTCGGGTCTTCGGCGGGCGCCCACTCCAGCCGACGCGGCGGCAGGTGCTCCTTGAGGGTGGCCCGGGCGCGTTGTAGTGCGCTGTTGACCGAGGCGACCGTTAACCCCAGTACCGCCGACGTCTGGCTGGCCGGCCAGCCCAACACGTCGCGCATGATTAGCGCGGCTCGCTGTTTGGGTGGCAGATGCTGGATGGCGACCAAGAACGCCAGCTCGATGGTTTCCTTAGCGACCAGCGCGGCATCCGGCTCCGCGTCGGTCGGCAACGCCGGTTCGAGCAGCAGATCGGGGTAGGGCTCAAGCCAGTTGACGTCGTCGGGCGAGTCCGATGTCAAGGCGGCGGACCCGGCAGAACGCGCGACCGGCCGGCGGGGATTACGGTCGAGGAAGTCCAAACACGCGTTGGTGGCAATGCGGTAAAGCCAGGCACGTATCGACGCCCGGCCCTCAAACGCTTCACGCTTGCGCCACGCCCGTAAGAAGGTCTCCTGCACCAGGTCTTCGGCGTCGTCGAACGAACCGAGCATCCGATAGCAATGGACCTGAAGCTCACGGCGATGTCCCTCGACAAGCGAAGCGAACGCCGCCTGGTCGAGGTCCCGCATCGCCGGCCTATCGGGTGCTTGCTTGACATCCCGCACGTCGTGGCCGGGCTCGGCCTCCAGACGGCTCACGAATGCGCCCCACTCTCGGATGGGCCAATGGTCGGCACAGGTGGCGGCACGCTACCACGACCCTGTGTCCGGTAGCCCGCCTTCGGACCCGTTGCCGGTTCGGCGTCAGCCGCAACGGGCAGCGGTCCACCCGGTATCGGCATCCCGTTTGTCGTGGGTACCTGTCGTAGGCCCACCAATGCCAGCACTGCCAAGATCGTGAACAGCGCTACCGCCACCATCGCCACCACGTTCAATCCATGGGTGAACGCCTGCCGCGCCGATGACATCAGCTGCTCGGCGACCGGGCCGGAGATCTGCGCCGCCACCGGTACAGCGCCCGCGATACTCTCCTGCGCGGCACCCGCGGCGGTATCCGGTACACCGGCAGGCACTTGAATTTGCGACCGGTAAATCGACGTGCCGACCACACCCAGCACCGCGACGCCGAGGGCTGTGCCGAACTCTCCCAACGTGCCGGATAGTGACCCGGCCGAACCGGCCTTCTCCGGCGGCACCGACGACATGATGAGGGTGGCGCTCAGGATGCCCAGCGCCCCGCCCCCGGCCAACGCGATGGTCAGACCGGTCATCAGCATGCCCAACCCACCAGTGTCTACTTGCGACACGATGAACATGCCGACCGCGGCGAAGACCCCGGCGATGCCCAACACGATCGCCGGCTTCACCTTCTGCGACACGCCGGCCGCGAAGTTGCCGAACACGATCATGGCGATCGAGGGCAGCAGCATCCACACCGCGACCCGGGCGGGTGTCAGCCCTTCAACCATCTGCAGGTAAAGCGTGGACATCAGGGTGACGCCGCCGGAGAACATCGGCGCGAGCAGTGCCAGCACCACCGCGACAGCCAGCGCCCGGTTGCTGAACAGAGTCAGGTCGAGCAGCGGGTTGGTGATACGCCGCTGGCGGACCACGAACAATACCGCGCTAGCCAGGCCGACCAGGACGGCCACGACAGGAACGGCCCCCCAGCCGGCGCGGCCCACCTCCTTGAGGCCGTATATGACTGGCAAGATCGCCACCAGCGAGAGCGGCACGCTGAGCACATCGAGCCGCCCGGCGGTCAGATTGCGCGATTCGGGCAGTAGCAGCGGGCCCAACACCAGCAGCAGACCCATGACCGGCACCGCCATGAGGAAGATCGAACCCCACCAGAACGCGCCCAGCAACAGGCCACCCACGACCGGGCCGAGCACGATGCCGCCCATCAACGTGGTGCCCCAGACACCCATCGCCACGCCCATCTGCTTGGGGTCGCGGAACATGGTGCGGATGATCGCCAGCACCGACGGGGTCACCGCGGCGCCCGCGAGGCCGAGCATGGCCCGGGAGACGATCAGCATCTCGGTTGAGGTCGAGTAGGCCGCCAACAACGATGCGATGACGAACGCCGCGCCGCCCGCAAGCAGCACTCGCCGCCGCCCGACCCGGTCGCCTAGCGTCCCCATCGTGATCAGCAAGCCGCTGATGAGGAAGCCGTAGATGTCGGTGATCCAAAGCTGCTCGGTGCTGTTGGCGCGCATGTCCTCGCTCACCTTCGGCAGCGCGAGGAACATCACGTTGATGTCCACCGCCGCCACCATGGTGGGCAAACACAGCACGGCCAGCGCCAGCCACTCCCGCCTGCCCGCCTTGGCTGCAACGTCGATTGTCGTCATTGCTGGGTCCTCGTCGTCGAGCCGCATCCAGGTAGCAGCCGCCTAACTGTTGAGACGGCAATCCTGCGCGAAACTCATCGCCACGAAAGAAGTTCCAGTCCGTTGCGCAGATGACCCGCGGCGCAGTCAAGCCACTCCTTGACAGTCACGGGCATCGGCGACGATCGACATCAGTAGCTCCACCGGGCACCATCCCATCCATGAGCACCGGGCAAGTTCGGGTAAGGAAGAACATTGTGTCGATGTTTCGGCATCGGGAACGGCCCGCGATACAGCGTGTCCAGCGTGGTCGCAAGAGTGTCGATGTTGGACGTTTCGGTGTCGACTGTTTCGATCAGCGCGATGGCCTGATCTGCCATCGCCTGCTCCACGAGATCGGGCTGACGCAGCCGCGGTGCCGCGAAAGCGGCCATGATCTCTTGGACCCGGATCCCAAACCCGGCGTCGACGGCCCGCCTTCGTCAGCACCGTGGTGACCCTGGCGCGAGTCGTATCCCGGAACGTGCGGTCAGGGCGCGGGAGCCTATCCGCTCCCGCGCCCTGACCCGTCAGCGTGCCCCTTGGCGGGCCGTCACGCGGCCTTCACGAAGTACTGTGCGGCCGTTCCGTTGCAGTCCCAGATTTGCAGTCGCGCGCCGTCCGCCGTCGAGCCTCCCGGGGAGTCCAGGCACTTGTTGGAGTTCGGATTGCGCAACCGGTTACCTTCCTGGACCCAGTTCTGTGCGCCGGTGCCGTTGCAGTCCCAGAGCTGCACCTTCGTGCCGTTGGCCGTACCCGCGCCGTTGACGTCGAGGCACCGGCCCAGCGTGCGCAGGGTCTGGCCGTCCCAGCTCCACTGCTGGTCCTGCGAAACAGCAGACCCCTGGCACGTCCACAGCTGCACGGCCGCGCCATTGCCGCCCGTGTCGTTTCCGGCCACGTCCACGCACTTGCCGCCCGGCCCGTTGATCTGCGTCGAGGGCCCACCCGGCGTGCTCCCGCCGTCCTGGTAGTAGCGCACGTAGTCGATCGATGCGGTGAGCGGGAACTGGCCCTGCACGGGGTTCTGTCCGGGGTACGTGCCGCCCAGCGCCAGGTTGAAGATGAGGTGGAACGGCTTGCGGAACTCTTCCAAGGTCGCCGGTGTCGTGTCGATCACGTGCGTTTGCACACCGTCGATGTACCAGCGGATCTGCGCGGCCGTCCACTCGATCGCATAGACGTGGAAGGCCGCGGCGTTGTTGACGGCGGGGTTCGCGACGTAGTTGGCGTTCTGACCCGCTGTCCACGGGAACACGCCGGTCCGCACATCCCAGAAGATGTTGTTCGTGACGGTCGCGTTCGCGTTCGCGTGTTCCATGATGTCGACCTCGCCGCAACTGGCCCAGTTGGTGGGCAGGCGGTCGTAGTAGGTCTGCGCCGGGTTGTAGGCGCTCGTGGATGTCTCGTCGCACGAGTCACCGAGCATCCAGAAAGCCGGCCACGAGCCGGTGGCGGTCGGGAGCGCCATGCGCGCCTCGATACGGCCGTATTGGAAGGACCTCTTGGTGTCCGTCGTCATGCGACACGACGTCTGGTAGAAGTTGCGGCCGTTGACCACGATTGGCGTCGTGAGCCAGTTGGCGCGCATCACGAGGTTGCCGCCGGACTGCGTGCAGTTCTCGGGGCGGTACCACTCCCACTCGCCGTTGCCCCAGCCGTCGAAAGCATTGAGGCCGGGGTTGAGGCCGTTGCCGACGTTGTAGTTCCAGTTGGCGCTGCTGGGCGCGCCGGACCCGTTGAACTCGTCGGCCCACACGAGGTTCCACGCAGCTTGTGCGGGCTGCTGCTGGACGACCACGCTGCCGGCGAGTGCAGTGACGGCCGCGGTGAGGAGGATCATGAGGCGCCGGCCGCGTGACAGCGCTCGGTTCACGGCGCGGCCACGGGGCATGCGGGGTGCGCGTTCTTGTTGAATCTCCACAGCGAATGTGCCCTTCTCGAGCAGGAGCGGAGGTGGTGCGATGGGCGGAAATGCCTGTTCGAGTCCCCCACGTGGACGGACGTGAGAGCGCTCTCTCATAGTGCGCGACTGGAAACCTTGTTGTCAATAACCAGCCATGTAAATGCAACGAACTCGCGCAGGAGGCGACAAACACGAGGCGGCCGCACTGCGCGATCCTCATCGCGGGTTCGAGGGCGTCGTGATCGGCGAACCACAGCACGCTTTCTACGGCAACCAGTTCGGCTTGACGTTCCCGCCCTTCGAGCACCACGACGTTTAACTGTGGATTCCCGAGGTCGGAGGCGCCGTGGACCCGGGCAGCGACGCGCACGACCTCGTCATGGCTCTTTACGGTGGCATGAGCAAGGGTGAACGCAACCGAATCAAGATCCGGGTGGTCCCTGCGGGACGATGGGAGCTGCACACCGATGACGCGCTGCCGGGTGAGTGTCGCCGTCCACCCCGCGCCCTAGATTTGGGAGGACCAGCCAGTCTCGTTGACAACGGCAGCCTCAGGCAGTCGCCGCCCGCGTACTCATCTGCCACGAAGCGGGCGTTGATCTAGCGAAGTCGGGTGTCCACAAAGGATCCGCGAGCGATCGGTGCAGGCGTTTCCATGCCAACATCCCTATATGTCAGCGCCGTCTCAGCCGGCCGGTCCTTATCGGACAGCGCTGGCCCGGTCTCATCTCGGAACCCGCACCGGACATAGATCGCAAGCGCAGCGAGCAACGCGATCCACTCCCCGTCCGAAACCGAAGGGTCATCGGTCGCCGTGTGAGGTCGGTATGGGGCGCGGTGTCAGCGGTGCCGCTGGTCCGTTTCCCCATGCCGCCTCCCGAACCCGGCGTGCGCCTTACAACGCACCGGGCTCTCCATAAGTCCCGCAGGGTATGACGGCCTCACGGTGCAGCTTGGTCTGGATATGGTGTACCCGGACCTCAGCGCAATATTGCCGAGTCCAGCTCGCCGGCATTCACCGACGTCGTCCTCCTGATGTTCCCGCACTTTTCCACTGCTGACTTGCTGGCCCCCTTCGCCGTGTTCGTGCCGTTAACACGCTAGGACTACTACCGGGCCTCCGCCCATCTACCGACCTTCAGCCGACGACGTGCCTATCGCGCCGCTGGATGGGTTCCAGGGCGTAGGAGTGATCGCGTAGATGTTCCCGTGTTCACCGATAACCGTTTGATCAGCTTGGCATCCAGCTAGGCCCCGGCAGCATCTCCACGGCTACGCCGCAGGCTTTCACCATGGCCTTCCTATCGGCACGGCGAACCGGCTACGGAGTCGATCCTCCAATGAGGACGATCGTGCGCTGCATCCCGACCCATACCCGCCAGATTTGAGCCGGTGACGGGCTTTGACACTGACGACCTGCTCACAGTCCACATCAAAGTGGCCGGGGCAAATCGACGTCGCTGGTCACGGTTGCCGGGGCCTGACCGAAAACCACCTTCCGATCGGCTCGCGTCCGACGCGCGGCTGGGCCTGACCCGAGCCGAAAATCGGCGCGCTGGTCGCCGAGCGGGCCGCTTTCGTTGGTGTGGCGCAGGCTCAGGTGGCGGCGGCAGTGGCACGGATAGAGATGATCGTGGTGGAGCGCCCGGCCGCCGCGGCCTCTTCCCCCGCTCGCGATCCTTTGAGCGGCAGTCGAAAGGCGCGCCCCGCAGGTGGGGACGCGCCTTTGGGGATGGGAAAGTCAGCGAGACAGAGGCAAGGACTTACGACGGCGTGTCGCCACGACGATGACGAGCCCCGCGGCAAGTAGCAGTAGGCCCACCACCGCGATCAGGGTGACCTTCGGGCCGGTGATAGGCAGGCCGCCGCCGCCCCCGGGCGCGTTGAGCACTATGGGTGCCTTGTTGTTCGCCGGGTTCGCGTCGGTGAGCCAGGTCTCCTCTAGGGACCCGGTCGCGGAGCTGATCACCGAATTCACCACAAAGCTGATCGGGAAGGTGTAGCTCTTGCCCGCTTCGATCAACTCCGGCCCGAGGCACTCGTAGAGGGACGCGTCGAGGCGCTTCGGATTCGCGTCGGGGACACCAGGCTCGGTCACCGCTTGGCAGTTGGTAGGCAGCGATTTCAGCGAGGCACCGGGCGGCACGGTGAGGGTGACCTGTGAGCGGCCCTCGAAGGGGTCGCCTTCCACGTAGTGGGTGGCGTTTCCGACGTTCTTAATGCCGACGTCCAGGGTGATCGTGTCGCCGACCGCTCCTGACCCTGTGCCGCCGATAGCCGCGAAGTCACGGACCTTGTCGCCCAGCATCTCGATGGTGTACCCGGTCCAGCTGTTAAACGGATCGGTGTCGACCTGGTCGTCCATGGCCGTCGGCGTCTGGATGAGGTCGAGCTCGCCGCCGCCGCTACCCGGGCTGCCGAACCACTCCTGCCCCAACTCCGCCTTGAGCAGCTCCAGCTCGGCCGTCGTGAGCCAGATCGCTTCGAGGCTGGCGTATTCCCCGGCCGGAGAATCGGTGCGCAGTGTCATCGGCAATGCCGCTCCGTAACGCGCCCCAACGGCCAGGTCGTTGTCGAAGACGCAGGCCCGCACCTGACCGGCGTCGTAAAGACAGTTGGTGTACTTCGCTGGGCCGGAGAGCCAGAAGCCCTTGTAGACAACAACCGCGACGCCGTTGACCGCCTTTTTTCCGGCGTTGATGACTGCGAGCGGGAGGTCGAAAGTCGCGCCCGGCTGCACACCGATGCTGTCGAAGGTGGCAGCGGCGAGGTCGACACCCTCGGCGATGGTGATCTTTCCGTTGCCCGTGATGGTCGGCTGGTCTGATGACTCGAGGGTCGCCTTGATCTGGCCGGAGTCTCCGATCTTGGCACCGGGGGCCGCTTTGACGTCGAACGTCCAAGGTAGAGCGGTGTATGGACCGGATATCTCATGCCAGGTGCAGGTGATCGTGGCTGCTGCGGTGGTGCAGCTGGGCGAGGTGGTGACCGTAGCGACGCCGCTCAGCCCGGTCAGGTCAACGGTTAACTTGATCTGCGTGAAAGTGAAATTCTCCGCCGAGCGCAGCGTGAAAAAGCGCCGAGCCGCGGCACCGTCGTCGGGCACCAGCGTTTCTGCAAAGGCGAGAACAACCGGTGACTTGGCCGCTGCAGCCGCGGGGACGGGAATTGTGCTGATCGTTGCCACGCAGGCCGCTGCGGCGAGGCCCCGCTTAAGGAGTGACATCTGTCGAAGAGTAGTGCCTCACCGTGCACTGTGGGGGGCGCCGGCCAGGCGATGGGCTTCTGCCAGGAAGTTGGCGTAGACGGCCGCGTTGCGCAGTGCGGTCGCAGGGCGCAGAGCTTCGACAGCGGCGAGCGGGTCGCAGCCGGGAACGCATCGCGCCAAAGCTTGGCTTGGCCCGTGGGCGACGAATGCTTCACCGTCTTGCGTGGACAGACGTTTCGGAAAGCCAGAGAATGTCGAAGCCGGGCTGCCCCTGAAACGTACCCAAGTCGATGATCGTGCGGCTGGCGCCGCTCCCGCAGGCATTGCCCGAGCGGAGGTCGCCGTGGACCAGCGTTTTGGCCTTCACCGTCCACGCTTGGATGTCTTCCTGGCAGCAGCGTCTTGGCGGCCGCTACAACCTGACAGCATCACTGATCGCGGCGCTGGTCTTCGCGTTCACAGTAGCCGGGCTTGTCGGGCTGGCGATCACCCTGCGGTGCTCGTAAATCCGATTCGTTGCTGTGACGTAAGGTTTTGTGCGCTGTCCCGGGAGCATAGGTGACGACGATCCAGAGCATGTCGGCCTCATTGGTGTACATTCTCTTGCGCCAGATTCTGCAATTGCTCACCCAGCTTGCCCGCGACGGCGGCGCCAAGGACGTCGAACTTCTGGTGCTGCGGAATCAGGTGGCGGTCCTGCGCGGCAGGTACACCGCCCGGGTCTGCAGCCTGAGGATCGGGTGGTGCTGGCGGCACTATCGCGGCTGCTGCCCCGACCACATTGGCCGGCGTTCTTCGTCACCCCAGCCACACTGCTGCGCTGGCACCGGCAACTGATCGCCCGGCACCGGACCTATCCACACGCACGCTGCGGCCGGCCGCCAATCGATCGGGAGCTGCCCGAGCTGGTAATGCGGTGACGCATCCGGAGCGGACACATCACCACGCTCCAACTCCCTCAAAGGAAACGCACCCCCCGGTCGGCCGACCGCAGGCCGATCCACGTGATCGGGACAGTGCGTGCTGCGTAAGGATAATATGCGGCCCGCATATTAAGTGTTATCACTATAAGGCATGCCGGCAGCCCCGGTCATGAGACACCGCCTACACGTTCACCCGTGACGACCTGTATACGCATTCAACGCCGCCACAACTTCCCCGAGCGCCTTAAGGTACTCACGGCTCGCAGCCACGACCTCTTGATCATGCAACGTATCGGCCGATATCTTTGCGAGCCGCCGGCTCAACGAAGTTAGCTCGTCGAGCCGGCCATGATGGTGGCCGCCGTTGAGGACTGTGCCGGCGATGCCTGCGATGTAACCATCGGTCTGCAGCAGATCCATCAACCATGCCTCCAAATCCTCACCATCGGCGTGGTCTGGATAACCGAGGCCTTCCAACTTTGCTACTGCCGCACGTAGCGCATCACTCTTCGACATGTCAAACCCAAAAGATTACGAGTCTGCCAGGCATCGGTCCAGCAGCCACCGACTCTCTGAATTTTCCAGCTGCAATTTTACGTCTTGGTCTTGATCTGGATACCCGGGGACCCGCCTTTGAGTGTGACTGAAACGCCCGGCTGCCTGTGCTGATTGAAAAATCCATGGCATCGCGCGGGCAGTCAATGGCCGATCTCCCCTTGCCATGACTGCCCAAGCGGTATTGGACCGAACGAAGGCGATTCTCGAACGTTGATGCATGCCAGTTGTCGAGGAGACAACGGCCACCGGGGCTGATCTGGCCGCGCCGCCGGACGCCTCTGCCGCTCTGGTGGCAACACCGCTCGTTGGACCGAGTGATCCCGCGCCCTTTGGACCCAAACCAGCATGATGGCTTCGGTGCCTGCGCGGCCGGCGGCGGAGCCGTAGTTGCCGTTGCTCCAGTCGTTGGCGATCGGGTCGGCTACGCCGTGCCAGAGCATTGATCCGGCCGCGCCTGGGTCGTCGATGGCCAGGGCCGCCAGGTCGTAGACGCCGCAACCTCCACCGCTTGCGGCCATGGCGATGGTGCTGCAGTTCCAAGCCGCCTGCGCGATGCCTCTGCCCGCGTTCCAAAGTGTGTCTACTGAGCTGGTTTGGATGCCAGCCCACTGGTCGAGCAGCCAGGTCAGCTTGTCGGGCTTAGGCTGGGTGGCCGTGGTGGCCACGACGGTGCGGCCCCAGTGGTTGTAGCCTGTGTGTTTGTTTGTCCACCCGCCCGATGGGCCGAATCTGAGCCAGATCGTCAGATCGTATAGCCCATAGCTTGAGTGATGCAGGCGAACGAAGGTTACCCCTCATGCCGCCGCTCCCCCACCACCACCGCGGACCGGATCTGCTGGGATCCTTGACCGCCCGCACCGACCGCAAGTCGGCCTGGTCCATACGCCACAACAAGACTGCCGCCTCCGCCGGGATCCGGTCGTGTTCTACGGACGGATGTCGACTGACCCGTTCCACGATTTCGCCACCTCCGCAGGCTGGCAACGGGCCATGGCCGAAGACCTTATCGCCGGGCACGGTACGATCGTGGCCGAATACATCGACCAAGGATTCACTCGCAGCAGAGGCCGGGCATCACGACCCGAAGCCGTAAACTCCTCACAGCCATAAGGGATCTACGCCGCGGATTCGAAGCCGTCGTTGTTGGAGAGTTCGAGCGCGCCTTCTACGGTGATCAGCTGCTTCATTTGGCGCCGATGTTCGAGGCCCTCGGTTTGGCCGTCCGGCTGCCAGAGCTCGACGGGCCAGCCGACACCCGGGATTCGATGCACTTGTCTCTCCTGAAACTGCTTGGTGTGCATGCCAAACGCGAAGTGCAGCGGGCGCGGATCCGGTTGAAAGCCGCGATGCAGTTCCAGGTCGCCGAACACGGCCGCACCATCGGCGGCCGACCACGCCCATTCATATAGATGACGGCACGTCGACGCGGGATACCTGTTCGGCGGCTGTATTGATCTTTTCGCATGGGTGATGATGACGGTTGCTGAAGCTTCGATCTTAAGGATGGTGGTCGTGTCCGATGATGCGCTGACGCTGGCTGACCTGATTTATCAGCTGCGCGGGGATCTGAACCTGGCCGCATGGCAGGGCAGAGACAAGGATCCGAAGTTTGTCGTCGGCCCGATCGAGCTGGAAGTGTCTGTTGTGGTCGACACGTCCCGCTCCGGCGGGGTGGCGGCCAAACTGGTGCTGGTGGACGCCTCGGCCGGTGCCACGCGCACATCGCAGACGGTGCACCGCATCAGGCTGACACTGCAGCCGATTGGCCCGGACGGGCGGTCGCCGCACATTTCCGGCGAGCCGATGCCAGGTGAAGAATAGCCCGCTGCGCCTTGGCCGCGCGTGCCGTGGAGCCGGATGGGGCCGCTGCGGTGAAACGCGTGCCAACGCCTGCGAGACCCGTGAGCCGACCCGCTGGGGCAGACCCGGCTCCGGCAACGTGCCTTCCTGGCGTCCGCGGCGGGACCACGCCAAGCCGTAGCGCCAAACGGTGTCCAGCCGCCGAGAAAGTGGGAGCAGCTGATGGAACTGGACCGAATCGTTCAGATCGTCGCGCAGATCGGCGATAGCCGCCTTCTGGGCACGGGCTACCGGCTCACCTCCACTGCCGTGCTCACAGCCTGGCATGTGGTCGCCGACGCCACCAGCGTGACCGTCCGCGCCGACATCGCAGGTTCCGCCACACACACCGAGTCGGTGGCACTTGACCGACGAAATCTGGGCGACGACATTGCCCTTGTCTCGGTGGCGCCCGGCAGCCTTCCCGACGTCGCGGGCCCGCCCAGCCTTGGCCGGCTCACCTTTGGCGGGGTGACCGAGGTGGCGGCGCAGACGGCGGGCTACCCGGCTCGGAAGGTCCGCTCCTCACCGCCGGTCGCCTATCGGGATCTGCAAGTATGCTCCGGCTATCTCACGATGGGTTCCAATCGCCGGTCCGGGACTTTCGAGCTTCACATCCGCGCCCTGGCCGGCGCCCCGAGCGGCTGGCCCTCCTGGGGCGGTATGTCCGGGGCCCCGGTGCTGGTTGACGGCCGCCTGGTGGCCGTGGTGACGGAACACCATGAGCGGGAAGGCCCAGCCTTCCTGGTGGCCCTGCCAGTCTTCAGCGCATCCGGCGGTGACCGCGGTCTGCGGCAGGCCCTGAGGCTGCCCACCGAAGTCGACATACCCGACGTGGCACCGCGTGCCGTCCGCAGCCGGGTCTTTGCGGCCTACGGCGGAATCGCCAGCGACCTTGTACCCGCGGAAGGGCTTCGTGCCCGCGAGCCGGAACTGCTGGCGCTGGCGCAGTTCTGCGAAGGCAGCGACGCATACCTGTGGTGCCAGGGCAAACCCTGGGCAGGCAAGACCGCCCTGCTGGCCACGTTCGTGACCAGCCCGCCACCGGACGCCGATCTGCTGTCTTTCTTTGTGAGCCGCCGCGGCCTGGGCCAGTCCGACTGTGCGGCCGCCGTCGACAACCTGCTGCGCCAGGTTTGCGCGCTGCTGGGACCCGACGCCGAGCTGGACATCCCGCTGGCCGCCCGCGCATCCCACCTGCATCGCCTGATCTCGGAGGCCGCCGGACGAGCCCACGCCGACGGCCGACGGCTAGTGTTGGTCGTGGACGGGCTCGACGAGGACACCGGCACGACACTGCAGATCGCCGACATCCTGCCGCTGGCGGAGCCCGGCCTCAAGGTGATCGTCAGCAGCCGCAGCGACCACCGCCCGCCCGACGACCCGCAGCATCCGCTGCGCCGCGCCAGAATCATGCATCTGAACCAGTCCGCGCACGCGCAGGGCCTCGAAACCAAAGCCCGGCAGGAACTTTCCGCGGTGCTGACCGACACGTTCAGCGCACAGATCCTCGCCCTCGTCATCGCCGGGCGCGGTGGCCTGTCGGCCAGCGAGCTGCAATCGCTCACCGGACGGCTGCCCTTCGAAATCGACACGGTGCTGGCCGGGATGAAACGTGTACTGGTGCCGAGGCGACGCAGCCGGCAAACCGGTGGCGAAGCCCGTGCAACCCTGGCCGTCGCCCACGACACGCTGCTTGCGGCCGCCGAGGCCGGCATCGGCCCCGCGCTGATCGAGCAAAGCCACGGCGAAATCCATGCCTGGGCCCGGCGCTGGCGGGCCGAAGGCTGGCCGGCCGGCACACCGGCGTTCCTGCTGTTCGAATATCCCAGGGTGCTCAGGGATGCCGGCGATGCCGATGCGCTGCTCGCCCGAGCGCTCGATCCCGCCTGCCAAGAACGGCTGTACCTGTCCACTGGCGCATTCACCCAGGCTCTGGCCGAGATCCGCCATGCCCAGGACGCGATCGTGGGCTCGCCGCCAGCCGACCTGCGGGCGCTGACCATGCTTTCGGAAAGGCGCAGCGAACTGGTCAGCCGCGCCGAATGGATTCCCATCGAGCTGGCGGGTATGTGGGCCGATCTTGGCCAGACGATGCGTGCGCTGGCCCTGGTGGACTCCCCCACCATTTCCTACGAGCGAAGCGCCGTCCTGGCCTCGATGAAGCCCGCGATCAGCTCGCTCGCCGATTCGCTTGTCAGCGCCGGCGAGTTGCACCAAGCGGCGCACTTGATCGAGATATTGACACACCATGATGTCCGCGAAGCGGTTGCCTGCGCCCTGGTGAGCTCATCAATCGCTGCCGGCCGGCTCGCCGACGCCGAAACGCTGGTCGGTTTGGTGCCGGACGAGGCGGGCCGCCGACGAGTCCGCATCGAACTGCTGCGGGAACTTGTGTCCAATACGGACGGAATGACGCATGCCTTCACCGTCCTGCGCCAGATCAACGACGCCGAGCAACTACCCGAGGCGCTTGCCATCGTCCTGGGCCGGCTGCTGCCGGACGTGAAGTCCTGGCCAGCCATGATCGCCGGCCTTGTCGTCGATCTCGGCATCGCACCCGAGACGCTGGCGAAGGCCTGGGGTCTGGTCCGCTACGACGTTGCCTCCCCGGCAATCGTCGACGAACCTATCGGCGAGGTCGCCGTGGCCTTGGCCAGGCGGCATGAGACCGGCATGGCAGAGGCGTACATTCGTGCCGCCACCGCCAGCTGGCGCGGCGCCCCCTTCGCGGAGCTGGCGCACGCCTTCGCAAACAACGGTGACTTCGCACAGGCCACGCTGATGGCAGGTCAGATCCCAGGCGACGAGGAGCGCTCAGCCCTGCTCCTGCAGCTGTCCGGTCATGCCATGTCCCAAGGCCAGCACCGGATCGCCCGCGACATCGTCGACGGCATCGTCGCCGAGCTGGCCGAAGGCCACACCTCCGGCGCCTACCGGCGCAAGCATGCATTCCGACAGCTCATCGAAGCTGTGGCTGCCTTGGACTGCGATTGGGCCGAACAGCTGCTGTCCGATGAGGACGACGAGGACGCCAGGACCGCAGGCGCCCCGATCGTCGTCGCGGCACTCGTCGCCGGCGGGCACCCCGAGCGCGCTGAGGCTCTCGCCCGGCAGCTTCGAGACGTTCACCACGAGGTGCTCCACAGCCTCCTCGCCGCGCTGGCCCCCACACACCTGCACCACGCCGAACGGATCATCGCGGAAATCCCCAAGTACTATCGGCCGCAAGCATGCCTGGCCGTCACCGAGGCCCTGACCGCCGACGGGCAGTACGACCGTGCAGCCGAACAGGCACACCAGATCGAGGATCCTTCGGATAAGGCCATCGCCTTCGCCGGGCTGGCTCGTGCCATGCACGCCAACGGTTTGCCGCAGCGCGCCCACCTGGCCGCCACCGCTGCCGACGAGGCTGCAGCGGCCATGCCCCACCCCTTCCGGCGAGCCTGGCGAATGACCGATGCGGTGACGGCGCTGCTCGGCCTCGACGACCACGCGCTGGCAGGATTGCTCGCGGAGACGGCCAACCAGCCGCTCACCGCGCCCTGGGGCCTGGGCGCATCCATCCGCGTCCTGACCCACACCGAGCAGCTCGACGCCGCCATCTCCCGCGCTGGCCGAGCCGAGCAGACAGCCGCCCGGTTCATCAGCCAGCCACCAGACGGCGTACGCGCGATCACCATCCTGGAGACCGTGAACTACCTTGCCGACAGCATCCCGGATCTTGTGAAGGCACTGGCGCAGCACGACCGTCTGGATGAGGCCACCGAGATGGTTCTGGCCGCTAAGCACCCGGATTTCACCCGACGGACCTACCCGCCGCTGGCCGTATTGCTGGCCACCCGCGGCCGCTACGACGAAGCCGACGCGGTGGCGTCGACGGACATCACCGACTGGGCCAAGATCCGCGCATATTGCGGCCTGGCCTCAACCGCCGCCGGACAGGACCGCCAGCGAGCGATCCGCTGGCTGCAACATGCGCAAGCCACCATCGCCACCACCGACGACCTATATGACCCGGCGCTGCTCATCGGCGCGTACTGCGCATTGGGGATGGTCGGCAAGGCCCTCGACACCGTGTCCGACCCGTCCCGGATCATCGTGGAATCGAAGGTGAAATACGTCCTGCAAGGCTTGGCCCGCCACGGTTTCCATGACGAGGCCGAAAACCTTGCCCGATCCTTCACCGATTCGCCGAGCCTGCTGCGTGACGCTCTTACCGCCATCATGGCCGCGCACGTGGACATCGGCAATCAGCAGCTGGTCAGCGGGCTCCTCGCCGAAATCAGGGAACTCGGAGCCAACCTGCCGGACGCAGCGTTCGACAACCGTCCACTAGAGACAGTCATGGCAGCCGCAGCCCTGACCATGCCACACGCCGAGTTGGAGGAATTCATCCTCGCCGAGGAACGCCACATCTACGCCGACCTGCCAGGCGGACCAGGCAGGTTGCTCACCCTCGCGCGGACGGCCCTCGCGCTCCCAGACCACAGCCTTGCCCGGCACCTGCTCACACAGGCGCTCGTGGCGCCGCATTCTCTGTACCACGCCTACGACATCGTGGGCCGTCTTGAGCCGACAGCACTACAGCAGCTCGCGCTCAAGTGGATCGAGCAAAGTGCCCCCACGCCGACCTGAACAGGTCATTGACCGCCATCAATGCCGGCTCGGCCGCGCCTGTCGGGACGGCGGCAGCAAGGGCCGCCCCCAGACGCCGAAAATCCACCATCCGGATCGGCCGCCGGTGGCGTTGAGCGACGGTGGCTCATCATCTGGCCGCTGGCATACTGTGCGCGTGGCGGGCGACGCGGGCG
The DNA here is from genome assembly GCF_016862955.1 of Rhizocola hellebori. Classification (GTDB taxonomy): domain Bacteria; phylum Actinomycetota; class Actinomycetes; order Mycobacteriales; family Micromonosporaceae; genus Rhizocola; species Rhizocola hellebori. The sequence continues at coordinate 15,081 of NZ_BONY01000018.1, read as the reverse complement.
GAGATGAGATCGGTGGCGCGCGTGTGTTGGAGTCGCTCCTCGAGGCTCTCGGGCGATGGCCGGATGTCGGGAGCCAGGCCCGTGTCAGCATCGAGCGGTGGAGCAGTCTTACCGCGGGCGAAGTGAAGGCCTATCAGGACAAAGGCATCTCCGCCGTCCGTGGTGCTGCTGGCTGGCAGTCGGTGGCCGACCAGGTTCGCGAACTTGGCCAGCTGCGTTATGAACCGGCCGTTCCGACCTTGATCGGGCTGTGGGAGGAGTGCCCCGTTAATCCGGTCGCGGTAGCCGCCGCCCACGCGCTTTTCGGGATCGGGACCGCCGAGGCCCGCGATGCCCTGCGGCACGGGATCCATGACCACGACCACCTTGCCCGCTTCATGGCACTGAAGGTCATGTTCACTGACGACGGAACAGCCTGGGACAACGTCGCCCACCTGTTCTCCGACGAATGCCTGGCAACCACGGCCGGGTTGACGGCTGCGGCCGAGGCTCTCGGTCTGCTGTCGCCGTGGTCGTTTACCCGATCGGGCCCTGAGTGGCACTCGGAGCAGCTGCGCGATCTGGTGTCGCAGGACCACCGCTGGCTTGACCTGTGCGTCGGTCTTCGCGACCACGAAGTCCTGGGCCATCAGGCCCGCCAAGTGCTCAGGTATGCCGATCCCGCCGTTACCGGTCCAGCACTGGACGCTGCCAGAGCCGTACGGGCGGCGCAGACAAGAACGCCTGCCGGCAGGCACCTGCGACGAGGGGATCTCGTGGCACGCTATCTGGACGGAGACCATCGCGGGGTATGGCGCGACCTCGGGGCAATCGCCCACCTTGACGACCTGTGGCGCGCGGAGGCCGAGCAGGTAGCCGTACTGACCATGGATCGCGTCCGGCGAAACGCCTCCAGCCTCACCGCTGCTCTCATCGCCTGCGGCTGGCCGGTCAGCAACGAGCAGGCGCTACCTGGCCCCGCCGCGGATGTTGAGGACCGGCTGCGACAACTGGAGCAGATCACCGGATCGGCGGTGCCGCCAGCGCTGGCCGCCTACTGGCGCATCGTCGGAACGATCGACCTCGTCCCGCGCGGCACCTGGGACGCCCCGTTCCCGCCCGGCGTACCCGAACAACTTACGGTCGCCGACCCGCTGGAGATCATCGACCTCAGCACGGCGTGGTTCTCAGTCGAGGAGTGGCAGGAGGAATCGGCGGAACTGCATCCCGAAATCGCCGGACCGCTGGAAATCACCATCGCCGCCGACTACCTACATAAGGCCAACATCAGCGGCGGCGCCCCATACTCCGTCTGGCTACCCCACGCCGGCGCAGATCCGCTCGTCCGCGACGAAGAGCATTGCCTGACCTTCACCGACTACCTGCGGCGCGCCTTCGCAGGAAAAGGGTTCCTCCGGCTTGACCAGCAGGACGAATGGGTCGCCCACGGCGTCACCCGCGACCAACTCGCAGAGCTGACCGGTTGGCTGGCAAACGTCGAATACGAGCACCTGGACTTCTGACCCGAACGCCCGGAACCTTCCCGACCGATACCCCGGCTCACACGCCGCCAACCGACGCAGCTGACGACCACCATCACACAAGATCACACGCCCGCATCTGCCGGTGAGCGGATATTGCGCTGGGCCTTCGTCGCCAATTCCGCTCATGACAGCGCACCAGATCATGCAGTCACGAAAGGCGTTTACAATCCTGCCAATGTTGCGGAGCGGTTCCTGTGGTGCGTAGGAGGCCTACTCGTTCGGGTCTTAGCGCTTTGATCGCCAGAGCCTCGGTGACCTGCGCAGATGGTGCTCCTCTGCTACCTTGCCTTGTGCGCGTCTCTTGGCGGGGTTCGGCCGACTGCCTACGTGACATGCTTCGTGATCACGGATTGGATCCTGAGCGGGTCGGGAGTCCGAAGGCAGCGTGGCGTGTGTTTTGTGGGTTCCTCGCCGTCGACATTGATGGTATTGAGACTGACCCCCAATGCGACGCGGACGGATTCATTGTTCAGTGGGGCCGCTATAGCTGGAATGACGGGCTGCCTAGTCTCTCGTTCACCAGGCAGCTAGCGGTGGACGTCCGGGCACAGTGGACGGATAAGGAGTGGTACCAGCCGGAATACTGGCAGGTCTCACTCGACATGGTTTTCCCGGATCACGCCACGCTTGCCGATCTTGACCAGTTGAATGTGTCGAACAGTGGCTTCTACTTCGAACGTCCAGGTCCTGAAATGGACCGCGCTCTTCGCGAGGCGCTGTGGGAGATTGAGCAGTATCCGACGTTGCAGGCCTTGTGGGCCAGTGTGCCATCGCGCAGCAGCACAACGCTCGATAATGTGGCGTGATAAGTCGCAGATCGGCGTCGGACTGTCGCGAAGTGAGGGTTCGCAAGTGCCCAGCCTGCCGAATTGGGGACGCTGGGCTTCGTCGTGGACCAGACAAACACGCGGATCTGCCGATGAGCGGATGTTCGCCTACCCGGTTCCGTGGCCTCACCAGATTCGCCTTCGGTGGCGACGTCATCGAAACGAAACGGTTCGATCGTCACTACTTCTGGGCCATCCAACGTTGCCGAACCGCAGGAGGGTAGCGTCCACGTTGTGGAAGCGTTCTCCAGCAGCGGCATGCGGTTCACCGTGTTGGACGAGGGGCAGGTGGACGCAAAAGACAGTCGTTCTCCTGCAAGGGTTCCCGCAGAGTGCGCAATCATGGATCGGTCGGACAAACTGGCCGCATACATCCTGGAACGGATCGGGAGCGTGTCGCCGGCGACCTAACCGGCGCGTCGCCGAGGTCGACAAGCTCAGTATGGGCACGCCGCGCGATCCTCCATGCCATTCGCCGATGCGCATCAAGTAGATGGTCGGTGCGCGACCTTACCATCGGAGGATCCTGACCTGAAGGAGATCGGCAATGCTGAGCCGCGTCAATCGAGAGACCGTCGACCTGTCGTCCTATCCCGACCTGGTGGTGGTCTATCTGGGTATGCGCGTCAACCGGCTCTACGGCCTGCGCACCCTGATGACCCGCGGCCCGCGAATCGGCCGGTCGGACGACAAGCCGGAGGGCCTGCTCGCGCACGAGCCGCTCCTCTGGTCGTTGTTCCCCATGCACCTCGGCATCCGCCAGTACTGGCGGGACCTGCCCGCACTGCTGACCTGGGCCCGCTCCGAGCCGCACCGCCTGTGGTGGCGCGACTTCCTGCGCGACAGCGGCGGCACCGGCTTCTGGCACGAGACCTACCTGCTGCGCGGCGGCATGGAGGCGGTCTACGACGACATCCCGCAGCGCCGCGGCTTCGCATCCTTCGCCCCGGTGCACCCGGCCCGCGGCGCGATGTTCGGCGCGGCCGCGCGGGTCGGCCGCCCGGAGGACGACCTCGCCCCGGTCGTCACCGAGGACGACCTCTACGCCCCCGGGACCGGGCACTAGGTTCTGTGTTATAGATCAAGGCCGTCGGGTACAGCGCGGAGCCAGTCGAGCATTTCGGCGAGGTCGAGGATGGTGGCCGAGCATCATGATCAGCGCTGAGTGGGTGGGGTTATCGAGGTTGGCGGGGCCGCCGGCTTCGGGCAGCCACACGGCGGATCCCGTAGGCCCGGAGGAGGGTCTGATGTACAGGGCTTGCCGGCCAGTGAAGGCCGCATTGAGTGCACCCACATCTTCTACGACGAGGATCCTGGAACATCCTCATTTAGCCGCGATGGGCGCGTTCTCCGTGTCCGATAAGGGGTCGCCGACCGACATTGCTGGATCTTCACCTGGCCAATGCATTGCGATCACGGCATACGTCTCAGTTAGCGATCCCTGATCGGACGTGTACATCGGCGGGAGGTCCGGGATGCTGCTGGCTGTGTGGTCGTATGCCATTGGCTGCCTGGCATGTGCTGCACGTCTCCTGTGTACCTATGAGTCTGTCTTTTCCCACGAACCGCAGCGGTTGGATGTGAAGCCGGCGTCGCCGTCGGCGATGACCACGGTGGCGCGGTCTCCGGCCTCCAGATTGGCGTTGGCCAGGATCGCATCGAGTTCGCCGGTCAGGCCGCTCAATCTTGCCCAGTAGCAACCGATTGACTCATCGGGGACGGTCGCTCGGTAAGTACCCGGCTGTATGTCCTCTCCGACGATCCAGGTTCCGCCGGCAATTGTCGCTGCGGGAGCAGTTGGGCCTACCTTTTGTGATGGCTGCCAGGTGCCGCAACGACTTGATGTAAATCCTGCATCATCGGGATTGATGGTCACGGTGGCCATGTCGCCGGGCTCCAGATTGGCATTGGCCAGGATCGCATCGAGTTCGCCCGTCAAGTCACTCAGCCGTGCCCAATAGCAGCCAACCGACGTTGTCGGGACGACTGTTTGATAGGTCCCTGGTGCCACGTCTTTGCCAACGACCAACGTCCCGCTACCAAACGTTGTATCGGGTTGGGCCTGTTCGCTGTGCGCCGTGCCAGTTGCTACAGGGCCGAGCAGGACAAGTAAAGCAGCGACCGCGATGGTAAGCGCGCGCCTTTTGACATCGCGTCGGTTTACCCCAGAGCTGGGCAGTTGTTGTTGCTTCATCAAATCCACGCCCTCTTTACTGATCATAACCGTCACCGGGCGGGTGTGACCCGACGACGCATGAATGCGAGGCTGGCCCGGCGAAGGTCCCGTAGCTATCAGGCATATCCGGCGAGGGAATGCTCGAAACTTCCGCCCGACTTGGGCGACGACAAAGGCCGCCGTGTGCAGCGCCGTCGGACCGAACTGTCCTCGATCTTGGTCCACCTGATCTGTCCCGGGACCCAGCCAGTCGCCAAGTCGCCCGGGTGGGGTACGTACTGAGACTGCTTGAAGGCCGCCCGAATAGCGGGGTCCATCTGAGACGGACGCCGGGTGGCGCGATGACCGTCGGTGACACTCGGATCTGATCCGCTACCGACACAGCTGGATCTTCACTCGGCTAATGCATTGCAATCACGGCATTCGCCTCATTGAGGCGCCCTCACCAGAAGCGGCAGCCATGTCTCAGAACGGGAAGGTTGACCGAGACGGCTGGCATGGCGTCGTCGCGCGCGACGGTTCTATCCGGTGCTGTTTCTGGGGACGGCAGGCGGAGCGGTCGGGCGCCGGGTCGCTCAGCGCTCGTCATGTCACGGTTCTTATGGCTAGCATTGGCGGGTGATGGTGCGCGGTCTCGAGATGCCGCCTTTGCTCGTGCGGCTCATAGCCGAAGACCGGTGGCGTCATCCCGGCGACCACTCACAGCGGCAGTCGCGTTGGCGCTTGCCGCTAGTGCCCTCGCCGCCATAGCGCCCATTCCGCCGCCCGCGCCAACAGTGCCGACGTCGCTCTCACTTGGGCCGCCGGCAACGGGGTGCGGGCTGGAACTGCAATCACAGCATCCCGCCGAGCAACGGATGGAATCACCACGTTTTCGCATCGGCTGAACTCCAGTCCATGCCGGGGGGCCTCGCGCCACAACACCCAGCTGTTCCGTATCGGCCGCTAGCCGATTTCCGATCGGAGACAAGATGCTCACCCGCCTACGCAAGTCAGGATTGCTTGTTTGTAAGCAACGAAAACCGCCACCCGCCCCCGCGATCCGCGCATACCGGATGCGCACTGCCTTGACATGCGGGTCTGGCACGGTGAGCAACTCTCCCAGGAACTCCGCGGAGAGTTCAGCACCCGCTAGATCCACGACCGCGCCCGATTGGGCACCGCTGCGGACCGCGTCCTCTGTGCCAGACTGCATGCTTGTATCGTCTCAGACCCAAGCTAGAGATCCATAAGTGATAATCGACTGGCGTGCCTACCCGAGGACCAGCCAAAGATCTCCTGCCCCACCATGACGGCTGCAGCCGCCCGGATCTTCCTGCTGCGCCTTCGTTCTTGTCCCGCGGGAAACGGTGAGCGAGACGGCTTCCGCATGGCCGTCGCTCCGTAACGCTGATCTTTCTCCTTGATTGCAAAGACCTTCCCCCCGGGCTGCCGCAGCAGGGTGGTGGTAGCTAGGCATGCGTGCTTGGGAGGCGGATACCGCGCAGTCAAGGAGGGCCGATCCGACCCCAGGGCAGGCGAAATCGGTCCACACGACCCCAGGCGAGCGACTACCGCAGACGATCTACGAGCTCATTCACGCGGTACACGCACAGCAACGCGTGGACAACTTCAAACAGTTGCCGGCCATGTTGTGTAGGTCCAGCAGTTCCCGTTGTTGTTCGGGGGTTTCGAGATTCGGTGGCGATTGATGGTGCGGTCGAGGATTCCGCGGCGCCGCTGATGCTGCTGGGTTTGGCGGAGGAACTGGTCGATGGCTCTGACGATCGGGAGGGTGGGCTGCCCGGAGGTGAGGGCGTGTTCGACGGCGGAGGTCAGGTTTGGCGTACTCGGCCGCGGCCAGGACGTGGCCGATGGCGCGTTGCTTTGCCTGGAGGCTTGCCAGCATTTGCTCGATCGCCACGGCCAGCTGGGTGTAGAGGCGGTAGTGAACCTGCGTCGCGGTGTGATGAAGGTTGGGCTGGTCGCGCAGTTTGCTGCGCACGAAGTAGGGCAGGACTGGCACGATCTGTGTCCATCCGTTAAGGACGGGGTGTGCGCTGGCCAGGCCGACACGGGTCAGTTCGTGAACTGCTCGGGCTACATCGATGCTGTCTGGTGCAGTGAGGCCGTCTCCTTCGCGCAGTGCTTCGGCGTAGACGGGCAGGGCGGCGGTGGGGATGGTGGCGGTGAAGGTTGACCCCTCGACCGGATACTTCGGAGTAAGATCACTGTCCGGGACCATTCGCACGTTCTTCAGGCCAGATGGAGATCCCGTCGCCTATTTCTGGAATCAGTGATGATCAGCTCAGATATCGATCGATTGTTTCGCGAAGCCGTTCAGGGGGCTGGGTGGAGTCGATCCCTGTCTGCCTCGGAGGTTGCGGCGGAGTGGGAGCGGTTCGTTGTCGCCTGCGAGAGCGGATACGACGAAAACATCTATGAGTACAACAACGACTTATCGATACGGGACCTCATCGAAGTGCTGTTGAACGACGCCGATCTTGATCTTAGAAGTCGCCTTGATTGGTGGGTCGAGAAGGTGCAGACGGTGGATCGTCGTTTCAGGCAATTGCTACGATCAAGGGATGCGGACTCTGCCGGTGCCTGGTGGCGGGATAGGCCATTGCTCTTTGCCGGTCCCGAGCTCGCCGCCGATTTTGAGCAGCACTACGGAGGAAGTGTCGAGATTCGACAATGACTCGGCGGGAGCCGGGGCAACCAGGTCGCAAAGCGTATGCCTCAAAGAAACCTACGCACTCGAAATGGTCGATCAACGCGGTTGAGGAGATCACTAGCTCCGGTGCCCGGAGCTGCGCCACCCTTGCATACTTACCGATGCGGATGTCCGTGCGCCCTCGCTGCTTGTGGGCTGGACCCGTGGCCACGTCATCGCCTCCTGGATCACGGCATCGACGCCAACAAGCCTGGTTGGCGGATCGAGGCTCTTGGAAGAGGAAGTCGCTTTAGCCAAGGGTTGGGTGTTCCGCCAGTACAGCGAACGAGGACATCCCAGTTGGACAGCGGCCGCGTTGGCATCCTGGCTGTCGTGTCCAATTACCTGAGCGCGATCTTGCACAAACGAGGAATTGGGCGAGCGCCGACACGCTCAGTTACGCATGTCATGCCGCCATGACTGCATCGAACACCGCCAAGCCTCCATCGCCGCACTTGACAGCGATGGCCAGACCGCCGCTGTGACGAAGCGCAGATGCAGGTTGGGGTTCAAGTCACCGTCGAGGTGAACCCCAACGAGACTCGACGGACTCGTTTGACCTCGGCGTTGGAGTTTGGCGTGTGTCGGGATCGACACAGACGAATGCCCAACCTGGCCGCCTGACCCTGTCGGCGATTTTCCCATTGGGCTAGAGCCCTCAACCTGCGGCGTTTCCAAACGGCGGCTGGCCGATCGCATCGGTTTGGAACGCCGCTCTCTGTTGTCAAAGGCTGCTGGTCTGATGCTAGGTAAGGACTATCCCGCGATGTGCGAGATATCCACTTTGTCACCCTGCCGAGGCATCTTTCGCCAATGTCAAATGCCGCTTAGGCGATGCACGCTGTGCATTTGGCAACGCCGCTCGAATCGTGGATCCATTTTCCACCAACGCCGATAACGTGATCTCAGTCTGTCCACTTGCCTGCACACCACCACGAATAACCTGCCCCTAGCGACAGCGGTTCGCAGCGAACACGTTGCACTGCAGAGCCTGTTATGACGTGGCCATCGGTTCGGATTGGTGCCCGGTGACATAGGATGAAGCTGCGGCCGCGGTCCCCGGAAGGCCCGGCCCGAGCCGACGGACAGCGCCCTACCACAACGGCGGGACCGAAGGCGTGAAAACCAAAACCAAACGAATCATGCGCCAGATACACGGCCGAGCCGGGTTCGCACTGCTACGCCACCGCATCCTGCTCAACTGAGATCACCCACGGTCACCACCGAAAGAGCCCCAGAGCCGTTGATCTGATCGTCCCCTTGCGGGTCCACTAAACGTGCGAATGCGATTACCGCGGATCAAATGGAGGGGGTTGATCGGCGCGGTGGTTGACTGCCACCTCGAATATCTGATGCTGCCGAGGTTGGGACGCTGGGACAATCGCCGCGTGAACATTGGAGATCATGGTTCATCTGGTGGTTGCGTGGCGCGGGCGGGCGGCGTGTTCGAGGATGACGCACTTGTCGACCGGGTGAATCTGGCGTTGCAGAATATGTGGTCGCGTTTGGATTCGTTGCCGCGCAGCGATGAGTTTTGGTCTGGCACCAACAACCGTACGACGTGGTACAAGGTCGACGAGTTTGCGCAGCGGTGTGTTGTCCGGGATTCGTCGGACGAGACTGCCCGGTGGGCTGCGGTCGGGTTCTGGATGCATGCCGGCTCGTTCGGCGGACTTCAGCTCCTGGCCGAGGATGCCGCTGTGCGCGACGACGCGGTGTACGACTTGATTGCGGTGGCTGAGTGGGTGTGGCTTGAGGTCGGTGTCGACCCGGGACCGCACCTCGAACGGGCGCTTGCGCGGGTCGGTTCGTCAGTGCTGCAGCGGCTGACGCAGTCCGGCGGCCGGGTCGGGCGGGCTGCGGTGGCCGCTTCGGTGTTCCTGGCCGGCGAGTCGTTCACTGAGGCGATCGGCCGCCAACACTGGAACATGTTTCTGCATGCATTGGCCGTGCCGATGCCGCACGACCGCGATCCGTCGGTGGTGCGTGAGGCATTGGCCGCGGCCGAGGAGCAATGGCTTGCTACTGCGCAGCAGTGCCTGAGCAACGACGCATCGTCTGTCGTCGACCTGATGGATGCAGCTCAGTGGTGGGCGGTGCATCGTGATTACGACGTCGTGGGCCGGCTTCGAGAGCTGCTGGGGGCCCTATCCCGAGACTCGCTTGAGCTGATGGCTGGCGATCACGACGGCGAGACGGCGGCATCGTTGCGGGCCGCGTTACTCGTTCTTGATGGCCATGGATTCTCATCACGTCGATACCCGTGAGAACCACCGACCGCCAACTACACATCCGGATCTGGCACCCCTCTATGTCAAGCGTTGGTGAGAGATCGTCTCTTCCTGGTTGGGGGTTGTGGGGTCGGTCTGCTGGTGGAGGAGGGTATGGGGCGTGGCGTAGGGTGGGTGTCGAGTCCGGGAAGTGGCTTATCCGAAGAGTCGGCTGTCGGGGTTGAGCCGGCCGCGCTGGATGTCAGTGTCGCCCCCGATTGCCCTCCCGGACTCGCCTTATGGGCGTCGGTGACCATCCTTTGATATACCACATTGGACAGTCATCGTTTTAGGCTACGCAAAGCTTCCATCGGTGTTTTGCCCGCGGCGAGTCTGCGGCGGTTGTAGGCGCGGCCTTCGGTGTCGTGACGCAGCTGGACGATGGCCATGATGTGCAGTGCCCGGTTGATGCGCCGGTTGCCGGCGCGGGAGAGGCGATGACGCTGCTGGTCGCCGGAGGACGCGTCGATCGGGGCGGTGCCGTTCCAGGATGCGAAGTGATCGCGGCTGGCGAAGCGGCTGATGTCGCCGATGTCGCCGAGCAGCCGGGCGGCTCCGGACGGGCCGATGCCGTTGAGCTCAAGCAAGCTGCTGCCCGTGGCCGCGACTAACTCGGTCAGCTGGATCTTGGCGGCTTTGATCTTCTTGTCGATGACGGCCAGTTCGGTGATGAGCTCTGAGCTAGCTGGCGGCGGGTACGCCCGACGATGTCGCGCGGCCGCACCGTGTTGAGCAAGGGCGGGCCTGTGCAGCCGATAGGAACTGCTTCGCCCGCCCGGCACGAGTTCTAGCAGCAGGTGATGCAGATGGCTCACCGTCTCGGTGCGGGCTCGGCCCAGCCCGTCACGACGGTCAACGAGCAACCTCAACGCGACCGCGGTGTCGTCGACGACCACTTGGCGCAATCCGTTGGTGCGTAACGCGACCACTGCCACTGAGTGGGCATCCACGGCGTCTGTCTTACGGCCCTGGCCGGTGGCGAACACTCGTGCCCGCGCCGAGAGCTTGGCGGGTACATCCACGACTGTTTCGCCGTCGGCGACCAGGCGTTGGGCCAGGTGCCGGCCGATGCCGTTGCAGCCTTCCACCGCCCAAACGCGGTCCTTATGCTGGCGGCCCAGGTTGAGCATCGTCTGGTAGCCGTCACGGTCGGTGCTAAATCGGCCTTGGGCAAGCACCTGCTCACGGTCGTTGATGACCTCGATGGTTGCGGAACGTTTGTGTGGGTCCATGCCGATGATGACGCGTGCCATGTGCTGTTCCTCCTCATCCGAACCGAGCTGATATCGGCGAGGAGGGCAACGCTTCTTTGAGCTGGTCAGACCCCTCTTGAGCCTCTCCGCGCCACGGCGACCGGCAGAGCGCATGCCAGATGAGAGCCACACCAAACCGCGGTGGGCAGCCGAAAAGAGAGCCACCCCGCCGGTCACCTCGACCAAGCCTGGCCGGGCCACGGTCGTAGCACCAGTTAATAAGAAGCCGATGAGCGGACGTTAGCGTGCCCAGCCGGGGAGGGTGTCGGTACGCTGAATGCGGTCCAGCGTGCGGCGGGCGTCGCGCCAGGCGAGTAGAGCTGTTCGAAGGCGGGGTGAGGTGACGTCTTCGCCTTGCCGCCGAGCGCGTAGCTGGCTGATGAGCCAAGCGGGAGCGTCAGCCTGCTCGACCGTCTGGCTCTTGGTGAAGAGTTCACCGGTGCGCAGCGCATAGCGCCCACGGGCCATCGCTGTGAACCCGAGATCGGCGATGACTGGGTCAAGCCGCAGCCACGGACGCCGGGCGGCCCAGGTCCAGTACCCGGTGAGTTCCGCGCGGGCGGCTTGTCGAACATCGTCGTCCCTTATTGCCGGCAACACCTCTCGTGGCGAACGGCCGAAGACCGCGTACCCATGGCGTACCAGCTCCGCCCTGGTGATGCCGGACAGGATGCGTTGCACCAGTACTCCGTGTGTCCACGTCGGGTGCTCTACTCGGACGTCGGCGCACCTTCTGCCGTCGACGTAGACGCATCCGAGGCTTGGCGGCGACCACACCCTGGTCGCGTTCAAAACCATCCGCTTTCTTCGTCCGGCGACGGGGACCGCCAAACGGGACCATTACTTGTATATTTCTACCCGTCGTTTCCGATCGACCCTACGGGGAGAACTAATGAAGCTAGTGCTTCGCCGCGCCGCCGTTGGCGCGGTGGCATTTTTCGCCGTGTCGGCCGTCTCCGCGCCGGTGTTCGCCGAGACCACCGCTGACCTTCGGATATCCGCGGGTGGCACGACCATTGCGCTCGGAGCGTCCGCTAAGGACATTGCTGTGAGCATCATCAACGACGGTCCGGGCGCCGCCACCGGGATCAAGCTGACTTTTGACACCAGCCAACTCGCTCCCGCCATGGTGTGGCTCGAGCTGCCAGCCTGGTGCGATACGGCAACCAAGACCTGCGAGTTCACCGAGGGCGTGCAACTGACCACCGGCGAGAACCTCGACACCGTCTTCTTCAGACTGTTGAAGACGGGAGGGTCGACAGGCGGAGCAACGACCGGCCCTGCCGGCAAGCTGAAGGTCACGGTCAGCTCCGACGCCACAGACCCCAATGCGTCCAACAACGTCGCTGTCGTGGACGTCATGCTCAGCGAGACTGACGGCGTCGACCTCAAGGTCCTGAACTGGGATGTCGCCGCCGACATCACTGAGGACGGCGACATCGTGCCGGTCAAGCCGGGCGAGACCGCCCCGTTCATCGCCGCGTTTTACAACCAGGGCACGGCAGCGGCCAAGGGCGTCGTTACGACGGTGATGCTGCCGGCAGGCGCAACGTTCGAGGGCGCGGTGCCCCACTGTGTTTACAGCGAGGGCAACCGAAAGGCGGTCTGCACCGAGCCGGACTGGATCATTCCGACCGGCGGCAGCCACAAGGACGACAGCACGTGGTACGGCATCGAGCCGTTGACGGTGAGGGTGGCCTCGACCGTGGCCGGACCGGTGAACCTGACCCCTGGCAACATCACCATCGAGCCGATGGGCGAGCTCGAGCCCGAGAGCGCCACGGCGCGCTCCGCCACAGCGAAGAAGTTCACCGGCGCGTCAGCCCGCCTCGTCGATAAGTACAAGGATATCGACCCGACCGACAACGGCGATGACTTCATCGTGTACGTCGGTAGCAACGGCAACCTTCCCCAGACCGGCACGAACGTCGCGCTGATCGCGGGAATCGGCGGGATCATGCTCATCGCCGGCGGCACCCTATTCATGATCACGCGCCGCCGTCGCGTGGTCGCCTGATCCAGCGACACCGAGGACCCGGCCGAAGATGATCCGGCCGGGTCCTCGTCATACGCGAGGACCGCCTCATCCTGGTGCCCCAACGGAAGGTCGGCGAGCAGCACGCCCTACGTCACAAACCACCGGCCACCCGGCGGCATATCCGGCACACCGGTCTATCACCGCCCTGAAATGGCACCAAGCCTGACAGCCTGCCAACCAGCCCCACACTGATTCAACACCACCCCAGACTGTCGACACAGACCAAGGCACACCGAGCCCAGCAACATCAATATGGCTTACGGCCAGATATCGCTTGCACATAGCTCGTGATGATCGACCGCAGGTATTCGGCGTATACAGCGCTTCGTATCCCTGAGCTCATCCTGCCCCTGCCACCTGCGCGCCGGGGACGCCTGCACCTGACGGAAGGCACCACCGAGCAGGACTCCCAGCAAAGTACCGATGACACTTACAAGCACTGAGCCCATATGCGTCCCTCCTAACGCGCTGGGAGCCGACGGCGGTCCGTTCGCCGCCGCTAACAACGAGTGTCAGCCGCGCCGACAGCCCTCGGCAACGTCCGCACATGCCGCGATGAGGACGTTCGCAGTGTCCGATTGCGGGTCCTCATCAGAACATTGCTGTTTGAGTCGGGTCCGAGGGAGGGGCGCTGGCAGCCAATTCTCACATGACCAGTACGCAGAAGATTCTCACGCACGATGGCTATACGGGCACCTCGGCCGGCTCCAGGATCCACATTGGATCTTTCGGTTCGTCCTGACGTAAGTTTCTCGCCCAGCTCTTTCGGCGGACCTCCTTGCGGGCGATTTACAACAAATGCCTGTTGCTGCATGATTGAGGCACTGAGCTAGTGACGCAGGCGAATGGAGGTGACTCCCTGGGGCACCGGGGTCTATCCGTTCTTTTGCGGCCAGTTTGTTGGGCGATAATTGGGATGCTATTGAACACCCGGCGCATGCACCTCCAGCAGCCTTAGCGCATTCGCGGCCGCCTTGCGCAGGTCAGCCCATGCCACCGATGTGCGCAGCGAAGCTGAGCGCCAGGCGTCATCGGAGTCCTCGCTCAACCGGGCCAAGCGTGCATCGAGATCCTCTAGCGCCGCCATAGCGTCGACTGAGATCGATCCCGACCTTTGCTCCTTTGCCACCATGAATGCGTCATGAAACTCCAAAGCCAACTCGTCGGCTAGATCGCCTACTCCTAGCTCGCGCAAATAAGCCAGCTGCGCCTCTGATCCACGACTGAGCATCCCGATGGCCCGCCGCAGTTCAGCCGAAAGGCCGTCATTCTCATCCACGGATGATTCCTCCAAGGTCTCCTTTTGATTCTTCACCTCCAGGTGTCCATGGCCCACCTACACCGTGGCGTACCAAAGATCATCTGGTGAGAAGCTGTTAGAGTTCAGGCCAGCTAACCGCGGGCAGTGCCCGAACGCAGCGTGGAGAACGGAAGCATCACACCACAGAACCGGATCTTCGGATCTAGCCTCAACGTAGACCACAGGCACGCCGACGACGCCGCGGAACATTGAGTCGCCAAATAGTAAAGGAATCTTCCTCGACAAGTACCCCACAACCAAATCGCCGTCAAGGAAACGAGCCCAATCCTCCCCTGCTGCATCATCCCAGTCCACGTGCGCGCTGGTGAATCGCGTAAGCCTATCCAGCTCGCCGACGAACAGGTCCTGGCTCCGTCGCGACGCGTTTGCCATAGAACGATCAAGAACCGGCGCAAGATCAATAATGGTGCATTTCCTGGCGCTCCGTGAACGAAACCGTTCTTGTTGCGGTAGACATTAATCCACGACGTGAGTTCTCCCGCGTTCACAGTGACACCGATCGGGCCGTTCCTGACAAAGACCTTGGCTTTGATTCCGATCAAAGTCCCAGCAAGCCAGCACAACTGGCAGCGTCCGAGACGAGCGTAGGTGCATCCGCACTTCCAAGAAACTGGCTCATATTCTGAACGAACGAGCCAGTACAATGCGGCGCCATTCCAGTGGACCTGCCGACCGCCCCGGCCACCACGAGGCGCAGCCGTGCAGAATCACGTCGGCTCCGTGTGCATTTACTCGGCTGCCTCCATCAGCAGATCTGACCTGGCTTACGCGTCCTTCTCTGTATGGAGCGGTGTGTGTCGAGCACAGCTGGCCTGGACGCGACACCTGCCATAGGTACTATTTGCGGGCCCTTGTCGCGCGATCCTGCGAAGTCCACGCCACCGGTGGTTTTCTCCGGCAGGTTGCCCGCCAACATCTGATACACGTCACCAGACTCGACATAGGCCCGCCCGTTGTAGGGAAACAGCCAGCCTGCAC